>CBDUIC010000129.1:0-19214 GCA_965367245.1 uncultured bacterium | reverse complement strand
TGCAGGTAGAGCTGCCCCTTGTCGTCCGCGTCCGTTCGCGCCACCACTTTGCAGCCGCCGGAGCGAAAGTCCTCTGGCCAGTCCACCTCACCCAGTGCTCGGAATCCTCCCGCGGTGCAGGACAGAACTACGACCTCAAGCTCGTGCCTCTCCACATGGAGTTCGGCATCGACGAGGTCTGTCAGGCCCTCCATGATCCAGACCTCGGTGGCCTCGGTGCTGTCAGGGCTGCGCAGGAAGTCTCGCCCCCAACGCCCGGCCATGATCAGGCCTGATGCACTGGAGCCCCGGGGCCACCGGCTCTTGTCCTCGTCATGCTCGATGTGGGAGCGCGCGTGGATGCTGGAGAGGTCGCCGTTCGGCCGGAACGCTCGAACGACCAGCTGGTACCGGGCCGGGTAGGGCCACCAGCTGGGGGCGCTCCCATCTCGGCAGTCGGGGAGGACGCGCAGAACCTCAAGCTCATCGAGGATATCGGCTGGTCCATACCCGCGCCCGTCCAGGAAGCGGAGAGCTGGGTGTGCAGGAGGCAGGTGTCCGACACTCCGTGCCGAGGACCAGAAGGCGTCGACCTCACCTCTAGGCAGGGAGGGACGCGGCTCGTTGCGTCGGTCCGGTCTCCGCGGTGCGGTCGCAGACGACCCTTCGACTACAGCAGGGGTACTCTCGAACCACTGCCGCGTCTGCCGATCCGCATCGCGATCCTCTCTCGGGGCCATGTCAGCGATGGCCCAGCAGATGAAGTCGACCACGCTGCCGCCAGCGCCGCAGTCTGGTCGGTGACAGCGCCAGCGAGTGTCGTTCTCGTACACACTCACGGGTCCTCTGTCGTCGCCGGCTCCTCGGTAGTCGTCGGCGCAGGCAGGGCATGGTGAGACGTGGTTAAAGTCGAGGTCGAAGCCCGGAAGCCGGTCGACCACTCCACTGATGCTGAACGCCTCCTTTGCGGCCGCCATCCACCCCACAAGCCCTCCATCAATCTCAGGAGTTGACCACATAACTGTATTTTGATATCAACTCAAGAGTCGAGGGGGGAACGTGAACACTGACAGCGACATTCGAGCGCAACTCAAGGAAATGCGGGAAGGGCGTGACCTCACGCAGCGCGACCTTGCGTTCTTGGTAGAGCGCCCGCAGAACTGGGTGCATCGCGTGGAGAGTGGCACAGCAAAGCTGACCCCGGAGGTCCTTGACCTGTGGTGCAGCGCTTGCAGAGTCGTGGCCAGGATCGAGTTCGGCAGAGGAGCACCGAGACTGTGGCAGGTCAAAGAACCCAACATCATGGTGCCAGCTTTCGTGCCCAACGAGGAGGACCAAGAGTGGCTCAACAACCTCCGCATCCCGAAGGGTCCTCTGGATCTCCGCCGCGCCAACTTGTGGCTGCGGCTTGGAGACCTGTTGGACAAGGTCCCGACGAGCTCCCTCGAGCTGGCGGAAGGGTGGATGGACCTTCTTGAGCGGACGCTCCTGGCGTCGGGGATAAGGGGACGCAAGTGAGGGCCGTCAAACCCGTCACCAGGAAGGGCCTCATTCTCGACGCCATGGCAGTCGAGCACTCATTCCGATCGGCGAGTTCGGTGAGGCCTGTCTCGCCCTTGGGCGTCTGCCCTCACGCAGTTCCGGAGTCGGGGATGATGCCGGTTCCCTATGAGTCCCTTTGCCAGAGACCCGAGACAATTGCAGACGAGGCGAAGAACGCGGAAACCACCAACCTCTCTCGCGCTGAACGGCCCATTCCCGCGAAGTGGACCAACAGTCGTGACAACGCCTCCCTAGGCGAGATCCCGGCCCCTCCGATGGGCTCACGCACCCGACCCACCTCGACAAGACGCACCAGCCCCGCCAGGGCCGCCCCATCGTCCGTCAACGAGGCAACCTCGTCGATGAGCGCGGTCACCTTCGCCACCGTCTCCGGCAGCGCCGTGCCCGCCGTGGCCTCCGCGATGCGCTCATCGTACATCGCCGCGGCGTCCGGGAACGTGAGCCGGACGAGCTGCTCGAACACGGTGTCGGGCTGCAGACCCAGCGCGCGGTCGAGGTCCGACCCCATCGACCTGTCGATGGCGACCGAACGCCCCGTCTCTACTTGCCCGAGCCACGTGCCCGACCGACCCAGGAACGCAGCAAGCTCCACCTGCGTGAGCCCGGCTTGGACCCGCTGTTCCCGAAGCCACACACCGAACTCACGTCGTCCCGCACCAGCCATCACCCCCTCCACATCACACCCATACATGCATCACGATAAGGTGTCTACATGAAGACGGACGACATCATCGACGCGGAGTTCACGTACGAATCCAGCGGCAGCCTCGACCTGGTCTCCATCGTGCAGGGCCTCGTCCAGCACTTCACCCAAGTCGAACAGGCCACGGATGTCGACATCCTCACCGCGCAGGACGCCGCTGCCATGCTTGGCTGCAGCCAGCGCCACATCTACAACCTCGCCAACGCAGGTGAGATCCCGCACGTCCGCCTTGGCGACAACATGCTCCGCTTCCGTAGGAGCACCCTCGCAGCCTGGATGACGGCCCGCGAGAAGGAGTCCATGCATGCCGTATCTGCAAGGCAACGTCTGGTTCACCGACTTCCGACTTCGAGATCCCCGGACGGGGCGCCGCCGTCGATTCCGGCTGTCTCTTGGGAAGAGAGTGAAGACGAGGAAGGCGGCTGAACGGGCCGAGGCCAGGGTCCGCGCCAAGATGGAGCTCTCCCTCTCAGCTCCTCCAGCAGAGCGCCCATTGCCGCTCGCAGCGTTTTCGGGGTTCGCGAAACGCTGGCTCGCTTTGAAGAAGCCCGACTGGAAGCACTCGACGCACCGCCGGAACGACTCCATCTGCCGGGTGCACCTGGTTCCGTTCTTCGGCGACCGTGAGCTCGTTGACATCCAAAAGGTGGACGTGCAGCGCTTCAAGGCAGAGAACGCGGTACGTCCCCATCCTCACAAGGACCAGCCCATTGCCGCGAAGACCGTCAACGAGAACCTGGCGTGTCTGAGCTCGATGCTTACCGACGCCATCGCGTGGGGCTACCTGCGCGAGAATCCCTGTAAAGGCGTGAAGCGGCTGCCGCTGCCCCCTCGCAACCTGCTCTTTTACGACGCTCGGCAGACGGCTCTCTGGCTGACGACCTGCCGCAGCCTTGAGCCCGCCTGGCATGCAATGTTCTTCCTGGGCTTCCGGACGGGTCTGCGGCTAGGTGAGCTCTTCGAACTACGCTGGGGTGACCTCGACCTGGAAGGTGGCCGTGCCTACGTCGAGCGTTCCGTCCACCGCGGAACCATCAGCACACCGAAGGGCGGACGCGGGCGCACCGTGAATCTCACGCGGGAAACCGTGGAGGTCCTGAGTGCGCACCGCCACCTGAAGGGTGAGCTCGTGTTCTCGACCCGCACGGGAGAACACCTGACAAGGAACATGTCCAAACACCCCTGGGCACGCATCACTGCAGCCGCTGGCCTCCGCACCATCCGCCAGCATGACATGCGGCACTCCTTCGCGTCCCAGCTCGTGATGGCTGGAGCGCCCCTCGTCTACGTCCAGCAGCAGCTTGGCCACGCCGACATCCAGACGACGATGCGCTACGCGCACCTCTCACCGGAGGCCTCGCGCAGCTACGCCAACCTGCTGGATGGCCATAGTCTGGCCATACCGGGTTCCCGGCCTGCCCGAAAGCAAGCCGGGAACCGCAATTTGAGAGTGGAGGCGGCGGGAGTCGAACCCGCGTCCGCAGTCGCTCAGCCAAAGCCTCTACGTGTGTAGCTCTGGAAAGCAGCCCGGCCGTGCCCAGAGCACCACGGCAAGCGGGTTGGCGACGACTAATTTGATTGTTTCGTCGTCCCCTGGGAGGCGCGTCGCCACCCCCCTCAGGACCAGTCAGGTCAAGACATGCCCAGATGAAGCCCCTGACAGCATTTCATCCGGACAGCTGAGGCCGTTAGGCCTGGAATGGATGCTTAAGCAGCCATCCGCGCAGCGAAGTGGTTGTTGTTATTGGCAACTACTTGGTTTTGCACGATGTTTTACGAGGTAACGCACGTCCTCGACACGCAGCTATGTGCCTACCACGACCCCGTCGAAGCCCTTGCGCCCCCTGAAGGAGTGACCCGTCGACCCCCGGGGTGGGGCCGCCTGTCTCCTTCAACATGGTGTCGCAGCCCGCCCTCGTCAAGGGTGGGCCAGCAGAAGTGTCACGCCGGTTTCAGACGATCGGCCAGCAATCCCCTCAAACGGGCCCTAGCGAGAGCCGATGAAGGCCTCGTAGGAGACCCCTCCATGACTGCCACGCTCCCGTCCCCTCCCCGGGCCCTCGCTGCCATCCTCGATGCCGCGAAGAACCCCGACGTGCCGTTCGAGACGATGTCGAAGGCCGTGCAGGCCGATCCGTCGTTCGCCGCCACCCTCATCCGCGTGGTCAACACCCCGCGCTACCAGGGCCGCCGCGGCCGGATCACCAACGTGCGCATGGCCACGATGCGCCTGGGCATCCGCACGCTGCGCAACCTGGCGGTCTGCCATGCCGCGCAGTCGGTGGTGTCCGCCAAACAGCTGGGCGACTTCGACCTGCAGACCTTCTGGGAGGGCAGCCTCCAGCGGGCCGTCGCCGCGGAGATCCTAGCTGCCGAGATCCCCGAGACCGACGCGAGCGAGGCCTTCACCACGGGCCTGCTCCTCGAGCTGGGCGTGCTCGCCCTCGTCCTGGAGGACCCCTCCCGAGCCACCCAGATCGCCGCCTGGATCGACAAGCCCTGGCTCGAGACCCTGGAGGCCGAGCGCGCTGCCTTCGGCGCCAGCCGGGCCGACGTGGCCCGCGGCCTCGCCGACGAGTGGAACCTGCCCAGCGAGCTGGGCATCCCCATGGCCCTCGCCCACGCCCCCGACCGAGCGCCACACGCACTGCAGGCTCGGTGCCGCCTGGTGGCCCTCGCCCGAACCGTCGGCCGGGTGCTCGCCAAGAACGTCGACCGCGGCCAGGCGCTACAGACGGCCCGCGAGCAGCTCGCGTCCCAGCTGAACTTCACGACCGAGCGCACCGACGAGCTCATCGACGCCCTGGGTGAGAAGGTGGCTGCCTCCGCGCAGGTGATGGGCTTCCGCGTCGGCAAGCAGCCCACCCTCGACGACATCCTGCAAGAGGCCAACCGCTCGCTGGTCGACATGAACCTGTCGTACGAAGACCTGGTGTCGAAGCTCGAGCAGACCATCGCCGAGAAGCAGAAGCTCGCCGAAGAGCTCGACAAGCGCAACCAGGAGCTGGAGCGGCTGTCGCGCACCGACGTGCTGACCCAGCTCCCCAACCGCCGCGTGCTGTTCACCGAGGCGAACAAGGAGGTGCTGCGCACGGCCCGCGACGGCTCCCCGGTCGCCATGGTCGTCGGCGACATCGACTTCTTCAAGCAGTTCAACGACCGCCACGGCCACGTCTTCGGTGACGTGGTGCTCAAGGCGGTGGCCAACGCCCTCGCCGACAGCGTGAGAGCGGTCGACACCGCCGCGCGGGCAGGCGGCGAGGAGTTCGCGCTGCTGCTGCCCAACACCGCGCTGCCGCAGGCGCAGGTCGTGGCCGACCGAGCCCGCAAGGCCATCGAGGCGATCTCGCTGACGGCCCCCGACGGCAGCCCGAGCAAGGTGACCATGTCGTTCGGTGTCGCCGTCGTCCAGGGCCCCTACCGCAAAGCCCACGATGTCGATGCCGTCGTGACCCGGCTGTACCAGACCGCCGACGAGGCCCTGTACGAAGCCAAGGAAAGCGGTCGCAACCGGGTGATCGCTGGCCCGTCGGTCGGATGGCAGGCCGAGGAGGCCGCTCGCCGGGCTGGCTGAGGCCGCAACCCGACCGCTCGATATCGGCAAAGGTCGGTTGCAGGTAGGGGTACGGCAAGACCCTGTAGGGGGTTGGCCGGTTATCTGGGCGCCCATGGCCGACACTGCCCCCAGCAGGAAGCACTTCGCCGCAGGCTCCGCTGCCCTTCGGCGTCGTGAGACCGAGCTCGCACGCGCCCACTTCCTGGCGGCCCACACCCTGGCCTCGCCGCTGGTGTCGGGGCATGCGCTGCGCGGGCTGGCCCAGGCTGCCCTGCAGGAGGCCGACAGCGAGCGTGCCCTCGATCTGCTCGGCGCAGCCCGCAAGGCCTACACCCTCGCTGAGGAGCTGATCCCGGTGGTGGAAGGCCCCGAGGCCTCGGGCCACCTCGACGCCCGCGAGGGCCAGGCCACGTGCCTGGTGATGTCGGTGGAGGTGCACTACGCCGCGGGCCGCTTCGACCATGCGCGCGTCGCCCTCGACCAGGCCTACCCGCTGTACCGAAGCCTGGACGGCCGCCGCTCCCAGGCCGATCTGTGGGCCGCTACCGCCCGTCTGGCCCAGCACGACAGCCGGTGGGCGGTCGCAGGCAGTGCCTGGCAGAAGGTGATCCGCATCGCCGAGACCCACCGCGACCTGCCCCTGCAGGCCCTCGCCTGGCTGCGCCTCGCCGAGGTCCGCCTGCGCGACGCCGACCTCGATGCCACCGAGTCGTGCGCCGACAAGGCCGAGCCTTTGGCCCGCGACCTCGAGGATCCCGGCCTCATGGGTCGGATGTGGAGCGTTCGCGCCGCCCTGGCCTACCAGCGGTCGGATCTGGAGGCGGCTTGGGACCTCGGCCTCGACGCAGTCGACGCCCTCAAGAAGTCCCACGACACCCGCCAGCTCAACCTCGCCCGGCTCCGGCTCGCGCAGTTCGCCGCCAAGACGCGCCCCAACGAGGCCATTCCCCTCCTGCGCGAGGTGCTCGACGCCGAGCGCTCCGGCCGTTCGTCGCCGTTGCTGGCCACGGTCGCCCAGCGCACCGCCGACCTCGCCCTGCAGCAGCAAGCCTACGGGCATGCGCTGCTGGCGGCGCGGGCCGAAGAGGGGCTGGCGCCCAAGCCCCAGGGGGCGCGGCAGCGCCAGATCCGGGCGCTGCTCGCCCTCGAGGAAGACGACGCGGCGGGCTGGCTGGCCGCCTACGAAGCCCGCACCGTCGGCGACGAATACCCCGCCGCCAAGGCGATGGCCGAGTCCCTCGGCAACCGCCTCCCCTCCGACTCCGACCACTCCTACGAAGAGCTCGCCACCGGCGCCATGCCTCGGCGCGATGCGGTCGTCGTGCGCATCGCTCGGCAGCGCGGCATCCCCCTCGAGCACCTGTCCACCGCCCGCGGCATCGAGATGGTCCTCGACACCCTGGGGCGCAACGCCGGCACCCTCGCCATCGCCAGCCCCGAGGCCACCGTCGCCTCTACCCCCGTGCTGGTGTGGGAAGACGCCCTGGGCCAGGAGGCCACCTACGAGCTGCCCGTGGGGGTCACCACCATCGGCCGTGGCCGCTCCAACGCCATCCAGATCGCGTGGGACTCCGACATCTCGCGAGCCCACGCGTCCATCGTGCGCATCGGCCACACCCTGCGCCTGCAAGATCTCGACTCCGAGCACGGCACCCACGTCGACGGCGAGCGCATCGAGCATCACGCCCTCATGGAGGGTGACACCTTCTTTGTCGGCGCCACGGCGTTCCGGCTCGAGAAGCGCAAGTCGGCCGTCGCGGCGGTCGTAGCACGAGCCATCCAGAGCGGCGGCGCAGCCGTCGTCGCTGCCCCGCAGTAGGGCTCGCCGGCGCGCGCCCGTCGCCCGATCAGTCGAGGTAGAGGTCGAGCAGCTCGGCTTCGTTGCCCATGGCGTTGATCATGTTGTTCACCGCCATCTCCTCGAAGTCTTGCCCACCGACCTTCGCCGCCACCCAGGTGGTGCCGAGGCGCCACACCTTGCCGTCGCCCCAGTCGAAGATCACCCCGACGTACAGCTGCTCCTTCACGTCGATGAGCCCTGCGAGAGCCCCGTCGACATCCGCCTCGTCGGTGAGCCAGGCGCGCTGCATGAGCGCCGTGCCTCCCTCCCACTCGACCCAGCGGAACTGCGTGCGCGACTGCGTCGTGGTCTTGATGATGCCGAAGTCGGACTCGACGTAGTTGTCGGTGGTGACGCTGTCGCAGGTGGCCGGCATGAAGCAGCCTTCGTCGGTGACGTAGGTGCGGTCGTGGACCACGATCTGCTCGGGAAACACTTCCTCTTGTTCGTCGAGCACCAGGGCGCGCGCCACCGGCGTCATCTTGTGGGCCACGATGGCCCCCACCGAGGCCCCCGCCAGCGACGACAGGTCGTGCTCCCGGCCTGGGTCGACGCTGTTGATCACCGACTCCTCGAGGTTGCTGACCTTGTAGCCCTCGAGGGTCTCCTCCGAGTGATCCTGCAGCCAGGCGTGCAGGTTGGTCACTCCGGCCTCTACCTCGGCGGTGTCTTCGTCCATCATGTGCTCGAACAGGTAGCCCGCGAGCTCCGACAGCTCCTTGGGCGCCTCCGGAGCCCGCTTGCAGCCCGTTGCGAGCAGTGCACTCGCCAGGATCAGGGTCGGTCGCATGGGTCCTCCAGGTGGGGTCAGTCTAACCGTGGACTCGGCCGGTTGCGGGCCCGCCCCGTGCATCCTGTACGAGGCCAGGCCCCCAAACCTTCGAAGAAGTGAGTCACGGAGGGGTTGCATCACGCTGAGGTGAATGACCGAGCTTTCCACCCGTCGGTGGTCATGTGTCGGACAAGCACGGAGGCCCCCATGAAGCGCACCCTCATCGCCAGCATCCTGGTTGTCGTCGCCGCGGTCGCCCTCGGTGGCTCGGCGCTCCCGGGTCGTGCCGTCGACGCCGCCGCGCGGCAGCTGCTCGAAGACGGCACCCTGCAGGGTGAGGTAGCCGAGGCCGTCAAGCGCGCGCTGTAGCCGACCCCTGGTGCGCGCGACGCAGCAGGTCGTCGATGCGCTTCACCGGCTGGAACGTCGCGGCCGGCACCTCGACGAAGCAGGTGTGGAAGCCGGCCATCCCACCATTCCACAGGCCCGGCCGCTCCAGCGCCACCACCGGATGCCCCAGGTGGCGCTTGTGCACGATGAGGCTCTGCTGCTCGTCGAACCACGCATCCGCGCGCCAGCGACCGGCCGGCCCCTCGAGGCACAGCACCATGTCGACCGGATGGAAGTGCGTGGCAGCCTGCAGCGCGGCGCGGTGCGAGGGGCGCGACATGTCGAGCTGAGCGCCCTCGACGATCTGCGGGGTGACGAGCCCATCGGAGCCGCGAACCCAGAAGGGCCCCCCGCCCGGCTGCCCCTCGTCGAGCACCATGGCGGCCACCCGGAACGGGCGGTCGAGCCGTCGTAGGGCCTGGTCGCGAGGCACCTGCACGCCGAACGACCCGGCCAGCACGTCTTGAGCTGCCTGGGCGTCGCGCTGCTCGAGGGCTCCACACACGGCAGCCCGTAGCTCCGCCGCGCGCCCCAGCAGGCGCCGGCGCCAGCGCACCACCTCGGGCCGCCGCGGGGAGGCCACGACGTTGTCGATGTTCTTGATGAGCACGTAGCGGCCACCGAAGGCCTCGAGGTTGCCCAACAGCGCTCCGTGGCCGCCCGGGCGAAACACCAGCTCCCCGTCGCCGTCGCGCAGGGGCTCCAGGCCTCCCGTGAAGCACAGGGTGTCGGTGCGCGGATCCTGCACCGACACCGACACCTCGACGGCCGCGCCCACCGTCGCGGCCAGGAAGGCACCGACGTGCTCGGCACCGACCGTAAAGTGCAGCCGCGCCAAGCCGAGGGCCTCGGCCTCGGCGACGTGCTCGTCGACCGCCGTGCGCCCGCCTGCATGGAAGGGGATCAGCCCCTTGGGGGACCCCTCCCACCGCGCCATGGTGGCCTCCATCCCGTCGGCCACCGAGCTACCGCCTTCCCAGGCCGCCAGTCGCGACACCTGGGCCAGCGACGGCAGCCGCTCCCCCGACGCCAGCGCCGCTCGCCAGCCCTGGAACAGGCGCGTGGCGGCCCCCGAGGCCGGCACGAAGGCGCCCGCCTGGTTCGCCACCTCTTCCCCGAGCGCCTCGTGACGGGCATCGACCGTGCAGATGCCGTCGCCCAGCGTGCACGCGCGCACCACATCGAGCGGTGCCACGCCCTCGCGCAGCCGCTGCAGATCCGCCCGAATGCGCGACACGTCGCGCCCGTGCCTGTCGACCTCGCTCGCCCAGCTCATGGCCCCAGGTAGCCCAGGGGGCGCCCATAGGCCGGTACCCGCCGCAACCGAAGCTTGTCCGCCCCTCCTCGCCGACCCTATGATGTAGCAGTAGGCCACCCTGCTCTCTCGCGCCCCAGTTCTCGTATGACAACGCGAAAGCGCTCGGGTGGCCTACCTTCTCCGACAGGATCGGAGTGGCCGCAGTGTTCCCGGCCCCTGCGGCACCGTCAACCGCGAGTTGGCGCCCTGTAAGATGCGCCCCATCGGAGGCATCATGTGCGGTCGCTTCGCCCTCACGGCACCCGCGGACACCATCACCGAGATCTTCCAGGTCGACGTGCTCCCCGACGTGCTGCCCCGCTACAACGTGGCGCCCACGACCCAGGTGCCCGTCGTGCTCGAGCGCGACGGCATCCGCCAGATGGCCCGCTTCCGCTGGGGCCTGATCCCCAGCTGGTCGAAAGACAAGAAGATCGCCTACAAGACGATCAACGCCCGCGGAGAGACGGCCGCCACCAAGCCTGCGTTCCGGTCGGCCTTCAAGCGGCGGCGGTGCCTGATCCTGGCGGATGGTTTCTACGAGTGGAAGCGGCTGTCGAAGTCCCACAAGATCCCTCACCTCATCCAGCTGGCCGACGGCCAACCCTTCGGTATGGCCGGCCTGTGGGAGCGGTGGGTCGACAAGGAGACCGACGAGGAGGTCTTTTCGTGCAGCATCGTCACCACGGGGCCCAACGAGCTCATGCAGGGCATCCATGACCGCATGCCCGTCATCCTCCCCGAGGAGCACTGGGGCACCTGGCTCGACGAGCGCAACCACGACAAAGACCAGCTGCAGGAGCTGCTCACCGCTTACCCAGCCGATCAGATGCGCGCGCGCACGGTGTCGACGCTGGTGAACAACGCGCGCAACCACGGGCCCGAGGTGCAGGGCCCCTACGAGGAGGTCGAGTGATCGGCGTGCTCCTGGTCGCGCTCCTCAGCTGTGGCGGGGGCGGTCTGTCGGCCGCCGACAGAGAAGCGCTGTGGCGTGGGGAGGCGGCCGACTGCGGCCCCGGGCTGCCCGACGACCAGGCCGCCGCGTCGCTGGCCCTCGGCCGCGCCTTCCTGCTGAACAACCAGCGTCCCGCCGGCAACTTCGGCTACGAGTACGACTGGAAGACCCAGGTCGACAGCACCGACGACAACGAGGTCCGGCAGGCGGGGGCTACCTGGGGCCTGGCCCTCATCCTCCACGATGCGCCGGCTGACGACGAAGTCCGCCAGGCCCTCCTGCGGGCCCTCGACTTCTGGCGCACCCAAGCCGTCGAGCTCGGCGAGCGCCGCCTGATCCTCTACCAGGGCGGCCGCAAGGGCAGCACGGGAACCGTCGCCCTGCTCAGCCTCGCCCACATCGAGCTGCTCCGTAGCGGCGCCCCCCTCGAGCCCGCGCGGCGCCAGCAGCTCGAGGCCGACCTCGCCGGCCTGCTCCAGACGCTGCTCGCACAGCGCACGCCAGCGGGCGGCTTCCACAGCTACTACGACGCCACCGGCAGGGCCTTCGGCAGGCCGAATCCCTACGCCGACGGCGAGGCGGTCCTCGCCCTGGTCAAGGCGGCTCGCTACGCCGGTCACCCCCACCTGCTGCAGCTCGCCGTGCCGTGGGTGCAGGCCGACTACGCCCGCAACGTCACCCTCGCCCGCGCCGACAACGCCGACTCCGACACCACCAAGGGCTACTACCAGTGGTCGTCGATGACCTGGCACGAGCTGGCCGGCTCCACCGCCGCCGACCAGGGCCCCTGGCAGGAGTGGCTCATGGAGCTCGCCGTGTGGATGATCGACACCCACACCACGCTGCGGCGTCGCCGCAACACCAGCTACGCCTACGAGGGCATCATCCCCGCCTACCACCACGCCAAGCAGCTCGGCGACCCGCGAGCCGCCAAGTTCAAGTGCGTGATCGACCAGGGCATGCGCAAGCTCACCAGCTGGCAGGTCGGCCATCCCCTCGCCGTGCCCTACCTCGCCTCGGCCGACCCCACCGACCAGCGGGCCTGGGGGGGCGTGCAGAACATCCACAACGAGTCGCCCCTGCGCATCGACGTGACCCAGCACCAGATGCATGCCGTCATCCTGCATCGCCGCTACGTCACCGGCGGCGAGTAGCTACACCGGCAGGTCGCGCAGGGCCGGGTAGGCCTCGATGGCCAGCCGCACGTAGGCCTCGTCGCGCTCCACCCCGATGGCCTGGTACCCGTTCGCTGCCGCCGCCGCGAGGGTGCTGCCGGAGCCGGCGAAGGGGTCGACCACCACGCCCCGCCCGAGGGGAAGGCTCGCCCGCACCACCTGCCGGAGGAAGGCCTGCGGCTTGAGCGAGGGATGAGGCGCCAGCTTCTTCTCTCTGCGAGGGGTGGGACTCGACTGGATCACGTCGCGGAACGGTTGCTCGTCGGACACCCGCCGCAGCCCCCCCGTGCCCCACGTGCGCAGGGTGTTCGCCACGGTGCCGTCGAGGGGCGCCCGGAACAGCCCCCACGGCTCCCAGCCCGACCGCGGCATCACCGTGACATCGCGGAAGGCCTCGTGGGCCCCCTTGGGCCGGTCGCCGCCGCGGAGGGTCTGCACCAGGCGGATGATCTCGCCCCGCTTGTCGAGGCCCGCCTCGGCCAAGGCGACGAAGATGCGCGACGACAGCAACGGCGTGGCGGCCAGCATCAGGTGGCCTCCGGGCACCAGGGCCCGGGCGACCGCCCGGCCCAGCCGCGCGAACAGTGCGTCGAGGCGCTCCAGATCCGCGGGCGTCAGCACAGTGAACCGCGGCACCGGCGCCCGCTGCACCCCGTCGAGGGTGGGAGGGATCCGCCACACCCCGCCCTTGCCGCGCCGCAGCTTGTCGTGGTCGATCGCTTCGTACTCCACCACCGCGTAGGGCGGGTCGGTCACCACCGCATGGATGGACCGCTCCGGCAGGCCCTCGAGCCAGGCGAGGCCATCGCCCCACAGCAGCCGCACGCCCTCGTCGAGGACCTCCCCCTCGGGCGCCAGCTCCTCCACGGTGCTCATAGACACGCGGCCAGGCCCTCCGCGAGCCGATCGAAGTCGTCGAGGGTGTTGTAGATCTGAGCGCCGATCCGCACCGACACGGTGTCGCCCAGCACCCCGACGAACGACTGCACCCGGTGGGACTGCCACAGCTCCAGCGCCAGGCCGCGGGCCATGCCCTCCCCCGCCACCCCGGGTAGCGGCAACGAAACCAGAGCCCCGCACATCTGCGGCGGCACGCCCCACTCGAGACCGAGACGGTCGGCCACCCGCTGGGCTCCCTGGTGGGCCAGCAGCCGGTTGTGGGCCCGGATCGCGTCGAGGCCCCCGCAGGAGTCGACGAAGTCGAGAGCCGCTCCCGTCGCCAGCCAGCCCGAGGGGTCGCGGGTTCCCTGGTACTCGAAGGCCTCGGCGAAGCCCTGCCCGTAGCCGAGGCTGACCACCAGCGGCGCCAGGCCCGGCTGCACCTCGGGCTTCGCCCACAGCACGCCACAGCCCTTCGGCGTGAACAGCCACTTGTGCAGGTTGCCGACGTACCAGTCGGCGCCGAGGAAGGGCAGGTCGACGCACAGGTGGCCCGGGGCGTGGGCGCCGTCGATCAGCACCCAGATGCCCTTGTCTTGCAGCATCCCGATCAGGGTCTCGAGGGGGAACACCGCGCCGCTGACCGAGGCGAGGTGGTCGAGCACGGCCACCCGCACGTCGGGACGCACCGCCGACATCACGGCGTGGATGACCTCGTCGGGGCTCGACAGCGGAAAGGGGACCTCGGCCACGCGGAGCCCGCAGCCGGTGCGCTCGGCGGTGAAGTCGAGGGCCTTCGCGATGGCCGGATAGGCATGGCTGGTCGTCAGCAGCGCGTCGCCTGGCCCTAGCCCCAGCGACCGGAGCACCGCCATGATGCCGCTGGTGGCGTTGTCGACGAACACGATGTCGTCGACCTCGGCGCCGAGCCGCGGCGCCACCCGCCCCATCACCTGCCGCAGCTGCCGAGGAGCCCCTTGCATGAACGCCACCGGCTGCGCCTCCAGGCGCCGGATGTGGGCCTGCTGGGCATCGATCACCGACCGTGGCGTGGCGCCGTAGGACCCATGGTTGAGGAACACCATGTCGGGCTCGAGCAGGAAGGCGGGGCGCACCGCGTCACCGTAGGCCCGCCTGAGCCCCACCTCGGTGAGCAGCTCGCTAGCCCACTTGCCCACCCGCTGACACGCCGAGTGAATGCCTGCTCGCGTGGTGCTGGGGGACCCAACCGGACAGGCTCGCTCGTCGGGGCCCGCCGCCCCCACGTGCACGGTGACGGTGCCCAGGGCCATCGACACCTCCCGGCCCGCGCCGTCCATCCCCGCGACGCGAAGCGCCGACACGACCTCGCGCGTCACCGGCTCGGGGGCATCGACCCGCACCGAGCCCAGGGCACGCAGCCAGCTGCCCGCCATGGCCGCCACCGCAACGTCGTCGCAGGCGATGCGCAGGTTCATAGGGACAGCTCCTCGGCGAGGAGCACCATGCGCTCCCCCCCTTGCAGGGTGAGGTCGGGGCGCGGGTTGACCTTCATCTCGCCCCCCAGCTCCACCGACACCAGCAGCGCCCGATGGGCCTCGAACAGGTGGGTGTGCAGCTCGGCGACCCGCTTGCCCTGGAACTCGGAAGGCACCCGCGCGGTGCAGAAGGCGTTGCCGTGCTGGTTGGTGAGGATCTCGTCGAGGACCCCCACCAGGCCGGGGTTGCGCTGCACGCTGCCGACGATCATGCCCGAGTACAGGTCGCCGACGATGATCTCTTCGACCCCTGCCATCTTCAGCAGCTCGACGTTCTGGCGGCTGTGCAGCATCGCGACGGTCTCGATGCCCGACACCATGCGCTCGACGGTGAGGGCCGCCAGCACCGTGCGCGCGTCGCAGTCTTGGGCCGAGCGCGGGATGAGCTCGTCGGACAGCAGCACCACCGAGCTGGCGTGCCGCACGTTGACCGCCTCCAACACGTCGACCCGGGTGTAGTCACCCACGTGCCGGTACAGCAGCTCCGGGCGCGTGCCATCGGCGGGCACCTGCTCCTCGGTCAGGGCCCGCTCCGTGACCCACACGATGGCTCGACCACCGGGCGCACCGATCCCGAACAGCTCCTGGATCACCGTCGGGGCGGCCTGGTTCCATCCACAGACCACCACGTGGTCGCGCAGCTCGTCGATGTCCAACTCGTGTACCTCCAGCCGGCGGGTCAACCCGGCCACCATGCCCGCCGACACGAAGCCGACGAACACACCGAACAGCGACAGGCCCCCGATCATGAGCACCAGGGTCGTCCACCGGCCGACATAGGTGAGGGGCTCCGCCCCGATCGGCTCACCGCCCACCAGCGATAGTGCCGCATACCACAGGGCCTTGTCGAAGCGATCGAGCTGGGGGTTGGCCGCGCCTTCCACCCGGTACAGCACCATCGCGCACATCACCACCAGCGTGACCGTGCCGACGGCGATGCCCAGGTATTCGCTGCCGCGGCGCCCCCCCAGGGCGAGCCCGCTGAACCGGCGGTGAAACAGCATGCCCGCGCGGAACAGGCGCAGCACCCGCAGCACCCGCAGGAAGCGCAGCGGACGCACCAGCGGCAGCACCGACAGGATGTCGACCCAGTAGCGCTCGAAGAACCGTGCCTTCTTCCGTGCAACCCAGAAGCGCAGCGTGAGCTCGACGGCGAACAGGGCCGTGAGCCCGTCGCCCAGCGCCATCACCCCGGCTTGGGCCGAAGCGGGCACGATGACCTCGACCACGGTGAGCACGACGCTGAGCACGATGAGCACGAGCAGCGCCACCTCGACCGCGGTGGAGTTGAGATGGCGCTCGACCTGCCGCCGCAGGGTCACGGATCGCTCCAAGGTGGGCCCGCGAGTCTACCAGGCCAGGGAGGCTATGCTTGGGTATGCTTGCTGCGCTGATCGCTCTCACGCTTGCCTCGGCGGCGAAGCCCCCCAAGGCTGCCGAGCCTGCCCCGGTCGACCCCCTCTCCCAGGAGGGCCTGGAGCAGCTTGCTGCTGCGGTGGTTCCCCTGGTGGAGAAGCACGCGGGGCGGCCCTTCGTCACGCCGACCCCCGTGGCCCTCGCCGGCGGCGAAGACTTCGCGGCGATGGTCGCCAAGGAGAACCGCCTCATCTACGACCGGGTGTTCGCGGCCTCCCCCGACGCCGTGCGGGCGCGACTCGCCGAGCAGTCGGGGTGGGCCACCGAGCACATGGTCCTCGGAAAGTACGGCATCCAGACCGACACGCTCTACCTGTCTGCCGGGCCGCTGAAGGCCGCCGCGGAGCGCCTCGAGGGCGACCGGCTGGCCGACGTGGTCACCGTGATCATGGCCCACGAGCTCACCCACGCGCTGCAAGACCAGCACACCCCCTTCGAGGGCCTGCTGGGGGCCGTGCGCGACGAAGACCACCTGGCGGCCGCGTCGGGCTCGTGGGAGGGCTTCGCCACCTGGGTCGAGCAACAGGTGGCGCATGAGCTGGGCCTCGACGATGTGTTCTGGTCGCTGACCGAGCTGCAGGGCTGGAACGCCGACGGCCTGCAGAACCCCCTCGCGTTCGAAGTATGGGCGCAGTACGGCCAGGGCCGGCGCTTCGTGGAGCACCACCAAGGCAAGGGCTACGACCACCTGTGGGCCGTGCTGGCCGCGCCCCCCAGCGACTCGGCGATGCTGTTCACCCCCGACGCGTGGCGCCCCGAGGCGGCCCCCTACCCGGTCGACTTCCACCCCGCGCTGACGGGCGCTGAGGCCAAGCTCACCTCGAAGCGGGAGTGGGCCACGCTGATCACCCGGGTCGGCGACCTCGAGCTGCGCAGCGAGGCCATCCAGGGCCACACCGAGGCCGAGCTCGACGAGCTCATGGCCCACCTCGTGCACGCCCAGAAGCTGGCTGCCGTGCTGCCCGACCGGGCGGTGGAGGCTCGGCTGATGCTGTTCGACGACCCCGCCTGGCCCAAGCGCTACCTGGAGCTGCTGCGCGCCCAGGGCTCCAGCGAGGTCGAGCGTCAGGGCGACCGCTACGGCGTCACCATCGCCGTGTCGTACGAGCCCTTCGAGGTCACCGAGCACACCGTCGACGACGCCACCCTCCGCACCGCTCGGCGGCCCATCGGCGGCGGCCGCCACGTCGAGGAGCGCGCCGCCTGGGTGGTGCGCGACCGGGTGGTGCTGGTGGTGAGCGCCGAGAGCTTCCGGCCCGGGCTGCGCATGGGCTGGGCGGTCAACCACGTCCTCGAGGGCCTCGAGGGCATCGAGCTTCCGTGAGCGACGAGCACGCCATCGCCCGAGTGCACCTGGTCGACGGGCTGGGGCTGTCGAGCGAGGGGGTGTGCGAGGCGATGCGCGAGGTCCCACGGCACCTCTTCGTGCCCCGCGACGAGCTGGACCGGGCCTACGACGACGTCCCCCTGCCCTTCGCCTTCGGGCAGACCGTGTCGCAGCCATGGCTGGTGGGGCGGATGGCCGAGCTGGGGGGGCTCGGCCCAGGCAAGCGGGTGCTCGAGATAGGCACAGGGAGCGGCTACGCGGCGGCGGTCTACGCGGCGACGGGGGCCACGGTGGTCAGCGTCGAGCGCCACCCGGCCCTGGCCGACACCGCGGCGGAGCGCCTGGAGGGCTACGACGTGGAGGTTCACTGCGCCGACGGCCTGCAGGGCTGGGCGGGCGACGCTCCCTACGACGCGATCGTCGCGGGGGGCAGTGTGCCGCACCTGCCGGTGCCGTGGCTCAGGCAGCTGGCGCCGGGGGGCGTGATCGTGGTCCCCATGGGGCAGCCCGAGGGGCCCCAGGAGCTGCTGCGCATCTATCGTGACGAAGGCGGCGTCGTGCGTCGCGAGCGGGTGTGTGCGGTGCTGTGCCTGCCGCTGACCGCTCAGTCAGCCAGCGAGCGATAGGCCCGGTCGAAGTAGAGCAAGGGCCGGCCCGGGCGATGCTTCGTCTCGATGGCCTCGCCGATGACGATGGTGTGATCGCCCTGGGGGATGAGCGAGTAGGTCTTGCACACCACGTAGGCGAGCGCCCCATCGACCACGGGCTGGCCTTCCCCCGACCATGCGCCGCAGATCTCGGTGAAGTCGCGGGTGGGCTCGCGCCCCGGCCGAGCGAAGTAGTTGCTGGCCTCCTGCTGGTCGTCGCCCAAGATCGACACGGCAAAGCCGCCGCTGCGCCGGATCATGTCGGGCATGCGGTTCTCGTTGTGCAAGCACACCAGGATGAGGGGTGGCTCGAGGGACAGCGACGAGAAGCTCGACACCGTCAGGCCGTAGAGCAGGCCATCGTCGCTCGTGGTGACCACTGACACACCGGATGCCCAGCGAGCCAACACACTCTTGAACTCGTCGGGGGTCGTCACGCGCCTTCCTCCAGCACGCGGAAGCGAAGCACCGTGCGCCCTACCATGATCACCTCCCCGCCCCCGAGTGTCACCTCCTGGATGCGGGCCCCGTTGACGACCGTGCCGTTGGCCGACCCCTCGTCGAGCAACACGAAGTCGCCGTCGCGCACCACCACCTTGCAGTGCACGGCGCTAAGCCGGGTGTCTCCGGGGATCGACATGCCGCAGTCTTCCGACTGCCCCACCGTGAGGACGCCATCGATGCGCACCTGCTGCCCACGATCGGCGCCACTCATGAACTCCAGCACGCCCGCCGGGGCAGCATCGGGAGCCGACGCGGCGGGTGCCGGGGCTGGGGTGCGCGCCGTGGTGGTGGTGGACTCGGCCTCGGACCGGGCCAGCACCGCCTGTGGGGCCGGCGGAGGCTCGCTCTGCAGCGCCGACACGTCGCTGTCCATCACGTCGGCCGGGAAGTCGAAGGTGCTCGCGCCAGGATCGCGCTCGACCGGCCGCGGCATGGGCTCGGGCACGTCGATCGCTTCGGGTGCCAGGGTGGGGTGCGCCGGCATCTTCACCGGCGGCTCGTCGTAGCGCACGCCGTCGACCGGGGGCACCGAGGCGACCTCGGGCAGCCCGGCCAGCGGACCGGTGTGGTCTGCCAGCTCCTCCTCCAGTGAGCCTGCGGCGGACGCCCCCTCATCGACCTCCTCGCCCGATGGCGGAGCGGGCATCGCCTCAACGGGCTCGGGCTCCGGCTCCGGCTCGGGCTCGGGCTCGGG
>CBDUIC010000128.1:0-19360 GCA_965367245.1 uncultured bacterium | reverse complement strand
GTTGGGGTTGCCACATGGCGGGCCCGACGGACGGTGAAGGTCCGCACGACGGAGGTCGAGTCCGCGAACGGCCAGCCGACGGGTCCGAGCATCCCGCTACCAATTACCGGGGCTCTGCCCCGAAGAGCCCCGCCGGGGCTGCGCCCCGGACCCGCGACACGGCGGGCGACCGCCAACGCTGCGTCCGTGGCGTGGTGCGCGTCGTGAAGGCGAGCGACATCTAACACCTAGCGTCCTGACCCCGAAAACGAGCCCGGATCGGGAGCCGGCGCGATACGCCTGGCCATGCGCTCTCAGCTGCTCCTCGCCACCGTCCTCGCCGCGAGCCTCGCTTGCTCCGGCCTGCCGGAGCTGCCGCCGGCCCCCGACTTCGACGGATGGTCGTCCGAAGACGTCGAGGCCCGCCTGGAAGCCGAGGGCTGGGCCGTCCGGCGGTGCAGCGAAGAGGTGAGCCGGGAGTTCTCGTTCATCGACTGCGTAGGGCGCCGCGAAGGGCAGGTCGTGGTCGCCGGCCTGGCCACCTACGAGAGCACCCGTGATGCACGATGGGCCGACGACGAGCCGGTGGAAGGCCTGGTGTCTGCGCGAGACGGCCGGGCTGTGCTGCAGATCGAGGTCCACCTGCCCAAGGAAGCCCATGCCCTGGCCGATGCAGCGCACGAGCTCGACACCGTCAACCGCGGATCGGTCGAAGACGTGATGTCGACCGCTGGCTTCGCCATCGAGGAGTGCTTCGCCGAGCGCGGCCGGGATGGCACCTTCGCAGCCTGCCTGGGCCGCGACGGCGAGCGCTGGGCCATGCTGTCGGTGAGCCGCTTCCGCGGAGGCCCAGGCGGTCGGGGCGGCTGGGAGCGCAGCATGGAGGGTGGCATCGTCTACCACCAGCGCGGATCCTACGAGGTCGAGGCCGACATCCAGCATCAGGGGCACGCGCGCGCGGTGCTCGACGGGATGACCAAGCCCCCAACCGAGACGCCCTAGCCGCCTTGCCGCGAGTCAGTGCTCGTTCGTGCTACCCTCTCCTCGGGGTGGGGCAGGAGCGATCGCGTGCGCGATTCAGGCGTTCTTTCCACATTCATCGACCGCTTTCTCCCCTCGAGGCTCCGGGCCGACCCAGAGCAGCACCCCCACGCGAGGGCCACGGTCGGCGGGCTGTACGCCGCGGCCCCCTTCGTCTTCTTCCTCGCCCTCGAGCAGCACCTGTCCTACGGCATGTGGTCGGTCACGATCCCTGTGCTCGCCGGTGGGGTCGGCTTCCTCGCGATTCCGTGGCTGTTCCACGTGCTGCCCCCGCAGCGCGTCCGCGACGTGGGCGCCCTGGTGATCTACCTGACGATCTTCGCCGTGGGAGCGGCCCGGGGCGGCCTGCGCCTGTCGCTCGTCACCTGGAACTTCGTGCTGATCTTTGGCGCCGGGCTGTTCAGCCGCAAGCCGATGACCGTGCTGTGGGGCGTGCTCATCCTGCTGCAGATGGCCGCCCTGTACGCCCTGGGCGAGGCCGAGGTGCTGCCCTATGTCGAGTCGACGATGTTCCAGAAGCTGTTCAGCGTGTCGACGCTGCTGGCGTGGTCGGTGATCATGGCGGTCCTCGTCGCCCAGGCACGTGATCAGCGCGACGTAGAGCGACGGCGCCTGGCAGAGCAGGTCGACACCCTCCGCAGGATCCAAGCCCTGGGGCGCCTGTCGGGGGGCATCGCCCACGACTTCAACAACCTGCTCACGGTGGTCTCGTCGCATGCCAGCCTGCTGAGGCAACAGCTTCGCGACCCCACCGACGTGGAGGATCTGCAAGCGATCGAGCAGGCCGCCCGCCGGGGCCGCGACTTCACCGCCCGCCTGCTGGCCCTGACCCGGGGCGAGCCAGAGCCCATGCAGGTCGTCGACCTCGCAGAGCAGCTCCGTGGCTTCTCGCGCCTCGTGCGCCTGGCGGTGGCGGAAGGCGTACAGCTGCAGGTCGAGCTGCAGGAGGGGTCCACCGCCCACGTCGACCGCGCGGCCCTGGAGCAAGTGCTGCTCAACGCATGCATGAACGCGGCCGACGCGCTGCCCGACGGAGGCACGGTGCGGCTGAGCGCCCAGGTCGTGGAGGTCGACACGCCACAGCAGGGCGTCCACGGGCAGGTCACCCCGGGCCGATGGGTGTGCGTCAGCGTGCAAGACGACGGGGTCGGCATGACGCCCGACGTGCTCGAGCACATGTTCGACGCCTTCTTCACCACCAAGTCCCGGGCCGACGGGACGGGGATCGGTCTGTCTACGGCGATGGCGGCGGTTCAGCGCATGGATGGGCAGCTGATGGTGGACTCCCATCCCGGCCGCGGCACCACCTTCCGCGTGTTGCTGCCCTGGCAGCCCGCCCTTCCCCCGACCACGCCCACGGAACCCTCCGACGCCCCCGAGGCCTCGGCGGCCCACGGCCTTCGTGTCTTGCTGGCTGACGACGAGTCCAGCGTCCGCCGCGCTGTCCGTCGGCTCCTCGAGCGACACGGGTTCCAGGTCACCGAGGTCGCCGATGGCGCCGAGGCCCTCGAGCACGTCGAGGCCGACCCAACAGCCTACGACCTCGTTCTGACCGATGTCGTGATGCCCAAGATGACCGGCATCCAGCTCGCGGAGGCCGCGCGCCAGGTCGCGCCTGACCTGCCCTTCGTGTTCGTCTCCGGCTACGCCGACGGGCCCGACCGCGTCACGCTGTCGTCCACCGACGCCCGCTTCGTACAGAAGCCCTTCGCCCAGGCCACACTCCTGCGCACGCTGCACGACGCGGTGAGCGCACCTCCGCCGCTGCCCTGACGAGGTCGCGAGCCGCCGCGCTCGTCGCTCCACGGGCAGGGAGCACTGTGCTACCTGGTTCCGTCATCGTCGGAGCCCGTCGTGTCCCCTCCCCGCCCCGCCCTCGCTGCTGCCCGCCGTGTCGTCGTGAAGGTCGGCACCAACGTGGTCTCCCGCGACGGCGCCGTGGCGCTGGGCCGGCTGGGCCACCTGGTGGAGTCCCTCGCAGCCCTCGTGCAGGGCGGGCGGCAGGTCGTGCTGGTGAGCTCGGGGGCCGTCGGGCTGGGCATGGAGCGGCTGGGCTACGCGAAGAAGCCCCGGGGCCGGGTCGACCAGCAGGCCTGCGCGGCTGTGGGCCAGGGCCTGCTGATGGGGCTGTACGACGGCTTCTTCCAGCGGCTCGGGCTGTCGGCGGCGCAGATGCTGCTCACCGAAGACGACTTCCACCACCGGGCCCGCTCCGTCAACCTGGCGGCCACCCTCGAGCGTCTGCTGGCGCGAGGTGCGGTCCCCGTGATCAACGAAAACGACGTCGTCAGCCCCGACCCGCTGGCGATCTTCGGCGACAACGACCGGCTGGCGGCCCTCGTCGCCGCCCACGTCGACGCCGACGCCCTCGTGCTGTTGAGCGACGTCGACGGGCTGTACACCGCCCCGCCGGGCACCGAGGGGGCCACCTTGATCTCCACCTTCACCGGGCAGAGCGTGGCGATCGGAGCGCTGTCGACGGGCGGGCGCGGCGGGATGGGTGCGAAGGTCGAGGCCGCGCGGGTGGCCGCGAAGGCCGGCGTGCCCACCATCATCGCCTCGGGCAGCGTGCCCGACACCCTGCGCGACATCCTGCAGGGCCAGTCCGTGGGCACGCTCTTCCCCGCCGACACCACGCTGTCGCGCCGCCGCCGGTGGATCGCCTTCGCCACCGCTCCCCAGGGCAGCCTGCACGTCAATCAGGGGGCCCGAGACGCACTGGTGGAGCGTCAGGCCAGTCTGCTCGCCCCTGGCATCGTCTCGGTCGACGGGCCCTTCGACGAGGGCGCCGTCGTCACGATCGTGCACGACGGGGTCGAGGTGGGCCGCGGGGTGTGCGCCCGCAGCAGCGCGGCCCTGCGGGAGCAGCTCGGAAGGGCCGAGCGCGGAAAGCCCGTCGTGCACCGCGACGACATCGTCATCGAGGTGGATGCCACCCCGAGCCAGGAGTCCCCATGACCCCCACCGAGCGCGCCCACGCCGTCCGTGCCGCCAGCCGCGCCCTCGTCGCCGCCGGGGCCGACGCTCGCTCCGCCGCCTTGCACCGCATCGCCACCGCGCTGCTCGACGAGCGCCAAGCCCTGCTCGAGGCCAACCAGCTCGACGTCGCCGCGTCCCACGACGACCTGAAGAACGGGCTCGTCAGCGCCGCCACCGCCGCGCGCCTGGTCCTCAGCGAGCGCAAGCTGGCCTCCCTCGCCGAAGGCCTGCGCTCCCTGGCCGATGCCCCCGATCCCCTCGACCGTGTGGTCACCCACCGCGAGCTGGCGCCTGGCCTCGAGCTCCGCGAGCGCACGGTCCCCCTCGGGGTGCTGCTGATCATCTTCGAGGCGCGCCCCGACGCGCTGCCGCAGATCGGCGCGCTGGCCCTGCGCAGCGGCAACGGGCTGCTGCTCAAGGGAGGCTCGGAGGCGGTGCACTCCTGTCGCGCCCTGCATCGGGTGATGACCGAGGCGATGGCGCCCCTGCCGGCGGATGCACTGCAGCTCGTGGAGGGCCGGGCCTCGGTGAGCGAGCTGCTTGCCCTCGACGACGTGATCGACCTGGTGATCCCCCGGGGCTCGGCCCAGCTGGTGCGGCACATCCAGACGAACACGCGGATCCCCGTGTTGGGCCACGCCGATGGCATCTGCCATGTGTATGTCGACGACGCGGCCGACCCCGACATGGCCGAGGCCATCGTCATCGACAGCAAGACCGACTACCCGGCGGCCTGCAACGCGATGGAGACGCTGCTGCTGCACCGCGACACGGTGGCCAGCGGTCTGGCGGCCCGCCTGCTCGACGCGCTGCGCGGCGCTGGCGTCACCCTGCACGGCGCCGACGGGATCTTCGGGCTGCCCGCGCCGCCGTCGCTGGCCCACGAGTATGGCGACCTGGCCGCCACCGTCGCCGTCGTCGACGACGTGCAGGCCGCCATGGCCTGGGTCAACCGCCATGGCTCGGGCCACACCGACGCCATCGTCACCGCCGACGAGGCCGCCGCCCACGCCTGGCTCGCCGGCCTCGACAGCGCCTGCGCCTTCCACAACTGCAGCACCCGCTTCGCCGACGGCTATCGCTTCGGCCTCGGGGCCGAGGTGGGCATCAGCACGGGCCGCATCCATGCGCGAGGCCCCGTCGGGGTGCAGGGCCTGCTCACCCGGCAGTACACCCTGGAGGGGCGGGGCGACACCGTGGCGCCCTTCAGCGCCGGCGAGCGGGCCTTCACCCACCGGGCGAAGGGGTGAGCGAGGTCCTCCACACCGAGGTCGCCATCGTCGGGGCGGGGTTCTCGGGGCTGGGCATGGGGGTGCGCCTCAAGCAAGACGGCGTGCGCTTCCTCATCCTCGACGGAAGCGACCGGGTCGGCGGCACCTGGCGCGACAACACCTACCCGGGCGTCGCCTGCGACGTGCCCAGCCACCTGTACTCCTTCAGCTTCGCGCCCAACCCCGATTGGCAGCATGTGTACTCGGCCGGCCACGAGATCCAGCGCTACCTGGAGCGGTGCGTCGATGAGTTCGGCCTGAAGCCCCACCTGCGCCTGGGTCGGTGGGTCCAGGCGGCGCGATTCGACGCCGCCCAGGCCGAGTGGGTGCTGGCGCTGGCCGACGGCGCCACGGTGCGCGCTCGCTTCCTGGTGGCGGGGGCGGGGGCCCTGCGCGACCCCTTCGTGCCGCCGCTGCCCGGCATCGACCGCTTCCAGGGCACGATGGTGCACTCAGCGCAGTGGCCCGACCATCTCGACGTGACGGGCCAGCGAGTCGGTGTGGTGGGCACCGGGGCATCGGCCATCCAGATCGCGCCGGCCCTCGCGCCCCGCGCCGCGCACCTCACCGTGTTCCAGCGCACCCCACCCTGGATTCGGGAGCGCCGCGACCGTGCCTACACCGATGCCGAGAGAGCCACGTTCCGCCACGTGCCGGGGGCGCTGCTAGCGAGCCGTCTCGCGACCTGGATGCGCAACGAGGCCTACTACCCCCTGGTCTTCGGTCGCCTGCACCCCATCGCCCGCCTCCTCGAGCCGCTGCTGAAGCGCGAGCTGCAGCAGCGCGTCGGCAACGCCGCCCTCGCCGACCGGGTGACCCCGGCGTACCGCATGGGCTGCAAGCGGATCCTGTTGTCCGACGACTGGTACGACACCCTCGCGCGCGATGATGTCTCGCTGGTCGACGAGGCGGTGCACGAGGTCACCGAGACGGGCGTGCGCCTGGCCGGCGGGCGCGAGGTCCCCCTCGACGTGATCGTGTGGTGCACGGGGTTCCGGGTGTCGCAGCCCCTGGGCGATCTGCAGGTCACCGGGCTCGACGAGGCCGATCTGGCCGACGCGTGGGGCGACCGGCCGCGCGCCTACCTGGGGATCACCGTGCCTCGGTTCCCCAACTTCTTCCTGCTGCTGGGGCCGAACACCGCCCTGGGGCACTCCAGCGTCGTCATCATGATCGAGGCGCAGATCCGCTACGTGCGCAAGGCGCTGCGTTGGCTCCGCGCGCAACCCGGCACGCCCTGGCTCGATCTTCGCCCCGAGCCCCTGGAGCGCTTCATGGAGGCGGTCGACCAGCGGCATGAGCAGCGCGTGTGGATGACCGGGTGCGACAGCTGGTACCTGGGGCCCGACGGTAGCAACTTCACGTTGTGGCCCGGCTCGACCGCCCGCTACATCGCCCGCACGTGGTCGTTCGACCCCACTGACTACCAGCTCGGGGTGCAGCAACCGAGCGCGGTCAGGTGACGAAGGCGAGGCCGCACCGTACAATCCCCCCCGTGGCCCCCACCGATCCCCTGCTCGATACGACGGTAGCCAACCGCTACCAGGTGCGTTCCTTCGCCTACGACGAGGCGTTGGGCCGCGTCTACACGGCCTATGACAGCGAGGAGAGCCGCCTCGTGCACCTCAAGGTGCTGGCCCACGAGTTCGCCAACGACACCCGCAAGTTCGAGCGCTTCGGTCGCGAGATCACCGCCACGTTCATGGTCACGCACCCCAACACCGTCGAGGTGCTCGACTTCGGAGAGGCCGACGGGCGCCTCTACCTGGTGCTCGAGTTCCTGGCGGCCCACGAGCTGTCGCGCGACCTGATCCGCGGCCCGATGGATCCGATGATCGTCGCGTCGGTGGGCGCCCAGGTGGCCGCAGCCATCGGCGCTGCGCACCAGGAAGGCATCGTCCACCGCAACCTGTGCCCCGACAATGTGCTGCTCCTCGACAATGCCGTCGACGGCGTCGCGGTCAAGGTGCGTGACTTCGGGCTGTCGAAGCTCGAGAGCGCCGAGGCCACCGAGGGCGGGCTCACCACGGCCAACACCCGCCTGGGCGTCGCGGCCTACACGGCCCCCGAGTACATGCAGACGGGCAACTTCCACCTCAAGGGCGACCTGTACGCCCTGGGCGCGATCATGTGGCACATGCTGGTCGGCCGCCCCCCCTACGAGGGCGCCATCGACGAGGTGCTCAACGCGGCGATGGCTGGCCCGCCGCCCGCGCCGTCCACGGAGCGCGACGACATCCCCGACTGGCTCGATGCGGTCGTGGTCGCCCTGTTGAGCCGCGACCCCGCCGACCGACCCGGCGCCTACAAGCTCGTGCAGCGGCTGGAGGCCGGTGCTGGCGATTCGCTGAAGATGCCGCGCTGCCTGCCCCTCGACGAAGACGGTCAGCCCATCCCCGACCCCGAGGCCGAGGAGGAGGCCACCGGGCGCACCGGGAAGACCCTGCTGGTCGTCGTGGCCGTCGGGCTGGCGCTGATCGTGCTGACCGGCCTGCTGATCACGGCCATCGCCCTCAGCCTCCTGCTCTTCCAGCTGGCGACATGACCCACCCCACCCGACGGCCGATGGGCGTTCGCTGGCTGGCTACCTGGGCCCGCTGCCTGGGCGCCTTGCTGCTGCTGTGTGTCGCGCAGCCCGCCCTCGCGCAGGGTCTCGGCAGCTTCGTGTCGCCCGGCCCGCTGTCGAGTCCCCACGCTGATCTCGACTCGCTGTCGACGTGCACCAGCTGCCACGAGCTGGGAGGCGGGCCCGCGCCGCGCCTGTGCATGGACTGCCACGAAGAGATCAAGGAGCAGGTCGATCGGCAGCGTGGCTTCCACAAAGACAAGGGCGACAAGTGCGAGTCGTGCCACCCCGAGCACCGCGGGCGCGACTTCGAGCTGGTGAAGATCGAGAAGAGCGACTTCGACCACGACCAGACGGGCTTCCCCCTGCGCGGGGCCCACGAGCGAGCCGACTGCGAGGAGTGCCACACCGAGCCCGGCACCTTCATCGGCCTCGACTCCGCCTGCGTGTCGTGCCACGAAGACCCCCACAACAGCCGGGCGAGCCGCCACGCCATCCTCAAGGATCAAGACTGCGCGGTCTGCCACGGCGACGACAGCTGGGATGCGCTTCCGCTGCCGCCCGCCATCTTCGACCACACCGACAAGGGCCAGGTCGACTACGTGCTCGAGCACGACCATATCGACGTCGACTGCGTCGAGTGCCACCTCGAGTGGAAGTTCGTCGACCTCGCGTACGACGCCTGCGAAGACTGCCACCGCGACCCGCACCGGGCCAACTTCGGCAAGCGCGTCTGCGAAGACTGCCACCCCGCCCCGAAAGGCTGGGTCGTGCCCCGCTTCGACCACAACCTCACCCCCTACAAGCTGCAGGGGCTGCACAAGACCGAGCCCAGCTGCGGTGACTGCCACGGCTCGAACAAGACCGAGCCCCTCGCCTTCCGCCTGTGCAGCGACTGCCACGGCCACCCCCACGACGGGCAGTTCCAGCCCAAGGCCTGCTCCGACTGCCACACGGTGTTCATCGAAGACTTCAAGCTCCCGGAGTTCGACCACGACATCACCGACTTCCCGCTGCGCGGGAAGCACCGAGAAGGGCCCACCTGCATCGACTGCCATGGCGAGGGCGACGACGCGGTCTACGTCGACCTCGACCACGCCGACTGCGATGCCTGCCACACCGACGAGCACAACGGCCGCTTCGAGCCCACCGACTGCGACGTGTGCCACGACGAAGTCGGCTTCGAGGTCAACGCCTTCGACCACGACGACACGCGCTTCCCGCACACCGGCAAGCACATCGACCTCGACTGCAACCTGTGTCACGTCGACAACTCCTGGACCGGCATCGCCTTCGCCTCGTGCGACGACTGCCACAACGAAGAGAACCCGCACCGGCAGGTGGTCGACCGCGACCAGTGCGAAGACTGCCACTCCACCGTGGGCTTCGATGTCGTGCACTTCGCCCACGCCGACGTGACCGGCTTCTCCCTCGACCCGCAACACAGCGACAACAAGTGCACCAGCTGCCACCAGGCCCTGTTCCACTTCGCCGGGCTCGACAACAGCTGCACCAACTGCCACCTCGCCGACCGGCCATCGGGCCACTACGAGGGCGACTGCGGCGGCTGCCACCAGGCGGCCGACTGGTTCCCCGGCGGCCTGGGCGACAACGACCACGCCATCACCGGCTTCCCGCTGCACGGGGCCCACACCGCGATCCCGTGCGAGTCCTGTCATGCCGAGGGGCGCCCCCGCGGCGAGGCCGTGCCGGCCTGCGTGAGCTGCCACGACGCCGACGACATCCATCGCCACATGCTCGGCAACCAGTGCGACGACTGCCACACCGACATGACGTGGTTCCAGACCCGCTGGAAGCACCACCAGACGGGCTGGCCCCTGCGCGGTAGCCACCGCCTCGCCGCCTGCGTCGACTGCCACGCCGTTGGCTACATCGGCACCCCCACCGAGTGCTGGCGTTGCCACGAGGCCGACGCGCCCCTCGACGTGCCCGCCCACCTGTCGCCCGCGTTCGTCAACTGCGACACCTGCCACCGGCCATACACCTGGCTGCTCCCAGCCACGTCGAGGGGGCTGTGATGCGTTCGACCACCCTGATCGCCGTCACCGTGCTCGCCGCGGCTGCGGTCGCGTCGTGCACGCTCAACCGCAACCCCCACGACGACGAGGGCACGACGTTCGCGCTCATCGGAGTCCACAACGCCATCGAGTGCGAGGCCTGCCACGGCGACGGAGCTTTCGGGCCCCTGTCGACCGAGTGTGTCGACTGCCACGAAGAAGACCGCCCGAACAAGCACTACGGCGAGCGCAGCTGTGGCAACGCCGGATGCCACATCCCTGTGGGGTGGAAGGCCACCGGGGGCCGCCTCGACGACGACGATGACGACACGATCATCACCCCGGGCGACGACGACGACGACCTGCCCACCGACACCGACACCACCGACACCGACACCACCGACACCGACACCGACACCACCGTCCCCACCGACACCTCTCCCCCCACGGGCACCTCCGGCCACGAATACCTCCCGCTCCTCGGCGTGCACGACCAGCCCTGCGAGAGCTGCCACGTGAACTTCCCGACCACCAACACCGAGCGGTTGGTCTGTCGTGACTGCCATGAGGCCGATCGCTCCGACGCCTACCACTACATCGGCCAGGACTGCGCCCACTGCCACCCCACCGAGGCAGGCTGGGGCAGCAACAAGGAGCACGAGTTCCTGCTCCCCCACGCCCTGGGCACGGTCGAGACGTGCACGAGCTGCCACCCCGACGAGATCGACCGCGCCGGCGTGTTCGTGTGCACCGACTGCCACCTTCAGCCTGAGACCGACGCCGACCACGCCGTCTTCCAAGACTACAGCTTCGAGTCGAGCGCCTGCGTCGGCTGCCACCCGGATGGTGCGTGATCACCGGTCTGCTGCTGCTGCTGCTGTCCCCCGCCCACGCGGCGCCCCCCCAGGGCTCCGACGTGCTGTCCACCGCGGTGGGCGCGCAGGCCGTGCACAGCTCGGCGGTCGGGCAGACCAACCTCGATCTGATGCTCTACGAGCGGGCCCGGCTCACCTTCGCGGAGTCCGACGACTTCACCGCCAAGCTCCTGGCCGACACCCGCTTCACCATCGACCTGTCGGAGGGCTACGACACCTTCGAGTGGAACCAAGTGCGCCAGCTCGGCGTGCGCCTGCAGAAGCCCAGCTGGACCCTCGACCTCGGCAGGCACCCTGTCTACCGCGGGGGGCCGCGCATGGTCGACGGGGCGCAGTTCCTGGTGCACCCCAGCCCGGCGGTCGACGTGGGCGTGTGGGGTGGCCTGCTGCCCGATCTGTTCACCACCACGCCGCGGCTCCGCCCGGGCGGTGGCCCGGTGTTCGCCTACAGCAAGCCGAGCTTCCAGGCCTCCCTCGTCGGCGAGGTGGCCCTGGCCGAGGGCGGCGGAGGGCTCGACCGGATGGCGGCGCTGGCCATGGCCCGCGGCTCCTTCGATCGCCTGTTCGAGCTGTCGGGTCGGGCCGACCTCGAGCTGCTCGGCGACGACGGCCCCCACCTGTCCGACCTGTACGCCCTGTCGATCACTCGCCCCACCGATGCCGTGCGCATCGACGTGCTCTACAACGCGTTCAGCACCTACAAGTACCAGCTCGGCGAGCTGCAGGATCCCAAGGTGCAGCGCTTCGCGGAGCGCATCGCCCAGCTAGGCATCGACCTCGCCATCACCCAAGACGAGCTCGACCCCACGGTCCACCACCAGGTCGGCGGCGGGGTGCAGGTGCAGCCCGACAACGACGGTGACACCGCCCCGCGCATCGCCGCCGACGTGCGGCAGCGGTTCAACGACAACGAGCTGAACCGCTTCAGCAGAGTCCACGCACAACTGGGCCTGGTCGACCTGCCCATGGCCGGCCGCCTCGATCTGCTCGCCGACGGAAACCTCATCGCCGCCGACGGTGAGACCCAGCTCAACCCTGGCCTGCTGGCCATCTGGGAGCCCGGCGAGGAGGGGTGGTTCGCCATCGATCTGTCGGGCCGCGCCCTGATCAACCCCGAGTACGACGGGATGGGCTGGTACGGCGACCTGTTCCTCGATGCCGTCACCCCGAGCGGTGTGGTCGTCAACGTGGGCACGAGCATCATCAGCGAACCCGACCCGGCCCTCGACGTGCCCGACATGGGCCTCATGGGCTACCTGCGCCTCGGCTACGTCTTCCGCCCCTAGGGGCCGCTAGGCCTTGTCGAGGGCCTCGATGCGCTTGCCGAAGTGGCGCTCGACCACGATGCCGGCGGCCTGCAGGAACTTCGTCGGCAGCACGCCGCCTGCGAAGACGAACACGAAGTCGTTGGGCAGCACGATCTCTTCCCCTTGTTGGGTGAGGACCACGCGGTCGGCCCCGATCTCGGTGACCTGCGACTCCAGCAGCAGCTCGACCCGCCCCTCGCGCACGGCATCCTTCAGGCGCTTGAGGTTCTTCTTCTTGGGCCGGGTGATGTGCGCCTTGCGGTAGCTCAGCCACACCCGGTTGCCTTCCTGCTCGCCCAGGGTGATCGCCGCCTCGACGGCGGAGTCGCCTCCGCCGACCACCAGCACGTGCTGGAACTGGTAGAGCTCCGGCTCCAGCAGGGCGTAGGCGACCTTCTCCTGCTCTTCGCCCTGCACCCGCAGCTTCCGCGGCGTGCCGCGGCGCCCCAGGCACAGCAGCACGCGCTGGGTCGTGTAGGTGTTGTTGGGGGTGATCACGTCGAACAGGCCTCCGTCGACGGGCTCCACCGCATCCACCCGCTCGTTGGGCATGATCTCCACGCCCACCGTCTCGACGACGTGCTCGAACAGCTCGATGAGCTCTTCCTTCTCGAGCTGGCTGATCTTGACGCGACCGAACTGGGGGATGTCCATCGGGCGGGTGAACACCAGCTTCTTGCGCGGGAAGTGCCGGATGGCTCCACCGAAGCTGTCCTGATCGAGCAGGGCGTAGTTCAGCTCGTCGCCGTGAGCGATCAACGCGGCCCCGATGCCGGCGGGCCCCGCCCCGACGATCACCACATCCCACACATCGTCGCGCGACCTCAGCCCCTCGCTGGCGAACTTCATGGCCTGGGCGCCCTGCTCCATGGCGTTGGCGATCAGCCCCATGCCCCCGAGCTCGCCCGCGACGTAGATCCCGGGCACGTTCGTCTGGAACTTCGGATCCCGCGAAGGGATGTCGATGCCGCGGTTCTCCGAGCCGAACACCAGCTCGATGGCATCCACGGGGCAAACGGCCACACAGGCGCCATGCCCCACGCAGGAGGCCGTGTTCACCGACACCGCCTGCCCGTCGATGATCTTCAGCACGTCTTCGGGGCACGCGGTGACGCACGCCCCCGAGCCCATGCAGGTCTTGGTGTTGATGTAGGGCAGGATCGTGGCTGGCTCGACCCGCCCGGCTGCCAGGGCCTCCTCGTGCTCCTTTCGTGCGCGGGACTCGTGGAACAGCATCCACGCCCACATGGGAAACACGAAGAACACCAGGATGGTGATGACGCAGATGAGGTCTGGCAGGTTGGAGAGCATCAGCCCGGTAGCACCGACATCAGGGTGGGGATGACGCCGCCGAAGAGCAGCGCCAGCAGCACGTGCTGCGCGATGATCACGTACATCGCCATCGCCAGGGGCTGGTGGAACAGCTGCCAATACTTCGAGTAGCGCTGGGCCATCGCCAGGCCTGCGATGCCTCGCTGGGTATGCAGCTGGATCGTGAGGGTGTGCATCGCGCGGCGCCGGCTGCGGGGCGGCAGGCCAGCCCGCCACAGCAGCGCCCGGATCACCTCGACCCGCCGCCGCACCTCCACATCCATCAGAGCCAGCTCACCGAGGTTCTTCGGCTCGACGAGCCGGGCACGGGCCAGCGTCAGCGCCTCCTGCACCTGCGCCGCGCCCTCCTCCCGCGTCTCGGTGACCAGCTGGGCGGCGAGCTCCTGCATGGCCTGGGCCTGCGCCAGGTAGGACTCCCGGCGGCCGGCCGCCGTGGTGGGGATGTAGCCGAACAGGTAGCGGCCGAACAGCCCCGACAGCGACACGAAGATCATCAGCCAGAAGCCCATCCCGACGATGCCGGTGGGCAGCTTGAAGCCCTCGTGAAGCACGATGAACAGCGGGCCGAGCACCCCGCAGACCATGTGGAAGCGCATCCACCACGGCGGCGCGCCCATGAAGCCGGTGAGGGGCAGCCACTTGCGCACGCTGTAGAGCAGCAGCACGAACATCAGGCCGGTGCCGAGAAACCCGGTGGCCAGGCCGACGAGCCCCGCCGGCCGATACAGATCGTGCAGCACGTGCTCGCTGCGGACCATCTCGTCGGCCAGGAAGTAGGGCAGCCCCACGAAGGTGACCACGAGCGCCACGAAGCCGAGCCACAGCGTGAAGATCCCGATCGAGGCCCAGCCGGCCACGCTCCAGAACGACGTGCGTGCTGCCGCTGCGCTCGCGCTCATCCCTGGAACCTCCTGGCCCGGCCGCGCCTATCGTAGGAGACGCGAGCCGGCCATCTTCGTCCCTACCTGGCCGATCTCGGCACCGACACGCGGCATAAAGATCGCAATCCACGTCAGGATCCTGTCAGCGACGCAGTCGAGATGTGGATCGGACCTTGCAGGAAGGAGGGCGGGGCGTCAGCCTCCCACCACGCGGTCGCTCGTTTCTGGGGTTCCGTGGTATGGTGGCCACGATGTGGGCCTAGGTCCCGTCAATGACAGGCATGTGCGGCGGATGTACCCTTTTCAACCAGCTGATCTAAACAAAACAAGCCAGGCCAACTCGTGGCGCGCTGTGCGGCGCCTCACGAAGGAGACCCCAATGCGAGCAGTTCTGATCTCAACGATCGGGCTCCTAGCCGCCGCTGGCTGCAACGGCGGAAAGGACGGTGACGGAACCGCGCCGACCACACCAAATGGCACTGCTGCCACTGGTGTAGTCGACACGAACGGCACCCCTACGGATACCGAGCAACCCAACCTTCAGTGCGACCCCGCGTCTGCACCTTTCTACGACCAGGCAGGCAACCTGCTGCAGACGTACGATTGCAACACGCTCGACAAGTGTGAGGAGACCGACATCGGCTTCTTCACCGCGTGTTGCAACTGCGACCCTGCCTACTGCAACCCGGCTCCCCCGGGTTCATGTCCCGACGACATCGAAGAGCCACCCGACCCGAACATTCCGGTCGAGTCGTGCATGACGTGCCACAACGGCTCGTCGGCCAACGACTACGCTGGCGGCGGTCTGGGCAACCCCCACCCGTTCACCGGTGCGGCCTACGTGCTCTGCTCCGACTGCCACGGCGGTAACCCCGATGGTGTCGGCAAGCTGGCTTCCCACGTGCCGAACCCGCCGAACATCGGAACCGACCAGCAGCTGCAGGCCGATGCCGAGAGCTACTTCAACTTCCTCACCCTCACGGGTGTCGACAAGTGGCCCGACTACACGGTCGACGGCAACACCTACACGGCCCTCGAGTGGCTGCAGTTCCGCAACCCTGGCGACCTTCGGGCCGTCTCGGCGGGCTACAGCTGCGGCATGAGCGGCTGCCACGGTGGCGAGCACGCCGACTGGGTCAACCGCTCCGTCATCGCGACCGAGACGGGCTTCTACAGCGCGACGCTCTACACGCAGGGCATCGACAACGCGATCCCCGAGCGCGCAGAGTGGTACCAGAAGACGGCGTCTGACTACGCGTTCCGCGCAGTCAGCGACCCCAACTTCGTGTACAACGAGGCCAACGTCGGCGCAGTGCCCGACCTCCTCGAGTTCCCGGAGCACGCCGAGTATGGCGATGTCTCGGGGATGTACCAGAACAACGTCTACGACGCGAACACCGTGGCGAACTTCGTCTACGCGGCCAACGAAGAGAACGGCCAGCGCACGAACGGTGTCAAGGCCGGCTCCCCGCTGTCCGACCTCATCCGTGAGACGGTCCAGCAGGCCTGTGGCGACTGCCACCTGGGCTCCATGGGCGCCAACAACCGCTACGGCGACTTCCGCTCCTCGGGCTGCACCAGCTGCCACATGCAGTACAGCCTCGACGGCCGCTCCAAGTCGACCGACGTGAACGTCAACAAGCTCGAGCCGGCGAACCCCGACGCGATCGCGGCGCCCGAGCGTCCGCACGTCGACAGCCACCAGATCCGCAACGTCGCGAAGGTGCTGAGCAACGGCGCGTTCGTCCGCGGCATCACCGACAACGCGTGCGTGGGCTGCCACCAGGGCTCCAACCGCACCGTGCTGCAGTACTGGGGCATCCGTCTCGACCAGAACCAGGATGTCACCAACAACTTCCAGTACCCGGCGAACCCCGACGACTTCGAGAACACTGCTCAGGACACCCGGCTCTACGATCCGGCCATCCAGAACAACACGTTCAACGGTCGCAACGCCGATCAGTACCTGCTGTACGAGGACTACGACGCCGACCAGCGTGACGACACGCCGGCCGACATCCACTACGACGCAGGCCTTGGCTGCATCGACTGTCACGGCTCCCGCGACCTGCACAACGGCACCGAGGGCGACGACACCTCGGGTCGGATCCAGTCGCGCGAAGACCAGGCTGTCATGATCGAGTGCGAGAGCTGCCACGGCGATGTGGAGGCCTACGCCTACACGACGACGGGCTGCACCGACTACAACGACAACCCCGCCACCTGCGCGACCGACCGCCTCGGCAACGCGGTCCGCAACGTGACGGTCGACGCCAACGGCGACTACTGGCTCGTGAGCCGGGTCGACGGCACGCGTCACTACGTCCCGCAGACCCGCGACGTGACGATCAACAGCCAGAAGCAGCACCCGATCACCGGCCAGAGCATCTACACGGCGATCGGTTCCTACGCGATGGGCACCGCAGACGGCAACGCTACGACGGGCACCGGCCCGCTGCAGACCGACCCGAACCTGTACACCGACGGCTTCACCCACATGGAGAACGTCGAGTGCACGGCCTGTCACAGCGCGTGGCAGAACAACTGCGTCGGCTGTCACCTCGACCTGATCTACGACGGCACGCCCAACACGTTCTTCTCGAACACCACGGGCGTCGACATCGTCACCAACTTCGCCGCGAACTTCACCTACCAGAACCCGGTGTTGTTCACGATGATGGTCGGCTCGCGCAACCGCGTGACCGAAGGTCAGTCGGGCATGAAGATGTTCTTCCGCTACACCGACATCAACAACAACACCAGCGACACGCTGGCGTTCACCGATGTCAACGGCGACGGGAACAACCCCACGAACCCGCGCGAAGACATCGGCGCCCTGGCTCACAACCGCATCCGCGCTCACAGCACGCGTGGTCGCGTCGACCAAGACAACGAGGGCCCGCGCTACTGCGTGGCTTGCCACCTCAACACCGACAGCATGAACAACTTCGGTGCTGACTACCAGGTCTTCTTCGACGCCTACGTCAACCGCGACTACGCCACGATCGACAACGAGATCGGCCTGGCCAACCTCGCGAACTTCATCGGTCAGAACACCGGCAACCAGAACAACAACCCGTACTACGTCCACATGGCCGCGGGTCTGGGTACTGCCCTGTTCCTCTTCGATGCCAACGGGTGCCCGGTCAACCCGGTCGACAACAACGCCGATCGCTTCTTCTGCGAAGGCAACGCGCCGGCCAACATCTTCGACCTGAACAACGTGGCATACGACCTCGACAGCATCGTGAACACCAACGGCGTCAAGCTGTCGTCCACGACGCACCCCATGCTCGAGGCCACCTTCACGCAGCTGCGTGACGGCTCGCTGCACCCCAACCTGTCCGGTCCGCTCGGTGCACAGATGATCACCAAGCTCGCCGACCCGCAGTTCGGTGTCATCCTCGACTCCTGGATCGACGCCGACGCGCAGGCCCAGGGCAACGCCGCCGACTTCCTGCAGTACAACTACTGACAGCAAGCCGCTAGGCACCACGGGCTCCGAGGGTTTCCTCGGGGCCCGTTTTGTTTTTTGGGACCCCCCCTTCGCATCCCGTCCGCCGATGCCACCGTCTCCCCCCGGAGGACCCCATGCGCGCCTTGATCTCGCTGCTGCTTGTCGCCTGCGCCACCGACGCGCCCCCCGACAGCGATCCCGGCGCCAGCACGCCCGCCACGCCGACGGCCGACACCGCCACGTCGACCCCGACACCCACCCCCACCGCCGACACCGGCCCCCTGGTCGACTCCGCGCCCACCGGGGCCACCGGCGACACCGCCACCGCCACCCCCATGGCACCGGGCACCTACCGCGAGCAGGTCTTCGTCCACGACGGCGAAGACCGTGCCTACCTGCTCCACGTGCCCGCCGCCTACGACGGTCGGCCGATGCCGATGCTGGTCGACCTGCACGGCACCGCCAGCGAGGTCCCCCCGCCAGAGGAGGCCTACGGGCTCGACGGCGCCATCGACACCGCCGAAGCCGAGGGCTTCCTGCTGCTCCGCCCCCGCAGCCGGTCCTCGACCTACAGCGGCCTCACCGTCTACCGCTGGGACCAGAACCCCGGCGACCCCGAGCTCAACACCGACTTCGTGCTCGACCTCGTCGAGGCCCTCGGCGACGACGTGGCCATCGACCTCGACCGGCTCTACGTCATGGGCTTCTCCTCGGGCACCAACCAGACGGCCATGCTCGCGCAGGTGGCTGGGTCCCCCTTCGACGGCTTCGGTCATGTGGGGGGCGGCGCCTGGTGGACCTCGACCCAGCCCATCGACGACGTGCGCGTGTACCTCGCGACGCCGTTTCGCGACTACATGCGCCGCTATCACCACGCCCTGATCGAGCAGCTCGACGCCCATGCCCACCCCGACAGCCTCCGCCTGGAGCGGCTGAGCATGTCGGGGCACGAGCTGTACGACGGGATGTACCCCGAGCTGTGGGCCTGGCTCGACCGAGGCGAAGCGCCTCCGGAAGGAGCTGGGCTCGAGGCAGGCTGGTCCGCGTCGGACGCGCCCGCTGCCCTCGCCGCCCACCCCGACGGTGACGGCGTGTGGCTCGCGGGGGCCGATGTGCTGGGCCGCTTCGACGGCACCACCTTCCAGGCCTCGGCCATCGAGGGGAGCTCGTGGTTCAGCGAGCCGATGGAGCTCACCGGCGTCTGCCTCACTGGGTCCGTAGGCGCTGCCGTCGGCAACGGGGTCGTGCTGTGGACCGACGATGGTGGGCTCACCTTCCAGCACCGAGAGCCCGTCGCCGAGCCCGGCCCCCCCATGTTCGGCTACGCGCACTGGAACGGCGTCGGCTGCCACCAGGGTCGGGTGCAGGGAGTCGGCTACTGGTCGGCTGGAGAGAGCAGCGACGGTGTGGTCTGGGACGACGTGGCCCTCGGTAGCTTCGGCTATCGGGCCCAGGTCGTCGCTACGACCCCCGGGCCCAGCGGCAACTGGGTGAGCGCCGGCTACTACCGCTTCCTCGCCGTCGACGGCGTCAGCGTGCCCGGGGGGAGCCTGGGCAGCGCATCGTGGATGCTCGACAGCGCGCACGCGGGAGACGGCATCTGGGTGGCGGTCGGCGACCATGGCACCTTGCTCCGATCCACCGACGATGCGGG
>CBDUIC010000127.1:0-19476 GCA_965367245.1 uncultured bacterium | reverse complement strand
AGCCCGCGACCGGCCAGCTGGTTGGACATCTAACACCTAGCGTCCTGACCCCGGATTCGAGACCCTCGATTCGGGACCCTCGATTCGAGACCCGGGGAGGCGGCCGATACAACGCGAAACGTGCCGCATGGAAGGGGGCGACGTACAGGTGAGGTGTCCAAGGAGACGCCATGTACGCACGACACCCTCGACTCCTCCTCGCGGTGGCCCTCGTCCTGGCGGGGTGCCGCGGTAGCGGCGATGACGCCGACAAGGGCAAGCCCACCGATGGCACGCAGCCCACGGGGTCCACCCTCACCACCCCCCCCCAGCCCACGTCGGGGCAGCCCGCCCCCGACATCCTCGTCGACCCGCTGATGCTCGACTTCGGCACGGCGACGTCCTCGGGGTCGGAGCCCCAGTCGGTGTTGCTCGTCAACACGGGCGACGCGCCGCTGACGGTGTCGGCGCTGGCAGCCGACCGCCCCGACTTCCGCATCAACACCACCACGCCGCTGGTGGTGGCGCCGGAGACCACGGCGTGGGTGGAGCTGGTCTTCGTGCCCACCCAGGAAGGGCCTCGCTCGGGCTCGCTGTCGATCATCAGCGACGACCCCGACGAGGGCACGGTCACGGTGGCCCTGGCAGGGGTCGGCAACCTGAGCGGCCTGGCCTCGAGCCCCTCGTCGGTCACCTTCGCGGATGCCTCGGTGGGCTGCCCCGAGTCGGAGACGCTCACCCTCAGCAACGAAGGCGACGAAGACCTGGTGCTGGCGAGCGCGGTGATCAGCGGCGAGGGCTTCGCCATCCTCGGGGCGCCGCCGCTGCCCTACACCTTCGCCCCCGGTGAGCAGGTCGAGGTCACCATCGAGTGGACGGCCGAGCAGGTCAACGTCGCCACCCCAGGCTCCCTGGAGCTGACGACCGAGGCCGGCGACACCCTGACCGTCGCCCTCGAGGGCACCGCGACCACCGAGGTGCAGGTGTTCACGGAGACCGTCGAGCTCTCCCCGCCCGCCGTCGATGTGCTCGTGGCCCTCGACACGTCGTGCTCGATGGAAGACGACAACGTCGACGATGTGTCGCAGGGCTTCCCGCAGCTGGTGTCGGCCCTCGACGACCACACCGACTGGCAGCTCGCCCTGGTCAACGACGACACGGGCTGCAGCCCTGGCCTCCTCGACCCCACCGTGCCCTACGCCTCGCAGCTGCTCGTGGCCGCGGCCTTCGATGTGACCAACCCCTTCGGCGGCATCTACCTGGTGGAGGCTCTGCTCAGCCTCAGCGACCTCGCCCTGGGCCAGACGGGCCCCAAGGAGTGCAACGAGGGCTTGCTGCGCGAAGGCGCCCAGCTGCACATCCTGATGATCTCCGACGAGAACGAGCAGTCCAACGGCTCGGTCACCAACCTGGTGAGCAACCTGCAGGCTGTGGTCCCCACCCCCGACGACCTCGTGATCTCCTCGATCGTCGACATCAACCGCAACTGCGGTGACGGCTCCGGTGGGGCTCGCTACGTCGAGGCGGCCCAGCTCACGGGCGGCTTCGTGCTCAATGTGTGCGGCAACTGGGGCGCGTCCCTCGGCACCGAGATCGAGGCGCTGCTGCAGAGCGCTCGGCCCCGCAGCTTCGCCCTGCCGCCGGGCGCCGACGCAGCCAGCCTGCAGGTCGACGTCAACGGCGCCCCGGCGGTGGATGTGGCGGTCGACGGCGACAAGGTGACCGTGTTCGAGCCGCTCCTCACCGACGACGACGTGGTGGAGATCACCTACGTGGGCACGGGAGTATGCCCCTAGGCCGTCGTGGCCGCACCCTGCATCTAGGATGCAAGAAATACAAAGGAATGCATTGACGCACATGTATGCAACGCCTATGGCTATGCATCATGTGTCCCATCGTTGCCATCTTCGCGTTCTCGGTCGCGCTCGCGGCGGAGCCCCCACCGGTTGCGGAAGCGTCGATGATATCCACGCCTGCGGCGCTCGTCGCCTTCGTGCGGCCGGCTCGTGAGATGCGGTGTCCGGGCGCGGTGTCGGTGCCGCGCGCGGAGCGGCGGAGGGTCATGCATGCCACCGTGATGGGTGCTGGGCCTACTGTGCGAGCAGAGCTGTCGGCCCGGCTCGGCAGCCGTCATCGGCTGGTGGTGGCAGCCGACGCCGAGGTCGTCGTGAGGCAGGGGCCCGTGGCGCTGGCGGCGCCTCAGGGGTCGCTGGGGCTGGTCACGGCGCTGGGGTCGGCGAGGCCGTAGGTGGTGGCGGTTCTCGGCGCGGGTTGTGCCCTCGGCCCTCACCCCTAGTCGTTGTCCATGGAGCCGAGGCAGTTGTGGTTAAGCATCGAGGTGAAGGAGCCAGCAGGCAGCGTTCCGTCCTGGTTCACGAACCAGTCGCGAAGATTCGGGCCATCGACGTCGGATTCGTGGAACTGCCGGTTGGCGGTGCCAGCGTCGAAGCGGTCCCAGCGGTTGATCACGTCGACGACGTCGAGGTTGACCGTATCCGCGTACGTCGCGGGTGCGACGGCGGCCTCGTTGTTTGCGTCGACGAGGTCCCAGAACGCCTTCATCACCTGGCGCTCGTAGTTCACGTTGTCCGCGCACACGCCCTGTTGGGGGGTCGGGTCCTCGACGTCGATTCCGCTGTACATGGGCTGGACGTTGGGATTGTCGTCGTCATACCAGGCGGCGACCATGACGAACGAGGCAAAGCCCTCCGCTGTCGAGACTTCCTCGTACTCCGCGGAAAATGGGTTGTGGGACCCGACACCGTTCATGTAGTAGTCGAGGTCTAGGCTGTCTGTGCCGTAACGGTGCTTGTGGAGAACGTGGCCAACCTCGTGCCCGACTGTCGCGGCGTTGTCGGCATCGTGGTCGGTGATGTCGATGTGCGAGAAGCCCGTCACACCCGACGTGCCGCTGTTGGGGCAGGAGTTGCCGCAGGGAACGTCCATCGTGAGGTCCTCCTCGAAGCTGTCGGGGAAAGCCTCCAGCACGCGTTGCACGGAGTCGAGAGCCATCAGTTGCATTCCGACAATGCTCGTCGGGTCGTCGGTGGGCACCATCAAGTCGATGTAGCAGTTCCCACCCGTGCCGCAGTCGTTGGCCACGTAGGCGTCGGCGTCCCCTGGCTCCCCATCGCGAAAGGAGAACGGCGAGCGCGGGGACCCGTTGCCCTTGACCACCTGGACGGAGACCGTGTTGTCCGTGTCGCTGGCCTTGAAGGGCAGCTTCACGTAGACATCGGGGTTGGCCTCGTTCTCGAAATAGAAGTTGAGCGGGTGGTTCTCCCACTCGAAGGTGGCGCAGTTGTAGCCGCTGTGCGTGATCACCATGGTGCCGATGAAGTCGTCGAACCCGAGTGGGCCGTCCTTGTCCCACAGCTCGACGTGCGCTCCGAGCATCGGCTTGAGGCTTCCTAGGCGCGAGCAGGTGCGGTCATCACGAGGCCCGTCATTGACGCTGGTGGGGCAGTGCCACCGCTCGTCGTGGAACTTCATGTCGACACAGACGGTCCGTTCGGCCGCGTGCGCTGCAGACGTGGAGGCAAGGATCAAGGACAGGGTGGCTGAGCGGGCATTCATGGGGTGTCTCCGGGTGAGTGTGCTTGGGCCGCCGGGGGCAAGGCGTCCATGTGTCCAAGCTACGGCCGGTAGCTGGGGGCAAACATCACAGTCCGGTCACACCTGCTGCTGAGGCGAATCGGATGCCCGTCGATGCCCGCCGAGGTTCCGCGTGGCCTCGGGTAGAGTGTCTCCGTGGATCGCTCTTCGCTGATGAACGTCGTCATGCTCGGGCTCGTCACCCTCGCGGTGGGAGAGCTGGCCTGGGCGTGGCTGTTCCGGCGCGGGGTCCACACCTTCCGCGACACGGTGTCGAGCCTGGCCCTGGGCATCGGCCAGCAGGCGATCAACATCTTCCTGAGCGCCAGCTTTCTGGGGCTGTTCAGCTGGGTCCACACCCACTGGGCGCTGGCTGACTTCGACGTGGGCACCTGGTGGCACTGGGTGCTGTTCATCCCCGCCTGCGACCTGTCGTACTACGTGGCCCACCGCGCGATGCACACCATCAACTTCTGGGTCGCGGCGCACATCGTTCACCACCAGGCAGAAGACTTCAATCATCTGTCGGCGATGCGCCAGAGCTGGACGGCCTGGATCGTGAACTTCCCGTTCTTCGTGTGGCTGGCCCTGTTCGTGCCCCTCGAGATGTTCGTGGTCGGCCAGCTCGGCATCATGTGCCTGCAGTTCATGAGCCACAACGGCGTGTTCCGTGGGCGCCTGGGCGTGCTCGACCGCCTGTTCGTGACCCCGGCGAACCACCGGGTCCACCACGGGATCAATGGGCCGTACCTGGGCGCCAACTGCGGTGGGATGTTCGTGATCTGGGACCGCGTGTTCGGCACGTTCGTCGAGGAAGACCCGGAGATCCCCATCGAGATGGGCTCGGGGCTGAAGGTCGACTTCTACGACCCCTTCGAGGCCAACCTCGACTACTACCGGCGCGTGTGGTTCGTGATGCGGCGGCGGCAGGGGCTGTGGCACAAACTGGCGATCTGGCTGCAGTCGCCCGAGACGCTGCTCGCCGAGCTGGAGCGCTTCGGCTACGCGGCGGCGCACCCGGAGCGCGAGGTGGTGCGAGGCGCGCTGTCACCGCGTGACAAGCTGGTGGCCGGTGGGCTGTTGGTGGGGAGCGTGGGGCTGCTGTTCTGGCACCGCCTGGCCTTCGCCGACCGGGCTGCGTGGCAGCAGCTGCTGGGGGGCATCGTGGTGCTCCTCGCGCTAGGGGCGCTGGGTCGGGTGCTGTCGCGGCCGACCCCTCAGGGCCTCGCTCGCAGCGAGGTCAGCGCCAAGTAGACCGACAGGAACCCGAAGGTCAGCCATGCTTCGAGGGCGTACACCCGCCGCCGCACAAAGAAGTCGAGGGGGACCTCGCTCGCCGCGCCTCCCATGGGGCCGATGCCCTGGCCTTCGATGCGGTGCACCACGAACACCATGTAGAGCGCCGCGAGGAAGCCGGTGCCGAGGATGGTCACGATCAGCCAGTGAACGACGCGCTGGGGGGTGGTCATGAACCCAGTGTGGGACTTCACGAAGACGATGGTCAAGCACGGCGTCGACCTGCGCTACGCCCACCGCGCCGCGCTCTACCTGCTCAAGCTGTCGGCCTTCGAGCCCTTCCGCCTCGCCGAGCAGCTGCGCGGGATGCGCGGCCCCTACGGCCCACTGCCGCATCCGCCGCTGTTCATCATCGGCTACTACCGCTCGGGCACGACGCACCTGCAGGAGCTGATGCTGCAAGACGAGCAGCTCGGCTACATGAACTTCTACCAGGGCTTCTTCCCCACGGCCTTCAGCAGCACGGAAGCGCAGGTGCGGCCGGTGTTCGAGCGCATCATCCGCGCGGTCGGGATGAAGCACCCCGCCCACGGGGTGCCCTTCAGCTTCCTGCTGCCGGCCGAGGAAGACGTGGCGATGGTCGCCAGCGGCTCGGCGATGTCGGCGAACTGGGGCCAGGTCTACCCGCGGGCCTTCCGGGAGATCTACGGGCGCTACGCCCTGATGGAGGGCATCACCGACGCCGAGCGGAAGCGCCTCGGTGACGAGCTGCACGGGCTGATCAGCCGGGTGAGCCGTGCCGAGGGCGGTCGCCGTCTGCTGCTGAAGAGCCCGCCCCACACCGGCCGGCTCGGGCTGCTGCGGCAGCGCTACCCCGATGCACAGTTCATCTTCTTACATCGCGACCCCTACGACGTGTTCGCCTCGAACAAGGGCCTGTGGCGGAGCTTCGAAGACAACCACATGCAGCAGATCACCCCGGCCGAGGTGCAGGAGTTCATCCTGTGGTCGTACGACCGCACCCACGAAAACTACCTGCGCGACCGCGAGGGGCTACGCGACGACCAGCTGATCGAGCTCGGCTGTGCGGAGCTGATGGCCGACCCCCTGGGCACGGTGCGGCGGATCGACGAGCAGCTGGGGCTGGGGCGCTTCGAGGCGGTGCGGCCCCGCTACGAAGCGTTCCTGCAGCGGGAGCATCATCCCCGCGCCAGCCACGTGCTGTCGGTGGCGGAGCGGCGGGCGGTGGCGGAGCGGTGGGGTCGGTGGTTCGAGCACTTCGGCTACGCGGTCCGATGAGCCACGGGCTCCGCCTCGCCCGGCTGGTGATGCGCGACGCGTTCCCGAGGTGGTCGAAGGCGGCGGCTCCGTCTTGGGTGCTGCTGCTGCTGGCCGCGGTCCAGGCCGACGCCGTGGTGGACTGGGGCGCGCTGGCGAGCCACGTGGCGGCCTTGCCCCTGCTGGTGCGCGGCGGGCTGGCCACGGCTCTGGCGGCGTTGTGGGCGTATGTGGGGGCGCAGCCTCTGCGCGTCGCCCTGCGGGCCTCGCGCGACCGGTGGCGGTGGCGGCTTCCGTTGTCGGCGGTCGACCAGGCCGTGGGGCTGACGCCGCTGTGGGCCTGTGCCATGGCGCCCGCGGTGGCGGTGGGGTGGCTGGTGGGCGTGCCCCTGGCTCTGCCCACGGCGGCGCTGCTGCCGACGGTGGCGCTGGCGTGTGGGCGCTGGGGCGTGGCGGCGCTCGGGGTGGCGTTCGCCGCGGCCGTGTTGGTGCTGGCGCAGTCCCTGCCGTTGGGGCTGGTGGCCTGGCCAGTCGCCGCATGGCTGGGAGCGCGGGTGCTGGCGGTGTCACCTCCGCCCGCGGGAGAGGCCGGGACGAAGACGGGCGTGCGGCCGTGGGGCGCGGCCAGCGCGCTGTGGCTTCGCGACCTGCTGGCGTTGTGGCGGCTGCAGCGAGGGCTGGTGCTCGGTCCGCTGCTGGTGTCGGCGCCTGCGTGGGCCGTGCAGCACACAGCGGTGAGCCACTACCCACTGCACGGCGAGAGCGCGGTGCGCGGGGGCCTGCTCGTGCTGTCCCTGGCGACCGCCTACGCCGCGGGAGCGGTGCTGGCCCTGCCCCGGTGTCTGGGGTCGGCCCTCGACCCGCGGCGGGCGCCGGTGTCGGCCGGGGCGCGGGCGGCGTGGATGGCGTCCGTGGGAGGGGCACTGGCGATGCCCTGCGTGATCGCGGTCCTCCTGGGGGGCTCGGGTGCCCCCTGGCGGGTGGTGCTGCATGCCGCTGCGATGGTGAGCGGAGCCGCCTGGTTCGCGGTGGGGCTCGGGCGGCGTACCGACAGCGACCGGAGCAGCTTCCTGTGGTGGGTGATGGCTCTGTGTGCCCTGGCCTTCGCGCCGGTCCCGTGGGGGCCCCTCGCGGTGGCGGCCCTGGCCGTGGTGGCCTGGTGGGGCACCACGACGACGCTGACGCGCGCCCGGAGGCTCCCGTGAAGCTCGAGGCCCACGACCTGACCTACCGCTACCCCGACGGCACCGTCGTCGGGCCGCTGACGATGACCGCCACGGCGGGGGTGGTGCACCTGGCGGGCCCCAACGGCGTGGGCAAGAGCACCCTGATGCGGGTGCTGGGGGGTGTGCTGCCTGCTGGCGACGGGCAGGTGCGGCTCGACGGCCGCGACCCCTTCGCCGACCATGCGGTGCGCGCCCACGTCGGGGCCGCCTCGCCGGAGCCGGAGCTGCCGGGCTTTCTCACCGCCGAGGAGGTGGTGCTCCAGTGGGCTGCCTTCCGCGGGCGTGCGTCGTGGGACCCTGCTCCCCTCCTGGACGCCCTCGCGCTCCCGCCGCGGCTGCGGCTCGATCAGATGAGCAGTGGCCAGCGCCGCCGGGCCGAGCTGGCGGGGGCCCTGGCTGCGGAGCCCTTCCTGCTGCTCCTCGACGAGGTCTTCACCCACCTCGACGACGCGGGGGTGGCGTGGCTCGTGGGCGAGCTGCAGGCCCGGCGCGACCAGCGGATCGTGGTGCTCTGCCATCACGGGGTCCTCCCCCTCGAGGCGGACCAGACCGTCGAGCTGCCACCCGCTCGGCGGGCCTGACGGTCAGGCCTTGCTGATGACGGCCTCGGCGAGCCCGTTGGCGGCCCAGGCAGACGGCCTCCAGCCCCGCGCCGTGGCTCGCCTGCGCCACCGTGCAGCGAGGTGGGCATACACGCCGCGGCGCGGGCCCCGAGGTGTGTCGGCCGGGGCGAGCTCCGCCAGCACGCCCGCATGCTCCTGGTCACCGTTCTGGACGTCGTGACGAACCTGGTCGAGGGCTACCTGTGCGGCGGGATGCTCCGCCGCCGCCAGCAGCAGGTAGGCGAGGGCCCGGGCGGGGGCGTGGGGAAGCTGCGGTTGCTGGGTGAGGGCGAGGGTGATGGACCGTGCGGCGGCGTCGGACTGCCCCTGCAGCGCCAGGCTCCACGCCCTCACCAGGCGCTCGACGCGGCGAAAGGCTGTCGTGTTCTGCGGGGTGTCGACAGCGACGTGGCGGAGGGCTTCCTGGGCGCCGTCGTCGTCGTCGGCACGGAGGCAGGCTAGCGCCAGCAGGGTGCCGGCCATGCGAACGTGGTCGTCGTCGTGGTCGGCGAGGGCGCGGTCCAGGGCCCCCTCGAAGGAGCTCCGCGCGGTCTGGGTCTCGTCGTCGGCGAGGGCCAGCTGGCCGCTGGTGATCCGTGCGAGCCGCACCATGCGGCGGTCGCCGAAGGGCTCGAGGGAGGCGGCAGCGCGCTCCAGGCTGACGCGGCCGTTCACAGCATCTCCGGAGGCGGCCTGCACATGCCCCAGGGTGGCGAGCAGCCGCGCCTCCGCCCACCGGTCACCGGCCTCGCTGGCTGCCTCGAGAGCGCCGTGCAGCACGGCCATGGAGCGTGCCCAGTCGCCCTCGTAGGAGGCCAGCCCTCCCTCGGTGCGGGCCAGCTCGGCGAGGTGCCAGCTGTCGCCGGGCGCCTGATGGGCTTCACGCACGGCATCCCAGGCCCCCGCCAGATCCCCCGCCATCGCCCGCATGCGTGCGAGGGCCGCTCCGCTGTCGGCACGCCGTGGGGGCCCCTGCAGGTCGGACCGTGCCTCGTCGTGGCGCCCCAGTCCGGTGAGGAGCCGACCCCGGGCCTGCACGCCGTCGGGACCCAGGGTGACGCCTTGCAGCGAGGCGGCTGCGGTGTGCTGCCGCGCCAGCAGGGTCGCGGCCGCTTCCATGGCGAGGGCGACCCGGTCGGCCCCCTCGGGGCAGTTGTGGTGCAGGAGCGCGCTGGCCAGCCTCGCGAGACGGTCCGCGCCCTCCTCCCCGCGATGCAGGGCAGCCTGCGCATGCAGCACGGCCTGCGCCAGGGTGTGGGCGACCTGTCGCTGGGTCGCTGCGGGGTCTTCGTCGAGGCGTCGAAGCCCCCCCGCGACCGAGGGCGCGAGCTGCCAGCGCGGCCCAGGCGGCATCAGACCGGCATCGACCAGGGCTCGGGCTGCCTTGCGAAGGGGGTCGTCGTCGGGCAGGTCGTCGGCCTCCAGGGGCGCTCCCAGGGCGGCCAGCCGGTGGGCAGCTCGGGCGAGGTCGGCAGGCAGCTTCGCCACCACGGCCGCCAGCAGCGCCTCGACGGGCTCGTCGTGGGCCAGGTGCCGCACCACGTCGCGGGTGGGCAGGGTACGGCTGAGCCCTTCGGCGACGACGAGCACCCCCGGAAGCCCTCCCGCCACGGCCACGAGGGCCTCGACCTCGGGTGCGTGGGGACCCCACGGGGCACCCGGCATGGCCCGCAGCCGGAGCTCTCGTAGCAGGAGGCGCGCGTCGTCGTCGGTGAGGGGCGCGAGCCTGAGGTCGCCTGCCCGCACCGTGGTCCCCCACACCGACAGCCCGTCGACATCGGGCAGCTCGTCGACGTCGTCGAGGTGCCGCACGAGGGCCAGCCGTGGCTCGGCGGGGCGTGCCAGGTCGGCCAGGCTTCGTGAGCCGGACGCTCCCCGCAGGGGGGGCAGGGCGGCGAGCTGCTCGGCCAGGTCGCCGTGGCCGTCGAGCGCGTACACGCCGCCGGGAAAGCGCGCCCGCTGGCGCCAGGCGAGCTCGACCAGCACCCGAAACCGCCCCACGCCGTGGGGGCCCGCCACGCGCACGATGCGCCGGCCGAGGGCGATGGGATGCAGCTGGGAAAGGGCGTCACTGCGGGCGACGCAGGGGCCGAGGGTGCGAGGCAGCGCCCAGCCAGGAACCGCCGTGGGAACCGCTGTGAGCGGCGCGGTGTGAGGTTCGGCGTCGAACACCAAGCGATACCCCTCGCCGTACACCGACAGCAGGTGTCGAGGCTCGCCGTCGTCTCCGAGCTTCTTGCGCAGACGCGCGACGGCGCGGTCCACCATCCTCGACTTCACCTGCGGATGGGCCTGCCACACCTGCTGCAGCAGCTCGGTGCGCGGCACCACCCGACCCTCGGCGGTGGCGAGGTAGGCGAGCAGCCTCCGCTCGGTGTCGGTGAGGGGGCCGTGGGACCCGCCCAGCACCTCCCCGGTCTGCAGGTCGACGACGACGGTGGTCAGGGCGAGCGTCACAAGCAGCTGTTCCCCACGCACGAGCGGTTGCCGTTGCAGTCGTCGTCAGTGAAGCACTCGAGGCCCAGGCAGTCGAGGGTGGCGCCACAGGTCAGGTCGCCGCAGTTCCCCACGACGCGCTGCTGGGTCGGGGTGAGGTCCTCGCAGTCGTCGATGCACCCGCTGGTCTCGCTGGGCGACAGGCCGCACGACTGGAAGTCTTCGCAGGCCGCCTGGCAGGCGGCGAGATCGTTCTGGGGCTGCGGGGGCTGCTCGGTGCCGCCCTGCCTGGGGTAGCAGCTGCCCTCGTCGAAGAAGGTGTCGTCGATGAGACACTCGTCGCTGTCGAGGCAGTTGGCGTCGGACGTGCAGCCGTTCTCGCACAGGCCCGGCGCCCAACAGTACTGCCCTGGCGAGCAGGTGATGTCGCCACACTCGGTGTAGCCCACCTCCAGCTTGTCGTTCTTCGGTTCGTCGGCGCCATCGCAGGCGGTCGAAAGGAACATGAGGGCAACAGCAAAGCGACGCATCGGGTCCTCCATCGGTGTTGCCAGCAGGTATGGCGGGTACTCGATGGGGAATGAGACCAATTGGGACCATGCCTCGGCGCGCTACATTCCAGCGCCTGGGACGGTCACGTCATCGACGCCGCAGGGGCAGCTCCCGAAGCCTCCGAACCATGTCTTGCAGCATGGGGTCGACCAGATCGGCGCCGACCTGCAGCGCCTCGTTGACCGCCTCACGGTGCGCCTTGTCGTCGTCACGCGAGCCGCGTCCCACCGACGCTGCGTGCCAGAAGCCGGCGGCGACGGCGCGGCCCGAACGGGCGCCGGCATCGGGGCCCTCTTCGCCCTCCTCCCACGCCTGGCGGGCCCCCTCGGGATCCCCCGCTTCCGCACGGGCCATGCAGCGTTCGACGCCGATCATCCAGGCCAGCTCCCGGGGCAGGTCGGGCTCGGCGCGGCCCCACCAGGCCTCGGCGGCCCCGACGGCGCCCGACAACGCGCTGTGTCGCCCCAGGGACAGGCGGCAGTAGGCCGCCTCGGGAACGGAGCCCGACTCCTCGAACACCGCCAGCGCCGACCGGAGGCGCTGCTCGGCCAGGTCGAGCTTGCGATCGGTCAGGTCGAGCTGGGCCAGGTTGGCGTCGCACATGGCCTGGGTGCGGCGGTTGCCGAGGCGCTCGCTCTCCTCTCGCGCGCGAGACCAGTGGTGCTGGGCGAGGGCTCGGCGCCCCGAGTACAGGTGCAGGTTGGCCAGGTTGCTGTGCAAGCCAGCCAGGTTCACGTCGTAGCCGATGGCTTCGGCGTCTCGTAGGGCCTCTTCGTAGGCCGCGCGTGCTTCGTCGAAGCGGTCTTGCGCTGTGTAGACGTAGCCGAGGGTGCCCAAGGCCACGTGGCGGATGATGGGGGCGTGGTGCACCCGCGCCCGAGCCAGGACACCGCGGAGGGTCTGTTCCGCGTCGGTCAGCTTGCCTGCGGCAAGGAGGGTGTAGCCGAGGCCCGTGCCTGCGTGGAGGGCCCACCCGGTGGGGAGGGTGGCGCAGGCCTGCTGGTAGTGCTCCACCGCCGCGTCGAGGTCTCCGCGCTGGCGTAGCAGCTGGCCGCGGCGGTAGGCCAGCATGCCGGGGTCGACCTGGGGGATCTGGCAGGCCAGCTCCACGTCGTGGGCGCCAGCGTCGACGCTGGCCCGTGTCATCCACAGCGACGCACGCTCCAGCAGCGCCGCCGCACGCTGCGAGCCATCGGACAGCTCGATGGCGCGGTCGAGCCACGCGATGCCTCGTGCCGTGGGCAGCCGCGGCAGGAGCGCGGGCGCGAGCCGCACCAGCAGCTCGACGGCGTCGAGGTCGCCCTCGGCAAGCCCCTGGTCGAGGGCGTGATGGAGGTTGGCCCACTCGGTACGCACGAAGTCGGCGGACCGCCCTACGAGGAGGTCATCGGCGCTGGCTCGGTCGTGGTGAAGGAACAGGTTGAGGTGGCGGCGCCGAGCGTCGGCGCGGTCGATGAGGGGCTCCACGAACTGGCGCACGGGGTCGAGCAGGAGCACCCGCCCCTCCGCCCGCTGGATCCACCCCCATCGCTGCAGGTCGCCGACGAGGGACAAGCCCTGTCGGCCGAGGAGGGCCACGGCGTCGGCGACCGCCAGCCCCTGCCGCGCCGCGGTCAGCCGACCGAGGGCCTCCCGCAGCGAAGGCGGCGTGTGGTGCCACGACCAGTCCAGCACGGTGTGCATGGAGGCCTGGCGCCCCTCGCCGCCGGCCAGCAGGGTGTCGAGGTCGTCGAGGTGCGCCGCGAGCTCCTCGGGGGAGAACACGGCGAGACGCGCTCCGGCCAGCTCGAGAGCCAGCGGAACCCCCTGGAGGCCCTCGGTGAGCGTCTCGAGGCGCTCGGGGGCCAGGTCGGGGGGGGCGTGCCGAGCGAGCACGCGGGCGGCGTCGCGGGGGGGCAGAGGGCCCAGCTGCAAGGTGGGCTCGTCGGCGCAGGGGCGTCGCGAGGTGATGAGCACGGGGATGTGCTCTGCCCACCGGTGCGCGTGGGGCACGAGCAGGTCGCCCATCACCTCGGCGGCATCCAGCAAGAGCAGCGGAGGTGCACGGTGCTGCAGGGCGATCTGCAGGGCGTCGAGCTCCTCGAGCTGCGGCACGCCGAGGGCCTTGGCGACGGCAGCGATGAGGTCGGCCTCGGTGCGCTGGTCGGTGAGGTCGACGCGCAGGACGTCGGGGCCGGCGAGCTCGGCGAAGCGCCGTGCCAGCGTGCTCTTGCCGTAGCCGCCGGGTGCCACGATCCACAGCCGCCCGCCCTTCAGCCGCTCTCGGAGCTCCGCGAGCTCCCTGCCACGGCCGACCATGCCCCCCCCGGCGCTCACAGGCTCGAAGCAGTAGCCGCGGCCGTAGACGTTGAGGAAGTGGACGGGCTCTGCGGGGTCGACCTCGATCTTCTTGCGGAGGCGCTGCATCGTCGTGATGGCCGTTCGGCTCCGAACGCTGGGGGCGTAGCCGAACACCTCGGTCAGCAGCTCGGTGCTGTCGACGGTCTGACCCGGGCGCTCGGCGAGGTAGCGAAACAGCTTGGCTTCGTTGGGTGACAGCTTGACCTGGCGGTCATCGACGACGGCCAGGTTCCGGTCGAGATCGGCATGTCCGTTCGCCAAGGGAACGTGCATGGGCAGTGCTTCCTGGCTGTGTCAGGTGGCGTGGGGGCGCAGTATAGCTGCCGATCCCCACCAGGAGGACGTTTGGTAGGCCGTCGCGTCCCAACGGAGGTTCCTGGTGGCCAACGACGAGGGCAAAGGGGGCGGTGCGCAACCACCGGCAGCTGCGGTGGTTGGGCCCGGTGGCTGCGCTGCGACCGCCGAGCCCTCAGGAGCCGGGCTCGACGCCCGCCCAGGGCTGCATCTGCCGGTCGATGATCTCGATGAGGGTTCGGATCCGGAGGTCTTGTCGCTGCTCGGGGAGGAAGACGGCGTGCACGGGCATCGACGCGAGCGGATCGTTCACGAGCCGCACGAGCAGCCCCCGGTCGCGAGCAGGCTCGCCGAGAAAGGCCGGCAACACGCCCGCGCCCGCTCCCGCGATCAGGGCGTCGCGCACCGCCACCCTGTCATCTACGAGCACGGCCGCCGCGGGGATCCCCGGGTGGGTGGCGTGAAGCCGTGCTTCGTCGCCAGGCGCCGCGATGAGAGCGATGTGCTCGAGGCCTCCTCCTTGGTGAGACGGGCTGGCGTACAGCCACAAGCGGATCACCGCCAGGCGGCGCGCGATCAGCCCCGAGTCAGGCATATGGCCACCGCGAATCGCCAGATCGAAGCGATCGCGAAGTAGATCCGTTCGCTCGTTGCTCAGCTCGATCTCGAGGCGCACGGCTGGCAGGCGCTGGCGAAACGCGGCGATGACACTGCCGCCTACAAGACGCCCGAACGGCACGGGGACCGACACACGGAGCACGCCGCCGGCCTCGCTCCCGTCGGCGAGGGCTCGCATCGCCCGCAGGCTCGCCAGCAGGGAGGGCAGCAGGGCATGCAAGGCCTGGCCGCCCTCGGTGGCCACGACCGAACGTGCTCCGCGCCGCACGAGCGGGTGGCCCAGACGTCGCTCGAGCTGCGCCAGCCAGCGGCTGGCCGTGGCCTTGGGGACGCCGAGCTCCTGTGCTGCGGCTGTGATGGTTCCCAGCTCCACGAGCCGATCGAACAGCACGAGCTCACGGAAGCGAATGTCATCGATGTCGTCTAGCACGGGAGGATCTCGATTTATGGGCTCTTGGTACCACATTTGGAGGGTTTTCGGACCAGAAATCGGGACATAGACTTCAAGCAAGCAAGGGAGTTCCTGTGTCCGAGAACCGTGGGTCGTCCGTCGTGGCCACCCACCCTGCGAGGGGTGGAGGAAGCGTGGCCCAGCAAGTCATCGACGTGTTGGTCGTCGGGGCGGGCCCGACAGGGCTCTCGGCCGCGAACGAGGCGGTCCGGCATGGGTTGAGCGTGCGCGTGGTCGACCGGAAGGGCCACCGCTCCACCTACTCGAAGGCGCTGGTTGCTCACGCGCGAACCCTCGAGGCCTTCGAGGCGATGGGGCTCGTGGGCGCGGTGACCGATGCGGGCGTTCCCTTTTCTGCGATGCGGGTCCTGCCTGGCGACGGGATGGCCCCGGTCCGTGTCGACCTCATGCACCTCGACTGGGGCGACACCCGCTACCCCTACTGGCTGTCGATCCCACAGTTCGAGACGGAGCGTTGCCTGGAGGAACACCTCGAGCAGCGGGGGGTATCGGTCGATTGGAGCACGCCGTTCGTGTCGTTCGTCGAGCACCCCGACTACGTCGACGCCGTGGTCGAGCACTCCGACGGTTCCCAGGAGTCCATCCGGGCGAAGTGGCTGATCGGTTGCGACGGCGGGCGCAGCCTCGTGCGGGAACAGGCCGGGCTCGGGTTCGACAGCGCCAGCATCGGACAGACCTTCCTCATTGCCGACGCCCTCGGTGACACGCCGATGCCCGAGGACGAGGGAACCACGAGCCTGTCCAGCAAGGGGGTGCTGTTCCTGGTCCCGATGCCGGAGCCGAAGCGGTGGCGGATCATCGCGCACCTGCCCGACGCGGTGGAGGGCGAGCGTGTCGACATCGATTCCGAGCTGGTCGACCAGCTCCTCTCGGAGCGGCTTGGCTTCGACTTCGGTGCACACGACCTGTCGTGGACGTCGCAGTTCGTGCTCAAGCAAGGTGTGGCGCGTGGATACCGAAAGGGTCGGGTGTTCATCGCGGGTGATGCCGCACATCTTCACAGCCCTGTGGGCGGCCAGGGCCTGAACACCGGCGTGCAAGATGCGTATGCGCTGATCTGGCGCATCGCGCTCGCGGAGCGCGCGGTTCCTGGCCACGAGGCACTCCTCGACAGCTATGAGAGCGAGCGACGGGCGGTGGCACAGTCGATGGTCCGCAACACCACGCGGGCGACGAGCCTGGTCACTCTGCACGGTGGTGTCCTCGCCAAGCTTCGTGGCTTCGTGGCGACCCAGGCCCTCAAGACCCAGGTGGTGCAGAACCAGCTCGGTCGGAACGTAGGGATGCTCGAGCTGGACTGTGCGGGCAGCCCGATCGTAGGACAGGGCCCGTCGGGGTCGGTGGGGCCAGGCGGGCGACTGCCGAACCCCGAGCTGCGGAGCGAGCGCCTGCACGATCTGCTGCACGGTCGCAGGCACACCGTGCTGCTCCTGGGTGGGCGGGGTGCGGCCATGGCCGGCGACCTCCGCAGCGTGGGGGTAGCGGTGGTAGAGGTCGACGATGACGGCCTTCGCGAGGCACTGGGCGGTGCGGTGCTGGCCATCGTGCGACCGGATCGGATCATCGCCGTGACCAGCGAGGTGGCGGATCCTGGGGTGGTGTATGCGTATGCCAGGGGCATGCTGGGCATCTCGCCGCGAGAGCTGTGAGTCCGCCGCTCCGTCTCGGTGGTGACCGTCTGCGGACGAGCGGTGGAGTAGGCTGTGCTGCCAAGGAGCAGCCATGTCCGACGATGACCCGTCTCGCCGTGAGGTCCTCCAGTCAGCTGCCACCGTCGCGGCGATAGGCGCCCTTGGGCTGACCTGGGCTTCCTGGGCGGCCGCCGCGGACGGCAAGGTGTCGGTGCCCGACTACCTGCTGCTCCGGCTGCAGGAGCTCGGCGTCGACGCGCTGTTCGGGGTCCCAGGGGCCACCTGCGATCCGCTGTTCCATGCCGCCGACCCGTCGCCGGTGCGCGTGGTGGTGACGGCGTCAGACCTGGGCGCTGGCTACGCCGCCGATGGGTATGCGCGCACCAACGGCCTGGGTGCTGTGGCGGTGACCTACGGCGTGGGCACGATGGCGCTGCTGTCGGTCGTCGCGGGGGCCTACGCCGAGCGCTGCCCCATCGTGGTGATCAGCGGAGGGCCGAGCAGCGACGATCTGTGGCAGCAGGAGGAGCACGACACCCTGTTCTCCCACTCGAGCGGGGGGCCCGACATCGACCTGCAGCTGTTCCGACCGGTGACGGCGGCCGCCGTGCGGGTGGAGCGTGCGAGCGAGGTGCCGAAGGTGGTCGATGAGGCACTGCGCACGGCCCTGGTCGAGCAGCGCCCGGTGTACATCGAGATCGCGAAGCACTTGTGGTGGGCGAGCTGTGAGGCGCCCACGCAGCCGCTGCTGGCGAGCCCACCGGCGGGGGCAGCTCGGCTGGTTGCCGAGGAAGTGCTGGCGGTGCTCGGCGCGGCGGAGCGCCCGCTGGTGATGGTGGGGGTCGAGCTGCGGCGGTGGGGGCTGCAAGACCAGGCGCGGGCGCTGCTCGACACGCTGGGGGTGCCCTGGGTGAGCACCTTCCTGGGCAAGGCCGTCCTCGACGAACAGGGCGCGGGCTTTGCGGGTGTGTATGCGGGCGGGCGCTCGGTGCCGGCCGTTCGGTCGTTGGTCGACGACGCCGACGCGCTGCTGTGCCTGGGCTGCATCATGGGGCGCCAGTACCGGTCGCTGGCGAGCAGTGAGCGCCCCGACTTGCTGCGCGTCGGAGGGGGCGTGGCGAGGCTGGGCAAGGCGCCGCCCCAGGCTGCGTCCCTGTCGGCTGTGGTGTCGGCGCTTGCCCTGGATGCCGTCGCCGCGGGGTCGCCAGGGTGGAGTAAGCGTGCTTCACTTGTGGACCGTTCCTTCGCGGCACGACGCACCTCGCTGCTGCCGACCCAGCCGCCTTCCTCGCTGTCGAGAGAGGAGGGGATGGACTACGACGAGGTCCTCTCCATAGTAAGTGAGTCTCTTTCAGATAGTGTCTTGTTGGTCACCGACACCAGCCTGTCGATGTACCCGGCGGCCGAGGTCGACGTGCAGGGCCGGGATGGCTTTCTGTGCAACGCGGTGTGGAACGCCATCGGCTACTCGGTCGGGGCGGCGGTCGGGGCGGCGGTCGCGCAGGGTCGGCGGCCGCTGGTGGTGTGTGGCGACGGTGGCTTCCAGATGACGGCCCAGGCCCTGTCGACCATGGCCCAGTACCGGTTGCCCTGCGTGGTGGTGGTCCTCGACAACGGGCTGTACGGCATCGAGCAGTGGCTGCTCGACCCGGCGTGGCACAAGGAGGCGACGAGCGAGCCGAGGCCCTACCTGGCCCTCAACCGGTGGCGCTACACGGATCTGGCCCGGGCTCTGGGGGTGGGCCACGCCGCTGAGGTGGGCGACGGGGCGGCGCTACAGGCCGCGCTGGCGGAGGCTCTGCAGCGGGAGGGGCCGACACTGCTGTCGGTGCAGGTCAAGCGGCACGCGCTGCCGTCGGAGCTGCGGGCATGAGGCGGCTGACCCGGCGTGGGCTGTTGCTGGGGGGGGCGGCGGCGGGGCTGTGGATGCCGCGGGCGCGGGCCGAGGCTCCGCTCGACACCGCGACGCGGCTGGGCGGGCGGCTGCGGGCCGACCCCGACCTGGACGCGCTTCACCCCGAGTCCCCCTACCTGGTGGGGGTGCGGCCTCATCGCCTGGGTGGGGTTCGGCTGGAGCTGGGGCCACCCCTCGAGGGTGCGGATGGCGCGAGCAAGCAGATCGTGCACAACTATGGGCACGGCGCCTCGGGGATCACCCTGTCGTGGGGGACGGCGCAGGGGGCGGTGGCGCTGGTGGAGCAGGCCCTGGCGCGGCTGGGGACCGCGCCTGCGTCGGTGGCGGTGATCGGCACGGGGGTGGTGGGGCTGACGACGGCGGTGGAGCTGAAGCGGCGCTGGCCGCAGCTGCCGGTGACGATGTACGCGAAGTCCACCGATGTGCGCACGACGACGTCGTGGGTGGCGGGCGGTCAGTTCGAGCCGTCGGGCATGTGGCGGGCGTATAGCGAGGGCGACGGGCCCCAGCGGCTGGCCGGGCTGCTGCGGGCATCGCGGGACCGGGTGGTGGAGCTGATGGCGAAGGGGGAGCGCTACGGCATCATGGAGCGCGACCACTTCACCCTCGACCACGACAGCACCGCGCTGCAGCGCTTCACCCCGCCCGATGTGATCGGCCCTCCCGAGCAGGGGCGGCTTCCGTGGCAGGGGCTCGACGCGCCGGGGCGCCGCTACCAGCTGTGGTTGCTCAACCCGATGCGGATGCTGCCCGCGCTGGTCGCCGATCTCGATGCACAGAAGGTGCCTCGGGTCGCGCGCACCTTCAGCACCTTGGCCGACGTGGCGGCGCTGTCGGAGCCGGTGGTCGTCAACTGCACCGGCTATGGCGCCAAGACGCTGTGGAGCGACGAGACCCTCATCGCCCAGCGCGGGCACATCGTGCGGCTGAAGCGCACCGACGAGGGGCAGGACTGGTTCTTCGGCGGGGGCTGTGCCAACCAGGTGATCAGCTACTGCTTCTGCCGGCAAGACGATGTGGTCGTCGGCGGCACGTGGGGCACCGGCGACGAGCAGACCGAGATCGTCGAGGGGGATGCCGCGCAGTTCGCGCGCATTCGCAGCAACGCGCGGCGGGTGTTCTCCGGGGATGTGTCGAGCTGCGAGGCGTAGCGACGGGGGCTCGAATTCGGGGTCAGGACGCTAGGTGTTAGATGTCGCTCGGGTCTCGAAATGGGGGTCAGGACGCTAGGTGTTAGATGTCGCGGACTCGGCCTCCCGCTCGCCAGCACGACGTGCACCCCGCCCCGGACGCAGCGTTGCCG
>CBDUIC010000126.1:0-19542 GCA_965367245.1 uncultured bacterium | reverse complement strand
GACCATCCCGAGCTGCTGGCCCCACCCGTGCGGATTCGTCCGGTGCCGGCGAACCGATCGTGGGGCTGGGCTGCGGCCGTCGCGGGCGTCGCGGCGGTGCTGGTGGCGTGGCTGTCGCTGGGAGCAGGGTCCCCCGAGCTGATCGTGGGCTCTGGGGAGACCCTGCTCGACGGGCAGATGTCGCTGATGGCGGGGGATGTGTCGATCGACCTCGACGGGCGGGCGTTGATTTCCGTGGAACCTGTGGGCCCGGTGGTGCGTGGAGAGCAGCACACCTTCCCGGAGGACCCCATGAACCGCACAGCCATCCTCGCCGGCCTCGCCGGTGTCGCCGTCACCGTCACCGTCTACGAGGGCACCGCACGCGTCCACGCACACGAGGGCGAGGCGCCGGTCACCGTCACCCCCGGTGCGCCCCACCATGTGCGTGGCGGGGTGCCTGCGGTGGCCGCCCTTCCTGGGCCAGGGCCCGCGCGGGACGCGGCCCTGGAGGCACGGGTGGAGGCGCTGCAGGCCGAGCTGGCGACCATCGAGGGTGAGCTTGCCACGGAGCGCTTCGGGGCCGCCATCACCCGCGGGCAGCTCAAGGCCGAGCAAGGAGAGCCGTCGGAGTGGCCTGACGAGGCGTCGGATGCGTTGCGGGAGGAGCGCATCCGTGACGAGCTCGCGACCCGACTCGACGAGCTGGAGGGCTTCGGCGTGCAGGAGGTCGACTGCTACGAGTTCCCCTGCATCGTGGCCCTGCACTACACGGGCGACGACGACACCCTGGAGTGGGGGCGGCCGGTGGCTGACGAGGTCGGCGCCTGGGCAGAGGAGCAGCTCGACGACGCGAACATCAGCATGACCCAGTCGATCTTCCGGGAAGATGGCGAGCCGGATGCGAGGTTTGTGTTGTTTGCCGTCGACGACGGCACGGGTGGCGAGGGGACCGGCGACCGTACGGAGTGGCGACTTGACCAGCTGTCAGGGCGGTTGGGCGATGATGCGCGGGCAGAACCCTAGGTGGGGTAGTCGTCGAGCTGGCCCGGTGTGTCGCCGAAGCGCACATGCATGGCTCGGTTCCCGCCGCCCCCCCCCGTTGCACCCCAGACAAACATTGACATGCCCCCCGATCAGCTGCAGGATCCGCACTGCGCGCTGGGGAGGAGGGGTGCCTTCTACATCCGACACAATGGCCTTTCTTGTCTCCTGGATCGAGGAGCGCGCTGGGGCTGGTGTGGGCCCCGGGGCCTCCTTCATGGAGGCCGGCCTCGACTCCTTCGACATCGTCGCCCTCGTCGATGCGCTACGCGAGTTTTCCGGGGTGTCGGAACTATCGATCCTCGACGTGTTCACCTACCCGACCGTCGCCGAGTTGGTAGCCTTCGTAGCCGATGAGGAGTCGGGCACTTCCTTTCGCGAGGGGCTCCTGCGGTGGATCGCAGAGCGTACCGGCCGGTCTGACGTGACGGCAGAGGCGACCTTCGCCGAGCTGGGGCTCGATTCCTTCGACATCGTGGCGCTGGCTGACGAGCTCAGGGTGCTCGTCGACGATGACAGCGTATCGTTGCTGACCATCATCGAGTGCCCGTCCGTTGCGGCGCTGGAGGAGCGTCTCGGGGCCAAGCAGGCACCTGCCGTGGCGTCGTTGGCACTGACGGCGCGTGGCGCGGTTCCTTCCGAGCCGAGCTTTGCCCAGGAAACGTTGTTGTCGTGGGAGGCAAAGCGGGAGCCCTCTCCTACGTTCACCGCTGGTATTCGGGCACGGATCCGAGGCCCTCTCGATCTCGGGCTGCTGCGAGCGTCCCTCGATTCCTTCGCGGCGCGACAGGCTGCGCTACGGCTGGTGGCTCGACGCGGTGACCGTTCCTTCCGGGAGTGCTCACCCGAAGACCTTCCGCTGAAGGTCCTCGACTTCCAAGGGCTCGGGGAAGAGGCCCTCGAGCGGGCCTATCGGGAGATCATGGCGGCCCCCTTCCTGATGGACGGCGCCCCGCTTGTCAGCGTGTGGGTCTTGCGGCGCTCCCCCGACGACCACTCGCTGGTGTTGTGTTGGCATCACCTCATTCACGATGCCACCGGCGGCTACATGCTGTTCCAGCAGTTGTTCGAGCACTACCGAGCGGGTGCCGGCCAGCGGCCACCCGAGCTACCTGCTCTGCCGGTCAGCTATGCAGACTTCGTGGCGTGGGAGCGCGAGTACTACGCGAGCGGCCCAGGGCTCGCCGCCATCGAGGCAGAGCGGGAGCAGCTCGTGGGGGCGGTGCCGCTGCCCTTCCCCCGCCGGGTCGACGGGGCTCCCTACACCGCGCGTTCCCTGGGTCGGATGCTGAGGTTCTCCGACGAGGAGAGCGCGAAGTTCCTCGCCTTCTGCAGCGACGCGCGGGCCACGCATTTCGCCGCGACGACCGTAGCGACCGCCATCATGCTGCACAAGCGCACCGGGCTCGACGACATCGTGCTGGTGGCTCCCGTCTCGGCACGGCAGGCACCGGAAGTGGCTGGGCTGGTGGGGCGCTTCGGCTCCCGTGTGCCGATTCGCGTGCGCTTTGCCGGCGACCCTACGGTCGCCGACCTCCTGCAGCAGGTCACGTCCCAGAACGGGCGGCTGATGGCACCGCTGCCCGGCCGGCTGGTGTTCGATGTCGACGATGTGTTCGAGCACCCCCTCGCTACGGTGATCATCAACGCGCCCAACCTGGAGGTCAACGCCGTGACCTACGACGACCTGGCGCCAGGGCTCACGGTAGAGGGTGAGAAGATGTGGCAGGCGAACGTCTGCCCGCCCCATCTCGCCCTGGTGATTGCACGGTTGGGCGACTTCGTAGCGCTCAAGGTCGTTGCGCAGGCAGCCCTGCACGAAGAGGAAGACGTAGCGAAGTACCTGTCGGGGGTCCGCGATCTGATGGGGCGGCTTCGGGCGGAGCTGCACGTTTCCGAACTGTGAGGGCTTCATGAGGTGCATTGCGATCGAAGAGGCGTTTCTGACGGGTGAGCTGGCAGATGCCTACCTTGCCCTGCCGCCCGAGGTGGTCGAGCGCGACCGCGACGTGCGGCAGATGCACATGATGCTGAAGAGCATCCCCCGACTCCGCGAGCTGCTGACCGACGTTGGTGCGGGGCGCCTCGCGCTGATGGATGCGGCGGGCGTCGATGTGGCGCTGCTGTCGGCGATGGCGCCGGGCGTGCAGTCGATGGATGCGGTGCAGGCGCAGGAGCACGCCCGTGCGGCCAACGATGCCCTCGCAGCTGCCATCCAGGCGCACCCCGCTCGGTTCGGAGGGCTCGCCTGCATTGGCCCTCAAGACCCCGAAGCGGCCGCCCTCGAGATCGAGCGCGCCGTGACGAAGCTCGGGCTGTCGGGCGTGCTGATCAACTCCCACACCCACGGGGAGTACCTGGATCATCCAAGGTATACACCGATCTTCGAGGTGCTTCAGCAGCTGGATGTGCCGCTGTATCTGCACCCTCGTTGCCCTCCTCACGAGGCCATGCGGTTGCTGCGCTGCGACGGGCCTGCGCCGCCCGATGCCTTGGCTGGGGTGCTTCATCCAGGGGGAGGGCCACGCATCAGCGAGGCCTTCTGGGGTTTCCACATGGAGGCCAGCCTGCACGTGGCCAGGCTGATCGTCACGGGCGTCTTCGAGCGGTTCCCGAGGCTGAAGCTGGTGCTAGGCCACATGGGTGAGGGCTTGCCGGCCACGCTCGAGCGCATGGACTGGGCAGCGAGGCTCGGTTTCGGCATGGCGCGTCCCCCCAGCGAGTACTTCCTGCGGAACTGCTACGTGACGACCAGTGGTCTGATGGACCGCCCTCTCGGCCATCGTACGCTGCAGTTCTGCATCGACGTCATGGGCGCCGACCGCGTGCTGTTCGCGGCCGACCACCCGTTCGGCTCCATGAAGGAGACCCGCGCTGCGGTGCTGGCATCGGGGCTGTCCGACGAGGTGGTGGCGGGCATCATGCACGGCAACGCACAGTCTCTGTATCGCTTGCCGGCGGCACCGCCGGTGGGCTCGGCATGAGTGGTCCCCTGCAGGAGCTGGCGCGGGCTGCGCGGCGGTGGCCGCAGCTGGTCGGCGCCTGCAAAGACCCGCGGGCGGCCCAGGCCCAGGTCTGGGCTGAGACCAAGGCGTTGCTCGACCAGGCTCCCCACTGGCGCCAGCGGCACGGAGGCGACGCGCCTCCCCTCGAGTCCCACCCCGTCACCACCTACGACGACTACGCCGACGCCATCGAGCGCACATGGCGCACAGGGGTGTCGGAGCTGTGTGGCGAGCCCGTCACCCTGTGGGCCCTCAGCTCGGGCAGCTCGGGCCGTCAGAAGCGCTTCCCCTGGACCGACGCGTTCATGGCGCAACACCGAGAGGGGTCCGACCTGACGATGCCGGTGTTCGAGGCCATCGCGCGACGCAAGGGGAGAGGGCCGCTGCTGTCGCTCGTGGCGACGAGTCCACGCACGCTGGCGCCGAGCGGGGCTCCGTCGGGCTACGCCTCCAACCTCCTCGGGCCCACGGCCAATCCTGTCTACCCGCGGCAGATCGACTACTCCAAGGAAGACTTCACGACGTGGATGCCGCTGTACGCGGCCGCCAGCGACCTCGGAGGCGTTCGCGCGGTCAGCTGCGACCATGTGTTTCTGCTGGTGGAGTCCCTCGAACACGACCGCGACCGGATCCTGGCGCATCTCGACGGGCGCCTCACGCCCCCGGCGCCGCTGCCGGCGCCCACCATCACTCCCCAGCGGTTGGCCTACCTCCGAGAGGTGTTTCGCCAGCCCGAGCCGCTGACGCTGGCGAGCGTGTGGCCTCAGCTCAAGGTCATCCACACCTGGCGGGCGGCCACGGCGGGTCTGCAGGCCGAGATGCTGTTGTCGACGGCGGTGGACGGAGCTCAGCTGGTCGACTTCACCTACGCGGCCTCGGAGGGGCCCATCGCCAATCCGGTCGATCCGGACGGTATTGGGGGCCCCATCCACCCAGGCTCCATCGTGCACGAGTTTCTGGAGGTCGGGGCCGAGGGGCGCCCCGACGAGGTGGTGAAGGCCTGGGAGCTGCAGACGGGGCGCGCGTACGAGGTGCTGCTCACGACGAAGATGGGCCTCGTTCGCTACCGAATCGGCGACATCGTGCTGTGTACGGGTCGGTTTCACGGCACGCCGACCCTTCGCTTCGAAGGCAGGGCGGGTCGCGAGATCAGCCTGGGGGTGACGACCTTCTCGGAGCGAGAGCTGTGCGGTGCCCTCGCGTTGGTGACGCGGTCGCCCAGCGACAGGCACGTGTTCGGCCCCGCAGACGACGGGCTCGCGTTGGTGCTCTACACCACGTCGTTGCTGGCGACCGACGACCTGGAGCGCATCCACGCCCACGTGCGTGACGCCAACGACACCTACCGTGGGTTCGAGAGCCAGGGGCGCATCGCGCGCATCACCCAGCAGCAGCTCCCCGCCGAGCATCCGCTGTGGCGGCACTGCGAGCCCGCGCACGCCCAGGCGAAGCCGCGGTTTGTCGTCGATCGTCCGCCCCGTGACTTCTTGGATGATTCCGGTCCTGGTTCTTCATGAGGCAGCGCCCCGATCGCTGGAGCTGGCACGGCCCCAGCGCCGTGGTGCTGGGGGCGATGGGGGTGGCGGTCGCTCCGGTCGCCTCCGCCGCGAGTTTCTGCGCGGGGGACAGCGAGATCCGGGTCGAGGCGGTGGAGATGAATGGGGCTGCCGTGTCGGCCATCGAGGTTCGCAACGTGGGCCTGGTAGCGGGCAACGTCTCCGGCCTCGAGGTGGTAGTGGTGGGCGACACCCGGGGTGACCTGCACGACTACGTGCGCTCGGGCAAGGCCACCATCCACCGCCTCGCCTTCCCGGCGAACCTGCGGATCGACGTGGGAGAGGTGGTCACGGTGTCGCTACGGGGCAGCTACGCCTACAAGCAACAGCACGGAGGAACCTGGCCCGACTTCGAGCTGCCCGTGCGAGGCGGGGAGCCCGAGGTGCCGAACATGCGCATCTCGGGTGGGTTCGCCCGGCTGGGTGCCGCGCCGGAGCGGGTGGGGCTGGTGTGTGTGGCGGAGGGGCGAGACCTCGACGTGATGGAGGTGCAGGCGGGGGTCGAGCGCCTTCAGGCACCGCCATGGATTCCGCCGCGGCTGGCACCGGACGGCGTCGAGTCAGCGGGAGCCGACATCGAGCTGATGGTCGCTCCGTCGGCCGACGTGGGGCGCGACGGGGTGGTGACCTACGTGGTGCACGTGCGTCCCAGGAGCACGTCGCCGACGCCCGTGTCGCTGGAGCTGACGCTGCCTGACGGGCTGGTCTTCGAGGAGTGGCTGTCCTCTCCTGACGACCTGACGCCGCCCGAAGACTCCATGGCGCCCTTCTGGGAGGGCGTGTTGTCAGATGGCCTGCCGCGAACCTGGGTCGCTCGCGTGCGCTTCGACCCGTCGTCACCGCCGCTGGGGCGGCTGCGAGCCTCCGCCCGTGCGACGAGTGGCGAGACAGAGAGCTCCGCCAAGATGACCTTCGTCGCGGTGCCCGAGCCCGACCAGCAGAGCAGTCGGCCCGGGGCTCCCGAGCGGGAGGTCGAGGTCGACGACAAGGGGCAGGTGGGCACCTTCACGAGGGCCTTCCTGCCAGATGGCGACCCGGTGACCCAAGACATCAACGTGGGGCTGGACGCCCGCCTTCAGGTCGACGTCGAGCACGGCGACTGGCACGAGCGAGGGAAGGTCTACGGGCTCATCGACGCCACCGACCCACGCCGTGATGCGGTCTTCGTCGAAGACCTCTACATCGCGTGGCGCTCTGGTGACTTTCAGATCGTGGTCGGCGCCGTCACGCTGAACACCAGTCGGCTCGACACCTTCCACCCCGCCGACGTCATCAACGCCCGCTTCCTCGACACCGAGATCGAGAACCCCGCGAAGATCGGAGAGCCCATGGTGTCGGGCCGGGCCAACATCCCGAAGGGGGCGGTCACGGCCTACGTCATGCCGTGGTTCACCGCCCCCCGACTCGCTTCACCGCGGTCCCGGTTCAACCCCAACCCGGGTCTGGAGCTGGGCCAGCCACTGTATCTACAGTGGTCGGGCAGCGTGCGACAGGAGCGCTACGGGCTGCAGTGGGGGCTCAACCTCGAGCAGACCTACGGCCCCGTCGACCTGTCCGTTCAGTTCCTTCGGCATCAAGACCGCCAGCAGCCCATCGTCGTCGAGGTCCCGGGGGAGCCTCTCCCGCAGCTCCTGAGTCTTCCGGTCAACCACGTCGGCTTCAACTACAACCAGGCGGTCGGGTCGACGGTGCTGAAGGGGGAGGCTGCGTGGCGCCGGTTCGGTCGGTCGGATGCGGCGCCCGCCTACCTCGACGGGCTCGCTGCACGCGACCATGTCGCCCTCGCGGGGGGGCTCGAGTACAGCTTTGGCGTCGGGCCCTACACGCTGGCTGCCCTGGCCGAGGGGCAGTGGATTGTCCTCGAGGGGCAAGACGACCCTGTGGTTCGCGCCTCCTTGTCGCCCTTTCAGCGCGACGCACTGGTGGGCGCTCGGCTGACCTTCAACGATCGGGCCAATCGGTCGTTGGTGCTGCTCGCCATCGTCGACCTCGAGACCGCCGACGAGGTCTTCGGCGGCCTACGCTACGGGCAGCGCATGGGGGAGCACTGGACCCTCGCAGCCAGTGTGCGCTCGGTGTTCGCGCCCGAGCCCGGCCCAGCGGGGCCACAGACCGGCCTGCAGGCCCTGCGTGATCTACGCTTCGCCAATCTCCTGGTAAGCCGACACTTCTGACCCAGCCCCGAGGACGTCCCATGAACCAACACCACAGCCTGGGAGAGCGAATTGCTTCGTGGTGGGCGCGCACTGCCACCAATCACCCGTTCCTCACCTTCCTCCTGGGGTGTCTGATCGTCGCGGTGGCGTTCCCGGGTGGGAAGCTCATCGAGCCGAACTTCACCTACACGGCGTTCTTCTTCGAGGAGGACCCCAACCGGGTGCAGTTCGATCGATTCACCGAGAGCTTCGGTAGTGACGAGACGGTCGTCGTGGCCATCCACAGCCCCTCAGGCATCTTCGACGAGGCGTCGGCCGAGACGGTTCGGGCGGTCACCGAGGAGCTGTGGCAGCTGCCCGACGTGATTCGCGTCGACTCGCTGGCCAACTTCAAGCTGGTGCGGGCCGACGAAGAGCAGTTCGAGATCGAGGATGTGTTCCCGGTCGACGAGGAGCTCACCGCCAGCATGATCGCCGAGCGCAAGCGCTTGGTGGAGCGTCACCCGACGCTGCCCGGCAGCCTCGTGTCGAAAGACCTCGACACCGCGATGGCGGTGGCCTTCCTCAAGCCACTGGCGGAGGGCACCCATCGAGATGCCGGCGCCATCGCCCAGGCTGCTCGAGACATCAGTGACCGGCACAGCACCGCCGACCACGTCATCCACCTGTTCGGCGTGCCGATCCTCACCGACACCTTCATGCGGATGGCGACCGAGGACAGCCCGCGCATGCGTAGAGGGGCTGGCATCGTCGGAGCCTTGGCGCTGCTCCTCCTATTCCGGCGCGTGAGCGGCCTGGTCGTGCCCATGGTGATCGTCGTGGCGACCGTGATGACGACCTACCCGATGGCCGGGTGGTTGGGCATCGAGATCACCACGCTCACGGGAGGCATCTCGTCGCTGCTGTTGGCGGTGTGCCTCTCCATCACCGTCCACCTGATGTCGCGCTTCTACTACTACCTTCGGGTCGGCGTCACCCGAAAGGAGGCGGCCCGGCTGTCGATTCGCGACAACATGGTCCCCACCTTCCTCACGACGGTGACCACAGCGATCGCCTTTTACTCGTGCATGTCGGCAGAGCTGAAGATCGTGGCGGGCTTCGGGAAGCTCGGCGGCACGGGCACCCTGCTGGCCTGGTTGCTCACCTACACCCTGATCACCGCCCTGCTCATGTACTTCCCGATGTGGCGGCCGAATCGAGGCGCCGTGGAAGTAGAAGACCCGGCCTCCCTGGCGCCGTCAGCGCGTGCTCAGGCCTATGTCGACGGCCTGTCGCGCTTTCGGTGGGGGATGGTGGCGGCCGCGCTGTTGTTCTGTGTGGTGGGGGTGTACGCCGCGGTGAACGTGAAGGTGGCGACCAATCCCATGCTCACCATCGCCGAGGGCCATCCGGCGCGGGAGTCGGGCGAGTTCATCCTCGACGAGATGGGCATGCTGACCTTCGAGATCGTGGTGGACTCCGGGAAGCCCGACGGCATCAAGGATCCCGCCTTCCTGGCCAAGGTCGAGCAGCTGCAGAACGACCTGCTGCAGCAGCCGGGGGTCACCTCGGCCATGTCGGTGGTCGACGTGCTCAAGCAGGTGCACCAGGCGCTGCACGGTGGGGGCGACGACGCCCTGCGCCTCGCGCCCACCCAGGCCCAGATCGCCCAGGAGCTCTTCGTCTTCACGATGGGGCTGCCGCAGGGCGTGTCGCTGACCGACCGGGTCACCGTCGAGAACGACGCGCTGCGGGTGTCGGTGTCGAGCCGAATCCTGCAGTCCGACGAGCACATTGAGCTGGTCACCTACGCGGAGAACCGCGCGCAGGAGCTCGGCCTCGACGTGTACACCACCGGCCTGCACAACATGTACCAGATCTCGTCGGTGCCCATCGTTCGCTCGGTCCTCCGGTCGACGATGCTGGCGCTGTTGGGCGTCTCGATCGTGCTGGGCTTCGCCCTTCGGTCGCCCCGCCTGGTGATGACCTCGATGGTGGTCAACGTGGTGCCGCTGTTCGCTGGGGCTCTGGTGTTCTGGCTGGCCGGCCGCCCCCTCGACGTAGGCACGGTCATGGGCTTCTCGTTGGCCTTGGGCATCGCCGTCGATGACACCGTTCACATCGTGGTGCACTACCTTGAGTACATCCGCCGCGGTGACGCGGTGCGGGTCGCCCTCGCGAAGGTGGTGTCCCACGTGGCGCCCGCTCTCGTCACCACCTCGACCATCATCGTCGGGGCCGCCATGGTGTTCCTGCTCGGTGACTACGTGCCCTCGTTCTGGTTTGGGACCCTGCTCGCCTCCATCCTCGTCACAGCGCTCGCCACCGACCTGACGCTGCTTCCGGCGCTGTTCCTGCTGACGGAGCGGGGGTCGGAGGACGCTACGGCTTCGTAGTCTGGGGCATCCAGCCTCGACGCCACCAGATGGTGCCGAACACCAGCGCGAGGCTGAACCGATTGACCACGTTGCAGGCCCACACCGCAGTGAGCCCCAGCCCGAGGACGGGGCCCACGATGTACTCGCCGACCAGCACCGTGGTCTGCAGGGAGATCGACCAGATCATCACCGTGCGGGCATTGCCGGCGCCGAGCAGCGCGAACATCATGACGGTGGCCACGCCATCGACGGCGGCCGCTGCGCCCAGCAGCTGAAGGGGCACGTGACCCGCGGTGATGGTCGCCGTGTCGGCGACGAACAGCCCCAGGATGCCGTCGGGGACGAGGAGCATCGGCAGGCCCACCAACCCCAGGACCACGATGCCCACCCGGGCGACGAACCAGGCCCACGTGTAGGCCTTGTCCGGTGACCCTTCTCCGATGGAGCGCCCGACCATGGTCGCGGTCGCTACGCCGAGGGCGAGGGCTGGCACGAGCATCACAGCGACCATGTTCATCAGCACGGTGGCTGCGGCGAGCTGAGCGGTGCCCAGCTGGGCGATGATCCAGAACATCACCGTGTGGCTGACATAGACCCACGACTGCTCCATGGCAGCGGGGATGGCTTGCCCGCGCACCTGGGCGAACGTGTCGCCGTCGGGGACCTTGAGGCTCACTCCGTGGGCACGCCCCTCCCGGCTGGCGAGCAACAAGTGCACACACAGGCCCGCCCACAGCGACACCGCGGTGCCGATGCCGGCTCCGAGGGTGCCCAGCGCAGGCAGGCCGAAGTAGCCGAAGATGAGGGCCAGCGACACGATGACGTTGAGGGCATGGGTGAACAGCTGTGTGCCCAGGAAGATGCGAGCTCGCGACACCCCGGTCCAGTAGCCGCGAAAGGCCAGCGACATCCCCACGGCGATCGCGGCGCTGATGCGAGCCTGGAAGTAGGGGACTGCCTCCGCCACCACCTCGGGATCCGGATTGAGCAGGGGGAAGATGAAGGGGGCGACGGCGATCATCGCGACGGTCAGGAACACCCCGACCCCGAGGACCATCCACAGGCCGGCCAGGAGGGGCCCGGCGATGCGGTCGCCCTCGTCGGCTCCGACCCGGCGCGCCGTGTAGGCCTGCACGGCGCTGGCGAGCCCCATGAAGGGCGCGATCGCCAGGATGGCGAGGTAGCCAGCCTGCCCGACCGCTGCGAGGGGGGCCTCTCCGAGCGAGCCGACCATCGCGCTGTCGAACAGGTTCACGATGGTCTGGGAGCTCATGGCCAGGCCGACGGGGAAGGCGATGGCCAACACGGCCTTGAGCTTGTCGGCCATGGAGGGGGGAGGTGGAACTGCCGCTTCGCTCACGTGGGCTCCCGGGGGGTCAGGGCGGGGGGCTCCTGGAGGAGCAAGACAGGCTTGGCTTGGGCATGGGCGGGCCGCAGGCGCTCCCACAAGGGATCGCCGGGGGCCGCCACCTGGGCCACCTTCTCCATCCAGCTGTGGGCGAACATGTCGGCGTAGGCTCCGTTGAGGGTCAGCAAGCTGGCGTGCACCTGGTCGACCAGGGCCTCGGGGAGGGGGCGGCTGGTGTACAGGACCAGGTTGCGACCGTCAGGGCTCGGGCCGAACACGATCTCGGCGTCGGGGGGCAGTGGAACCGACGAGAGGACGGCCACCAGCTCGTCTTCGCTGAACATCGACTGGCCGAGGGAGAGCTCCGCACGCACCCGTCGGTGGTAGCGGAGCTTGGGCACCTGGTGGAAGTGCCCCGTGCACATCACGAAGTCGCCCAAGCGGTAGCGGACCATGCCCATCGATGTCGTGAGGACGACTTCGTAGACCTTGCCTTGCTCGAGGTCCCAGGGCTTCTGCAGGTCGGCGGGTGTGGGCTTGGACACGGAGGGGTCGAGGAACTCGTGGATGACGCCCTCCGCGAACAGCGGCCCGCCGATGTCGTCGGCATCGATCGGGTTGGCGATGGGCCCCTCGGAGGCGTTGTAGCTGAGGTCGACGAAGCGGACGGCGTCGCCGGTGGTGGCCTGCAGCCGAGCCGCCTGGAGCCCGGCGGGGCCCGCACGCCAGCTACGGACGAAGCGAAGCTCGGGCCAGATGTCGAGCAGCGTGAGAGGCCCTTGCCCGACACGCTCCAGCAGGTAGGCTCGCCTGGCGTCGGACAGCTCGAGGGGCCGCAGGTCGTCGAGGAGGTCTCGGCGCCCCTCGAGCACGTCTCGGTAGAAGGCACCGTCGTGGTCGAACTGCTGCAGCATGCGGTAGAGCGGCTCGCAGGTGGTGCACATGACGCTACGCAGATCGGCGACCAGCGCGTATACCGAGCGCCACCAGCGGATGCGATCCGGAGATGCGTTCGCCTCGTCGGGGTACACCGAGCCGTCGTTGGGTGCGATGAACGCGGTCGCGTAGCCCATGGGGATGCCGGCGGGGGAGAAGCGCGAGGGCTTCGAGGAGGTCATGGCGAGCTGGGGGCCTGGCGTGCCGCGCAGCCGTGACAGCTGCTCGATCATCGGCATCGGGAGCTCGGCGGCGTCGAGGTAGCGGCGCCGGTAGGTCTCGGTCCATGGGAACCGGCGGACCGCGCCCGAGCTGCCCGACGACTCCACCCACGCGACGATGGGCTCGCCGTTCAGCGGGGACTGGTCTGTGTCGAACGCCGCGGCGATGGCGGGCCCGTAGTCGTCGTAGGTGGTGAAGCCGAACTCGCTGAGGCCAGGGATGGCCTGGCTGCCCAACCGTTTGCGCCAGAAGGGGGCGCTGCCTATCAGGGCCTCGATCTCGGCCCACACCGTGGCGTGGGCGGCCCGTGGGTCTTGGCTGGCGGCCACCCAGCGCGGCCATCGGCGCACCGCTTCCAGGAGAGACTGAGCCATTCGGCCTCCTCAGGCTTCGTCTGTGCCGCGTAGCAGGGCTTGGTAGTCGACCTTGCCCGTATGGGTGCGTGGAAGGCTGGGCAGGACGGCCCAGCGGCGTGGGCCCAGGTGGGCGGGGAGGCGCTTGGCGAGGGCTCGCAGTGCCTTGATGGGCTCGGCGGCCTCCGGGCCCTCGACGACGACCGCTGCGCAGATCTCGTGGCCGAGGGTCTCGTGGGGACGCCCATACACCCCTACATCCGTGATCCATCCCGCCTCGTGCCGGAGGATGGCCTCGACCTCGTCGGGGGACACCCGCACGCCCATCGACTTGAGCTGACGGTCGCCGCGGCCCTTGAAGTAGAGCAGGCCTTCGTCGTCGAAGACGCCCTGGTCGCCGGTGAACAGCACCTTGGCGGCGTGGGGTTGCTGCGGGAGAGCCAGCGGGTCGTCGCGGAGCTTCTGCGCCGTCGTGTCGGGGTCGCCCCAGTAGCCGAGGAACAGGTAGTCGCCTCGGTGCACGATCTGCCCGAGCTCTCCAGGGGCGACCAGCTGGTAGTCGTCGTCGAGGAGCACCACCTCCACCCCGGCGATCGCCCGCCCGACCGACGTGGGATGGCTCCTGGCGAGGGAGGGGTCGAGCAGCGAGGTGCGGTAGGACTCGGTGAGCCCATAGTTGAGGTAGAGGTCGGCGCGGGGCAGGTCGGCGACGATCCGCTCCTGCAGCTTGGCGGGGATCGCGCCCCCCGTGTTCGTGATCGCCCGCAGCGACGCCCCGCCGGCTCCCTTCAAGGCGGGAATGGCGAAGGGCAACACGGCAGGCACCCCGACGAAGACGGTGGGGCGGACGGCCTCGACGGCCTTGGCGATACCGAAGGGCCCTCCTCCAGCGGGCGGGAGGTAGTGGGGCAGGCCGTGGAGCAGCGTGAGCTGCAGGTTGACGAAGCCGTAGTCGAACGACCACGGCACAGGGCACAGCAAGCGGTCGCGCTCGGACAGCCCCATCGACGCGGCCACCGCACGGGCGCCCCGAGCCAGGTTGCCGTGGGACTGCACGACCCCCTTCGGCAGCCCCGTGCTGCCCGACGTGAACAGGATCGAGGCTGGCTCGGTGGGGAGAGGCGGTCGAGGCCGGTAGTGGAGCGGCGCGTCGGGGTGACAGGCGTCGAGGCACTGCTCGGCCCCGAGGGTGGCCGGTGGCGCTGCGCTCTCGAGGTGCCAGACGACCTTCGGAGACACGGCGCCATAGACGTGCCGGTAGGTATCGGCGTGGGAGTTCGGGTCGACCAGCACCGCCAGAGCACCCACCGCCCACGTGGCCAGGAGCGCGGATGCCATCTCAGCGCAGGAGGGCGTCCAGAGGATGACCCGGTCGCCGCGCTGCACCCCATGGGCCATCAGCCACACCGTCAGCTGGTCGGCCCTCGCTTGCAGAGCGCCGTAGCTGGTTCGAAGCTCTCCCTGCTGAAAAGCCAGGCTGTCGGGTCGGTCGCTTGCGTGGCGCAAGGCAGCGTGTACGTGGGTCATCGTGCCCCCGTCGGCAGCCTACCACCAACGCTGTCTTCGCCATCACACGGTACGAAACCCTGGTGGAAACGCGTCGTACCGGGATGCGGTACGTCGCGTTTGGCTCAGTCGTCGAGGGCGTGAGACAGGAAGAGGTTCGGATCGAGCTCCTCCCCGACCCTCCGGTTGGTGACGGACAGCTTCGACTCCTTGTTGGTCTGCACGTTCTTGACGTGGATCTCCTCGGGAGCCCAGAAGCCGTTCTGCGCGCGGAACTGCCGGTAGTGGCCGACCTTCAACAGCTCGTCTTTCCGGTCGTAGTACTCGATCTTCACCGCCCCCAGGTACTCCTGGTCGCTCCAGATGACCTGTCGCTTGTAGCCGGACTTGGGGTCGGTGGGGTAGCGCTCGTACTTCCACGTTGGGCGGCCTTCGAACTCCTCTTCGGCGAGGAACTTGTAGGTGAACTTGTCGACCTCGAAGGAAGCGAAGTCTTCGAAGGCAAACTCGCTGCCCATGAACGATGCGCTCTTGTTGCCGCCTGCGATGCGCTTGACCATGCTGACGGCGGGCAGGTAGAGCCACTGGTCGTCTTGCTTGTCTTCGTGCGTCCAGGTGAGCAGGCGGGTTCCCTGCACGTCGGCGGGCCAGGTCACCTCGAGTCGAGACCGGTCGCCGTCGCCCTCCTGTTCGACCGACATGGTCGACATCTTGCGACTCGTCGTCGCGCCGTTGGCATCGATGAGCGTCATCTCGAGGTCGGCCGTCTCAGTGACGAAGCCACGTCGGGCAGCCCGCTCCTTCTTCGCGATCTCCAGGCCTCGCTCCTCGGGGGACTGTGCCAGCGCCACACTCGGGGTGAACAGCGCAACACCGAGCAGGGTGAGTAGCCATCGGCGTGTCATGGGGGATTCTCCTCGCAGGGGGGGGCCAGGACAACGACCCCGCGGAGCCGTCGCGTCTTCCCGGTCGGGCATCAAGTGGTCGTCGGTGGCTCGTGCAGCAGCACGGTAGGTTTGCCCTGGTCATGGGCGGCACGGGTGCGGTCCCAGTAGGGATTGTCTTCGGTGAGGACTTCGTGGCGAATGCGGGACGACCACGCGTGCTCCACCGTCGCAGCGTACGAGTCGTTGCCAGCAGCCACCGCGTCTTGGATGGCCCGCACGGTGTCGGGCGGCAGCGGCTGGCTGGTGTACAGCGTCAGGGCCCGGCCATCGGCGCTCGGCGCGAAGGTGAGTCGCACAGTCGGGGGAATCCCCACGCTCTGGAGCGCCGCGGCCAGCTCGTCTTCCGCAAAGGTGGCGGCTCCCATCGACAGCTCGGCCTTGGCACGGCGCTGGAACGCGAGCTTGGGCGCCTTGTGCCAGTGCCCCGTGCAGCGGACCACGTCGCCCAGGCGGTAGCGCACCAGACCCATCTGGGTCGTGAGCAGGATCTCGTACTCTCGGCCCTCTTCGAGCTGCCAGGCCTTGAGCACGTTGGCGGCGACCGGCGCGGCGCCGGGCTCCAGGAACTCGTGCAGGATGCCCGAGGCGAAGATCGGGCCCCCCACCTCATCGGGATCGATGGGGTTGGCGAGAGGGCCTTCGGTGGCATTGTAGTGGTTGTCGAGCAGCCGGATCTGCGGGTGGTCGGCCGTGATCTGGTGGGCCTGCAGGCCGCAGACACTGGCCAGCCACGTGTGCAGCAGGCGCAGGTTCGGCCACACGTTGCCCAGCGTGAGGGGCTCGGAGCTGGCGAAGAGGGCCTTGACGTAGGCCTGCCGCTCCGGCGTCGTGGTGAGGGGCGCCCAGCCCTCCGGTGTCGGGAGGGAGCCGTCCAGCACCTTGACGTAGAACGAGCGGTCTTCCTCGAGCCGGTTCAGCATCACGAACAGGGGCTCACAGGTGACCGTGACGATGCTGTGGAGGTCGTGAGCCAGGCAATAGGCGGGGCGCCAGGTGCGGATGGGGTCGGGGGAGGCATTCGCTTCGGGTGGGTACAGGTCGGGCTCGAGGTGGTCGAAGCCCGAGCCGTAGCCCTCCACGACGCCCATGGGGGAGGCGGCAGTGGGCGTCATGCCGTGGATCGACAGGTGATGCCCGGGCCGCCCCCGGAGGCGGGCCAGGACCTCGACGATGGGCAGCGGGTAGTTGGCTGCTTCGTACATGCGCTCCAGGTAGGTGGCCGTGAACGGGAACCGCTTCAGGCGACCCGAGCTGCCCGAGCTCTTGATCCACCGCACGAGGGGCTCGCCGTTGAGGGGAGAGGTCGTGCTGTGCTGGTAGCTGTCGACGATCGCGTCTTGGTAGTCGTCGAAGGTGGTCGGCTCGAGCGTCTCCAGCGGAGGCATCACCGGCCCGCCCAGGCGCTCGGGCCAATAGCTCGACGCGCTCATCAGGCCGGAGATCTCGGACCAGACCTCGGCCTGGGCCGCTGCGGGGTCTTTGGCGGACGCCAGCCATCGCGGCCACATCTTCGCCGCCTTCAGCAACCAACCAGCCATCAGCTGTTTCTCCTGGGCGCTCAGGCGCCGGGCGGGGGGGGGAGCTCGAGGATTCGGGGGATCTCGGGGCGGACTCGCTCGACGGCCTCCGCCTCGGCGCCTTCACCCGAGAAGGCAGCCATCACGAAGTCGAGGATCTCACGGGCCGACATGGTGTCGCGGCCGGTGGTCTCGAAGGCGGCGATGAAGGCCTCCATGGGCTGATTCGGGGACGAGATGAAGATGCGGGAGGGCAGGGAGAGCTGCTTGAGCCACTCCTTGCTGACCGTGCGCTTGCCGTTCAGCGCCCTCACGCTGATGGCCAGGCGCCCTGGCTCCTGGTCCTGACTGCGGTGCAGCACGTCGCCCCGGGACACCACGGCGTCGCCGGGCCTGAGGTCGGGGGTGGCCACGAGGCTCTCCAGGTCGACGTCGACCGGGACCGGGGTGAGGTAGCCGTCGCGCTCGATGACGATGGCGAGCCGCTCGCCGTCGGCGATGGGGGGGCGCTGTGGGTCGAGGATGTAGGACTGCACTCTGTCGCGACCACCGAGGACGACATCGCGGGGCACCAGCAGCGCGCATCCACGGCCTCGGATCGCCTCGGCCGCCGCTGGCTCGACCTCCTGCAGCTTGTCGAAGGGCAGGAAGGTGAGCCCGGATCTGTCGTGGTGGGGCTTCTCTACCGGAATCCAGAAGTTCAGGTACTCGCTGAAGTCTTGCCACTGGTAGTAAGGTGGGCCATCACTGTGGAGGCGGAGTACGCCATTCCGAAACCACCGAGACATCGGGTAGCTGGTGTCGATGGAGAACCCGGTGGCCGCGTTGATGTCGTCGAAGGTGGCTTCGACGAGGTCGCGGAGGCGCTGGAACACGTGAGACGACACCGGTGTGCTCGCCCCGGCCGCCATCGCCCGTGACTCCATGGTGGGGTCGATCTCTGCCGGGAGCACGGTGTCGGGAGCGTGTGCGTCGTCGATGAGGGCCTGAAGCACATCGGCTGGCACGAAGTCTCGTAGAACCAGGAAGCCCCTGGTGGTCAGATCGGCCCAGTGCCCTTCCATTCGCACATGCACCTCCGACGACCACGATAGGCGGGCGCCCACGCCGAGGTCAACGATCCTGCGGACGCTCCGGGGCATCCCTCTCTGACACAACGGCGGTCCATCTGGCGATACCCAGCGCCGGCAGGGCCCACAGGTCGGTGGCATCCATGGTGTGCCTCACCGGCTGCCACTCCCCGCGAAACGGCGCTTGCAGCAGCCCGAGACCCCACGACCACGCCGCCCCCGCCGCGGGTGACAGCTGAATGGCCGTGAACACCGTGCCCGTCATCGCCAGGGCCACCCAGACGGCCCGGCGGCTCGCCACCGGGTGCTGACCGCGCCAGGACAGCGCCCACTCCCACATCGAGACCAACAGCAGCGGGAAGAACACGAGGCCCGCGACATCCGACAGCTTCCCTGTGAGGACCCCGGGGAAGGCCCACTTCAGCACCTGGTCGTTGAGGACCATGAGGCCCAGGCAGCTCAGCGCGATGGGATGGAGCAACGCGCGCCCGGGGACGGGCTCGGCACTCACCGGGTCGACACCTCGAGGGTGCTGGTGCGGCCGATGTCGTCGAGGTCGTACAGCTCGGCGGTGAGCGCCCAGTCGATGGCGACCTCGCCGGTGGTCTCGAACACCACCTCGAAGGCCTGCTCGCAGGTGGAACCGTCGGCGCAGCCGGCGAAGGCGTCGAGGTCGTCGAAGAGGAACAGGTCGCCGTCGGTGCCGGGGGAGGCCACGGCGGTGTCGCGAGCGATCTCGGTGCTGCCGAAGGCATCGACCACGTGCAGCGACGCGGTCACCGTGGCCTCACCGAACACCGAGGTGGCGTCGGCGCTCACTATGACCGCCCCGGCGAAAGGGCCTGACGGCGACTGGGTGGCGAAGACGTCGACCACGGTGCGCTGGATTCCCTGGGCGTCGAGGTCGGCGCCGGGACCAGGGAGCTGCACGGAGCTGGTCGGTGGATTCGTCGTGGAGGTGGCGATGGAGGCGACCACGCCAGCAAGCAGGGCAGTGGCGGAGAACAAGCGTCGCATGTGGGACCTCCGTGAAGATGGTCCATCGTAGGCCGCGAGGTGCCCGCGATGCGAGCTTCTTTGAGCGACTTTCAGCGTGGGTCCGCACGTGCCGGAGGCCTCCGACGGCGGTAAGGGACCCTCCCCTTCGACCGGAGCACGTCATGGCCCAGGACCCACGCTACCGCCTCCGCCACGCCGTCCGCATCGTGACGGCGGCCTCGCTGTTCGACGGCCACGACGCGGCCATCAACATCATGCGGCGGATCTTGCAGGCGAGCGGCGCCGAGGTCATCCACCTGGGCCACAACCGCTCGGCGGCCGATGTGGTCACCGCGGCCATCCAGGAAGACGCCCAGGCCATCGCCCTGTCGTCGTACCAGGGCGGGCACATGGAGTACTTCCGGTACATCCGTCAGCTACTCGACGAGCGCGGCGCGCAGCACATCCGTATCTTCGGTGGGGGAGGCGGGGTCATCGTTCCCGAGGAGATCGAGACGCTGGAGAAGGAGGGTGCCGCCGACCGCATTTACAGCCCCGAAGACGGCCG
>CBDUIC010000125.1:0-19814 GCA_965367245.1 uncultured bacterium | reverse complement strand
CTGGTGGCCCTCAGGCAGCAGTGGCCGCGCTTCGCCGTGGGGAACGGTCGCGTCGCATCGCGGGTTTCGTACAGTGCGCCCTCTCGAACGGAGGATCCATGACCTTGTTCCTTGCTGCCTCGCTGGCCCTGGCCGCAGGCTTCGACCACAGCCACGCTCAGCTCGACACCTTCCTGGAAGGTGCGGTGACGCCCGCCGGGGTCGACTACGGCATGCTCGCTGGCCGGGTGGGCACCCTCGACGCCTACCTCAAGGAGGTGGCCACAGCGGATCCCTCGAGCTTCTCCAACAGCGAGAAGCTGGCCTTCTACGTCAACGCCTACAACGGCTACACGCTGAAGATGATGCTCGAGGCCGGCCCCCCCAGCTCCATCCGGGATCTGGAGGGCGGGGAGGTGTGGGACAAGCGCAGCTTCCCCGTCGCCGGCAAGCAGATGACGCTCAACCAGATGGAGCACGACAACGCGCGCAAGCTCGCCGATGGTCGGGTGCATGCCGTCGTCAACTGTGCGAGCAAGGGGTGCCCGCCGCTCCCCCCCGATCCGCTGACCGCCGCGGATCTGGAGAAGCAGCTCGACAAGGCTGCCTGGGTGTGGGCCGAGACCAACGCCTTCGTGCTCGCTGGCGACACCATCAAGCTGTCGAAGATCTTCGACTGGTACAGCGCCGACTTCGAGGGCGTCGCTGCCGAGCGTGACCTCGACGGCGTCGATGGAAAGGCGGAGCAAGCGCTGTGGTTCCTCGCCAAGCACGTCGACGCGGCCACCAAAGACAAGCTGCTGTCGGGCTCGCTGACGGCGTCGTGGAACGACTACGACTGGTCGATCAACAAGAAGTAGCGCAGCGCGAAGGGGGCTATGTGGAGCCCATGGACTTCTGTAGCCCCTTCGACGAGCAGCTGGCCCTCCATGGCCCCCCAGGTGTCTTCCTGCGCGACTCCGACGGCGTGTGGCGCTTCCAGCCCACCTGGACGCGCGACCTGTGGGGGCGTTCGCCGGGGCCCCATGAGCACGGTCTGACCTACGTGCTGGCCCGCGACGAGGCCAGCGGCTTCGTGATGCTGTTGCTGGTCACTTCTCCCACCTTGCTGCAGGAGCATCCGCGCTTGCAGCTGCGTCCCTTCGACTCCCTGGAGGCGGCGACGGCGGCGCATCGAGCCCTCGGTGATCCCGCGGTGGTGCCGACGCCGTGGTGAGCTGGCTGCTCGGGCTCGCCATGGCCGCAGACGTCGACGACGAGGTGGTCGGCGAAGAGATCACGGTCTACGCCGAGGAGCGTGTGCGCCAGGCGCGGGAGCGGGTCGTCGAGCAGCTCAGGTACATGGGCTACGACCAAGACGTGACGCAGGTAGGAGACCGCACGGTCTACCGGCACAGCGCGCCATGGAAGGGAGAGGTCGTGCTCCACGACGATGGCTGGACGGTCGTGCGCCGCCAGCCGCTTCGTGTGGAGGGGCGCAAGATGCCGTGGACCAAAGCCAACACGCCCGTGGCCTGGGCTGGCTGCCTGCTCTACCCCTACCTGTGCGTGCGGGTCGGCGGCACCCTCGTGGGCACCGCGAAGTGGCGGGCGGTGGAGGGGCGCACCGTCGACAGCATCCACACCGATGTGCAGTCTTGGGGCGACCGCATCGCCGATCTGGCCACCCAGCGGAAGGTCGGCGACCTGCCTGCGCGGCTGCAGGCCCTGTGGGACGACGGGCAGCCCCTCGAAGGCGGAGCGCCCCTGGCCACCTTCGCCGCCCGGCGCGAGGCGCTCATGTCGTTCTGGGCGACGCGGACCGACACGCTGTGGGGGGAGGAGGTGCGGCGGGCCGTCGCGTCGTTCTGCCGAGGCGAGGTCCAGGGGAGCGAGCACCCCTTCGACGACGGCGAGATCGATGCCTACAACCGAGCGCACCCCGACCAGCGGCCGTTCACGCTGGCCAGAGGCGCTCCATGACGCAGCGCCTCACGGCCTGGTGGCACCTGTCACGGCCTCGGATGCTGCCGTATGTGCTGATGCTGGTGCTGGCTGGCTACGGGTGGGCCCACTGGGACCGTGCTCTCGCGGCGCAGCGCCCAGACCGCCTGGTGTTGGTCTTGCTGGCCTGGTCGCTGCTGCACAGCGGCACGTTGCTGCTCAACGCCGTGCTCGACCAGGACGAAGGCGAAGTCCTCATGGGGCGCGCGGTGCCACCACCGCCAGGCACTGCCTGGGTCGGCTACCTCGAGCTGGCTGCGTGTGTCGGCTTGGCGGCCAGCGCGGGGCTGTGGCCGGGCATCGCTGGGCTGGTGTGTGCGGCCCTCGCCGTGCTCTACAGCCACCCGGCCACGATGTGGAAGGGCCACCCGCTGGGAGGGCCCCTGGTCAACCTGGTGGGCTACGGGCTGTTGTCGCCCCTCGCCGGGTTCGCCGTGACGGGGCTGGCCGTCGACCAGCGCACCCTGCTGGTCTGGCCCCTCGTGGCTCTGGGGATCCTCGGCACCTACTTCGTCGCGCAGGCCTTCCAGCACGACGAAGACGCCGCCCGGGGCTACCGAACCCTCGTCGTCACCCACGGGCCGCATGCCGTGCTGCAGGCGGCCCGGGTGAGCATCGGGCTGGCCATCCTCGGCGGGCTGGCCCTGGCCGTGGCCGGCTGGCTTCCTCGCGGCTGCTTGATGGTCGCCCCCGCCGGGTGGTGGCTCGACCGGTGGCTGGTGGCCTGGCAGCAGCAACCCGACGGAGGCGATGCGACCTGGGCGCTGGGGTTCACCCATCGCCTGCTGCTCGCGGGCATGCTGGGCCTGTGCGCCGCGACCGGCCACTACGTGCATGCCAGCTTCTCTGATCAGCCCGTGGCAGGTCTGGGCACAGCGGCGGGGCATCCGCCGGATCGTCCGCGGCTGTCGCCCCGCGAGATGAGGCTTTGGGAGGCAGGGCAGTCGTCGCGATGACCCCTCGGGTACACTGTGCCGGCATGGGAGGGCAGTTGACGACTCGGCCGAAGCGGAAGACAGGGCCTGAGATCGAGGGCTTGCCCCGCTTGGTGCGCCTGCTCGCCCACGATGTGAACAACCCCCTCACGGCGGTGCGCATCCTCGCCGAGATGAACGCCGAGGGCGAGCTCGCCGCCGACATGCACGACATCCTCGAGGCGGCTGACCTCGCGGCGGCCTTGCTCGAGGCGATGGACGCCCTGATGCGCGAAGACCATCGGCGCACCTACTCGTTCTTTCCGATGCGACTCGACGAGGTGCTCGCCCGGGTGGCCGATCGGCCCGCCCTCGCCCGGATCGTGTCGACCGACGTGCCCTCCGACCTGCTGGCGACAGGCGACCAGAGCGCCTTGGAGCGCGCGTTGTCCGACGTGCTGTTCAACGCCAGGCAGCTGGCGGGGGGCGGCCCGATCCACGTCCGTGCCCGCCGAGCCGATGCGTTCGTGGAGGTGGTCGTGCACCACGGGGTGGGCCGGGTGCCTCCGCCGCTGCGCGCCGACCTGTTCCAGCCTGGCGGAGCGCGTGAGCTGCGCGAGATGAAGGTGCCGGTGCTGGCCTCTGGCCTGTTCTTCGCGCGCTCGGCGGTGGCGGGCATGGGGGGGGGCATGGAGTTCCGTGACGCATCAGATGGTGGGTTGGAGCTTGTGATTCGACTCATGCACGATGGGGGCGGGCCCCCGCGCTGACCGACCGGTCGTCGGGTGGTATGGTCCCGCCATGTCTGAGACTCTCGCGGAGGGCGCGCGCTTCGGCGCCTACACCGTTCAGGGCATCATCGCGGGCGGCGGCATGGGCCAGGTCTATGCTGCCCGCCACGAGGTGTATGGCAGCACCGTCGCGCTCAAGATCCTGCACGAGAAGCTGCACGCCGACGATGGCTGGCGTGCTCGGTTCAACGAAGAGGGCCTGGTAGGCACCCAGCTCAAGCACCCGCACTTGCTGTCGGCGCGCGAGCTGGTGGAGGAGGAGGGCCGCATCGCCCTCGTCCTCGATCTGGTGCCCGGCGGCCAGACCCTCGAGAAGATCATCGCTCGGGAGTTCCGGCAGGGGCTCTCGCTAGTGCAGGCGCTGCAGGTGTTCCTCGGCATCGTGCAGGGCATCGAGTACCTGCACGGCAAAGGCATCGTCCACGGCGACCTGAAGCCCGAGAACGTGATGATCGAGGGCGACTTCCGCAACCCGGAGAGCTGGATTCCCAAGGTCACCGACTTCGGCACGGTCGCGCTCATCGCGCACCCGGTGATGCTCGATGGTCGCCCGGCGGTGGTCGCCACGCCACGCTACGCGTCGCCGGAACACCTCCTTGGGGTCGACCAGCTCGAAGACAGGTCCGACATCTACAGCCTCGGCCTCATCCTGCACTTCTTGTTGTCGGGGCGGCATGCGTCGAATGCCCAGACCGTGCGTGAGGCCTACGACCGCACGCTGAAGGCCGTTCCGATGGTGGCCCTGGTCGACCAGCCGGAGTCGCTCATGGCCGTGTTCCAGCGGGCCGTGGCCATCAACCCCGACGAGCGCTACCCGAGCTGTCGTGAGCTGGCGCTGGCGGTCCGTGGGCTGCTCGACGCCCACGGCGTGCAGCTCGATCTCGACGATCTGCGGGCCGACCTGGCCACCGAGGTCGACGAGGATCGCGCCGAGCAGCAGCAGCAGGCGCACGCCCGGCGGAAGGCCGAGGCCGAGCGGCTCAACGAGGAGGCCGAGACGGAGCTCGAGGAGGCGCCCTCGGCCCTTCCCGATCCGGAGAGGCCAGGGGGCGACGCGCCATCTCCCGACGACGCGGCTCCCGCCCGAGCGGCCTCCGCGGCCGATACCCAGCCCGCGCGCCAGGTAACGGGCATCAGCAGCGCGTCGCAGGTCTCGCCGAGCCCGCAGCAGGCAGGGGTGCCGGTGGCTGCATGGGTGGCGGGGGCCATCGCCGTGATGGTGTTGATCATCGTGGCCATCTACGGCTGGGCTGGCTGACGCCTGCGCCCTTCGGGGCGGTGGGCCAGGTCTCGCTGAGCAACAGAGGCCTCCCGCATGGCGGGAGGCCTCTGGGATGCCTCTGTGTCGGGCTCGACGCCCGCGCGCTGCGCAGACCGCTAGGAGGTGGGCTCGCCAGCGGCGCGGATCGACAGGCGCCAGCCATCAGCCAGCTGCTCCGCCTCGACGGCCACCCGCTGGTCGCCCCTCAGCTCCGTCACGATGGCGGTGACGCCCTCGCGGGGGAGCACGCGGACGCGCTCGGCCAGCTCGGAGCCCTGGGGCACGATGGCTGCCTCGGCGCTCACGTTCTCGAGCCACAGCACCCAGTGGCGCTCGTCGCCCTTCTCGTGCAAGTAGTGCATGGCCCGCACCGGGCGGCTGGTGTGGGCCTCGATCTGCACGCCGCCGTCGGGCAACGCGGAGGCGAAGACCGACTCCAAGCCGGCCGCCTCGATCTCGGTGGCGGGCTCGTCGCAGGGCTCTGCGAACAGGTTCTCCACCAGGTTCTGCGTCTTGAGGTCGACGCCCTGGGACTCGACGATGTCGAGGGCCATCAGCGCCGCCTCGATCCGCGTGTGCGCGTCGACGGTGTCGTCGCGGGCGATCTGACGGAGCAGGTCGGCGTTGTTGGGCAAGGGGCCCGCCAGGGCTACCGCCGTGAGCATCGCGAGGAGCATGCTGCCTCCAGGGCTGTTGTTCCTACTCTACCATGTGCGCACCTTGCCAGACGGGTCAACGCACCAGGGGCTTGTACTTGATCCGCGTGGGCTGGTCGGCATCCATCCCGAGGCGCTTCTTGCGGTCGCGCTCGTACTCCTGGTAGTTCCCCTCGAACCACACCGTCTGGGAGTTGCCCTCGTAGGCGAGGATGTGGGTCGCGATCCGGTCGAGGAACCAGCGATCGTGGCTGATGACCACGACGCAACCTGCGAACGACAGCAGGGCCTCCTCCAGCGCCCGGAGCGTTCCCACATCGAGGTCGTTGGACGGCTCATCGAGGAGGATCAGGTTGCCGCCCTCCTGCAGCAGCTTGGCCAGGTGCACCCGGTTGCGCTCCCCGCCCGACAGCGTGCCCACGGCTTGCTGCTGGCGGCTGCCCTTGAACCCGAAGGCAGAGACGTAGGCGCGGCTGTTCATCTCCTTCTTGCCGATGTGCATGACCATGTGGCCGCCGGAGATGTTCTCCCACACGCTCTTGTCGGGATCGAGGTCGTCGCGCAGCTGGTCGACGTAGGCGAGCTTCACGGTCTCGCCTACGGTCAGCTCGCCGCCGTCGGGCTGCTCCTGGCCCGTGATCATCTTGAACAGGGTGGTCTTGCCGGCGCCGTTGGGCCCGACGATGCCCACGATGCCGCCCCTCGGGAGGTCGAAGGTGAGGTCTTCCACGAGCAGCTTGTCGCCGTAGGCCTTGGACACGCCCCGCGCACTCACCACGATGTCGCCCAGGCGTGGGCCAGGAGGCAGCTGGATGTCGAGGGTGGTGGTGTTGCTGCTGCCGTCGTCGTCGATCTGCTGCAGCAGCTCCTCGTAGCGGTTGAGCCGTGCCTTGGACCGCGCTGAGCGCTTGCCCTGCCCGAGCTTGACCCACTCCAGCTCCTTCGCCAGGGTGGCGCGCCGGTCAGCCGCCTTGCCTGCCTGCTCGAGCCGACGCTGCTTCTGCTCGAGCCACCCCGAGTAGTTGCCCTCGAAGGGAATGCCCTTGCCGCTGTCCATCTCCAGGATCCATCCGGCGACGTTGTCGAGGAAGTAGCGATCATGGGTGATGCACACCACGGTGCCGTCGTAGTCCGACAGGAAGCGCTCCAGCCACGCGACCGACTCGGCGTCGAGGTGGTTGGTGGGCTCGTCGAGGAGCAGCAGGTCGGGGCGCGACAGCAGCAGCTGACACAGCGCCACCCGGCGGCGCTCCCCTCCCGACAGGGTCGCGACGTCTTGGTCTCCCGGGGGCACGCGGAGGGCGTCCATCGCGATCTCTACGGTGCGATCGAGGTCCCACGCATTCGCAGCGTCGATCTTGTCTTGCAGGGCGCCCTGCTGCTCGATGACCTTGTCCATCTCCTCGTCGGTGAGCTCTTCGGCGAAGCGAGCGGAGACCGTCTCGAAGTCTTCGAGGAGCTTGCGGGTCTCGGCGACGCCCAGGTCGATGTTGCCGCGCACGTCGAGGGAGGGGTCGAGCTCGGGCTCCTGCTCGAGGTAGCCGACCTTCGCGGTGGGATCGATCCAGGTGTGGCCCTGGTAGGCGTCGTCGACCCCCGCCATCACCTTGAGGATGGTGGACTTGCCCGAGCCGTTCGGCCCGATCACGCCGATCTTCGCCCCCGGGTAGAAGGACAGCGAGATGCCCTTCAAGATCTGGGTGCCGTTGTCCAGGTACTTCTGGAGGTTCTGCATCTGGTAGATGAACTGGCGCGCCATTGGAGGTCCCCCTGGGAAGGGGGCTGCATATCCACCCGAGCCGGTCAGGCCAGCGGGCGACCCAGGATGCTCTGTGCGCGCTGGCAGGCGGCCTCGATCTCGCCGGTGCGGTCGGGATGGGACCGCAGCGCAGCGAGGGGCGGTGCGACCGCTGGGGTGCCCATCTCGGCGAGGGCCTGGGCATAGAGGACACGTGGGTGCTCGTCGGCTGGCACGGGCATCTGCAGCAACAGCTCGAGCACCTCCTCGGTGGCCGCGAGGCGGGCGAACAGCAGCGCGGCGTCGCGGGTGGAGCGATCGGCGAGCAGGGCGGCGACCCGGTCGGGGGATCGGCCGAACACGAGGGTGGTCACGAGGTCGTGGCGAAGGTCGGTGCCGGGTGCCCGGCGGAAGCGCTCCATCACTACGTCGAGCCAGTGGCTGTCGAGGCCTTCGTTGGACAGATCGGCGACGAACAACGTGGCGGGGCACAGCTCCAGCGCGTGGGACTGGAGGGCCGCGAGGGTGGCCTCGGCGTGCTCGGGACGGACGGCGGCGCGGGCACGGGCCAGCAGGGCGCGGTCTTCCCCGGCGTGCTGGGTGAGCACCGCGTCGACGGGATCGAGGGAGGGATCCCGGCAGGCCAGCCACACCGCGGCACCGAGCCACACGGCCGGCTCACCGATCTCGTGGCGGGCGAGGGCCCCCAGCAGGTGCGCCGCGGGCTGGTCGAGGGAGCCCGTCAGCTCCCGCACCCACTTCTGGGCTCGGCGCCGGGTCGCCCCCTTCGCTCGCACCCTGGGGACCTCCCCTACGCCCATCAAGGCCGCCACCTGACGAGCCAGCGAGGCGTCGTCGCCGCCGTGCAGGTGCAGATGCGGCACCCCGACCAGGGCCAGCAGGTTGGCTGCGAAGTGGGGGGACCCTGCGTGCGGCGTGCCCACGAGCTCGCGGACGACGGCGTCGGCGGCATCCGCGCCGGCGCCATGGGCGGTGGCGTAGCGCACCACCAGCGCCGGCAGCGCGAGCTTGGCGTCGTCGTGGGTGACCTTCGCGGCGGCGCCCAGGCTGTCGCCGTCGAGGCCGCCCACCTCGGTGAGGAGCTGCGCGAGGTAGAGGTCGCGCACCTCCCCGTCGCCGCGGATGGCCTCGCGAAGCGGCCCGAACCAGCTGTCGTCGCCCACCGGCGCGAGGCCGAAGGCCGACAGCTGCTCGGCGAGCACCGCGGCGAGCTCGGTGGTGTCGGCGCCCCGCAGCCCGGCGCGCACCGCCGTGCGGCAGGCAGGGCTGCCCGAGGCCATCACCAGGGCGGCATCGTAGGCATCCTCGGGGAGGTGCTTCACCAGGGCGGGGGCGCGCAGGGCGAGGCCGACGTTGGCCCAGTCGCGGGCCGCGCCCGACGGGCCCTCGGCGAGGGAGCTGAGCACGTCGAGGTCGTGGAGGGGCGTGGACACGGTTAGGCCTCCGGGCATGAGCCAGCCACTCTATCTCCGGCAGCTGAAGGGCGGTCGCGACTTCGGTGTCGCCGATCCGGTCGCCCGCATGATGGAGAACTTCGTCTACCTGGTGGGAGATCCCGACCAGCGGGAGTGCCTGGTGGTCGACCCCGCGTGGGACGTCGATGGGATTGTGGCGGCCGCCGAGGCCGACGACATGACGATCGTCGGCGCGCTGATCTCGCACTGGCACCCCGACCACGTCGGCGGGCCGATGATGGGCCACGATGTGCAGGGCCTCGATCGTCTGCTGGCTGTCCACCCGGTCCCCCTTCACGTGCATCGCGACGACGCGCAGATGGTGATGGCGATGACCGGGGTGTCGAAGAGCGATCTGGTGCTCCACGACTCGGGCGACAAGGTGCTGGCGGGGGCGGTGGAGGTCGAGTGCCTGCACACGCCGGGTCACACGAAGGGAAGCCAGTGCTTCCGCTGCGGTGAGGCGCTCATCTCCGGCGACACCCTGTTCCTGTCGGGGTGCGGGCGTACCGACCTGCCGGGGGGCGACGTCGAGGAGATGTGGCGCACGCTGACCCAGCGGCTGCTCACGCTGCCCAGCCACCTCACGCTGTACCCAGGGCACGACTACGGCGATCGCCCCCACGCGACGATGGAGCACGTGGCCGCGACCAATCCGATGCTGCAGGCGCCGGATCTGAGCACCTTCCTGCGCATGAGGGGCTGAGGGTGGAGGAGGGCAACCTGGGCCTCACGCTGGCGGTGGCTGCGGTGCTGGTGGGGGGCACCCTCCTCGAGGCACTGTGGGTGCGAGGAGCCTGGCAGGCCTACTTCCGGCTGTCGCTGCCCCTCGGTGCCGAGCCGCTGCCCCTGGCCTGCGTGCCCACCCGCTCGGAAGGCGAGACGGCCGGGCTGGGCTTCCGCCGGGTGAGCGATGGCGTCTACCTGTACTGGGCCGATCGGAGGCGCCGCGCCGCGCCGACCCTGCTGCACGGAGTCGTCGACCTGGTCCCGTCGCGAAAGGGCTGCCAGCTCAAGCTGCGCTGGGCACCCCCATGGACACCGCTGCTCGCCGCTGTCTGGCTCATGGGCCTGGGCGTGGCTCGCGGGGAAGCGCAGGTGACCGTGCCCATCGGCTGCGCCATGGTGTTCGGCATCGTGGTGCTCTACCTGAGGGGGGCGCGCCAGGCGGCTACCGAGCTGCGGTACGCGCTGGATCGAGGGGCCGACCGGGAAGCAGCGGGTGCCTCGCCGGGTTGAGCCAGGCGGTGTCGTGCGGCTATAGGCGGCGACGGAGGTGCGTGCATGTGGACCTGGCTGCTGGTGGCCGCGTTGGCCCAACCCTCGGTCGAGCCGGTGGAGGGCGAGGCCGTCGAGGGCGAGGTCCCCGTGCCGAAAGGGCCTGACCAGGCGGAGTACAACCGGCTCACCCAGGAGCTGGAGAAGCTCGCGGAGCGCAACGCATGGGCGGGGGTGGAGCGCACCTGGGGCAAGCTCGTGCTCACCCAGATCCCGCCGTCCTACGAAGACCTGTCGTATGCGGCCAATGCGGCCCGCGCCCTGGGCGACACCGCAGCCGCCCGCGAGCGGTGGCTGATGGCCAAGGAACGCAAGGAAGATCCGATGATCTTCGACGCACTGTTCGAGATCGATCAGAACTACGGCACGGTGGCGCTGCAGTGCGACCCGGGGGTGGGCTGGGAGCTCACGACCGAGCAGCGGCCGTTTCAGCCCGATCGGATCCGCTCGGTGGAGTTCGCCGCCGCCGCCATCGCCGACAGCTGCGCCTTCGAGGGCATGATCCCAGTGGGCACCTACGCATTCTGCGGCGACGAGCTCGTCGTGAAGGCCGGGCAGCCAACGGTGAAGCGCGACGAGCGCGGGCGCCTGCCCCCGAAGGGCAAGAAGTAGGCTGAATCAGGCCGCGAGCAGCTCTTCGGTGAGGGGCCGGACGACCTCGTGGAGCAGGGCCTCCAGGGCGGGGGTGAGGGCCTCGGCGCCGGCGAGGCCATGGGCCGCGCCCCTCGCGCTGGTGGGGGCCTCCGTCAAGGGAGCCAGCCTGAGGGCGGTGAGCTCCTCGCGGAGCGCCTGCCGAACCTCGTCGCCACCCGCTTGCACGGCCCAGCGCACGATGCGCCAGGCCAGCTCGGCGTGCCGCCCCTCGTCGTCGATGACCTCCTCCAAGACGCTGCGCACGGTGGGGTCGGTGGCCGACCGCAGCTGCACGGCGGCGCGACCCACGGCGAGGCTCTCCCCGACACAGCCCTCGCGGAAGGTCTCCACCGCCAGCTGTGCCAGGGTGGGCAGGGGGCGGCCTGGGGCCTCCAGCGGGCCTGGGCCGAGGGGCTCTGCGGCGTAAGCGGAAGCGAGGGCGAAGCAGGCTTGGGCGTGCCGCACTTCGTCGGCCATGGCCAGGTTGGCCTCGAGGACCAGCTGTGGGGGGGCTCCGAGGGCCGACAGCTCCAGCGCCACCCGTGCGAAGGCGGGCACGGAGGCGTGCTCCATCAGGGCGTCGCGGAGCCACGACTCTGCGAGGCGGCGTCGGGTGGGGGCATCGAGGTCGGTGAGGTCGGGAGCGAGGTCGGCGCACCAGTCGGACCGGCGGGTCGCCCGGGCATGGACCGCGACCCCGTCGATGGTCAGCGGCCGCCCGATGGTGCAGCTCTCGTTGGGGTGGACTCGGTAGTTCGCCTCGTAGCAGCAGCGCGTCGCGTCGTGGCTGTAGCCGGTGTAGCCGTAGTAGCCGGTGTCTTCGGCCGTGCCGGTGTCGATGGGCGCGAAGCCTCCGTAGCCGGTGTAGGTCACGTCGATGGAGTAGAGGAACTCGCCCGTCTCGGTGACCTCGCGCACCGGCGACTCGCAGGTCTCGGTGCCCACCAGGCGCTGTCGGGCCTCCTGCTCGCTGGGGCAGGCGGTGCCCAGGTCGACGTCGGTGCAGGCCTCATCGGTGAACACCACGGGGTCGGTGCCGGTGTCGTCGGTGTCGTCGTCTTTGTCGCCGCCGCCGATGCAGGCGGCGGTGGGGGCGAGCAGTGCGGTGACGAACAGGGCCAGGCGCGGGTTCATGGGACCTCCGAGGTTGTCTGGCAAGACTGCAGGATGTGTGCCACCCAGCAAGGAAGGGGACTCTGGCGGGAGCCCGCCCACCGGGGCGGCGGGGGCGCGACATGGAGATCGTGCCAGCGGCCGTGGGGTGGGATGCTACCTCGGTGCGGCGCGTGGGTTAGGCGAGGGGCCCATCCGGAGGTAGCCATGGGCCGCGGTGTCCAGCGTCGTCGTCGCATCCTCGAACTGCTCGCGGCCCCGGAGGTCGGCGGGCACGTCGAGCTCACCGGCTGGGTGAAGACCTCGCGCTTCAGCAAGAACGTGAGCTTCGTGCACGTGTTCGACGGGTCGACCCCCCACACGGTGCAGGTGGTGCTGAAGGCCGAGCTGGCCGAGTCGATGAAGGCCGAGCTGGGTGTGGGCACCGCGGTTCGCGTGGCGGGCACGTGGGTGGAGTCCCGAGGGGGCAAGCAGGCCGTCGAGGTGCTTGCCGACACGGTCGAGGTCGTCGGGCACTGCGACGCCAGCGACTACCCGCTGCAGCGCAAGCGCACCTCCATGGAGCACCTGCGCACCATCGCTCACCTGCGTTCCCGCTCGAACACCCACCAGGCGGTGTTCCGGGTGCGCAACCAGCTCGCGTGGCAGATCCACCGGTTCTTCCAAGAGCGCGGCTTCCTGTGGATCCACACCCCGATCATCACCGGATCCGATGCGGAGGGCGCCGGCGAGGTGTTCCCCCTGGCGAACGCCCAGGAGTTCTTCGGCCACCAGGCCTTCCTCACGGTGTCGGGGCAGCTCGAGGTGGAGTGCTTCGCGCAGTCCCACGTCGACGTGTACACCTTCGGGCCCACGTTCCGAGCCGAGAACAGCAACACGCCGCGCCACGCTGCGGAGTTCTGGATGATCGAGCCCGAGATGGCCTTCGCCAGCCTCGACGATGTCATCGCCATGGCCGAAGACTTCCTGCGGCAGGTGGTCACCGCCACCCACGAAGCCCTCGCCGACGACTTCGCCTTCTTCGACCAGCGCATCGAGAAGGGTGTGTTCGAGGCGGTTCGCGACGCGGTGAGCCAGCCCTTCGCACGGATCACCTACCGCGAGGCCCAGGAGATCCTGGCCGCGAGCGGCCGCGACTTCGAGTTTCCCATCGGCTTCGGCACCTCCATGCAGGCCGAGCACGAGCGCTTCCTCGCCGAAGAGCACTTCGGTCGGCCGGTGTTCGTCACCGACTACCCCCGCAGCCAGAAGCCGTTCTACATGCGGCTCAACGACGACGGGGAGACCGTGGCCTGCACCGACCTGCTCGTGCCCCGGGTGGGGGAGCTGCTCGGCGGCTCGGCACGGGAGGAGCGCACCGACAAGCTCGAGGAGCAGTTCGCGTTCACCCAGACCGACCCGAGCCACCTGTGGTGGTACCACGACCTCCGCCGCTTCGGCAGCACCCCCCATGGCGGCTTCGGGCTGGGCTTCGAGCGGCTGATCCTCTGGGTCACGGGCATGAAGAACATCCGCGACGTGATCCCGTTCCCGCGCACGCCGGGCAACGCCGAGTTCTAGCCCAGCGCCTCCGCGGGTAGCACCACGCGGCGCCGCAGCAGGGCGCGTGCGGGCCCCAGGTGCTGGCACCGCTGTGTGGCCAGCTGCTGCACCCTGCGGCGGCTCAGCCCGAGTGCGTCGGCTGCGTCGGCGGTGTCGTGGCCGAGGCGCAGCGCCAGCGCGACGAAGGAGGCGCGCCACCCTCGATGCCGAGGCGGCAGCCCGTGGGCTGCGGCGGACACCTGACGCAGCAGGGGGAGGGGAGGCCGCCAGCGATGTCGGGCGAGGAGTCGATGACTGCGGGGAGGGGCGGGAAGGGCGAGGTGTCGACGGGCCGAGGGGGCGTCGTAGAAGGCGGCCCGGCGGGCCCCGGCCAGGTCGGTCGCGCTGCTCCACAGGCTGCGAGCCACCGCCACGCCCTCGGTGCGCACCAGCTCGTGGGCGTGGTGGACCGCGTGCAGAGCGTCGTCTTCGCTCACCGCTTCGACCCAGGTGGACTCCGTGGGCTGGCGACTGTGGGGCAGCCACCGGCGTCGCACGCCGACCTTGACGGCCCGCGACACGCCGGTGGGGTGGTCCACCCCCGCCACCACCAGCCGGAGGTGGCGTGACGTGAGGCCGAAGGCGAGCAGGGTGCCCCGCCGCTGCGACACCGCGCGACGGGCTCGGAGCAGCACGTCGTAGCGGGCGTCGAGGCCCGGTAAGGGGGGGCCGCCGGTGAGGTCGAGCTCGAGCAGGTGGTGGGCCATGCGTTCCTCCGGCGCGGGAGGAAGCAAGGTCGATGCCTGCGAAAAACGAGGTTGGCCGGTGGGGTGACGGACGTCACCGACGTCGTTCCGTCACCTGCGACGTCGCTCAGCCGTCGTCGGCGTTGCCCTTCGTCTCGATCCCCCGTGCCTGCACCGACCAGCTGCGGGTGAACGGCGTGCCCAGGGGCCGCGCGAGGGTTCCGTCGGGACCGAAGCGGTTGTAGGTGTCCTGCAGCTGCTCCACCGGAGGCGACGCGTGCTCGGGGAGGGGCTGGTCGGGGGTGGACTCGAGGTAGACGCTGGTGGACGGGAACGCGAAGGAGACGTCGAGCTCGTCGGCGAGGCGCATGAACTCTTGGATGTTCTGCGCGCGGGCGACCAGTTCCTCGTGCCAGCCGGGGGTGACCACGTGGTAGTAGACGAGGATCTGGATCGACGAGTCGCCCAGGTTGTACAGGTGGACTTCGTAGGTGCGCTGCACGAAGGGGTGGGCAGCGAGGATGGCCCGGACGCCCTCGACGTAGGCCTGCACCTTGTCGGGCGGGGTGTCGTAGGTGAGCCCGAGGGTCATCTTGATCCGCCGTCGAGGGCGCAGGCCGAAGTTGTCGACGTTGGCGTTGGTGATCTGACTGTTCGGGATGGTGACCAGCGAGTTGTAGAAGGTGCGCACGCGGGTCGAGCGGAAGCCGACCTCCTCGACGACCCCTTCCACCCCGCACATCTTCACCCAGTCGCCGATCTGGAACGGGCGGTCGACGAAGATGTTCACGCTGCCGAACACGTTGGCGACGGTGTCTTGGGCGGCCAGGGCGAAGGCCAGCCCGCCAATGCTCACCCCGGCGGCCAGCTGCCACACATCGATGCCCACGGCGTCGGCGACGTAGAGGAGCCCGAAGGCGAACACCAGGATCTGGGCCGCTTGCCTGAGCAGCGGGATGGCCTGGTCGTCGAGCTTGCTGTCGGTGGTGTGGGACCACGACTTCGCGACCTCGGCGCCGACGTTGATGAACCGCGACACGGCCATCACCGCGGCCAGGCAGATGGCGACCCAAAGCAGCCAGTGCAGCGCGTAGGAGGTGCGGATGCCGAGCTGTAGGTCGGTGAGGCCCCGGTAGACCACGCCGAGGGCGACGATGAGCACGATGGGCAGGTTCGTGCGGGCGTAGGTCGCCTCATCGAAGGTGAGCTTGGAGCGGGTGAGGAGGCGCTTGACCTGACCGCGCAGCAGCATGCGCGCGAGCTGGCCGGCGGCCCATGCGGCGGCGAGGAGCAGCAGCCCGTAGGCGAACTGCCACAGGAACATCCCGAGGATCTGGATGTACATGAACGACGGCAGCGAGCTCTGGAACCACATGCTGAGGGGCGAGAAGGTCTGCGAGTACAGCGAGGGCACAGCGGCCATGGTCGCGGCGCTGTAGCGCCACAGCCCGTCGTCGCCACGAACCAGCGACACCACGGGGAACTCGGGGAGGGGGACGACGACCTCCAGGCCGTCGGCGTTGCGGTAGTCGGGGTCGTCAGGGAGGGTCGACACCGGCATGTACAGGCCGCGTGCGTCGAGGATCTGATTGAGCTGCACGGCGAGACGCCCGGCGTGGGTGCCTCCCTGCGGCGCCTCCATGCACACCGTGGCGGCGGCTGCCCCTTCGGTCTGCCAGGCGAACAGGCTGTCGGCCGCCGACTGTGGGTCGACGCACACGGCGGCTTCCTTGGTCTGTTGGGCCCACGAGGGCGTCGCAACGAGCAGGAACAAGGCCCAGATCCACAGCAGCTTCGACACGTCGGTCTCCCCGGGGTGCGCCGGTGGCGGGTAATCGACGCAGCAACGATGCTCAAATCATCGGCAGCCCTGCCCCCCACGGGCTCGGCGGGGTAGAGTCCCTGGGTGAGTGAGGACTATCCACGCCCCTATGCCGACTACGTCCTGCTGGAGCGTCTGGGCCAGGGGGGGATGTCCGAGGTCGATCTGGCGCGCAAGCGCGTCGACAGCGATCAGACCTTCGTGCGCTTCGTGGTCATCAAGCGCATCAAGACCGATCGGTCCACCGACACGGCCTTCGTGCGCATGTTCAAGGACGAAGCGCGCATCACTGCCGAGCTGCACCACGAGAACATCGGGCAGGTCTACGACTTCGGCCGGGAGGGCAGCGAGTACTTTCTCGCCCTCGAGTACGTGCCGGGCATCGATGTTCGCTACCTGATCAACGTGCTGCGCGAGCGCAGCCAGCGGGTGCCGGTGAAGGTGGCCCTCCGCGTGATCCACGACGTGCTCAAGGCGCTGTCCTACGCCCACGCCAAGTCCGACATGTTCGGCAAGCCCATGCACATCGTGCACCGCGACGTGAACCCTCGGAACGTGATGCTGTCGATCCGCGGGGAGGTCAAGCTCATCGACTTCGGCGTGGCGAAGGCCACCGACCGCCTCGAGCACACCCGCACCGACCACGTGAAGGGCAAGTTCAGCTACATGGCCCCCGAGCAGATCTCGGGCCTGCACATCGACCACCGCGCCGATCTGTACGCGGTCGGGCTGACGCTGCACGAGTTCCTGGCAGGGCACAGCCCGTTCTACGGGCTCAACCAGGTGCAGATCATGCACCGCATGCTCAGCTCCAAGCCTCCCGACATGCCACGGGTGCCCGAGCTGCCCGATCCCGCTGTGCTGCAGCGGGTGCACCACCGAAGCCTCGCGCGGGATCCGAAAGACCGCTACCAGTCGGCCGAGAGCTTCCGCAAGGCCATCGAGGCCGTGGCGGCCTCGGTGGGTGGGCTCCCCAGCAAGGAGCAGATGGCCAACTTCTTGCTGTCGGTCGATCCCGAGCTCACCGAGCGGATCCAGCGGAAGATGGAAGCCTATGCAGCGATGGAGATCACCGCCGATGGCGAGATCACCGCTCCGCCCGATGTGCGGGTGCTCGAGCCTGCCTCCGACCCGATGCTGCCGACGGCCGTCGGGGCCATTCCCGAGCAAGACTCCTATACGGGGGTGACGACCATCGGCGTCGTCGGTGGGTTCGCGTCGCTGGTGGTGCTGGTGGCGGTGCTCGCGTCGGTCCTGACCGTGGTGCTCACGGGCCTGGGGCTGTACTTCGTGATCGGGCTACCGCCGGGGCAGGTGGCTCCCGCTCCCGCTCCCGAGCCGATGCCTGGGCTGCCCGCGCCGATGCCCGAGCCCGCGCCCGCGCCCGCGCCGGCTCCGGCCGACGTCGAGCCGGCCCCTGCGCCGGAGCCTGCGCCGGCCCCACGTCCCTCGCCGCGGCCCCGGCCCCGGCCGAAGCCCGCGCCTGCCCCCGAGCCCGAGCCCGTGGTGATCACCCCGGTGCCCGTCCCGGCGCCTGAGCCGGTCCCGGTTCAGGTGCCCGCACCTGCGCCTGCGCCTGCGCCTGCGCCTGCTCCGGCGCCCGAGGTGCCCGTCGACAAGGGCACATTGATGATTACCTCCGCCGAGGATGGGCTGTTGGTCTACATCGACGGAAAGTCCACGGGGATGGTTACCCCCATTCGCGGGCTCGACTGGCCGGTAGGTACCTACAAGGTCAAGGTCGAGGGCTACGACGAAAAGACCGTCCACATTCGTGCCAAGGGGCAGCGCGTCCCCGTGCTCTTCAAGTAGGCTCTCGACATGCTCACCCTGCTGCTCGCCCTGCTCGCTACCCCCGACGCCCTCGCCCGCGACCGTGTCGCGGTGGTGGTGTCCGACGACCTCGACGCCTACACCGCGCCGGTGGGGCCGTTCGTCGACGAGCTGGGCATCACCGCAGAGATCATCAACATCCACGGCCGAGAGATCGAGGCCAAGCAGATGGTGGGTCGGCTCAAGTCCGACCTGCCCGATGTCGTGTACTGCGTGGGGGCGAAGGCCTGCTACGCCGTGCATCAAGCGATGCCCAAGGTGCCCCTCGTCTACAGCACCGTCTACGAGCCCACGCGCTACGGCATCGACGGGGCACATGTGGCCGGCGTCACCATGGATGTGGAGCCCGTCACCTTCCTGTCGCAGTTCGTGGGCTTCTTCCCTGAGGTGCAGCGCATCGGGGTCATCCGTGGCCCGGCGATGACCGACCGCCGGTGGCTGGCGATGGCCGCAGCCGCGGTCGAGCTCGGCATGGAGCTGGTCGAGTACCGCGTGCGCTCGCCCCGTGAGGTTCGCTCCGCCATGGTCACGCTGGCCAAGCAGGGGGTCGACGCGCTGTGGGTGCCCCCCGACCGGCAGACCCTCACCTCCGACAACTTCCGCACGGTGTCGGAGGAAGCCCGTCGCCGGCGGCTGCCGCTGCTGGTCGACACGCAGAACATGGTCGAGGCAGGGGGGCTGTTCACCCTCACCCCCGACCACGAGGCGGTGGGGCGGCAGGCGGCGGTGATGGCCACCGAGCTGCTCGGCGGAGAGGTGCCGTCGAACATCGGCACCGACAGCCCCGAGAAGCTGTTGGTGGTCCTCAACACCCGCACCATCGAGCGGTCGGGCCTGGAGTTCGACCGGCTGCTGCTCGACTTCGTCGATGTCGTGGTCGACTGACGACGGCGGCGGCCGAGTCGCTCCGATGGGGTGAGCTGTTTGCAGGCATCGGCGGCTTCCACGAGGCTCTTGCGGGCCTGCAGGGGGCGGCGGGTCAGGTCGTGCGAGCGGTGGACCACGATGAGGCCTGCCACGCCACCTACGTGGTCAACCACGGCGACCACGCGGTGCGTCGCAACCTCGACAGCATCCGGCCCGAGGCCCTCGCCGACCTCGACGCGTGGTGGATGTCACCGCCGTGCCAGCCCTACACGGTGCGGGGCCGAAGCCGCGATCTCGACGACCCGCGAGCCCGCAGCCTCGTGCACGTGATGGGCCTTGTCGGCAGGCTACGCCCGCGGGTGGTGGCGATGGAGAACGTGCCGGGCTTTCCGGGCTCGCGGGCGCATGCGCTGGTGCGACACACGCTGCGGGAGGCGGGCTATCACGTGCACGAGCAGCTGCTGTGCCCGGCCGAGCTGGGCGTCCCCATGCGTCGGCCTCGGTGGTACCTGATCGCCGACCAGCGGCCGCTGGCGCTGCGCCCGCTCATCGCACGGTCCCATCCTCCTCTGGGCGACTTCCTCGATGACGAGCCGGCGCTGGAGCTGTGGGCCGACGAGGCGCTGCGGGAGCGCTACGAGGGGAAGCTCGCCATCGCCGACGCCAGCGACCCCGACGCGGTGGTGCACGTGTTCACCGGTGCCTACGGCGTGTCGCCGGTGTACAGCGGCTCGTGGCTGACGACGCCGACGGGGCCGAGGCGGTTCAGTCCGCACGAGATCTTGCGACTGATGGGCTTTTCCAAGGGCTTTCGGCTCGTTGCGCCCTCGACCAAGAAGGCCTATAAGCTCGTCGGGAACAGCTTGTCGGTGGATGCTGTACGGGCGCTGCTCGAGGCGTGGGTGTAGGGGCGTTGCCGTCGCACGTCGCGGGTCCAGGCGCGCAGCCCTTGGCGGGGGGCGGGCGGGGGCGGAGCCCCCCAAGCTTGCTGTGTCCAGCGCCGTGACCACCAGCACAGCGAGCACCAGGTCGGAGGGGTAGACTCGGCCGTCGTCGTGAAGGCGTTGGGGTTGCCACCTGTGGCGTCGGCACGACCGGAGCAGGGCCGCTCGACGGAGGTCGAGTCGCCGACCCCACGGCTGACGGGTTCGAGCATCCCGCTACGGGTCAACGGGTGCTCTGCCCCCGGCACCCCCGCTGGCCT
>CBDUIC010000124.1:0-20349 GCA_965367245.1 uncultured bacterium | reverse complement strand
GTGTCGCTGACGGTGAGCAGCAGGTGGCCGCCGTCGCTCACCCAGGCCACCAGGGCCTCGGCCTGGGGCGTCGACAGCTGGGAAGGGTCGGCGTCGGGCCACACGATCCAGTCGATGCCCGACAGGGCGTGGGACGCCGTGGGAATCGTGGCGGGGGGCAGCAAGCCGGTGCGCACCACCCGCGGGCCCTGGGCCTGGCCTCGCGGTCGACGGCCCGGCACGGCGCGGTTGGTGGCGTCGCGGACCGCCGCCGGCAGCCCCATGGCGTCGGTGCCCACCACGCCGATGAGCACGTCGGCCGCCTCGAGGGGCTGCAGGCGGACTTGCCCGATGGCGCTTCGGCCCTCCGACGTGACGAAGGTGACCCTGCGGTCGCCGCCGTGGCCGGTGGCCTGGAACACCAGGCTGATCTCCTTGCGTGCGCCTTCGGCGAGGTCGACCTGACGAGACCAGCTACGCGCCGCGTAGGCACTCTCTTCGGTCAGGGTCAGGGTGCCGCTGGTGCCGGCCCCCGTGTTCTGGAGGACCACGGTGAGTGCCGTCCAGCCGTCGCGCCGGTGCAGCCCGTCGACCAGGGGCTCGATGCGCATCTGCAGCTGGTTGATGCGCTCCATCTCCTTCTTCACGTCGACGGTCTGGGCGCGGGCGGGGGCCGGGGCGATCGACAGGCACAGCAGCGCCGTGAGCACGGCGAGGGCCCAGCGGCGAAGCCGGCGTGTGAGCACGACGTAGGTGGCGGCGGCGAGGGTGGACCATCCCAGCATCGAGACGACGTAGCTGACCAGCCCAGCGCCGCCCGCCAGCGGGGGAGCCCACAGCCGCGCGGGCACGGCGAGCCACACCACGTCGGGGAACAGGCGGCCCATGGCCGAGGGGAGCAGCAAGCCGACCCCGACCGCCGCGAGGGTGACTCCGAAGGCCGACCTCGGGTTGCGGACGCGCAGCCCGGCCACCAGCGAGCCGACCACGACCGCGCTCCACACCGCGACCAGCCACGCCCACGTGAACCCGGCATGCACCGTGCTGCGGGCGAAGTCGGCCTGCCCACCGCTCATCAGGTCCCACATCCGCAAGTGCGGAACGCCGACCACGAGGAGGGGGAGGGTGAGCAGCAGCAGCGGGAAGGTGGCGAAGGCCACGCCAGCCGCCTTGGCGCTGAGGATGCGGTGGTTGGCCATGGTGGTGGTGAGCAGTGGCTCCAGGCTGGCGCGGCGACGCTCATCGGCGATGGTGCGGGTGCCCATCCACGCGGCGAGACCGAGGGCCACGGCGGCGTTGCCGACCGCCATGAGCAGGATGCCGCCGGGGAACAGCCACCACCCTGTCTGCAGCACCCCGAGGGCGACCAGCAGCCAGGTCGACAGGATGGGCGCGGCAGTGCGCAGCCAGGCGCCCAGCCGTGCCTCCCGCCACCACACGGGGTTGGTGCCCATGTCGATCGGCGCCCGATCGTCGCTGGATCGCTTGGGGGAGAACAAGCTGTCGAGGCCATCGACCACGTCGAAGGCGATCCGCAGGTAGGCCCAGGTGGCGAGGGCGAAGCCGGCGGAGGCGTAGGCCCACACCCAGGCGCGGGCGAGCCACGACACCACGCCGCCGGTGGCGATGCCCCCGGCGGCCCGGGCGTAGAGCAGCGGCAGCGCGAGGCCGAGGGTGAGCCCCAGCACCAGCCACACACCGAGGGCCTTCAGCCAGGTGAAGGTGCGCCACACGCCATGGTCGAAGGCATGGTCGATCCCGGCGCGCGCCGTCTTGAGCTGGAACAGCGGCCGAAGCAGGCCCCACACCACCACCATGGCGGGCAGGTAGGACGCCGGGGTGATCAGCGCGGTGACGTCTTGGGCCATCGAGGCAGCAAACGGCGAGAAGTGGGCCATCGACGAAGGATCCGCCACCCCGATGGCGTAGGCCCCCGGCAGGACCAGGAAGAAGGGCACCGCGTAGCTGGCCGAGGCCATCACACACAGCATCGGCGAGCGGGTGAACAGGGCGAAGAAGGCCCCCAACAGGCCCATGATCCCGACGGTGGTGAGGGTGTGGGTCGTCACGGCCAGCACCTCGAGCCCCGACACCCCGCCCAGGTTGACGACCAGCGTGGTGATGGGGAGGGCCCCGAGGACCACGGTGGTGAGCACCAGTAGGCGGGAGACCACCTTCCCGGCGATGATCTGGCCCGAGTCGAGGCGGGTGAGCACCAGCAGGTCGAGGGTGCCCTCTTCGGCCTCCTCGATGACCGCCGTGGCCGTCATCAGCGGGGCCAGCAGGATGGCCAGGCCGAGCTGCGCCACGCTGAACGCGGTGAACAGGCCCTTGCCGAGCCAGGCCAGGTCGGCCGAGTCGACCAGCGACGAGGAGGTGGCCGTGACGGCGCCATGGATGCCCAGCAGCAGGACGCCGATGAGGGCCGCGGAGAACCCTGTGCGAGCGGCGAACGTCTGCCAGCGCCGACTCGTGCGGGCGGCCTCCCGGAACAGGATGGCGGTGGAGATCGCTCGATCGAGGGCCCCCAGCCCGCGCTGGACGATGCCCTGCCTCATGGTCGCGGTAGCCTCGGTGCCGTCACCGCCGCATCGTACACGCAGTGTGGGCGTGGGCGTTACCTGGCGAAGGGGAGGAGCCGTGGGGACGAACCTGGGAGATCTGCTCGCGAAGGCGGGCTTCGAGGCGAGCGAGGCGTCGGCCGAGGCCACCGAGACCCCGGCCGCGGCCGAGGAGGTCGTCGCCGAGTACGGCGCCAAGGTCGTGGTGCGGCGCACGAAGAAGGGGCGAGGAGGCCGCACGGTCACCCTGGTGCAGGGCGTCGTGGCGGGTCATGAGCTCGTGGCGGGCCGGCTGAAGAAGGAGCTCGGGGTCGGAGCGCGGGTCGAAGGCGACGAGGTCGTGGTGCAGGGCGACCAGGTGGAGCGGCTGGCGCGTTGGCTGGGATCGCAGGGGGTTCGAGAGGTTCGGCGGGGCTCATGAGGGTCTCGGCAGGCCCCGTGCAACCCGGCCGCACCTTGGCGTTCGGTGGCGGGGGGCTACGTCTTGTCTACGGATGCTGGCGGTTCGGCTCGAAGGCGGGTACGCCTCCAGACGACGTTCGGGGGGACGACCATGGAGAACTTGGGGATTTGGCTGGTAGGCGCAGCCTTCCTGTTGTCACCGGTGGCGATCGTCGTGCTGTGGCGGTCGATGCGCACGGGCACGACGGCGGTTCCGCAGGTGAGTCCCGACGAAGCCAGTCGCCGGCTCGCTGAGGGGCTGGAGACGGCTGACTCTGCGGTGCAAGAACGCTACGCCCGCAAGGATGCGACGCCCGCCCCCACCTTTGCCCGCGGGAAGGGGCGCGCCACCATCGAGCGCCCCACCGAGCCGCGGGGTCGGCGCTACATGTGAGCTGGCTGGTCGCTGGCGCGTGGGGTCTGGTCGGCGCTGTTGTCGCGGTCGCCAGCGCCGCGCTGTGGCATCACGGCCGCTGGCAGGCCTACCATCGCTTCAAGGGCCGAACGGTCGATGCCTCGGGGTGGGCTGTCCTCGCCGCCGAGGCCGTGGATTCGCTGCGGCTCACGGCGTTCTTCGCGCGCTCCGTGGGGCGTGATGGATGGCTCGAGCCGGCGGAGGCGACCGGCCGGCCGGTGCTGTGCGTGCACGGCTACACGCAGAACGGCACCAACTTCTGGGGCATCCGTCAGGAGCTGCTGGCCATCGGGCGCCCCTCTCGCTCGGTGTCGATGGTGCCGGGTGTCGCGTCGATGCGCTGGTATGCCGACAAGCTCGAGCGCACGCTGGAGCACGAGGTGTCACAGCGGGCCGACGCCATCGACGTGGTGTGCCACTCCATGGGTGGTGTGGTGCTGCGCATGGTCTTGGCGCGCAGAGAGGATCTGCGCGCTCGCGTGGCGTCGGCGGTCACCCTCGGCAGCCCCCACGCGGGCACGGCGGCGGCCCGGGGCATTCCCTGGCTCCCCGAGGTGCAGGCGCTCAAGCGCCGCTCCTCCTTGCTCCAGAGCCTGCCGCCCCTGAGCTCGCTGGTGCCCAATGTGGTCACCATCGCGGGCACCCTCGACACCATCGTCTACCCCCTCGAGAGTGCCCTGGAGGCCGGGGCGCAGCATGTCGTGCTGCCGGTGGGGCATGCGGGCCTGCTCACCGCGCGGCCCGCGGTGCAGGCGGTGGTCGCGGCGGTCGCCGACAGCGACAGGCGGTAGCGCACCCGCGCACGTGGTAGGTGCATGACGACGCGCTGCCCACGGGCGGCTCCACGTTGTACGCTGCTGCGCACTGCATCCTCTCGGGAGACCCATGGCTGCCCCTCCACGTCGTTCCCTCGCCAGGCGGCCCGCTCTGGGGCTGGTCCTGTGCCTGCTGGTGGCACCTGGGCTGGCCTACGCGCAAGATGCCGACGGCGACGGCCTGACGAACCTCGAGGAGTCCACCCTCGGAACCGATCCGTTCGATGCCGACAGCGACGACGACGGGCTGATGGATGGCGTAGAGGTCGCTGGCACCGGGTTGCTCACCGTGTGGGGCCCTACCGATCCGCTGGCCTTCGACACCGATGGCGACGCCTTGCCCGACGGTCTGGAGGCTGGGGTCACCACGGCGGGCCCCGACACCGACCTCAGCGTGGTGGTCTTCGACCTCGATGGGTCGACGAGCACCGATCCGAACGCCGACGACACCGACGGTGATGGGCTGCTCGACGGCACCGAAGACAGCGACCACAACGGCAGGTGGGACGGCGCAGTCGGTGGCACCGGCACGACCGGGCGGGGGGAGACCGACCCGCTGCTGTCCGACACCGACGGCGACGGCCTGTCCGACCTTGTCGAGTCCGATGGCCTGTCCTCGCCGGTCGACAGCGACTCCGACGACGCAGGCATCGACGATGCCCAGGAGCGGCTCGACGGCACCGACCCGGAAGACCCCACCGACGACCTGTACGACACGGATGGTGACGGGATCAGCGACTGGGTCGAGGCCTTCGTCTACGGCACCGATCCGCTCCGGCTCGACTCCGACAACGACGGCCTCGACGACAACGTGGAGGTCTTCGACGTCGGCACCGACCCGGCGCGGCCCGACTCCGATGGCGACGGGCTCACCGACGGCGCAGAGGTCGACCTTCACCTCACCGATCCGCTGCTGGCCGACACCGACGGCGATGGCCTGAGCGATGGCGCAGAGGTCGGCACGTGGGAGACCGACCCCCTCCGCGACGACACCGACAACGACGGCCTGTCGGAGCTCGACGAGGTGTTGCTGCACGACACCGACCCTGCCTTCGCCGACACCGATGGTGATGGGCTCAACGACGGCGACGAGGTGCTGCAGGGGCTCGACCCCCTCGACGCCGACACCGACCGCGACACGCTCCTCGATGGCACGGAGATCAGCCTGGGCACCTATCCGTGGCTTCGCGACAGCGACGGCGACGGGCTGTGGGATGGCGCGGAGCTGTCGATCTTCGGCAGCGACCCTCTCCTCGCCGACTCCGATGGGGGAGGGCAGGCCGACGGCGCTGAGGCGAACCTCGACTTCTTCGACCCGACCGACCCCGCCGACGACGCCGCCTCCGCCGGTGATGCCGACGGCGACGGCCTCGACGACCTGCGCGAGCTCGGCTTCGGCACCGACCCCGGTAGCGACGACAGCGATGGCGACGGGCTGCTCGACGGCGACGAGGTGTTCGTGCACCTCACCGATCCGCGCAGTCCCGACACCGACGGCGACGGGCTGACCGACGGCGAGGAGGTGGCGGATGGCACCTCACCATGGGCCCGCGACACCGATGGCGACACGCTGTGGGACGGCTTCGAGGTGGCGCTCGGGTCCGACCCACTGGCCGTCGACAGCGACGGCGACGGCGCCTCCGATGGCTACGAGTGGCGCATCTCGAAGACGCCCGTCGCGTTCGCTGATGTCGACGGTGACGGCCTGTCCGACCTCGAGGAGGTCGCCCTGGGAACCGACCCGTGGTCAGCCGACACCGACTTCGACGGGCTGTCCGACGCGGAGGAGACCACGAGCGACCCCCTGAGGGCCGACACCGACGGCGGCGGCACCCCCGATGGCGTGGAGGTAGCCGACGGCACCGACCCCACCGATCGCTTCGACGACGTGGGGCACCCCGACACGGATGCCGACGGGATGTCCGACGACTTCGAGGCGCTGCTGGGCAGCGATCCGAACCTCGGCGACACCGACGGTGACGGCGCGCGCGACTATGTCGAGGTGCTGCGTCGCAGCTCGCCCCTCCTCCTCGACACCGACGGCGATGGGCTGACCGACCCCGAGGAGGCGGCCGCAGGCACCAGCTTCACCAGCCCCGACACCGACCGCGACGGCCTGACCGACGGCGAAGAGCTGGGCAGCTCCTCGCCGCTGCGGTCCGACGACGACAGCGATGGGATCCCCGACAGCGTAGAGGCGATGGTCGGCACGGAGCCGGGCCGCCGCGACAGCGACGACGACGGGCTGACCGACCTCGAGGAGGCAATCGCCTACGGCTCCGACCCTCTGGCAGCCGACAGCGACGGCGGCTCCATCGAGGATGGTCCGGAGGCCGACGCGGGGTCCGACCCGCTCAACCCGGTCGACGACTTCGGCGATGCCGATGGCGACGGGCTGCGCGACAACCTCGAGGCCGAGTACGGCACCGATCCGGCCGACGACGACACCGACGACGATGGGCTGCTCGACGGCGCGGAGATCCGCGAGGGCACCGACCCCCTCGAGCCCGACAGCGACGGCGACGGGCTGCTCGACGGCGACGAGGTCAACCTGTGGGGCACCGATCCGCTCCGGGTCGACACCGACGGCGATGGTATCGACGACGGCAAGGAGGTCCGGTTCGGGCTCGATCCGCTCCAGGCCGACAGCGACGGGGATGGCCTCGATGACGGGCGGGAGGTCGAGCTCGGCTCCAGCCCCTTGCTGGCCGACACCGACCGCGATGGCTTGTCGGATGGCGACGAGGTGCTGGTCTACCTGAGCGACCCCTCCGAGCCCGACACCGACGGCGACGGGCTGACCGATGGCTTCGAGGTGCTCATCGGGTCTGACCCGGTGGCTCTCGACAGCGACGGCGACTTGCTGTCCGACGCCGACGAGATCAACGTCTACGGAACCTCCCCGGCCCTCGCCGACACCGACGGCGGTGGCGCCAGCGATGGCCAGGAGCTGCTGCACGACGGCACCGACCCCAACGACCCGCGCGACGACCTCGCCGGTGAGGGCGGCTACGGCGGCGGTGGCTGTCGCACCACGGCGGCCAGCCCCTGGTCGGGCTGGGCCCTCGCGTTGGCACTGATAGGGCTCCGGCGGCGACGGGAGGTGCGCTGATGTGGTGGATGATCCTGGTTCCGTCCGCTCTCGCGCAGGCCGAGCCGGTCGGCGTCCCCGACCTCAACGCGCAGCTGTTCCGACCGTCCCTCGACGCGCGCCACACCCTGTGGTCCGACGATGTGCGCGGGGGCCGCGAGGGCTGGTCGTCGCGGGTGCTGCTGCACTACGCCGACGAGCCCCTCAGCTACCACTACGACGGCGGCGGCTCGGTGCCGGTGCTGCGCGGGGTAGCCACCGGTGACGTGATGGTGGGCTGGGGCAACGAGCGCGTTCGCTTCGGCGTCGATGTGCCGGTGGTGCTGTCGGCGGAGGGCACGGCGGCACAGGGCGAGTTCGGGTTCGGCGACGCCGTGGCCCATGGTCGGCTCACCTTCGCGGCCCCCGGCGACGAGGGCTGGGGGTCGGGGCTGGCGGTTCGCTACGGCGCGCCGACGGCCACCACCGACAACCCCCTGGGCAGCCCCGGCGGCGACCTCGAGGCCTCCTTCGTGTTCGAGAGCGCCTCGGTGGGGCCCCTGCACCTGGTGGGCAACCTCGGCGCGGGCTCGGCCTTTGGCGTCGAGCTCGAGGGCTACCAGGCGTTCCAGCTGCGGGCTCGGGGCGGGCTGGTGTGCGTGCTGTCCGAGCGGGCGGGCGCAGCGCTGGAGGTCGAGACGCGGCAGTCACTGGCCGACGCGTCGGCCTTCTCCACGTCGGTCGACACCCGGGAGGCGCTGCTGTCGGGCTACCTCGGCGCCGGCGCGACGACGGTGCGGGCCGGTCTCGGCACGTCGCTGTGGAGTCGGGGGATCGGCTCGTCCGACCTGCGCGCGGTGGTCGGGGTGAGCTGGGGCAGCGTCCCACCACCCCCTGATACCGACGGCGATGGCCTGCCCGACCCGGTCGATGCCTGTCGCACCGAGCCCGAAGACGTCGACGGCATCCTCGACGACGACGGCTGCCCCGATGCCACGCCCAAGGTGCTGCTCGACGTGGTCGACCGCAGCGGGCAGCCCGTCGACGGCCGGATCTCGGTCCTCCAGGGGGAGCGGCAGGTCGGAGCACGGGCGGCGGGCCAGCGCTGGGAGCTGGAGCCCGGGGCCTACCAGGTGGTGGTGATGACCGACGCGGGCGTGCGAGTCGAGCACGACCTGGAGGTGTTGCCCACCGACACTCTGCGCGTGGTGGAGCTACCGCTGGAGGTGGTTGGCTCGGTCACCCTCACCATCGTGGGGGGCAACGGGCAGCCGGTGACAGAAGCCCGGGTGTTCGTGCAACGCGAGCTGGTCGGGCAGGGCTCGCCCTGGTCGGGGGAGCTGTTGGTGGGCGAGCGGTCGGTGGTGGTCAAGGCGCCGGGCTTCCGCCCTACGCGCACCAAGGTCACCGTCATCCAAGACGGGGCGACCAACAAGACCATCACCCTCAAGCCGGCGCGGGCGACCTTCGCGGGCGACCGCATCACGCTGTCCGACAAGGTCTACTTCACCCTCGGCGCGGCCACCCTCGAGCCGCGCAGCCACTCGCTGCTCGACGAGGTGGCCGACGTGCTGCTCGACCGCCCCGAGGTCAAGGAGCTGCGCATTCAGGGTCACACCGACACCCAAGGGGCCGCATCGGCCAACCTGGCGCTGTCGCAGGCCCGGGCCGACGCCGTGCGTGCCTACCTCATCGAGGCGGGGGTCGAGCCGGAGCGGCTGGTGGCCGAGGGCTTCGGAGAGACGCAGCCCCTCGACCGCTCGAACACCGACGAGGCCCACGACAAGAACCGCCGGGTCGAGTTCATGGTGGGCAAGCAGCTCCGCTGACGGTCAGGGGCTGGCGACCCCGGCCGCGGCGACCTTGGGGCAGTCGATGGCGGCGCCGTCGTTGATCGACAGCGCCTCGCCCACCCAGCGCACGCTGGCGTTGGGCTCGGCGTCGAAGCTGCACCGGTAGGAGCGGCCGTCGTCGAAGTTGAGCTCGAAGTTGGCGGGGCCCTTCGGCAGCTGCACGCCGCCCTTGGTGCGCATGAACACGCCGCCGACCACCGCCTGGCTGCGCTCGTCGGGGAACCACACCTCGACGCGAACCTGGCCCTCGGGGGCCATCCCGGCCACCTCGACCTCGTCGGGGGCCCACGTGGCCTTGAGGATGGCAAGCATCAGCAGGAGGACCACGACGAAGCCCATCAGGCCCACGAAGGCGTAGGGGACCCAGTTGACGGTGGGGGTCGGCTGCGGGGTGCCGGTGGAGGTGAACGCGCCGGTGACCTCGGCGAGGAACTCTTCGTCGCCGTTCTCCTGCAGTGCGTCTTCGGGGGTGATCCGCGGCCGCGACTCGTAGATGGGCAGCACGGTGGTGCGGGCGAACTCCTCGAGGCCGATGCGGTAGCGCGGGTCGATGGCGTAGAGCAGCTGCTCGAGGTCGCGGGCACAGTCGGCGGCGGAGGGGCGGTAGTCGCGCGTGTAGGCACACATGCGCCGCAGCAGGTTGCGGAGGTCTTCCTGAGCGGCCTCCGACATGCCCTGCACGGTGATGTAGCCGAGCTGCCGGTTCATGGCCTGGTCGTGGCTGACCGGGTTGATCGACAGGCTCATGGTGCGGCCGGTGAGCAGCTCGAACAGCGACATGCCGGCGGAGTAGACATCGACGCCGGGGCTGTCGCTCACGCCGTCGAGGCGCTCGGGAGCCATGTAGGGGCGGCTGCCCATGACCACCGACTCGGTCTGGGCCTCGCGGCCCTCGAACTCGCCGCGGGCGATGCCGAAGTCGAGCACCTTCACTTCGCCGTGGATCGACAGCATCACGTTCGACGGCTTGATGTCGCGGTGGATGACCCGCAGCGGGCGGCCGTCTTCGCCGAGGGCCTCGGCGTAGGCGACGTGCAGCGCCAGGCAGGTCTGCCGCGTCATCTCCAGCGCGATGGCGGCGGGCAGGCCATCCTTGAAGCGCAGCAGCAGCTGGTCGAGGGACACGCCCTGCACATGCTCCATCACCACGACGGGGCGGCCCCCGACCTCCATCAGGCGCTCGACGCGCACGATGTTGGGGTGGTTGATGCGCGACAGAAGCCGGGCCTCATCTCGGGTGCGATTGAGGATCTTCTTGTTGGACGCATAGGCGCCCTTGAGGATCTTCAGCGCGACCTTGCGGCGCAGCGGGTCGGCAGACACCCGTGCGACGCACACGGTGCCAAAGCTTCCTTCGCCGAGAATCTCCAGGATCTCGAATGGCCCTGCGGACCGATCCACCCTCTGTTCCCCCTCGCGTCCGACGAGTATAGCGGAGCGCAGGCCCCGACGAGGACTACGACACCAACCTGAAACGAGGTCGGCGCGATAGGAGCGTTTGCCGGAGAGTCCGATCGATGATCGCTGCGACCCTGGAGCTGTTCCGAGATGCCGCCGTCGACACCGGTCGTTCGTTCGTGGCGAGCTTGTGGTCGGTGGCCTTTCTCCTCGTCGCCATGGTGCTCATGGGGGTGGCGGCGGGCGCCCTCGGCGGCTTCGGGATGGCCGGCAGCTTCGTGCTGGGGGGTCTGCACATCTTCGTGGCGGGGTGGTACCTGTCGCAGCTGCGGCAGGCGGTCTCGCTCCGGCGCCGCCTCACCCTCGACGACATCCAGCGCAGCGCGGGCAACCTTTTCTGGGAGACCATGAGCGTGCTGTTCGTGTTCTTCATCGCTCAGCTGTTCTTGATGGCGGCGCCCCAGAACATCCAGATGGCGATCGTGCTGGCGGTCTCGCTGATCTTCAACCCCACGCCCGAGCTGCTCTACCAGGGGCGGTCGCAGTCCCTCGACCTGCTGATGGATGCAGCGTCGTTCATGCAGCGGCAGGGGCCGGAGTGGCTGATCATGCACCTGGGCGTCACGGGCCTGCTGGTCGCGGGGCTGGCGGGTCTCGGGCTGGGGGCGGAGCCTGCCCTGTTGGTCACGATGATCCAGCTGTTCGGGCCGTTCTTCGGCTTCTTGAGCGCGCCGGCTGCGGTGGTCGGGGTGGCGGGCATCAGCCCCCTGGGCCTCGGTCTGGGCCTGGTCGTGTTCGCGCTCACGCACCTGGTGATGCTGTTCCGCGGCCACCTGTTCAAGCGCCTGTCGTCGGGATCGCGCCGTGGCCGTGCCTGGCAGCAGCGGATGAAGTGAGGAGCGGATAGCAGGGTCCCATGCTGACCTTCCTCACGCTGTCTGCCCTCGCGGGCCCCCACGCCGACCATGCCATTGCGTTCGGCCACGACCCGCGCCCCCACACCCCTCTCGCGGCGCTGCCCCCGCCGGCCCAGGCCACTGTCGGCCCCGACATGACGGTCTACGGCTACCTTGCGTATTGGGACGACGATCTGAGCACCGTCCCGTGGGATGAGCTGTCGCACCTGGCGGTGTTCGCTGCCACGGCGGAGACGGATGGCTCCCTCACCGACACCCACAACTGGGACCAGGCGGCCACCGCGGTGTCGATGGCCCAGGCCTACGGCGTGAAGGTGCACCTGTGCGTGCTCAACTTCAACAGCACCGAGCTGAGCGCGCTGCTGAACAACCCGACGGCGCGGTCCACCCTGGTCGCCAACCTCGCGTCGTGGCAGGCGAGCACTGGCGCCGACGGCATCAACGTCGACTTCGAGGGCGTGCCCAGCGACGCCCGCGCCGGGCTGGTGTCGTTCACCGCCGAGCTGCAGGCCGCCGTGGGCGAGGTGGTGCACGCCACGCCGTCGGTCGACTGGTCGAACGCGTGGGACTACGCCGCCCTCACCGACTACGCCGACCTGTTCATCATGGGCTACGGCTACCACTGGTCGGGCAGCAGCACGGCGGGGCCCACCGATCCGCTGTTCGCGGGCTCGGGCACCATCTGGTCGGGGCTCAACAGCTACAGCCTGTCGTGGTCTCTCGACGACTACATCGCGGAGGGGGCCGACCCCGACCGCATCATCCTCGGTCTGCCGCTGTACGGCCGCGCCTATGCCACCGGCACCAGCACCATCCCTGCGTCGTCGCTGGGCGACGGGGGCGCGGTGTTCTTCCGCGACGCATGGAGCGCTGCGGCTCTCCACGGCGAGACCTACGAGCCCGACGCGGCCTCGCTGATGGCCTACGACGGCTACGAGCAGATCTGGTACGGCGACGCCGACACCGTGGCCGAGCGCATCGCCTACGCCCGCGACGTAGCCGGGGTGGGGGGCATCGGCTTCTGGGCGCTCAACTACGACGACACCGATCCGGCGATGTGGTCGGCCATCCGGGCCGAGACCACGTGGTCCACTACCTCCACGACGCCGACCACGGGCGGCACCGACACGGGGAGCACGGGGGGCACGACGCCGACGACCGGTGGCACCACACCGACTACGGGCCCCACCACCGGCCCCACCGGCAGCACGACCCCGACCACGGGCACCACGCCGCCCACGACGGGCACCACCGACACCCTCACCGCCCCGGCGGTCGTCGATGCCGAGGCGGGCGAGGCGAAGGGCTGTGGCTGCGCCACGGGTCACCGGGCCGGGGGCTGGCTCGCGCTGGGCCTGGTCGCAGTGGCGGGGCGGCGGCGGGTCAGCCGAGGTAGCGGGCGGCGCTGATCCCGAGGGCGGCGAGGCCCAGGCCCACGACGACGTTGCCGAGCACGTTGGCGAGGCCCAGCCCGAGCTCGCCCTCCTCGAACAGGCGCACCGACTGCACGCTGTAGGTGGAGAAGGTGGTGAACGCCCCGAGGAAGCCGGTGGTGAACATCAGCCGCATCCCGGGCGACCCCACCTCCCGCTGCAGGAACCACTGCAGCAGCACCCCCAGCACGAAGCTGCCCAGCGCGTTGGCCGCGAAGGTGCCCCACGGGAAGCGCTCGCCGAGCAGCCGGGTGGCCGTCAGGCTCACCCCGTGGCGCGCCATGGCCCCCAGCGCCCCACCGGCCGCGATCCACACCCACTGCATGGCGATTCCTCCGTCGGTCGCGCCTGTATCGCAGGGGAGCTGCGACGTGACCATCGGTGACGTGCACCGCGCGCCCGAAGCGGCTGAAATAGGGCCCCTTCCGGCTCGTAGCTGGGTACGGATCCGCGGTTGCTCGGGTGCGACTGCTCGACTAGTGTGACCCACACGTACGGAGCGTAGACATGGGTTTCTTCGATCGCCTCGCCAACGTCTGGAAAGGCTTCCTCTCCTTGTGGGTCTCCGACATCGAGTCCCGCAACCCCGAGGCGGTCTACGAGGCGGCCATCGACGAGCGTGTCCGCAAGCACCGCGATCTCAAGAAGGCGGTCTCGGGGATCGTCTACCTGCGCAACAAGCTGTCGACGGAGCTCGAGGGCAAGGAGCGCGAGCTCAAGGAAGTGATGAGCCAGCTTCCCGTCGCCATCGAGGATGGGGAAGACGAGGTGGCCTTGGTGCTCATCCAGAAGAAGGATGAGCTCACCAGCCAGATCGAGGCGCTGTCCGCCGAGCTCAAGAAGGTCAGCGACCAGGCGGAAGAAGCCAAGTCGGGCCTGCTGGCCTTCCAGGCCGAGATCGAGAAGCTGAAGCGCGAAAAGGAGCAGATGATCGCCAAGAAGGCCAACGCCGAGGCGCGCATCCAGATCCAGGATACCCTCGACGGCCTGTCCACCGACGCCGACGTGAAGGCCCTCGACAACGTGCGCGAGCACATCTCCAAGCTGCAGGCCGAGGCCGACATCGGCTCCGAGATCCAGGGCGACAGCCTCGATGCCAAGCTCTCCAAGATCAAGGAGAAGGCGGCCAACAGCTCGGCGCGTAGCCAGCTCGACGAGATGAAGCGGCAGATGGCGGCCCGTCGCACGGCGGCCGAGGGTGCCGGCTCCGGCGTGAAGAAGACCATCTGAGCATGCCCTCCTTCGAGCTCCCGCCACGCACGCGCGACGCGGAAGACGCCTTCGTGGCGTCGTGGCTCGAGGTCGACGATCCCGACGCGATCGCCGAGGTCGTGGAGCACGCGATGAGTGGAGGGCGGCCGCAGCTGGCCGCTCGCCTCGTCGGCTTGCTGGGAGATGCCTGGATCGAGCCCGGCTCCGATCTCGAGCGGGCGAAGAAGGCCGCGGCCCTGTTCCTGATGGCCCCCGAGACGCCGGAAGACCGCTCGTGGTCGACCTTCGAGGATGCCTGGTCACGGGTGAGGAGCCGGCGCATGCGCCGCATCAAAGACCGGATGCGCGCCTCGATCACCGGCAGGCCGGGCCAGCGCACCAACCGCCTGGGCAAGAAGCGGCGCTAGTCCTTGCTCTTTGCCGTCTCGGGCCACGGGGGTGGTCATCGGTGGGACCCGTCGGTTACTGTGTCGCAGTTGAAAGTGATTTTCATCTTCGACAGGAGCGAGGCGGATGTCGCGACCCACGGTGCGTGCGATGAGCTCATGGGCGCTGCTCGGCGGCATGGCCCTGCTGGCGGCGATTCCACCAGGGGGGGCCGGCTGTGCGGGGCCCCTCGACACGAGCCCTACGGGGTCTACCGATCTCCCTTCCGGGGATGTGCTGTCGGCCACTCTCGCGTCCAGCGCCGACGGCGCGATCCTGCCCACCCTCACCCGCTTCGTAGCGGCGATGGAGGCCCTCGATGGGGCCGTCGTGGCCTGGCAGGCGGCGCCCGAGGATGCGGGGGCGCAGGCGGGGGCCCAAGCAGCGTGGGCCGATGCGATGGCCGTGTGGCAGGAGGCCGAGCTGATGCAGGTCGGCCCTGCCGGCTCGTCGCTCACGGCCATCGGCGGGCAAGACCTGCGCGATCGCATCTACTCGTGGCCCAGCATCAACCCCTGCCGGGTCGATCAGGAGACGGTGGAGCGCGACTACGACGAGCCCGGCTTCGCTGACAGCGAGCTGGTCAACGTGCTCGGCCTCGATGCCATCGAGCACCTCGTCTACGCCGGCGACGGCAACACCTGCCCCGGGCAGGTCGAGATCAACACCGAGGGCACGTGGGATGCCCTGGGCGAGGGGGTCGCGGCCCACCGGGCCGACTACGTCGCCGTGCTCGTCGACGATGTGCAGGCCTCGGCCGAGGCGCTGGTGGCCGCGTGGGAGGGCTCCTTCGGCGACGACCTCGCCACCGGCCGCGGGGCCTACGCCTCACAGCAGGAGGCGCTCAACGCGCTGTACGACGGGCTGTTCTACCTCGAGAAGACGACGAAGGACCGCAAGCTCGCCACCCCGCTGGGGATCATCGACTGCTCCACCGGCACCTGCCCCGACACGGTGGAGAGCCTGCCCTCGGGCACCAGCCATCGGTGGATCGTCGCCAACCTCACCGGCTTCCGCGCGCTGTTCGACGGTGGCGACGGGGCTGGCTTCGACGACCTGCTGGCCGACCTGGGCCATGCCGACCTCGCCGCCGACGTGCTCGCGCGCCTCGACGAGGCCGACGCCGCCGCCGCGGCCCTGTCGATGCCCATCGACGCCGCCCTCACTCAGGAGCCCGAGGAGCTGCAGGCCCTGCACGACGCGGTGAAGGGCGTGGCCGATCTGCTCAAGGGCGATGTGGCCACGGTGCTCACGCTGGAGATTCCCGCCGAGGCGGCTGGCGACAACGACTGACGATGGAAGCTGGGCGCCAGCTGCTCGGCGTGCTCGCCGAGCCCTTCGTCGACCCCGCCAGCCGCACCGTGTGGTTCGCGTGGGTGGCCTTCGTCGTGGTGGCGGTGGTCTGGGAGGGGCGGCGCAGCGGTCGCTGGTCGCTGGCCTCGGCGTTCCCTGCGTCGTCGTGGTGGCACAAGAGCACCGGCCTCGACCTGCAGCTGCTGCTGGCCCGGCAGCTGCTGCGGGCGCTGGGGCTGTCGTTCGTGCTGCTGGGCAGCCACTGGGTCGCGACCCACCTCGTGCGCAGCCTCGATGGCTGGCTGGGCACCCCCGAGGTCCCCACCACCTGGGTGATGCTCGCCTTTCCGGTGGTGTTGTTCGTGGGGTGGGACTTGTCTCGCTACGTGGTCCACCGCCTGATGCACGAGGTGCCGGCGCTGTGGGCCTTTCACCAGGTCCACCACTCGGCCGAGGTGCTCACGCCGCTCACCTTTCACCGGGTGCACCCCGTGGAGGGCGTAATCTACGGGCTCCGCGCCGGGCTGGTCACGGGCACGGTGACGGGCCTGGCCTTCTGGCTGGCGCGGGGGCAGGCCTCGGATCTGACGCTGCTCGGCGTGAACGCGGCGGGCCTGGTGCTCAACAGCGTCACCGGCAACCTGCGGCACAGCCATGTGTGGCTGCGCTTCCCCGAGCCCGTGGAGCGCTGGCTGATCTCGCCGGCCCAGCACCAGCTGCACCACAGCGCCACCCCAGGGGAAGACCGGCTCAACTACGGCACCTGGCTGGCGGTGTGGGACCGGCTGGCGGGCTCATGGGCGGCATCCCCGGCCTCGCCGCCGGTGGCCTTCGGCCTGCACGGCGAGCGCAACCACGGCGACGACCTGCTGTCGGCCTGGTTCGGGCCCTTCGCGCAGCTGCTGCGCTTCCGGCGGGCGGTGGCGGCGGCGCTGCTGCTGCTGGCGAGCGGTGCGCAGGCGCAGGAGGGGTCCACCGAGGAAGACGACGAGGAAGACACTGATGTCGACATCGTCGTGCTCTCCGACCAGCGGGTGCCCCGGGTCGCCGGCTCCGCGCATGTGCTCACCGAGGAAGACCTCGCCCTGTTCGAGCACGACGACATCCACCAGGTGCTCGCGTCGGTGCCCGGGGTGTACAGCCGGGCCGAAGACGGCTTCGGGCTGCGCCCCAACCTGGGCATCCGCGGCGCCAACTCCGACCGGTCGGCCAAGCTCACGCTCCTCGAAGACGGGGTGCCGGCCGCGCCTGCGCCCTACGCCGCGCCCGCCGCCTACTACTTCCCCATGGTCACCCGGATGGTGAGCGTGGAGGTGTTCAAGGGGCCGGCGGCGGTGCAGACGGGGCCGCAGACGGTGGGGGGGGCGCTCAACCTGGTCACCCGCAAGGTGCCCATCGACGCGACGGTGGCCACGGTCGACCTGGCGGGGGGGCTGCGGAACACCGGCAAGCTGCACGGCTTCGTGGGGCATGGGACCGAGCAGGTGGGCTTCCTCGGCGAGGTGAGCCTGCTGTCGACGACCGGCTTCAAGCAGCTCGACGGCGGCGGCCCCACCGGCTTCCTGCGCGGGGAGGGGATGTTCAAGATGCGGGTGGCGTCGGATCCGGCGCTGGTCACTCGCCATGCCCTCGAGGTGAAGGTCGGCTACGCGGGGGAGCGGTCCAACGAGACCTACCTCGGGCTGTCGGTCGACGACCTCGACACGCCCTACCGCCGCTATGCGGCCAGCCAGCTCGACCAGATGCGGTGGCAGCGCACGCAGCTCGAGGTGAGCTGGCCCGTGCAGCTGGGCCCCGACCTGTCGGTGCGCACCACGGCCTACCACCACGACCTGCGCCGCGCGTGGACGAAGGTGAACCGCTTCGCCAGCGGCCCCGACCTGCACGACCTGCTTCTGGCCCCCGACGTGCAGGGCCAGGGTGCGCTCTACCTCGACATCCTTCGTGGGGTGGAAGACTCGACCTCCGCCGACCAGTTCATCCAGCTGGGCACCAACGACCGGCAGCTGAGCAACGCCGGTCTGCAGTCGACGGTGCGGTGGCGCGTGGGCAACGGGCGGGTGGTGTCGCGGCTGCGGGCTGGGATGCGGCTTCACGCTGACACCGTCGGGCGGCTGCACACCGAAGATCCCCACGCGATGATCGGCGGCGAGCTGCAGCCTGCCGAGGCCGACGAGCTGGTGCTGCTTCAGGCCCTGACGCGGGCCCAGGCGCTGGCGGCCTTCGTGCACGAAGACCTCGAGATCGGCCCGGTCACCGTGCTGCCCGGGATGCGGGTCGAGGCCGTGCGCACCGAGCGGATCGACGCCGGCCTCGAGCCCGAGGACGCCGTCGTGCGGGTCACGCCGCTGCCGGGCCTGGGCACGCTGCTGCAGGTGGCTCCTGGCGTGCAGCTGTTCGGGGGCGTCTACCGAGGCTTCAGCCCCGTCGCCCCTGGAGAGCCCGCCGAGGTGCAGCCCGAGCTCGCCTGGAACTACGAGGCCGGCACGCGGCTGGGCCAGCCCGGGGCGCTGCACGCCGAGGCCGTCTACTTCCAGAACGAGTACCTCAACCTCACCGGTCAGTGCACCGTGAGCGGCGGTTGCCTCGGCGACGTGGTGGATGCCCAGTTCAACGGGGGCGCGGTGCGGCTGCAGGGCCTCGAGGCGGTGGCGGGCCATCGGCTGCTGCTGCCCGCGCGTCTGTCGGTGCCGCTGGAGGCCAGCTACACCTACACCGTCGGTCGGTTCCTGACGGGGTTCGACTCGGCCTTTCCCCAGTTCGGCAACGTGGAGCCGGGCTTCTTGCTTCCCTACGTGCCGCGCCAGCAGGGCTCGGCGCGCATCGGCCTCGAGCACCCGCGCTTCCGGCTGGGCCTGGGCCTAACCGGGCGGTCGGGGATGCTCGACACCGCGGCGGGCCCGGATCAGGAGCCGGAGGTGCCGGGGCTGGTGCTGCTCGATGCCGCGGCCCACGTGCAGCTCGCCGAGGCCTGGGAGCTGTATGCGACCGGGTCGAACCTCACCGGGCGCACCGACGTGGTGAGCTGGCGCCCGTTCGGGGCGCGGCCCCAGGCGCCGCTGCAGGTGATGGCAGGGGTGAAGTGGGTGCCGGCGGGGTGAGGGATCCGCGCTGTCACTCGGCGGCCTCTGGGTCGGCTGGCAGCGCTGCGGTGGGCTTGCATTCCAGCCCCCCGAACAGGAGGCCTGCCAGCCCGAAGGTGCCGATCGGTGCCGTCATCTCGCCGTTGCCAGCCAGGATGAGCCCGTGGAGGGCGGGGACGCCGGGCAGCAGGAAGAAGATCGCGAACAGCATGAGGAGCGGCACGGTCAGGAAGTTCGACATGCCGCACGTGACGAAGAAGGCCGCGAAGGACGCGGCGAAGCATCCCATGTAGAGCACGATGAGCAGCACGAACTGCAGCACGATGACCATGGACTGCTTCGCGTGGAACAGCGCGAACGCATCGTCGCGCTGGATCATGGGCAGGATGCCGAGGGGCAGGCCCAGGAACAGGCCCCCGTAGGACATCACCGCCAGCATCTTGCCGTTCTCCGTGACCTCAGCCGAGTCTGCCATCGCGGAACCCCGTGGTACGCAGGATGGCTAACAAGTGAGCTGACTCCTGTCAGTGCCGGGGGGCGCCGCTACCCGGAGTCCGGTGGGGTCGGTCGGCAGGGTCAGCGCCGGCGACGCGTGACCAGCAGCCCAGCCAGCAGGAGCCCCAAGGGCCCTGGGACCGCGCCCTGAGCGCAGCCACAGCCCTTGGCCTCCTTCGGCGCGTCGTCGGTGGCCGTCGGGGGCGTGGCGTCGGGGGAGGTGGGGTCGGGCGTTACGGTGGAGGCGTTGCGGCATCGGCGGCGGCGAATCAGGTCTCTGCGGGGGCTACACCGTTGCCAGGAGAGCGAAGGCTCACCGACTTTGGAGATTCAAGATGGAAAAGGCCGGATCAAAATCCGATACCAAGACGGATCATGCTTCATCTCCCCGATTGATCGCATGGCGACCGCTCGATGATATCCCCGACGATCTTACGGTTGAGGCCATCCATGATGATGTGGAAGGACTTCGAGTCCTGCTTCGTGGCGTCGACCCAACGAAGCCTACGCTTCGGGTCAGGTTCGAGGACGTCGTCGCGTATCGCAATGTCAACGAGAGCTACCGCCTGTCGACCTGGGCGCGGCTTGCGCCGACAGGCCCGCTACCGAGCCTGGTGATCGTCGTAGAATCACGGTTCGTCGGCTGGCTTGTCGAGGAGGCCGGGGGGGTACTCGACCGCGAGGAGCTTACCCACTACGCGATCTACACCCTTGAGGACTGCATCGACGTTGTGTCGAGGTTGCCTCCGATCGTGGACTGGCCCAACGCGTAGCCAGGCCCGACTGCGAACCACCGACGTGCTCACGGGTATCGCTGGGCGATGTGGTGGTGGCGTTCGACGAAGACGCCGACCAGGAGGCGCCGCGGCAGCGCCTGGCGAGCGTGGAGGAGGTGCTGGCGGCGTACGACGGCGCCCAGCACCTGCGTCGCGCCACCCAGCAGAACGTAGGCACCACC
>CBDUIC010000123.1:0-21026 GCA_965367245.1 uncultured bacterium | reverse complement strand
CTTCGTAGCCTCGGCCCCGTCGGCTGCGTGGCCGTTGGGCTGCGTGGCAAAGGGGGGGCGGGCGTACCCCAGAGACGATTCGAACGTCCGACCGCCCGATTAGGAATCGGGTGCTCTATCCACTGAGCTACTGGGGCCCGCGCCGGCGTACCTAACCAGGTGATAGGCTGCGTCCATGTCGCTGTGGTTGCCACTGGGGCTCGCGTGGTTCGCGGGTTGCGCCGAGTTCGAGCAGGTCCATCAGGTGGAGCTGCCCGCCGATGGCGTGTGGTCGATGTTCGCCGACGACGACCGCGGCGACATCGCCTACTCCGGCACCGCGCCCGACGAGACGTTCACCATCACGGTCACGTCGTGGGGGCGTGCGCGGTCCCAGGCCCGCGCGGAGCGTCGGGCCGGCAACAACACGTTCGGAGCGGTGGTGTCTGGCGATCTGCTCGACGTGTGGGGCCGCTCGCCTCTGTCGCGCTCTGGGGTCGACCTCGACGTGGTGGGGCCCTCTGTCCTCGACGTAGAGGCCTACACCGCCGACGGCACCGTGGCGCTGTACGGGGTCGACGGCTTTCACTACGTGACGGGCAGCCGGGTGGTCGGGGAGAAGGTCTACGGCGACATCGACGCCTACGCCGAGCCTGGGGGGATCGACCTCGAGGTGTTTCCCTACACCGGCAGCGTGGTCCGCCTCGAGGCCGTATCGGGCGACCTGCTCGTCTCGCTGCCGTGGGGCCTTCCCTACGACCTGCAGCTCGCAGGCGACCCGGCCTACGGCTACGAGCTCGACGATCTGGGCTTCGACGAGCTCGCCCTGGGTCCTGGGTATGCCTTCGCGGGTGCGGGGGATGGCTCGGTGCGGGTCGAGCTGTATGCGACGGGCGGCACCATCTATGTCTACGAGGCCTACTGACCGACCTTGGCGTAGGATGAGGCATGACGAGCGCCACCACCGTCCGCTATCGCTTCGAGCACCGCCTGCACGACTGGGCCACCGCGTGGGTGACGCGTTTGTGTGGCCGTAGCTGCGGCTTCTTCGTGGGCTTCCGCGAAGACGGGTCGGTCCGACGGGTCTATCTGGCCCATCCCGAGAGAGAGCTGTCAGGCGACGAGAAGCAGGCCCTGGTGGGGCGCTACAGCTCCTGGTTCCTGTTTCACCCCTACGACGACACCGATGGCGCCTACCTCGAGTGGTTCGCGTTGCCGCAGCAGCAGGTAGAGACCTGGCTCGGGCGGAGCCTCGACGCGACCGACTTCATCGATGTGCGCGAGACGGGGTCGCGCGACGGCTGGCCCGACAGCTGGCGGGTGATCGTGGGCTAGGGCGGCGGCCCTCCCGGTTGGTGAGGTCCCCCCGCCCGCGTTAGGTACGGGCTTCTCAGCTGGAGGTCCCCCGTGTCTGCCGACCTGGTTGCCCGTCTGCAAGCCCTCGAGAGCGAGCCGCTGGAGCGCCGTGTAGAGGCCCTCGTGGCCCTCACTGCCGACACCGATGCCGCCGCCGTGGCCGGGTCAGAGAGCGGGGCGCAGCTTCGCGACGCCTTGCTGGCCGTGGTGGAGGCCAACGTGGGCACGGGGCGCGAGCGCCTGGCCCTGGGGGAGTTTCTCGGGCAGCTGGGAGACCCCCGGCTGCGCACCCCTGCTGACGAAGACTACTGGGTGCGTATCGCCACCGACATGGGCGACGAGATCGTCATCGGCCGCTACCCGGTTACCAACGCGGAGTACCGCGCGTGGGTCGACGCCGGCGGCTACCAAGACCGCTCGGCCTGGTCCGACGAAGGCTGGGAGTGGCTGCAAGACGAGGCCGAGGGCGGCTGGCCGACCAAGGCCGCATCCGACGACTCGGGCCCCTACATCGTGGCCAACCAGCCGGTCGTGGGGGTCACCTTCCACGAGGCCGAGGCCTTCGCGACGGCCCACAAGGCGCGCCTGCCCCGCACCGACGAGCGGGTGTGGGTGGTGCGCGGCGAAGAGCGGCGTCCCTACCCATGGGGCTCCCCCTTCGGCGAAGGGCGGGCCAACACTCGCGAAGAGGTGCTCAATCGCCCCTGCGCTGTGGGCCTGTTCCTGGGTGATCGCACCCCTGATGGGGTGTGCGACCTCGCCGGCAACGTGGCTGAGTGGACGGGCGACGACATGGGCGGCGACCGGGTGATCCACCCCGGCGCCTGGGATCAGCCGTCGATGGCGTCGTGGGCCAAGGCCCTGGCCCTCAAGGCACCCGAGAGCCGGTGGGCGGGGCTGGGCTTCCGGCTCGCTCGCGACGCGTAGTGGCCAAGCAGCGCAAGCCTCCGGAGCACGCACCCGTCGAGGAGCGCACGGAGGCTGCTGCTGCTTCCTTCGAGGTCGACCCGACCATCGCCGAGCAGGGCGTGCTGGGCAATGCCGTGCTGGCGGCGCGCCTCGATGGCTCGTCGGCGGAGGTGGGGGTCTCGGCCGCGTCGGGCCGTGAGGTCTGTCAGCATGCGCTGCCCCTCGCCCGGCAGGCCCAGGTGTCGCTGCTGCTACCGCAGCGCCCCACCGAGCAGGTCGCCCGGATGCTGGCCATCGTGGAGGGCTCGAAGCTCCCCGACGACCGCAAGGAAGCGCTGATCGAGCGTCTGGAGGAGCAGCACGCGGCGTCGGTGGAGGCGCTGGCGGCGTGGGAGGCGACGGTGGGGTCCCTCGACGAGGAAACCCGCTCGCTGTGGGCCGACGCGCTCGGTCAGGCCATCGCAGGCCTGGAAGGTGGGCGGGAGCCGGGGCCGGGGGAGGGCAGTGTGGCGGACCGTGCCGCTCGCTTCGTCGGTGAGCTGGTCGCGGAGGCTCGGCCGGAGCTGCAGGCCGAGGCGGCCGCGCAGGTGTGCCGCAGTGTGGTCCTCATGGTCCACTTCGAGGAAGACGAGGAAGAGGAAGAAGGCTTCGACTACGCCACTGAGGAGTCGGGGAGCTAGCTTACGTGGGCTGGGCGAGGGCCTCGCGGAGTCGCTGCGCGACCTCCGGCTCTCCTTGTTCGTCGACGAGGGCCAGCGCGGCCAGCAGGCGCTCTCGGGCAGCGGCTGCGTCGTCACGCTGGCGGCACAGGGCGGCGAGCACCCACAGCGCGTGCACCCTCGTGCGGTCGTCGGCCTCCACGTCGTCGGCGATGACGCCGAGCTCGGAGGCGGCCTCGGGCTCGTCTTCGATCCGCTCCAGCGCCCACAGCAGCCGCACCTGGTCGCGCTGATGGTCGTGGAGGAAGGGCGCCTGGACGGCCGCGGCGAGCAGCTCGCGCTGCCGATCCTTCCAGCTCACTTCGTCGGCAGCCTCGGCCATGGCCCACAACAGATCGCCGACACCCTGCGGGCCGGCGATGGACTCGAAGCCGACCCGAGCGAGGGCCAGCGCCTCGTCGATAGGCATGCCCAGCTCCAGCGCGCACAGGCCCACCCAGGCCGGATGGCGCCGCTGCAGGAGGGTGGGGGGCGCGGAGGCGACATCTTCCGCGAAGTGGGCCAGGGCATGGCGGGCTGCCTCTTGAGCGGGCAGCAGCTCCGGGCGACCATGCAGCTGCAGGGCCCGGAGGAGGCCGGCGCGGACCTGGTCGACGCCTGGGCGTGCGCCGGCCTCATCGACCAGGGCGGCGGCGCGCGCCTCCAGGAAGCGTGCGGTGGCCTCGGACGACAGCTCGTCCATGAGGTCGGCGAAGGCAATGCGGTCGTCTTGGGTGAGGGCCATGGCCCCGCGTAGCCAGGTGAGGGGCCAGGTGGCCAGCCCAGCGCGCGGACTGGGCAACCCGCAACGACAAAGCGGGCCGCGTGAGGTATATGCCGGCCGATGTCGGTCCTACCTCGCACGATCCTCGACTCGCTCTCTTCGGAGCCGTCTCCCTGGCCGGGAGCGCTCGACGAAGGTGCGATCGGTCGTCTGGAGCTGGTGCTGGAGGAGCTGCCCGAGGAGGTTCGCCTCGCGGTGCTGGCGGCCCTCGCCGACCCCACGAGGCGCCTGTGGGCTCGCGGCATCCTCGATGGCGTCGCCATGGCGCGCTCCGCCGGCTGCACGCCCGTCGGCATGCTGCACGAAGAGGTGGTGGAGCTCACCACCGAGACCGGCAGTCGGTTCGGTCTGGGCGCCCTCGATGTGCCCCAGCCGCCCGCACGCCTGGGTCACCAACCCACCCTCGACGAGCTCACACGGCGGCTCGAGCAGGTGTTCGAGGGCAAGCCCTTCGTGCTCTACCTGCGCCGTCCGCTCCCCGAGGGCATCGACGTCGACGGCATCGTCCGCGCGTTCCACCTGTGGCTGTCGGCGGTCGCACGAGGCGAGCGTCACGAGCGGCACGCCGTCTACGAAGACGGCGACCTGGCCTTCGAGGTCACCCTGGGCGAGGGTGAGTGTCCCGCGTCGGGCCCCCGCCTGCTGACGGTGGGCCCGATCACCACGCTGGAGCGCCTCGCCGAGGTCGACATGCAGCTGGTCGACGCCGCGGTGCGGGTGGAGGAGTCCATCGGCGACGTACCGATGGTGATGATCTGCGCTGCCGACAGGCCCTGGGGCCTTCCCCGTGGCTACGTCGAGCAGCTGTTGTATGGCACGGCAGACTGTACGGTCACCCAGGCGGGAGACGGTCCCGGTAGCTACCGGGCGACCTTCCGCCCGAACGGGCGCTCGCTGTTCAGCGATCCGGTCTGTCGCCACATCCTGTCGGTGTGGTGGACGAGCCCCGAGGAGGGCGGCGATCCCCTCGGCTTCGACTGCCAGGCCACCGACAACCCGTGGGCCGCCGACGACACGCGAGTCGTGGTGCCCTGCCCGTCGTTCCGCGTGGTGGAGGGGCCCGACGGCAGCGGCACCGCGACCCTGGGGTGGTCGGGGCCCACGTCATGATGCCTCGGGCCTACCCGGTTGGCACAGGGTGGATCGAGGTCGTCACCGGCTGCATGTTCTCGGGCAAGACCGAGGAGCTCATCCGTCGGCTCAACCGGGCTCGCTACGCCACTCAGCGGGTGGTGATGTACAAGCCGGCGGTCGACACGCGGTATGCGGCCGAGGATGTCGTGTCGCACTCTGACCTTCGCTACCCCTGCCGTCCGGTGCGCGATGCCTCCGAGATCCTCCGCCTGGTCGGCGATGCCCAGGTGGTGGGCATCGACGAGGCGCAGTTCTTCGACCGCGAGCTGGTCGGCGTGGCCAACCGGCTGGCTGACGATGGGCGGCGGGTGGTGGTGGCGGGCCTCGATCAAGACTTCCGTGGTGAGGCCTTCGAGCCGATCCCGCAGCTGATGGCCGTGGCGGAGTACGTCACCAAGACGCTGGCCGTGTGCATGGTGTGCGGCGCCCCGGCGAACCGTAGCCAGCGGCTGGTGCAGCGCGACGACCGGGTCGTGCTGGGTGCCTCGGAGTCCTACGAAGCGCGCTGCCGACTCCACTGGGATCCCGAGCGCTTCGACGAGCGCCAGCAGCGCCTCCCGCTGAGCGACGAGGCGTGAGCCGAGACCGCCCCTGGGGCTTGATCGTCGGGGGCACCCTCGCGGTCGTGGTGCTGGGTGGGGTGCTGGTGCAGCAGCTGCTGCAGCCCGGCGGGGGTCGCCATCACTACCCCATCGAGGCCACCCTCGAGCGCGCCGACCTCGTCGACGCCACCGTCGCTGCCGCCGCCTTCAGGGCCGCTCGCTCGGTGCTCACGGGCGGGCAGGTCGAGGAACGCGACCTCGGCGAAGCTGGCGTTCCCGTTGTGTTGTGCGCCTATCGTGTGCGGCCGTTCGCGCCATGTGGCCGAGGGGAGGGGGAGCGACTGGCCGATGCGGTGGTCGCGGCGGCCGAGGCCCTTCGCCCGCAGCTACCCCCCGCGGCTCGCCCGGTGCTCACCCTCGACTACGAGGTGGCCTCCCGGGAGGTCACCGTGGGTGCGCCGGGGCATCGAGGCCGGGATCCAGGTCTGTGGGGCTGGCGCCTCGACAGCGAGCAGGGAGTGGCGCTGATCTCCCCGGTGCAGGTGCTGGCCCACGACATCTTTGGCGGCGACGACGAAGACGACAAGCGCTTCCGTCCCGACCGGCTCCGCGATCGGCTCCTCGCCCAGCTTCCCGAGCTGGCGCCTCCCGGTCCGGAGGCGCCGCTCACGCGGTTTCGCACCATCGCCTGGGTAGAGACCGACGAAGGGCCGCTGCGCACCTACCGCCTGCATGGGCACCCTCGGGTGCCGGTCGACCCCGACGTGCTGAGGCAGCGTGCGGCATGGGCGGGGGAGCACCTCGCTAGCACCGTCGAGCGCAACGGCAGGGTCCGATACCTGTACGACGTGTCGGAGGGAAGGCCGCTACGCGGCTACAACCTGCTTCGGCACGGGGGAACGACCTACAGCCTGCTACAGGCCTACCAGCGCTTCGGCCACGAGCCCTGGCTGCGCGCCGCCGAGCAGGCCATCGCCTACCTGTTGAGCAAGTCGGAGCGCGACGTGCGGCAGGGCCCCTATGGCGGTGGGGAGACGCTGTGGGTCAAGGAGACCAGCTACGTCAAGCTGGGCGGGGCCGGGCTGGCGCTGGTGATGCTCACCCAGCACATCCAGGCGACCGGAGACCGCACCCACCTCGAGGATGCTCGCGCCTACGCCCGCTTCCTCGTCAGCCAGCAGCAGCACAGCGGTGAGTTCGTGTACTTCGCTTCCCTCACGCCCGGCGGCACACCTCGCGACCGCACCTCGGCCTACTACCCAGGGGAGGCTATCCTCGGCCTCGCCCAGCTGTACGCCATCGACCCCGACCCGCTGTGGCTCGCGACGGCGCAGCGGGGGGCCGACTGGCTCATCGACACCCGCGATGCGGGCAAGGGGCCGTCGGAGCTGGCCAACGACCACTGGCTGATGATCGCGCTGTCCCACCTGGTCCACCACACGAGCGACGACCGCTACGTGGCACACAGCAAGGCCTTGGCGGGCGCCGTGGCCTACCAAGCGCAGAAGAACGCGAGCAAGGTCGCCACCCACGCCGACTACTTCGGTGGCTACTACGAGCCGCCCCGCTCCACCCCAGCGGCCACCCGGGGAGAGGGGCTGGTGGCGGTCCTCGACACCTGCCAGCTCGTCGGCGACCCCTGCGAGGGGGTGCTGGAGCTACTGCTCGACACCGTGACCCATGAGCTGTGGTCGCAGTACACCCCGGCGACGGTGTGGTGGATGCCGCGCCCTGCCGAGGCGGTGGGCGGCTTCTCCGGCGGCATCATGGACCCCGACCTGCGCAACGACTTCACCCAGCACAACCTGTCGTCGGTGCTGGGCACCGAGCGCCACCTGCGCGCCGCGGCGGGCGAGGTGGTGCCTGGGGGGCCGACGTGGACGACACAGCGTCAGCAGGCGTGGGCATCGCCCCGCCCCGAGGCGGTCGACGAGCTACTGGCGCCCGTGCGCGCCTTTCGAGGTCCCACCCACTGGGACGACGTGATGAACGAGCCCGAGGAGGGAGGATGAGGTCGTGGCTGTGGGTGCTGGTGCTGGGGGGCTGTGGCCTCGACGAAGAGACGTTTCGCAAGCGCTACGACGACCTGTACTGCGACGTGCTCGAAGACGAGTGCGGCGGCACCTGCCGCGAGCAGGAGGAGGGGCCGGTGCTGACGTGTGACTTCGACAAGGCCAAGGCCAAGGAGTGCCTCGAGGGCGAGTGGGAGTGCCTGCCGCTGGGCACCGGGCGCGATGCGCCGCAGGTGCCGCAGGGTCCGGAAGCCTGTGGTGAGGTGTTCAGCAACTGCGAGCTCGGGCCCGAGGGCGACACCAAGGGTTAGGGTCGACCGCGGAGGACGACGCATGCTTCAGCTCACGGGATGGCTCGCAGGGATGGCTCTGGCGGGGGCGGCGACACCTACGGCCTCGAGCGTGCTCGACGACGAGGAGACGGGCAAGCACCCCGCCACCCTGGCCTTCGACGGGCTGCTCGCCACATCGTGGGCGGAAGGGGAGCAAGGCGACGGCGAGGGCTCGTGGATCGAGCTGCGCTTCGACCGGCCCACCGACGTGCAGAGCGTGTCGATCTGGCCTGGCGACCTGTCGGGGGCGAACCGGCTGCTCCGCGAGTCGGCACGGCCCCGGCTCGCGACCCTGACGATCGATGTGGGGGCGGAGGAACCGCTGGTGCAGGAGATCCGCTTCGACGACCCCGGTGAGCTCGGCCCGGTGCGCCTCGACGTGGCGGTGGAGGCCCCGGGGGCCCGGTCGATCCGGCTCACGACGACCGAGGGGCACGGCCGCCCGCTGTACAGCCACCTCCACATCGCTGAGATCGCGGTGAACTTCGTAGCGGGCGACGTGCCCGATGCCGTCACCAAGCACCTGGCGTGGGCCTCGGGCGACGGGGCGACCAAGCCGCAGGAGGCCCACCAGGCCGCCGCACAGGGCCTGCTCGACACCATCCAGGCCGCCGAGTTCGGCGACCGCGACAGCTTGGCTACCTTGATGGGCTGGGCATCCGACGGGGCGCCCTACCTGCGCGAGCGGATCAACGGGCTCCCCTATGGGTTCCGGATGCATGGCCTGCCGGCCGACACCACCTCGCTGCAGATGCTGCTCATCGAAAAAGACAGCAATGCGATCCCGGCCATCGAGCGGGCGGCGGTCCGCAGCCGTGGGGCGCTGCGGGCCGATCTCGACAAGCGGGTAGGGATGTTCAAGGCCCACCAAGATCTGGTGGGGGGTGGCAAGCGCAACGTGGCCCCGTGGGGAGAGAGCGGCTTCAGCAAGGGGGCGCTGCAGTCCTTTGGCGAGCCGATGGGCATCGGCATCGACAGCTACGGCGGGGTGTGGGTGGCGGATGTCGGCAACCACCGGGTGCAGCGCTACCGCCTCGACTCAGGCATGGCCGAGGAGGTGTTCGGCGGCGAGCCCGGGATGACCGACGTGTGGTTCGGCGGCACCCGCGAGCACTATGCCGCGGGCGCGGCACCCGGCACCGAGCAGGGCTCCTTCGTCAACCCCGTCGACCTCGCGGTGCTGCCCGGCAAAGACGGCGACACGGTGGTCGTGCTCGATGCCAAGGGGCGGGTCAGCGTCATCACCCCCGACGACCGGGTCGCGAAGGTCGTGCAGCTGCCCGTGACCGACGCCATCAGCGGCGGAGTGGGCGGCGAGGGCCACATCGTCGTGGCGAAGAAAGACGTGATCGCGATCTGGGGCAACCAGGGCTTCGTCATCGACCCCGACGACTGGGTGGTGGTGGGGGAGGGCTTCGGCATCGACGACGGGGTGCCCACCGGGGCGGTGGCGCTCGGCAAGGGCAAGATCGGGCTGGTGTTCCGCGATCAGCTCGTGCTCTACAGCGTCGGCCCCGACAGCTCCTTTCGCTTCGGCTCTCTGCTCGGCGACACCCTGGGCACGGGCTTTCAAGACTGGGCGGTCGCGACCGACCAAGACGGCAAGCTGTGGGCAGTCACCGACAAGGGCGAGGCGATCAAGTACAAGAAGCCGGGCAAGGTCGACTACCGCGTGACCATCGCTGCCTACAGCCTGAGCAACCCGCGACTCGCCGTGTTCGACGATCTGGTGTTCGTGACCGGCAACGACAAGGTGCTGCGGGTGGATGCCTTCGACGCGCTGCAGCGCGGTGAGGCCACCGGCGACGGGCAGCTCGATCTGGAGGAGCGATGAGCCGGTTGGCCCTGGTGGGGGTGGGCGGCCTGGCCGTGACAGCGCTGGCGGCGCTGTCCTTCGTCGGCTGCTCGTCCGCTCCCGAGGCGCCCGCACCGTCGCCGGCCCCGGTCGCGCCGCCGCCTGCGCCGGCGAAGAAGGAGGTCCCCCTGCCGGCCGCTACGCCGGTGGTGCCGACCCGTGAGGCGACCCTCCCTACGCCGCTCTCGCCCGATCCGGCGCTGCTGGCGGCCCGGGAGGTCCTCCACAAGGTGGTGATGGACCACGGTCGCGACCCGACAAATCCCTGGGCGGTGGGGCACGCGATGCTCGCCCTGGGCCCCGACGTAGAGCTCACCAACGGGCTCAAGGCGGCTGACCACCTGTTCGCGGCCTATGCGGAGTGGGTGGAGCTGGAGGGCGACGATGGCGTGGTCTTCCCGCGGTCCCGCGGCTCGGTGCGCATCGAGCCCCACACCGACCTGCTGCTCAAGGCCCTCACGGAGGGAGGCGTGGCCCCCGACCGGGAGGTCGCGGTGGGGAGCAAGCCCGGGTCGCCGGCGCTGCTGTGGCGGCACAGCCTGCGCCGCGCCTGGGTGAAAGGCAGCGCCACGGGCTTCGACAACCTCAACGATCTGCCGTGGGCCCTGCAGGGGCTGTCGCACTGGGCCGCCCCGGATCTGGCGTGGGTAGCCGCCGGCGACCGGGCGATGACGATGGATGGGCTGACCGCCGACGCGGTCAGCCACCTGATGGCGCAGACCCAGGCACTGCGCGCGGCGTCGGCGAAGGGCGTGGTCCCACAGAAAGACGGGCAGGGGATCTTGTCGTACACCTGTGGCGGCCAGCACTTCGTGCAGGGGGTGGCCCATGCTCACGCCCGTGGCTTCGGCGCCGAGGGCGACCGGGCCAAGGTCTGCGAGCAGCGTGATCTGATGCGGTGGCGGATCGACCACGAGCTAGGCAGCATCGATCCGGTGCTGGCGGAGCATGGGCCGACCAACCGAGAGGCGGCCATCGTGCTCCTCGACCAGCGGCTGAAGTTCCTCGGCCACTACCTGGAGACGGCCAGCAAGTTCGGCGCCTACGAGCTGTGCGACTGGACCGACGCCGACACCGCAGCGCTGGCGCGGGCAGCCAACGAGCTCACCCGCACGGTGCAGGCCCTCGACAACCTCGGGGTGTTCGCCGACCTGCAAGCGGTGCGCAACGACCGCCGCCTCGACCCCTACCGGCCCGACAGCGGCGGGGCCGAGCAGGTCTACCTCGACCTGCTCGGTGACTCGGCCCATGCGGTGCGGGGCATCGACCTGGCCCTGGGCAAGGGCGTCGTTCGCTACTGAGCCTTGGCGGCGTCGAGAGCCTGGTTGGCGGTGTAGGTGGCGACGTTGACGATCTCGTTGACCAGGCCATCGACGGGGATGACGTTGACGGGGCCTCCGAGGCCGACGAGCAGCGGCCCGAGGGCCTCGGCGGCGGCGAGGTGCTCGAGGAGCTTGTAGGCGATGTTGCCCGACATCAGGTCGGGGAACACCAGCACGTTGGCGGGCCCCTCGAGGGCGCTGAAGGGGAAGCCCGTCTCGGTCTTGTGGTAGTTGACCGCGGTGTCGGCCTGCATCTCGCCGTCGATCTCGAGGTCGGGGCGGCGCTGCCGCACGATCTTGACCGCCTCGCGCACCTTGTCGACCCGGGGGTCGCCACGGTGCTCACCGAAGTCGGAGTACGACAGCATCGCCACCCGTGGGCGCTGGCCGAAGGTCTCGGCGACGCGGGCGGTGTTGAGGGCGATGTCGGCGAGGGCCTCTGCGTCGGGGTCGGTGTTCACCGTGCAGTCGCCGAAGAACAGCTTCCGATCCTTGAAGATCATCGCGTAGACGCCGGAGACGGTGGAGGTGGTGCCGTCGGTGCCCAGCACGCGCAGCGCGGGCTTGAGGGTGTGCTTGTAGGGGCGATCGGGGCCCCCGACCATGCCGTCGGCGAGGCCCAGGCGCACCATCATGGCGGCGAAGTAGATGGGGTCTTGCATCAGGGCGCGGGCGGCGAGCTTGGTCGTGCCCTTGCGCTTGCGCATCTCCCACAGCGTGTCGGCGAGCTCGTCGAAGCGTGGATGGCCGTCGATCTCGACGATCTCCATGCCAGCGAGCTCGATGTGGGCGTCGTGAGCGCGCTTGAGGATCTTCCACTCGGGGCCGACCAGCAGCGGGCTGCAGATGCCCTCCTGCACCAGGATCTGGGCGGCGCGGAGCACCTTGACGTTGCCCCCGTCGGGGAACACGATCCGCTTGGGCGCGTTCGCCCGGGCGGCCCGAACCAGCGGATGCACGAGGCCCCGGCTGCGCTCGACGAGGCGGTGCAGCCACTCACGGTACTGGTCGTAGTCGCGGATCGGCTCGCGGGCGACACCGCTCTCCTCGGCAGCCCGGGCCACGGCGGGCGCGACGTACAGCAGCACCCGCGGATCGAAGGGCTTGGGGATCAGGTAGTCGGGACCGAACGACATCGACTCGAGACCGTAGGCGCGGAGCACCTCGTCGGGCACATCTTCCTTGGCGAGGTCGGCGATGGCTCGGGTGGCCGCGACCTTCATGGCCTCGGTGATCTTGCGGGCGCGACAGTCGAGGGCGCCTCGGAACACGAAGGGAAAGCCCAAGACGTTGTTGACCTGGTTGGGGTAGTCGGAGCGCCCGGTGGCCACCATCGCGTCGGGCCGCGCTTCCTTGGCGAGGGGGTAGGGGATCTCCGGATCGGGGTTCGCCATTGCGAAGATCATCGGATTGGGCGCCATGCCCTTCACCATGTCGGGGGTGAGGAGGTTCGCGACCGACAGCCCGATGAACACGTCGGCGCCGACGAGGGCCTCGGCGATGTCGGCGAACTGCTTGTCGGTGGCGAAGGCTTCCTTCTCAGCGAACAGGTTGTCGCGGTCTTTGGTGACCAGGCCACCGGAGTCGAACATCACGATGTTCTCCCGCTTGGCCCCCATCTCGCAGTACAGGCGAGCCGAGGCGAGGGCAGCGGCCCCGGCACCGGAGAACACGATGCGCGTCTCGGCGAGGTCGCGACCGCTCACCTCCACGCCGTTGAGGAGTGCCGCGGCGCTGATGATGGCCGTGCCGTGCTGGTCGTCGTGGAACACCGGGATGTCGAGCTCGGCCTGCAGCCGACGCTCGACCTCGAAGCACTCGGGCGACCGGATGTCTTCGAGGTTGATGCCCCCGAAGGTCGGTGCGATGGCCTTGACCGCCTCGACGATCTCATCGGCCGAGCTGGTGTCGAGCTCGATATCGAACACGTCGATGTCGGCGAACTTCTTGAACAGGTTGGCCTTGCCTTCCATGACGGGCTTGGCGGCGAGGGGGCCGATGTTGCCGAGGCCGAGCACCGCCGTGCCGTCGCTGACCACCGCGACCAGGTTGCCCTTGGCGGTGTAGCGAAACACATCGGCGGGGTCTTCGTGGATGGCCAGACAGGGCTCGGCGACGCCGGGGCTGTAGGCGAGCGACAGGTCGCGCTGGGTGGAGAGGGGCTTGGTGGCGACCACCTCGATCTTCCCGGGCCGCCCCTGCTCGTGGTAGGCCAGCGCCTTGCTCTGCTCGTCGGACATTGGTGGCTCCGAGGTATGGGAAAAGGGGGGCATCCTCGCACCCGAGCGGGGCCGGGTCAACCGAGGGAAGGGGGCCCCGCCGGACGAGTCCGGCGGGGGTTCGAGCGGCCCGTAAGCCGAGTCTTGTGCCCGCGGTCGGTCGCCCTCGCGCGAGTGAAGATCATTCCTCTAGGACCACCGTCACCAGTGGCCTCCAGCAACCAACCCGGGAGCTCGGGCGGGCCGCCCTCGAACGCTCCTCTATTTGGTCTTGCTCCAGACGGGGTTTGCCTGGCCACCGACGTTGCCGCCGGTGCCGGTGCGCTCTTACCGCACCCTTTCACCCTCACCGTGCCTGCACGGCAGTCTGCTCTCTGTTGCACTTGCCTTCGGGTCGCCCCGACCGGGAGTTACCCGGCGCCTTGCCCTACGGAGCTCGGACTTTCCTCCCGCGGCGACGCCGCCGGCGATCTTCTGTTCCACTCGAACGCTATCGCTGTAGCACCCGTGCGGACCTCGCGCATGTTTCACCCGTCGGGGAGTACCAGCCAGCGGCGGCAGCCCATGCAGGGCGCGATCAGGCCGCGCTTCAGGTCGGCGATGTGCTGCTGGCGAACAACCTTGTTGCAGGCGTTGCAGGCGTTGTCTCGAATATGGGACACCGCCCACATCCGCTTGGCGCGGAAGTCTTGGTAGCGCTGCTGCAGATCGGCATCGAGGGCAGACCACACCGGCGCGCGGGCCGCGGCGTCGGCCGCTAGCGCCTGGGTTGCCTCCTCCTCGATGGCCGGCTGGGCTGCCTCGAGCTCGGCAAGGTGCGCCTCCTTGGCCTCCTGCGCGCTCTTCGCCGCGTCGAGCGACGCCCGCAGGCCATCCTGTGCCTCGAGGACCTCGAGCATCTCGGTCTCGAGCTCGTCGATCAGTGCGCTGCTCTTGTCGAGCTGCCGCTGAGCGCCCTCCGGGTCGCCCTGCCCCGTCTCCAGGAGCCGCAGCGCGTTGCCGCGGTGACCGCGGGCGGCCTCGAGGCGCCGGTGGAGCGCTCGCTCCTCTGTGCGGTTGGTGTCGAACAGCTCCTGGGCTGCTGCAACCGCTCGAGCCGCGCCTTCGATGGCTGTGCGCGTGTCAGCGATGGCCTGTCGAGCGCTCGCGCGCCCGCGCTTCGTCTTGTCGGTGGACCGGTCCAGCTGGTCGATGACCGCCAGACGCGCCAGATCCTCGTGCACTGCCGCCCTCCTCGTGGCTGCCCGGTGGGCCCACCAGGACTCGAACCTGGGACACTCCGGGTATGAGCCGGGTGCTCTGACCAACTGAGCTATAGGCCCGTCAGGCTACCAGGGGCGGCGCCTCAAGACTCCATGAACGCGCGAAGGCGCTTGGAGCGAGAGGGGTGACGCAGCTTGCGCAGCGCCTTCGCCTCGATCTGGCGGATGCGCTCGCGGGTGACCTCGAAGTCTTGACCGACCTCTTCGAGGGTGTGGTCGTGGGGCTGACCGATGCCGAACCGCAGGCGAAGCACGCGCTCCTCACGGGGGGTGAGGGTCGCGAGGACCTTGCGGGTGGCCTCCGTCAGCGAGGCGTTGACCATGTTCTCGGCGGGGGACAAGGTGCCCTTGTCTTCGATGAAGTCGCCGAGGTGGCTGTCTTCTTCCTCGCCGATGGGCGTCTCGAGGGAGATGGGCTCCTTGGCGATCTTCAAGATCTTGTGGACCTTGTCGACCGGCATCTCCATCTTCTCGGCGATCTCTTCGGGCCTGGGCTCCCGCGACAGCTCCTGCTGCAGGTGACGCTGCGTGCGGATGAGCTTGTTGATCGTCTCGATCATGTGGACCGGGATCCGGATCGTGCGGGCCTGGTCGGCGATGGCGCGGGTGATGGCCTGCCGAATCCACCAGGTGGCGTAGGTGGAGAACTTGTAGCCGCGACGGTACTCGAACTTCTCGACGGCCTTCATCAGGCCGATGTTGCCTTCCTGGATGAGGTCGAGGAACTGCAGGCCGCGGTTGGTGTACTTCTTGGCGATGCTGACCACGAGGCGCAGGTTGGCCTCGACCAGCTCACACTTGGCCTGCTCGGCGAGGGCTTCGCCCTTGCGGAGCTCCATGGCGCCGAAGGCCAGCGCGTCGCGCGTCATGCCGGTGCGGTCGGTGACCTTGCGGATCTTGCGCAGCTCGCGGCGGACCCGGGAGTCGAACTCCTTCCACTTCTCTTCGCTGATGCCGGTCTGGTCGATGACCTCCTGGCCGGCGTCGTCGAGGTTGCGGCGCACCTTGCGGATGGAGGGGCGCAGCTCCTTGACCGGCAGGCGGGCATCACGGGCGACCAGCTCGATCTCCCGCTCGGCGAGGGCGACCTCCAGCCAGGCTTCCTGGATGCGCTCGCTGATGAGGCTGATCTGGCGCTTGGACAGATCGAGGGTCTCGAGGATCTCGTAGAGCGTGTCTTGAGCGTCGAGCATGTCTTCTTCGGCGCTGGCGCGCCGCTTCTTGCTCTTGGCCTTGTCGTAGGCGTCGACCTTCTTGAGGAAGACCTCGTTGGCTTCCACCGCGAGCTTCTTCACGTCGGTGAGGGACTTGCCGTCGGTCGTCTTCGTGGGACGGGGGCGCTTGCCGGACTTCACCGCCTTCTGGATACGGATCTCGTCTTCTTCGATGAGGTCGTCGATCATCGCGACGCCCTCGGAGCTCGTCAGGGCGATGCGCTTGACGGTGTACTCGCCCTCTTCGATGCGCTTGGCGATCTCGATCTCTCCCTCGCGGGAGAGCAGCGACACCGAGCCCATCTTGCGCAGGTAGACCCGAACCGGGTCGTTGCTGCGCGTCTGGTCTTGCGCCTTCTCGGGCTGCTCGTTGTTCCCCCTGCGCTCGGCCTGAGCACGCTTTCGCTGCTCATTGACGATCTGGATGTCCATGTCGGAGAACATGATCATCACGTCGTCGAGGCGCTCGGACGACACGAGGTGCGTCGGCAGGTGGTTGCTCATCTCGGCGTAGGTGACGTACCCACGCTGCTTCCCCATGTTGATGAGCTGCTGGACTTCGGGGTCGGAGAGGTCCTTGGGCATCGGCATGTGCGACGTCGCTCCTAGGGGGTTCGTGGGAGGGGGTGCAAGCGGGGGCGTCGTCTGGTATCGTCGACGCGACCAGCCGGATCTATCCGTCGTTAACTGTCCCTGCGGCAACACGCCACAGCGCTGTGGGCGTGGTAGGCCCGGTTCTGGCGGTAGAAGGGCCGCCACACATCACGGTGTGTGGCCAGCAGCAGCGTCGACCGACGGCGCGGCGAGGCGGTCGAGCAGCTTCAGGGTCTGGGCCAGATCTCCGGCGGCGAGGGCGCGCTCGAGGGCCTTGTCGTCGGCGTTGAGCTCCTTGAGCGCTCGGTTGTGCTCGCTCATGGTGCTGATGTCGCCGGCCGCGGCGGCTCGCCGGGAGGCGTCCTTGTGGGTGGCGAGGGCGGTGGACACCAGCGGGCGCACCAGGCGGGCGAGGATGGACACCAGGGCTTCGGGGGCCTGTTCCTCGGTGTAGAGGTGGTCGCGGGCCACGACGGCTCGCAGGGTGCGCTGCACCCCCTCGTCGCCCACGTCTTCGATGACCGACGCCACCGGCTCCCCGCTGTGCAGTCGGGCCAGGGTGGGGCGCACGACGGCGTGGCCTGCGAGCAGCTCGGGGGCGGCGGCACCGAACAGATCGGCCACCTGGTCGCGCCGATGCACGAGGAGCCAGAGCAGGTGGACCACGTCGACGTGGGGCTTCCACGCAGGTGGCCCCTGAGCGGGCTGCGGAGCCGCCTTGGGGCGAGGTGCCTGGCGGAGGTGGTCGAGCAGGGTGGCCTCGTGCACGCCGAGACGCCGGGCGACGCGGCTGATGAGCATCGGGTCGGCCATCGCGCGCAGCATGGGCACCACCTCCTCCATGACGCGCTCCCGCGACATCGCCGAGGCACCGAGGGAGGCGAGCTTGCGGCTAACGACCCACTCGAACAGTGGCTCCTTGGCCTCGATGGCGGCCTCCAGTGCCTCGGGCCCCTCCTCGCGCACGAGCTCGTCGGGGTCTTTCGCGCCCGGCACCTCGACCCGCCAGGCCTGGATGCCTGCGTCGACGAACAAGGGCAGGGTGCGGGCAGCCGCCTCCGTTCCTGCTTGGTCGGAGTCCATCAGGAGGACCACGTCGCGGGTGAGGCGACGGATCCGCTCGAGGTGGTCGGTGGTGAGCGACGTGCCGCAGGTGGCCACCGCCTCGGGGAACCCCGCCTGCACGAGGGAGATCACGTCGAAGTAGCCCTCGACCACCAAGCAGCGCTTCTTGCGGCCGATGCCGGCGCGGGCCTGGTCGAGGCCGTAGAGCACCCGCGACTTCTGGTACAGCCGGGTCTCTGGGGTGTTGAGGTACTTCGGCCCGTCGCCCTCCAGCAGGCGCCCGCCGAAGGCGATGACCCGGCTGCGCTCGTCGCGGATGGGGATGGTGATGCGCTCGCGGAGGGTGTCGTAGACGCCGTCGCCCGACTTACGGGAGCGCGCCAGGCCCGCGTCGCTGACGAGCTGCGGCGCGTAGCCCTGCTTGTGGAGGTGGTCGACGAGGCGTGTCCAGCCGCCGGGTGCGTAGCCGAGGCGGGCGGCGCGGACGGTCTCGTCGGTCAGCCCGCGGCGTGACAGGTAGGCGCGGGCGTCGGCCCCTTCAGGTTGCGTCCACAACATCGACTCGAAGAAGGCGGTCGCGGCCTCGAGCACGTCGAACAGCGTGGCTCGCTGCTTGAGGGCCCGGCGCTGCGCATCGGAGAGCTCCTGCTCCTCCACCTCCACGCCAGCGGCGGCGGCGAGCTCCTTGATGGCTTCGACGAAGGACAGGCCCTCGATGGTCATCAGGAACTTGAAGCAGTCGCCGCCGGTCTGGCAGCCGAAGCAGTGGAAGATGCCCTTGCTCGGAATGACGTGGAAGCTGGGCGTCTTCTCCTGGTGGAAGGGGCACAGGCCGATGAAGCTGTTGCCCCGCTGCTTGAGGGCGACGTGCCGCTGCACCACCTCGACGAGGTCGGTGCGGTCGCGCACCGCGTCGACGACCTCGCGGGGGATTCGGCCCACCGACACCTCCTGGGCGCGCTCTTATCCGGCTGCTCAGGCCTGGGCCGGGGCAGCCATCGACGCGTGCACACCCGACGCAGTGAGGGACGGCGAGGCGCCCACCGCGGCATCGAGCAGCTCGGGGTCGTGCACATCGTCGCCCACGCGACCGATGCGGGCTCCGACACCGCGCAGCTTGCCGACCATGTCTTCGTAGCCCCGGTCGAGGTGGTAGATGCGCAGCACCTCGGTGCGCCCGCGCGCCCCGAGGCCGGCGAGGACCAGGGCAGCCGATGCACGAAGGTCGGACGCCATGACGGCAGCCCCCTCCAGGCGCTCGACGCCGCGCACGGTGGCGATGCGACCGTGGTCTTCGATGTCGGCACCCATGCGACGCAGCTCGGCGGCGTGCATGTAGCGGTTCTCGAAGATGGTCTCCTCGAACACCGATGCGCCCTGGGCGGTCACGGCGACAGCCATGAGTTGTGCCTGCATGTCGGTGGGGAAGCCGGGGTGCGGCTCGGTGCGGACGCTGAAGGGCTTCAGCGGGCCGTTCCGGGTGACCTTCACGGTGGTGTCGGTGGTCTCGACCTCACAGCCTGCTTCCTCGAGCTTCTTGAGGGTCGCGGTGAGCAGGGTGGGGTCGGTGTGGGTGACCTCGACGCTGCCGCCAGCGATGGCTGCGGCGCACAGGTAGGTGCCGGTCTCGATGCGGTCGGGGAGGATGCGGTAGGCGCGGGTGGCCGGCCGCAGACGCGACACGCCCTCGATGACGAGCGTGTCGGTGCCGGCGCCCTCGATGCGGGCACCAAGGGAGATGAGGAAGTGGCACAGGTCGACGACCTCGGGCTCTCGCGCGGCGTTGAAGATGCGCGTGGTGCCGCGGGCCAGGGTGGCCGCCATGAGGATGTTCTCGGTGCCGGTGACCGTGGGCATGTCGAGGTGGATGTCGGCGCCGTGCAGATCGTGGGCGACACCGTGGATGTAGCCGCCAGACAGCTCGAACTCGCAGCCGAGGGCTTCGAGGCCACGCAGATGCTGGTCGATGGGGCGCGTGCCGATGGCGCAGCCCCCTGGCAGGGAGACCTTCGCTTCGCCGCAGCGAGCCAGGAGGGGCCCCAGGACGAGGACGGAGGCGCGCATTCGGCGCACCACGTCGTAGGGGGCTTCGCTGAAGGCGATGCGCGTGGTGTCGAGCCGCACGACGCCGTTGACCAGGCTGGGGCAGCCGATGCGGCCCAGCAGCGACAGCGTGGACGACACGTCGGCGAGGTCAGGGACGTTCGTCAGCCGGTGCTCGCCGGGGGCGAGGAGGGTGGCGATGAGGATGGGGAGGGCGGCGTTCTTGGCGCCCGAGGCGCGAACGGTGCCGTGAAGGGGCGTTCCACCTGCGACGACGATCTTCTCCATGGGACTGCTCCGGTGCATGAGACACCACGAGCCTTTGCAGAGCTCGTGCCCATGCGCTGTGGGGATGGGGGGGATGGGGATGGGGGAGGGGGATGGGGCCCGACCGGGCACGCAGAAGTATCTCATGAAGGGGATCTTCGCGACAGGGGCATTTGCGTGGCGCGCCGAAGACGACGTCCCACGACTGAGACTGGTGGCGCATGCCATCTGCGAATGATGACGGCCGATCTCTGGATCCGAGCGACTACCGCTTGCGGGGGGCCTGCGTGTCGGCGTCGGGGTGGTCGAGGGCCCACTCGATCTTGTTCACCATGCCGCGGAGCGCCTCGACGTGGCGGATGGTGACCCGGGCGTTCTGGAGGGCCTGTCGGGCCGTCAGGCGGACCTTGTCGGCAGGAACGCCGCGCAGGTAGCCCACGCGCCCCAGCAGGCCCACCAGCTCGTCGACGGCGGGCTCCATCGTGGGCGCGTCGGCCAGCCCGCTACGCCGGCCGGTGGGGCGTGCGGACCGGGTGGTGCGCTTGGAGCGCGACCCGCCCAGGGTGCGGCCGGTCGCCTTCGCTCCCCGGCGCCGGGAGGCTTCGAACAGGCTGTGGGCCACCAGCAGCACGGCCTGGGCCAGGTTGAGGCTGGCGTGCTCGGGGGTGGGGATGCGGAGGATGCCCTCGCAGCGCTGCACATCCGCGCTGGACAGCCCGAAGTCTTCGCGGCCGAACAGGATGGCCGTGGTGTGCTCCGGGTCGTGCTCGACATCGTCGTACATGGCGTCGGCCACGTGCTGCGGCTCGTAGACCGGCTGACCGAGCTTGCGGTGACGCGCGGTGCTGGCAATCGCCCTGTTCACGCCTTGCAGCGCCTCGTCGAGGCTGCCGACGATGCGGGCCTGGGCCAGCAGGTCGCCGCAGCCCGGGGCCATCCAGCGCGCCTGCTCGGGGTCGTAGGCGGGGGGATTGACCAGCACGAGCCGGCGTAGCCCGAAGTTCTTCATGGCACGAGCGGCCGCACCGACGTTGCCCGGCTGGAGTGGCTCGACCAGGACGATGACGATCCGGTCAGCGAGGAGCTCGCCCGCGTCGTGCACGGGAGACTACTTTCCGCCCAGGCCGAACAGGGAGAGCAGCCACTGGAAGAAGCCCTTCTTCTCCTTCTTCTCCGGCACCTGCTTGTCTTGCTGGGGCGGGGAAGCCGGGGGCAGGTCGGCACCGCCCGCGGGCTTTGCCATGCCGAGAGGAGCGGGCTGCTCGGTGTTCGTCGGCGCTTGCGCACCGATGCTCGCCTTCTTCGGCATGTTGAGCGGCGACAGCGGCTTGGCGGGCTCTTCCTTCTTCTACTTCTTCTTCTTCTTCTTGCGGCTCGGGCGCGGCTCGTCGACTTTGCCCAGCTTCAGGCGCGACTCGACGAGCTGGCCGGAGTCGAAG
>CBDUIC010000122.1:0-21160 GCA_965367245.1 uncultured bacterium | reverse complement strand
GACCGCCATCGTCGTCATTCGCGAGTTCGCCGCCACGAGGGAGGCGGTGTTTCGCGCGTTCACGGAAGCGAACAGCCTCCTGCAGTGGATGGGAACGCCTTCCCACCCCATCACTCGGTGCGAGATCGATCTCCGCCCCGGAGGTCAGGCCCGCTACGAGTGGGGCACCATGGGGCTGACCGCCACCTACGTGTCCATCGACGCACCCCGGCGCATCGAGCACACCGAACGCTTCGACGAGGACTGGACCGGCGGACCGACCCGGGTCGTCACCACGTTCGACGCGTCCCCCCTCGGCACCACCGTGCGTATGGAGATCACCTACAGCAGTCGCGAGGCACGTGACGCCGTCGCCGCCTCCCCGATGCGGTTCGGGCTCGAGCTCAACTACCTCTCCCTCGACGACCACCTCGCCGGTCGCCAGCCACTGTTCGTCGTCGACCCAGAGAAGGACCTGGTCCTGGAGCGCATCGTCCCGGTGCCACCCAGCAAGGTGTGGAGTGCCTGGACCGAGCCACAGCTGCTCGTGCAGTGGTTCACCCCCGCACCGTGGCGAACGGAGAGCGCCCGCGTCCGCCCCGTACCGGGAGGGCCGTTCGACGTCGTCATGGCCGGCCCCAACGGAGAGCGCAACGACAGCAAGGGATGCGTTCTTCAGGCGGTTCCCAACCGACTCCTGGTGTGGACCGACGCCTTGTCCGAGGGGTTCCGCCCGCAGGCAGAGCCGTTCATGACCGGCATCCTGGTGCTGACCCCCCACCTGGAAGGCACCCACTACCGAGCCGTTGTGCGGCACGTCGGACCGGAGGCACGGGCCCAGCACGCGCAGATGGGATTCGAGCATGGATGGGGAACGGCGCTCGACCAGCTCGTGCAGATGGCTTCACAGCTCTGACGCTCGCGGGCACCACGCGTGGCAGCGAGACCAGGCCCCTGCGATTCCCTGGCTCGCCAGCAGCCATCACAGGCGAGCGAGTCCCTGCGTGACCGCGGCCCTCGACACCCCCTCGGCCCGCGCCAGCTCCGCCCGGGTGGCGTACACCCCGTCGTCGAGCAGCCTCTGCCACATCCGCCAACGCAGCGGGCCAGCCTCTCCCCTCTTCCGCCGCGGCTGCCTCCTTGCCGGCTCCTTCCTCGGCAGCCGCGTCTCCAGCCGCCAGGTTCGTGGCCGGTTCACATCGGGGAGCTTGATGGGCTGTAGGAAAAACTCCTACAGCCCATCTTTTTTTGCCCACCCAAAGGCGCATCCGCACAAAACTAAACCATGCGTTAAGTTTCACTCATGACCTCCCCCTCTCCGTCCTGGGACGACCTCTACGCCACCGCCTCCACCCAAGCTGGCCACTTCACCACGGCCCAGGCCCAGGCGGCTGGCTACTCCCCCCAGCTCCTCCACAAGTACCTGGCCAACGGGAAGGTCGAGCGCATCCGTCGCGGCGTCTACCGCCTGGTCCACTACCCTGCCGGCGACGACGAGGACCTCGTGGTCCTCTGGCTGTGGAGCGAGCAGGAGGGCGTCTTCAGCCACGAGACCGCGCTGGCCCGCCACGAGCTGTCCGATGCCCTGCCAGCCATCACCGAGATGACGGTGCCACGAGCTTGGCGGAAGCGGCGTCTTCGGGTCCCGGTTGGTCTGGAGCTCCACTTCGACAACATCGCCGAGCCAGACCGCACCTGGCATGGCCCCGTCCCGATCACCACGCCGGCGCGCACCCTGCGCGACTGTGCCATGGCAGGGGTGTCCCGCGAGCTGGTCGACCAGGCCCTGGCAGCCGGCACGCAACGCGGCATGCTCACCGACGAAGATGCTGCCCGGACCCGTCGTCTGCTGGAGCGTCGGTCATGAGTCGCTACGCCACACCGGAGGCGCTCAAGGCGGCCCTCGAGGCCAGGCTGCGCCGGAGAGCGCAGCAGACCGGGCGTGAGGTCAACCGCCTCCGCATGCGCCTGATCATGGACCGGTACGCCGCGCGGCTCGCAGCGGAGCTCGGCCCAGCCGTGGTGCTGAAGGGCGGAGTCGCCCTCGAGCTGCGTCTGGAAGCCGCCCGAGCGACCAAGGATCTCGACATTCACTTGATGGGCACTTCTCGAGACACCCTGGGGCCCCTCCAGGCCGCCGGGCGCCGCGACCTCGGGGAGTACCTGCAGTTCGAGGTCCAGCCCGATCCGCGCCACCCGACGATCGACGCGGAGGGCATGCAGTACGAAGGGCTCCGCTTCCGTGTGCAGGCCCGGCTTGCAGGCAAGGTCTACGGCGCGCCGTTCGGGGTCGACGCGGCATTCGCCGAGCCGCTCGCAGGCGAGCCCGATGTGATCGAGGGCAGCGACCTGCTCTCGTTCGCCGGCATCCCACCCACGCCGCTGCGCGTCTGCCCCATCGAGACCCACATCGCGGAGAAGCTCCACGCCTACACGCTGCCGCGCACCCGGCCCAACTCCCGGGTGAAGGACCTGCCGGATCTGGCGCTCCTGGCGAGCATCCGGCCCCTGCTGGGTAGGTCTACGCGCGCCTCGCGCGTCGCGACCACCTCCTCTGGCCTGACCTCTCGACCCTGTCCACGGCGGTCCGCGCGTTCCTCGGGCCCCTGTTGGCTGGCGCCTCCGGAACCTGGTCCGTCCGACCTCGTCGAAGAAGCGGCGGCACGCCGCAACGGTTGGAAGGTCATCCTGTCCCACTGCGCGCCTGCTCCCAGGCGCTGACGCCGACCCCCGGAGGCCCTCGACCATGGCCAAACGAAAGAAGCACCCGGGACACTACTGCTGGGTGTGCAACCGGCAGCGCCCCAACGAGAAGTTCTCGGGGAAGGGCCACGCCAAGCACGTCTGCAGGGAGTGCGCCAGGCTCGGGGGCAAGGAGCTGGCCTACCGCCAGAACCTACGCAACCTCGAGCGCTGCGTCAGCTGGGAGGGCTTCATCCGGCGCAAACAGCGCGCGGCGTTCCAGCGCTTCCTACGCCACGAGGACCCTCGCATTCGGGCAATGGCCGAGGACCTCCAACGAGAGGACGAGAAGAACCGCGAGCTCGCTCGTGCGCTGTGGGAGCCCGAGGAGGTCGACGCTACCCAGTTCGACGACCCGACCGACGACGACAGCCCTTTCTGACGGTCCGACCGACAACCGGGCTCTCCGCGCGCCACGGGCCCCTACCCTCTCTCCAGCACCAGCGGCTGGAGACCGCGCCACAGGCGGTACGTCGCGACCAGGAACGCCGCGGGGGTGCCCGGCTCAGGCACCACATCCTCCAGCGGCACCGGAATGGGCCCGATGCGGCCGAACCGGACGTGGCCGACCAGGGTCACCTCCCGGAGTTCGGCCTCTATGAGCATGCCCTGCTCCTCCCCGACCACGATGGCGCAGGGTACGCCACCCCACTCCTCGATGACGCAGAGCAGCCCCGTGGCCTGCTCGTACTCGTCGTAGGCATCGACGCACGCCTCATCGAGCAACGCGCGCAGGGATTCCTCGTTCGGCGGCCAGGTGCTTCGGAGGATGTCGTCGATCTCCACGGGCACCTCTGGGGCCGAGCGAGTGTTCCCGAACCTCCTGCCCCTCCCCCCCCCCGCCAGCTCGGCCCGGCTCCCGTAGACCCCCTCCTCCAGCATCCGAGCCCACGCCCGCCACCGCTCCATCCCGCGACAAGGCCGCTCCACCAGGGCCTTCACCGCTCTCACTCTCGGTGACTCAGCCGCCGACCCGACCAGCATCCAGGTTCTTCCTACAGCACGGCATGGGGAGCCACTTGAGGCGGTGCAGCAATGCATGAGCCTGTGAACGGTCGGCCTCGTGCCGGCCGTTCCCTTTTCCTTGCCGAGCTGGCTACTCGATCGGCCTCGACGGGCCGGTCGGTGTGCTTCGTGAGCCTCACAACGGCAAGCGCCGCACCGTCGGGTTGCCCTTCACCCACCGTCGCGAGCAGCGGAGGACGGACATGACCGCACGCGAAATCGACGACTGGCTCGATGATCTCGACGCGACGAAGCGCGCCACACTCGAGCAGCTTCGTTCGGACATCATGAGCCTCGTACCCGAGGCTGAACAGGGTCTTTCCTATGCCGTGCCCGCATTCCGCCTGAACGGCAAGCTCATCGCCGGATTCTCAGCAGCGGCTAGACACCTCAGCTACCTCCCTCACAGCGGCTCCGTCCTCTCGTCCATGAATGCTGACGTGTTGGCGGGCTTCACGTGGTCGAAGGGAGCGTTGAGGTTCGCCGTCGACGAGCCTCTCCCTCGCGAGCTCGTCGAGAAGCTGCTCGCGGCCCGACGCGCGGAGCTGGGCCTGTAGAGCCCCCAGGCTTCGCGCGCAGCGGACGGTGCTGCTCCCCCCTGTCTCTCCGCCTGTGACCCAAGCGAGCATCCGTTGGCGATGATGGCCATCTTGTCTGACCAGCAGGCAGGTCCTAGCTTGGGCTACACACCGAGGATGGGAGCTCCACGTGAAGAAGCCAGACCAGGGAAACCGCCAGGGTCCGGGAGCGTCGATGTGGAACCAGCGCTACGCGACGCCACATGAGGCCTACGGCACCGAGCCCAATGCCTTCCTTCGCGCCGTCGCCGGACGCATCCCGACCGGCCCGGTCCTGGTCATCGCTGCGGGAGAGGGTCGCAACGCCATCTACCTGGCCTCCATGGGTCACGAGGTCACGGCCATGGACCAGTCCGAGGTCGGTCTGGCCAACGCCACATCGATGGCCACAAGCCGTGGTCTCTCCTTGGAGACCACGGTCGCTGACCTTGCGGACTTCGACTTCGGCGCGTCGCGGTGGAACGGCATCGTCTCGGTGTGGGCCCATGTGCCCCCGCCCATCCGACAGCGCGTCCACGCGGCCAGCGTGCGGGCCTTGAAGCCCGGCGGCGTCTTCATCCTGGAGGCCTACCGGCCCGAGCACCTCGCACTCGCCGGGCGGGGCGGGCCGCCGATGCCAGAGCTGCTCTTCGATGCGGCTACCGCTCGTGCGGAGCTCGACGGTCTCGACGTCGAGCTCTGTCAGGACGTGAGCCGGCACATCTCGGAGGGGCGCTTCCACGAAGGCCCGAGCGCGACGGTGCAGGTGCTGGCCGTTCGCCCCTGATCGGGCCGCGGCACCGTTGTCAGCGTGCCCATTCGTCGTGCCGGCCGTTCTTCTTCCTTGCCGCGCCGCCCGCTCGAACGACCCTCACGCCCAGCGCGACGTGAGGCCCCCGACGATGTCGGCGAACAGGCCTCTGAGCCAGCGATGGCCTGCGTCCCCGTGGCGCGCCTGGTGCCAGGTCAGACGCAGACTCAGGGCCCCCAGCTCAGCGTAGGGGTGAGGCACCACCCGCAGCCCGTGGGGCTGTGCGACCGCCTCCGCCACCAGCGTCGGCAGCGAGCACACCAGATCGGTCCGGGCGAGGGTCTCACCGACCGCGCTGACCGTGCTGACATTCAGCTGGACCTTGCGGGTGTGGCCTTCCTCGGCCAACCGCCGGTCGAGGGCGCTACCCTCTTCGGGTCGCTCACCGGGCACGAGCTGCAGGTGCGATGCAGCCAGCCAGCTCGCGGTGTCGAGGGCCCCTGGGGCATGGTGCGCGCCGACGATCACGCTCCACGGGATGGGGTGGCCCACGCGGCGGGTGTACAGCTCCGCGTGGTCCAACAAAGGCGCCCCGAGGACCAGGTCGACCTCGTCGGTCAGCAGGGCCTGAAGCGCGTCGCGCTCGGAGCTCGCCACCTGCAGCTGGATGCCAGGGGCGTCGCCGAGGCGCTCCATCAGCTCGGGCACGACCCGCTGGCCCAGCAGGTCGGGCACGATGAGACGGAAGGTGCGGCTGTCGTGCGCCGGGTCGAAGGCCCCCAGGGACGGCAAGCGGTCGAGGGTCGCGAGGGCTCGCTCCAGGGGCTCCTTCAGCGACTCCGCCAGCGGCGTCGGAGCCATGGCCCGGCCCGAGCGAACGAGGAGCTCGTCGTCGAAGGCCCTGCGCAGCGTGGCCAGCGCTCGAGAGATGGTGGGCTGCGTCTGCCCCAGTCGCTCGGCGGCATGGGTGACCGAGCGCTCCCGCAGCAGGGCACGAAGGGTCACCAGCAGGTTCAGGTCGAGGCCGTGGAGGGGGCGTTGGTCGCGAGACATGCCGTGTCATCCCACGATGTCGCCCGGGCCGCAAGATGCGTGATGGCCCTATGCCTGCATGGGCATGGCCCACCCCAGGGAGTGCCCATACCGGATCTGGGCAAGGAGGATCCGATGTCTTGGCCACGCTGGATGGGCTGGTTGCTGCTGTCGCTGCCCGGCCTCGGGCTCACGTGGGGTTGGCTCGGCGGTGGTATGGAGGTCGAGGAGCTGCTGCACGTCTCCGGCGAGACCTCCGGCCGTCTCCTGATCCTCACCTTGGCCATCACGCCGCTGATCCGGCTGCTTCCGACGTGGCGCCTCCCCCGCTGGCTGCTCAAGCACCGCCGGGCCCTGGGCGTGGCCAGCTTCGGCTACGCGGTGCTCCACACCGTGATCTACGGCGTCGAGGAGGGCTGGCTCCACGAGCTGCTCGCCCCCGCCATCGCTGCGGGCTGGCTCGCGCTGGTCGCCATGGCCTTCCCGGGCCTCACCAGCAACGACGTGTCGGCTCGCTGGCTGCGGCGATGGTGGAAGCCGGTGCAGCGGGTGTCGTACGCCGCTGCGGTGCTCACGGCGGCCCACTGGCTCCTGCTCGACGGGGCTTGGGGCCCCGTACTGGTGCACTTCGTGCCGCTCGCGCTGCTGGAGGCGAACCGGGTGGCACGGCGCTGATGCCCATGGTGCATGGCCCTATGCCTGCATCGACATGGGCAGCGGGGCTTCGGAACGTGAGAGAAGAAGGGTCCAGCAAGGAGTTCACCATGCGTATCGCCGTCACCGCCGCCAGTGGCAAGCTCGGCTCAGCCATCGTTCGCGCCCTCATCCCCCTCGTGGGCACCGACGGCGTCGTCGCCGTCGCGCGCACACCGGCGAACGCCGAGGGCCTCGGGGTCGAGGTCCGCGCGGGCGACTACAACGAGCCAGACCAGCTCCTGGCGGCCTTCCAGGGGGTCGATGCGGTGCTGCTGGTCTCGGGCATGGACGCACCCGACAAGCGCATCGGGCAGCACCGCAACGTCATCGAGGCGGCCAAGGCCGCAGGCGTGCGCAAGATCGTCTACACCAGCGTGCAAGGGCCGGATGTGGAGGGGAGTTTTTCGCCCGTCGTGCAGAGCAACCGCCAGACGGAACAAGACGTGCGCGACAGCGGGCTAGCGTGGTCTATCGGCCGCAACGGCATCTACATCGAGCCCGATGTCGAGTACATCGAGCACTACAAGGCCGCCGGCGAGATCGCGAACTGCGCCGGCGACGGCAAGTGCGGCTACACCACCCGTGACGAGCTGGCCTACGCCTACGCGCGGATGCTCACCAGCGACGCCCACGACGGCAAGACCTACCACCTGCACGGCGAGCCCATCTCCCAGGCGACCCTGGCCGACTGGCTCGGCAAAGCCTTCGGCGTCGAGCTGACCTTCCGGAACATGAGCGTGGAGGCCTACCGGCAGGAACGGGTCGAGGCGCTGGGCGAGTTCCTCGGCCCCATCATCGCCGGGATCTACCAAGGGATCCGCGATGGGGTGAACGACCTGCCCAGCGACTTCGAGGCGGCGGCCGGTCGGCCCCACCAGGCCTGGTCGGACTACTTCGCGTCGCTGAACGCGTAGGCACCCGTGGCTCCCATCGGCCGGGGCTTCGTCGTCACAGACGAAGAATGCGCACACCCGCGCTCATCACGAGCACGCCCACCGCCGCGCCGACCAGCAGGTCCGGCACCGCTGACCCGGTCATCCGCACGAGCACCCCAGCAACGATCACCCCGAGGTTCGCCAGCGCATCGTTGGTGGAGAAGATCCAGCTCGCCTTGAGGTGGACTCCGCCCCCGCGGTGACGGGCGAGCAAGGCGATGCAGGCGACGTTGGCGACCAGCGCGATGGCCGCCACACCGATCATCAGGGCCTCGACGGGCTCACTGCCGACGACCGCCCGTCGGGCGACCTCGACGAGCGCTCCCAGCGCCAGGGCAATCTGCAACCATCCACTGGCGTGAGCAGCCCGCTTCTGCAGGGCCGCCGCCCGCCCCACGGCGTACAGCGACAGCCCGTAGACCATCGCGTCGGCGAGCATGTCCAGGGAGTCGGCGATGAGCCCCGTGGACTGGGCGTACCAGCCGAAGCCGAGCTCCGCGACGAACATGGCCGCGTTGATGCCGAGCAGCTGCCACAGCACCCGGCGCTCCGCGATGGGGTCGGCCGCCTCGACCTGCTCCTCCGACGCCTCCCGGGAGTGCGCGAGCCGGGCTCCGAAGCCCAGCGGCTCGAGGTGCGCGAGGATGGGCTCGGGGGACCCCTCGTGGGTCACGGTCAGGCGACGGGCCTCCAGGTCGAACCGCAGGGCTTCGACGGCATCGAGGGGCTCCAGCGCCAGCCGGATCATCCGCTCCTCGGACGGGCAGTCCATCTTCGGGATGTCGAACGTGGTGTGGTTCCGCACGGCGCTATGCTCGGCTCTGGGAGGTGGGCGTGGCTCGCGGAGGAGGTAGCGCGATCGGCATGGGGGTGGTGGCCCTGCTGTTCGGCAGCGCCGCCTGGCTGCTGAGCGACTCCCTCCTCGCCGGCCAGGTCGAGCCCCAGCCCCAGGTGCCCTCCTTGCACGCTGTTTCGGGAGCGCTCGCCCGTGTCGCGTGGTGCGCGTGGGTCTTCGGGGGCTTCTTGATCGCCGTGGGTCTGTTCCTGTCCTTCGGTCGAAAGTCCGTCGTCCCCCACGGCTACCTCTACAACCTGTGGTGGGTGGACCTCGCCTCCGTGCCCGCCTTCGCCCTGACCTGGGGTCTGGGAACCCACGCCCTCGTCAGCCTGTGGCAGCCCGCGGTCGGCGTGCCGGCCGGCCTGGCGATGGGCGCGCTGTTCACCTGGCGCGTCGGGAGCGGCCTCATCAGCGGGTTCCGCAGCTGGCGCAACCTGCCGCACTGGACCACCTACTGGCCCAGCGAGGCCCTCGAGGGCTGCGACCCCATGCACATCTGGCGCTCCGTTCGCCACGAGGGCGAGCTGGGAACAGCCTATGCCTGGGACCAGGGCACCCTGCTCTCCCCCGAGTCGGTGGTCCTGCTGGAGCAGCCAGGCAAGCCCATGCGCACCTGGAGGCTCGACCGGGCCTGGGTCCAGGCCGACCTGAACGCCGTCACCCTCGGAGGAGCACCAGGGGACCGGCTCTGACCTCTCTCGTGTGCTTTGATACCCGCCCATGATCGCCCCCAAACGCGGTTCGCTCTGGCTCCACCAAACAGGTCACCTGCTCAAGCATCCACCAGACCCATCGAAGGACGCGACATGGGCCGAGCCCGCGCAACGGCCAGGCTGATTCGTGCCGGCGAAACGGGCTTTCACGAAGCCTGCATGGCGACCTTGTTCAACCAGCGAACACCCGCCCAGTTCCCGACAGCCCTCTTCCTGGCGCGCAGCGTGGAGGACATCCAGGAGGCGTTGGGCATCGCACGACAGGAGCGCCTACGGGTGAGCATCGTGTCCGGTGGCCACAGCTGGTCGGCCAACCACATGCGTGCCGACACGCTGGTCATCGACATGTCGCGGTTCGACACCTTCGCGATCGACCGCGCCTCGATGCGCGCGATCGCCGGTCCGGGATGCTACGGCAACGAGCTGCTGCTGGCTCTCGTGAAGCAGGGATTGTTCTTCCCGACGGGGCACTGCAAGGGTGTCTGTCTCGGCGGCTATCTGCTGAAAGGCGGCTTCGGCTGGCACAGCATCGAGCTGGGCCTGGCCTGTGAGAGCGTCGTCGGCATCGACCTCGTGACAGCGGATGGGGACGTCGTACATGCCAGCGAGACCGTCAACCCAGACCTGTACTGGGCCGCCCGGGGAGCCGGCACGGGGTCCTTCGGCGTCGTGTTTCGATACCACCTGCGCCTTCACCCCAAGCCTCCGACCACGGCTCTCGCCCTGCGCAGCTACGGCCTCGAACACCTGGAGGAGGTGCTCGACTGGCTGGGGAAGGCCACGGGCCACCTGTCTGATGCCGTAGAGCTGAAGCTGTCCATCACGCCTCACAGCCCCTTCCTGCGTAGGCCTGCGATCGATGTCGCCGCCGTCGTCTTTGCGACGTCGTGGTCGGAGGCGCGTGCTCGCACGGCGTTCCTGAAGCAGGCGCCGAGCGGCGCGGCGCTGCGCGTTCCCACGATGCCACTCCCCATGCGCCTGCTCTACTTCCTGACCTCGCAGCACTACCCCGCAGGCCAGCGATGGGCGGTCGACAACATCTGGACCGGTGCCGACCCGATCGAGCTGGCACCGGCGTTTCGTCGCATCCTCGATGAGCTGCCACCGAGCCCGAGCTTCCTGCACTTCGAGTATTGGTCGGGCGCCGGGCGCACTCGCCCAGACATGGCGTTCTCGATGGAGGACGAGTTCTTCCTCTCGGTCATGGCCGCCTGGCAAGACCCCGCAGACGACGACCGCTACACCCGAATGGTCGCGGAGCAGATGCGGGCGCTCGAGCCGCTGGCATCGGGCACGCAACTCGCTGACGAGAACCTGAACCACCGGACGTCACGGTTCATGTCCGACGACAACCTGGCCCGGCTCGACCGGCTTCGAGCCGAGTGGGATGCGACGGGACGGTTCAACAGCTGGCACAGCCGACCCTCGCCAGCCGAGGCGGGCTGAGGCACAGGGCAAGCGATGAGCCCGCGGCAGGTCCGTGAACAGCCGACGGGGGACCCTTCTCCCGCCACCAGTCGGTGGTTGTGCTTTGATGCGTGCCCATGGTCGCCACCCACCTGCCCTGGTCCACCCCCTGCCCCTTGATGCTCGCCCCCATGCAGGGGCTGACCAACCGGGGTCTGCGCAAGGTCTACGGGCAGGCCGCACGCCCCGACGTGCTGTTCACCGAGTTCGTGCGCGTGCGACCAGGCTCGGCCACGCCGGTGGCCGCCTCCGACTTCGAGGAAGCGACCGCCACCGTGCCGGGCATCCCGCTGGTGGTGCAGGTCATCGGCAGCGCCGACGAGGGCGTCGTCGAAGCCACTGCCGAGCTGGTCTCCCGTGGTGTGCAACACATCAACGTCAACATGGGCTGCCCCTGGGGCCGTATGACCTCGGTGCTGGCCGGCGGAGGCATGTTCCGCGCACCGGAGACGGTCGAGCCCATGCTCCGCCAGCTCCGGGCGCTCGTGCCCGGCTCCCTGTCGGTGAAGACGCGCACCGGCATCGACGACGAACGCCAGATCTTTGGGGTGCTCCCGGCCTTCGAGGCTGCCGGCATCGACTTCCTGGTCGTGCACAGCCGCACGGTGAGGCAGAAGTACCGGGGGCAGGCCAACCACGACCTCACCGCCGAGATCGTCGAGGCCCTGCACATCCCGGTCATCGCCAACGGCGACGTGCGCACCGTCGACGACGCCCACAGGGTCCTCGAGCACACCAGCGCCGCCGGCCTGATGCTCGGTCGAGGGGCCCTGGCCGACCCCTTCCTGTTCGACCGCATCCGCGGAGCGTGCCCCCCGAAGCCGACCGACGAGGAGCGCCGGCGACAGCTCGGGCACCTGTGGCACGACCTGCTCGACGAGTATGTCGACCTGTTCGCCGGCGATAGCCAGGTCCTCGCCAAGATGGGGAGCGTGGCCAAGCACGTCGACGACGACGGGCTGCGCCGCTGGGTCAAGGGCGTGAAGAAGGCCCGGAGCGTCGCGCAGCTGCGCACCGTTCTGCTCGGCTGACACACCACGACGAACGCCACGAGCGCCTCTGCGCCCTCCGTCGAGGCCTCAGGACGCGCCCAGAGGCACCTGCCCGCCCCCGAGCTGCTCCACGAGGAAGTCCAAGAACACCCGCACCTTCGGCACCAGGAACTGCCGTGAGGGGTAGACCGCATAGATCGTGGTGCGGTCGCTCGACCACCCGGCCAGCAGCTCGACCAAGCGCCCCTCCCGCAGGTCGTCGGCCACGTAGCGACGCGGCACGAGGCTCACCCCGAACCCCGCCAGCAGGGCATCCCGCACCGCCAGGCTCGAGCTCACCCGGTAGACCCCATCGATGGCCACCGGCACGGCTTCCTTGCCCTTGCGGAAGGTCCACCGATCGGCGTGGTCGGACAGGCTGAACTGCACGCAGCAGTGCTCGGCTAGATCGCGAGGGCGCTCGAGGGCACCGTGTGCCTCGACATAGGCTGGCGACGCGCACAGCACGTGGGTGAGGGTCGTGAGGCGCCGCGCCACGAGGGTCGAGTCTTCCAGGCGGTCGCTCCCCCGCAGGGCGATGTCGAACCCGTCGCGCACCAGATCGACGCGGCGGTCGTCGAGGTGCAGGTCGAGGGACAGCTCGGGATGCTGGCGCAGGAAGACCGGGATCTGCTGCGTGATGGTGAGCAGGCTCAGGGTCACCGGCGCACTCACGCGCAGGCGACCCCGTGCCTCGCCGTGGAGCGCCCCCACCGCCCCGTCGGCCTCCTCCAGCTCGTCGAGGACGCGGCGCACGCGCTCGTAGTAGACCGACCCGGCCTCGGTCAGGGTGACCCTGCGGGTGGTGCGCTGGAAGAGCCGAGTGCCCAGGTGGGCCTCGAGCTCCTTGATGTTCTTGCTCACCGCCGAGGTGGACAGGCCGAGCTGGCGCGACGCGCCGACAAAGCTGGTGCGCTCGGCGGCGCTGCAGAAGACGGCCAGGGCCGTGAGGCGGTCCATGATTCTCCCCTATTGGTGGACATTGTTTCCCTCATGGCCACCATAGTTGCCCAGAGGAGCACAAGCTACCGATGGATCGACGCCTGACGCGTCACCGAACCCACGGAGCCACCTCATGACCAACTACATCTGCCAGACCTGTGGAACCCAGCACGCGGCCAGCGACGCCCCTCCCGAGCGGTGTGTCGTGTGCGAAGACGAGCGCCAGTACGTCGGCTGGGAAGGCCAGCGGTGGACCACGCTCGATGAGCTCGCCGACGGCCACCGGGTGCGCATCGAGGAGGAGCACGGCCTGCTGGCCCTCGGCATGACGCCCGCCTTCGCCATCGACCAGCGCGCCTTCCTTGTCCCCACCGACGCCGGCAACCTGCTGTGGGAGGCCCTGCCGATGGTCGACGACGATGCGGTCGCTGCGCTGAAGGCCCGGGGCGGTGTCGACCGCATCGTGGTGTCCCACCCCCACTTCTACGCCTCCATGGTGGCGTGGAGCGAGGCGCTCGGGGGCGTGCCCATCCTGCTGCACGAGGCCGACCGGGGCTGGATCCAGCGGCCGCATCCGTCCATCGAGCTGTGGTCCGGCGACACGCTGTCGCTGTCGCCCGACGTGACGCTCATCCGCTGTGGTGGCCACTTCCCGGGGAGCACGGCCCTGCACTGGGCGGCCGGCCCGCGCCCCGGCGGCGCGCTGTTCGCGGGCGACGCGCTGCAGGTGGCGGTCGACCGGCGTCACGTCTCGTTCATGTTCAGCTACCCCAACCTCGTCCCCATGCGCACGGTGGATGTGGTGGCGATGCGCGAGCGCCTCGCACCCTTCGTCTACGACGACGTGTTCGGCTACACCTGGGGCCGGGACATCGTCGGCGACGGGCGACGCCAGGTCGACGTGTCCTTCGAGCGGCACCTCGACGCGGTGCGCGACACCACGCGAACGCCCCTGCACATCGCCGTGCTCGGAGCAGCCGGCCGGGTGGGCTCGCGGGTGGTGGCCGAGGCGGTGCGGCGCGGCCACGTCGTCACCGCTGTCGTGCGCGACGAGGGCCAGCGGGCCGACGTGCCCGGCGGGGCCATCACCACCGTGGCCGACGTGGCGGATGCGGCCGCGGTGGCCCGGGTCGCCGCAGGCCAGGACGTGGTGGTGAACGCCACCCGCCCAGTCCCCGACGACGACGAACAGACCGTGGCCACCACCCGGGGCGTGCTCGACGGCGTGCGTGCCAGCGGCGCGAGGCTGCTGGTCTCCGGCGGTGCCGCGGTCTTGAAGGTGCCCGGCGGCGACCACACCGTGCTCGACGACCCCGAGCTCCTCCCGCCGCCCTACCAGGCCATCGGCCGGGCCAGCGCGCTGCAGCACCAGCTCGTCGCCCAGGAGGAGCACGTGGACTGGGCCTACCTGTGCCCCCCCTTGGCCCTGGAGCCAGGCACCCGAACCGGGCGCTATCGACGGGGCGACGGCACGCTGATCATCGACGCCGACGGCACCTCGGCCATCTCGATGGAAGACCTGGCGGTGGCGCTGGTGGAGGAAGCGGAGCATCCCCGCGCCCACCAGCAGGTGTTCGCCGTCGCCGCTGCCTGAGCTCTCCATGGCCCCGCGGCTGGCCCCGCCTCAGCGCCCTCGGCCGCGCCCGCGCCCACGCCCCTGGCCGCGCCCTGGCCCGCCCCCGCCCCCCTGACCACGCTCGACACACCGTCGAAAGGCGGGCAGGTGCCGGTCGCGAGAGGCCTCCCGCAGCCGCTGGAACACAGCGAGGATGTCGGCCCGAGTCGTGTTCGCCATGAGCCGGTCGTAGAGCTGGTCGTTGTCGATCTCCGCCTCCACGGCGGCGCGACAGGCCTCCTGCAGCGACTCGTAAGTTGGCGCTCGGCCTACCCATGGGTTGGGGGGAACCTCGAGGCCGAACCGCTCGAACAGCTGCTCCAGCGCACGGATGTGACGGGCCTCTGCCTCGACGATGTTCGAGAAGGGCCGAACATCGCCGAAGTCGTCGAGCACCTGGCGGTAGATCGCCCAGGATCGATGCTCGTCGTCGAGCGCCTCCCGCAGTGCCTCGGTCTCATCATGGGTCAAGGTCATGGGGTCTCCGACAAGCAACGTCCATCGAAGTACTGCGCACGTGGCGGCATCCGTCAATGGCACGACGAACGGCAAGCACGGACCGACCAGGGAGAACGGGTCGCTTGGCCGCGCCGCAGCCACGGGAGGGCGTCGACCGCCACCGTAAGAAGCTGCGAACCGCTCCGTTCGGCCCGTGTCGGAGCGAGTATGTGGTTCCCCCTGTTCCTGTCCCTTTCGGCCCACGCCAACCAAGTCGACGACGCCTGGGTCGCTCGCGACAGCGCGACCCTGAGGCGGCTGTGCCTGGCCGAGGCGTCGGGCCCCGCCTGCTTCTTCCTGGCCCGGACCGACAAGCTCGCCTTCGAGGACACCCTGGCGGCGACCGCTCAGCACTGGGTGCTCTACGAGCCCTTCGAGCGCCTCAACCCCTCCCACTGGCCGCAGGCCCTGCAGGTGGCCGAGTCCTATGCGCAGGTGGCCCGCATCGCGCCCGGCTCCCGCTACGCCGATGATGGGCTCGCGATGTCTGCTGGACTCCACCTGCGCGCGGGCAACGCGCGCGCGGCATGGACCGACGCCGTTCGCTCTCGTTCCGTGGGCAACCGGGACGCGATGACCGACGAGGAGCTGGCCCGCTTCGCCCTGTACGCCGTCGCCGAGCGCCGTCCCCTGGCCCACATCGACCCCTACTCTGCCGTGCCGCTGCTCCGGGCCGACGCGCAGACCGTCGCCGACGTCTACGCCCTGCTGGACCAGGCCGGCGTCGCTCCCGGATGGCGCGAGATCTCCCTGCACGCCCTCGAGCGCGCCACGCCACACGACGCGCTCGTGCTGCTCGACGACCACCGGCACCTCCTCGCTCAGGAGGAGATGGGGACCGTGCTGGAGCGCGCCTACGATGCTCCGCTTCAGGAAGACCCGCGTCGCACCGACCTGATGCAGTACCGATGGCACTACGCCGAGCAGCGCCTGGCCGGAGCGCCGGCCGCCTCCTGCAGCCGCCGGTTCGCTCGCTCCGCGGACTGCCTGGTCGAGGCCAGCGTCGAGGTCTACCTCGACATCGCGGCCGGTCGCTTCGAGGCCGCGCAGCAACGCCTGGTGCCCGTGCAGCGCCATCGATGGGCCCACCTGCTCGAGCCCGACCTGGACGCGACGCGCCTGGTTCTCGAGGACCTCGCCAAGACGACCGACCGCGGCGCGATGGAGCGAGAGCTGCGTCGGCTTGCCGCCTCGGTCGACGCGAAGCGCTTGCTGTCCGCGTCGGCGGGCCGGCTCCCCTACGACCTCGATCCCGACGGGCTGGCCGCGGCCGCCCTCGACCGCGCGCTGCGTCGCGCGAGGCCGGTGGTGCTCTCGGCGATGCTGGAGGGCCAGTTCACGACCTTCGGGGCGTTCCTGCAGTCCCCCCTCGGCGCCCAGCTCGCCGGCGGGCTGGCCCCCCATCGGTCCCACCCCCGTCAGCTCACCCTCTACCCGCGCTGGCAAGGAGCCTCGGCCGCCGAGCAGGCCCACTGGGCGCTGCACTTCGACGCCATTCGGGCCGAGGGGCTCGCGCTGGCCCTACAAGGAGGGCCGAGCGCCTACGAGAGCCACATCCGAGACCGGGTTCCAGGCCTGCTCGAGGGCGGGCTGCCGTAGCGTGGGCTACCCCAAGCTCCATGCCCGACGTGACCTACGACAAGCACTACCGAGACGACCCCGCCGCCTGCGGCACACCGTTCACGGAGTTCGCCACCTTCTGCCACCAGGCCGAGCCCGGGTCGGTGCTCGATCTGGGCTGCGGCCAGGGCCGCGACGCCCTGATGTTCGCCAGGGCGGGCCACCGGGTGGTGGGGGTCGACCTGTCCTCGGTCGGCATCGAGCAGATGCGGGCCACGGCTGCCGCTGAGGGCCTGAGGGTCGAAGGCGTAGTCCACGACATCACCACCTACGAGCCTGCCGAGGCCTTCGATCTGGTGGTGTTGGACCGCGTGCTGCACATGCTCCCCGCCGACGCCCGGATCCCGATGCTGGGCGTGGCCATGGCAGCGGTCGCTCCCGGGGGCCACCTGCTGATCGCCGAGGGGCCCAAGGGCCTGGCGCCGCTGCGGTCCGTGGTCGAGGAGGCCGGCTGGAGCCTCCCCCTCGCTCGCCGCAACCGGCTGATCGCGAATCGGCCCCGGGTCGAATGAACAGCTAAAGCAATCGACTTGCTTTTAATACACCAGCGCCGTTAGGGGTACCTCATGCTCGGGACCTCCCATCGCCACGCCATCGTGTGGCTCGCCGCCCTCGGCCTCGCGCCCCCCGCGGCGGCAGAGCCCTCGGGGGCCGAGGTGGAGGCGGTGCCGACCACTCCCTACCACCCCCCCGAGCTCGAGCACCAGGTGTCGCTCACCTACCCCGACGAGGCCCTCGCCGAGGGGGAGCACGGCGACGTGTCGGTGCTGGTCGACATCGACACCTCCGGCCGCGTCGTTGAGGCCCGCTTCGAGGATGGTCCCGCGGTGTTCACCGACGCCGCGCTGCAGGCCGCACGCCAGCTGCACTTCCGGCCGGCCACGAAGGGCTCGACGCCGGTGCCCGCCACCACCCGCGTGATGTTCCACTTCGCGCCCCCCCTGCCCGACGGGATGGAGCCCATTGTCGAGATCGTGGTCCACGCCCGCGACGCCGACCTGGAGGCCGTCCGCGCCCGCACCACCCTCGACGCGCAGGATCTGGAGCGCTCCGCCGGGCACGACCTCGCCGAGACGGTGGCCCAGGTGCCGGGGGTGCGCATGGCGGAGGGCACCGCGGATGCCTCCAAGCCCATCATCCGGGGCCAGCAGGAGCGGCGCCTGCTCGTGCTGTTCGACGGCATCCGCCACGAGAGCCAGAAGTGGGGTCCCGACCACGGCACCGAGGTCGATCCCTTCGCCGCCGGTGAGGTGTCGGTCGTGCGTGGCGCCGCTGGAGCCCGCTACGGCCCCGACGCCATCGGTGGGGTCTTGCTGGTGCAGCCCCCGCCGCTGCGCACCGAGCCCGGGGTGGGCGGAAAGGCCCTGGCCAGCTTCCAGAGCAACGGCACCCGGCCCTATGCCGCCCTCCGTCTCGACGCGGCCCCCGCCGCCGTCGAGGGGCTGGCGTTCCGGGTCGAGGGCAACGCGGCACGGGGCGCGAGCAAGCGGGCCCCCGACTACGTGCTCGGCAACACCGCCTCCGAGACCCTCAACGCGGGCGCGAGCGCCGGCTACACCTGGGACCACGGCTCGCTGCGGGCCACCTGGCACCGCTACGCCTTGCGGGCCGGGGTGTTCTACGGGGTCACCAGCGGCTCACCCGATGCCTTTCGAGACCAGCTCGACGCCGCACAGCCGGTGTCCGCCGACCTGTGGACGGCCGACTTCGCCATCGACCGCCCCTACCAGCAGGTCACCCACGACGTGGCCAGCCTCCACGCCACCCTGCACGGCGACCTCGGCACCCTCGAGGCCACCTACGCCTACCAGCACAACCGTCGCCTCGAGTTCGAGCCGATCCGAGGGGAAGTCGACGCCGCGCAATACGACTTCACCCTGCGCACCCACTCGACCGACATCGCCTGGCAGCACCCCACCGCCCACCTGGCGTTCGGCGATCTGACCGGCGGCCTCGGTGTGCAGGGCATGCTGCAGGAGAACGTCTACCAGGGCTACTCCCTGCTCCCCAACTTCCGCGGCTTCGGCCTGGGGGTGTTCGCCTACGAGCGGCTGGCGCTGAGCCGGGTCGACATCGAGGCAGCCGTCCGTCACGACACCCTGGCCCGCACCGCCTTCATCGGCGCCGACAACTACGCCATGCACGAGCGGCGGGGCAACCTGGACAGTGGCCAGTGCGAGCTCGTGGGCGACGTGGGCCAGTGCCCCGCCCGCTACGGCACGGGCTCGGCCTCGGTCGGGGGGGTGGTCCACCTGGTGCCCGACACCTTCGACCTCAAGCTCGATCTGTCGACCGCCAGCCGCTTCCCCAACGTCGACGAGCTCTACCTGGTGGGCTCTGCGCCCTCGTTCCCCGTGTTCGGCGTCGGCGACCCCGACCTGGGGCCCGAGACAGCCCTCGGTGGCTCGGTGACCGGCGGCCTGCGCACCGTGGCGGTCGAGGCCGAGATCAGCGGCTACGGCTACCACATCGACGACTACATCTACTTCGCTCCGGAGCTCACCCCGAGCGGGGATCCGGCCTTCGACGTGACCATCCGCGGCACCTGGCCCCGCTACAGCTACCGGCCCATCGATGCGGCGGTCCTGGGGGCCGACGGCAGCGTGTCCCTGGCCCCCCTCGAGGTAGTGGGGCTCGACCTGAGGGGCAGCCTGGTGCGCATGTCCGACACCGCCGATGGAAGCCAGCTGGTCGGAACCCCCGCCGACCAGCTCCACGTCGAGCCCGTGCTCCGGCCAGGTCCCGTAGGCCCCCTGCACCACAACCGCGTAGCGGTGCAGATCGATGCGGTGGCCCGGCAGTCGAGGGTCGACGAGGCCCTCGACTTCGCGGCGGCCCCCGACGGCTACGTGCTGCTGGGGCTGACGGCCGACACCGCCGTCGACGTGGGCCTGCGCGAGGTGCGCTTCGGCGGCCGGGTGACCAACCTGCTCGACACCGCCTACCGCGACTACACCAGCCTCCTTCGCTACTACGCCGACCAGCCCGGGCGCGACGTCCAGGTGTGGGTCGGAATGGACATCTGACGTGGAGATGAGATGCGCTCGCTTCGTGCCCTGACCCTCCTCCTGCTGATCCCGGCCTGCGCCGACGTGGAGAACCCCGACGAACACGACCACGACCACGACCACGGCCTGGTGACCACCATCGAGCTCGTGTTCACTCCCGACGGAGGGGGCGAGGCCCTTGGCTTCACGTGGGCCGACCCCGAGGGCGACGGCGACCCCCTGATCGACGCCGTCGTGCTGCCACAGGGCACCTACGCCCTCGACGTGCGGTTCACCAACGAGCTCGCCGAGCCGCCAGACGACGTGACCGCGGAGGTGGTCGAGGAAGGCGAGGAGCACCAGGTCTTCCTGACCGGCTCCGGGGTGCAGTCCGAGGCGACCGGCGCCAACCCGGCCGCCCTGCTCGACCTCGCCTACGCCGACAGCGACGCCAATGGTCTCCCTCTGGGGCTCACCCACGACGCGGTCACCGTGCAGACCGGAACCGGCGAGCTCGTGGTCACCCTGCGCCACCTGCCCGAGCAGGATGGCACGGCCACCAAGACGGCCGGGCTGGCCGAGGCGGTGGCAGCGGGAGGCTTCGAGAGCATCGGCGGAGACACCGACGTGTCGGTCATCTTCCCCCTCGACGTGCAGTGATACGCTAGGCCATGGGCGCTACAGAAGACCATCACCTACAAGGGGTCCGTCAGGAGCTACGAGGCGTGCTCCGCGGCCACTCCCTTCGGGCCACGGCCCCACGTCTCGCCGTGCTCGTGACGCTGCACGAGCAGGGGGCGCCGATGACCCATGAGCAGATCATGGAGGTGCTGCCCACCGGGCAGTACGACAAGGCGAGCGTGTGGCGGCTGCTGTCCGACCTGGCCGATGCGGGGGTGCTGCGCCGGATGGACCTCGGAGATCGCGTGTGGCGCTACGAGCTGCTCGACGACTGCCGGCCCGTCGACGCCAACCACGGCCACTTCCTGTGCGAGGCCTGCGGCGTGGTGAACTGCCTGCCACCCCTGGAGCTGCGAACTGCCGAGGGCCCCCTCCCCGCGGCACTGCAGGGGGCCGACTTTCGGGTGCGGGTCACCGGCACCTGCGCAGGATGTACGGCGGGCTGAGCCGTGGTAGACCGAGGAATGCTCTTCTTCGTCAGCCTCGCCTGGGCACACATCGGCATCGAGTCCCCTCCCGCGCGCTACCCCAGCAACGGCTTCGCGAACAACAAAGACTGCCCCTGTGGCGTCGGCACCGGCGGCACCACCTGCACCGGCGACCGCTCCGACCCGGATCGGAGCACCCGAGTCACCGAGTATGCGCCGGGGGAGACCATCACGGTGGCCTGGCACGAAGTGGTCGGCCACTCGGGCCGGTTCCGCATCGCCTTCGACGACGACGGCGCCGACCTCGACGACTTCAACGCGAACATCCTCCTCGACATCGAAGACCCCCCCGGGCAGGCAGGCAACACCGGCCTCGGCGACCTATGGGAGGTCGAGGTCACGCTGCCCAGCACGCCCTGCGACAACTGCACCCTGCAGCTCATCCAGGTGATGAACGGCAACACGGCGGTCCCGGTCTCCGACCCCACGGGCATGTCCACCTACTACCAGTGCGCAGACATCACGCTGGCACTGCCCGACACCGGCGGTTCCACCGCCGACACCAGCACCGTCGCGGTCCCCACCGCCGACACCAGCACCGTCGCGGTCCCCACAGCAGACACCAGCACCGTCGCGGTCCCCA
>CBDUIC010000121.1:0-21357 GCA_965367245.1 uncultured bacterium | reverse complement strand
AACTCGATGATGGCCGCTTCGTTGAGGTCGAACGGCAGATCCTGCCGGTCGGGCGTCGAGGTGAGCGTGCCGGTGGCCTTCGCGGGGTCGAACTCGAGCCAGCTGGGGCGGGTGTAGCCCGTGGTCTGCTCGATGATGCCCTGGATGAAGGGCTTGGTCTTCGACTTCTCGCGGATGCCGATCTCCTGGCCAGGCTTGACCTGGTAGGACGGGCGGTCGACGCGCTTGCCGTCGACGGCGATGTGGCCGTGCACGACGATCTGGCGGGCCTGCGGGATGGTGCGGGCCAGGCCGAGGCGCCAGACGAGGTTGTCGAGGCGCGACTCGAGCAGGGTGAGCAGGTTGATGCCGGAGGGGCCCTTCATGCGCGACGCTTCCTTGACGTAGCGCTGAAACTGCTTCTCCAGGACACCGTAGTGCCAGCGAGCCTTCTGCTTCTCGATCAGGCGGACCTTGAAGTCAGAGGGTTTGCTACGACGACGAGTTCCGTGCTCTCCGGGCGGAAAGGGACGATCCAGCGCAACGGCGGTCGTCAGCCCGGGAAGCACCGTACCCACAGCCCGGCACTTCTTGAGCCGGGGTCCACGATAACGAGCCATTGGCTACGCTCCAGGTGCAAATAGGATGAGCCGGCAGCGGGGTTCGATCGGAGTGATCGTGGGCGCTGCCGACGGGGTTCGCTCGGTCTTACTTGACTTCGCGGTGAAGCGTGTAGCGCTTGAGGTACGGGTTGTACTTCCGCAACTCGAGCCGCTTCGGGGTGTTCTTCTTGTTCTTCTGAGTGGTGTAGCGGCTCATGCCGGGCACACCAGACTCACGCTGTTCCGTGCACTCGAGGTGAATCACCTGTCGCGCCGCATTCTTTTTCTTCGCCACCGATCACCTCGGTCTGAGTCGTGCCCCTCACGGGGCCCCGACGGATATCCGCACCGGGGCCGCTCTGCAAGCGTGTCGCTCCCCGCCGCCGGCGCATGGATACAGGCGTGACGGGGAGGAGCCGGTGGCGAAGGTCTACATCCTGCAGAGCTACGGCGACGTGGGGGCCGCGGAGTGGGATGCGCTGGTGGGTGACGGATCGCCGTTCCTGGAGCACACGTTCCTGTCCGGGCTGGAGTCGCTGGGCTGTGCGGTGCCGTCGACGGGGTGGGTGCCGAGGCCGGTGGTGGTCCGCGACGATGCCGAGCGGCTGATCGGGGCGGCGCCGGCGTGGGTGAAGTCCCACTCGATGGGGGAGTTCGTCTACGACCACGGGTGGGCCAACGCGGCCCAGCGCGCAGGGCTTCGCTACTTCCCGAAGCTGGTGGTGGGCGTTCCGTTCAGTCCCGTCACCGGGCAGCGGCTGCTGGTGGCGGCCGACGCCGAGATAGGCGCGGTGCGCGAGGCGCTGCTGGCGGGGCTGCAGAAGGCAGCGGAAGACTGCCACGGCATGCACGTGCTCTTCCCCCTCGAGGAGGAGGCCGACTACCTGGCCCAGCGCGGGGCCTTCACGCGGCTGCAGTACCAGTTTCACTGGACGAACCACGACTACGAAGACTTCGAGGGCTTCCTGGCGCGGTTTACGTCGAAGAAGCGCAACAAGATCCGGCGCGAGCGAAAGGAGCTGCACGGCTTGCGGGTCGAGGGCATCGTGAGCCCGTCGCCCGAGCAGCTCGACACGATGCACCGCTTCTACGCAGGGCACTGCCAGCAGTTCGGGCCGTGGGGGCGTGTCTACCTGTCGCGGCCCTTCTTCCAGTTCCTCGGGGAGCGCTGGGGCGACCGCCTGCACCTCGTCCTCGCCTACGACGGCGACCGGCCCGTGGCGGGCACCTTCAACATCATCAAGGGCGACCGGCTGTACGGTCGCCACTGGGGCGCGGAAGACGACGTGCGCTTCCTGCACTTCGAGGTCTGCTACTACCAGGCCATCGACGAGTGCATCCGGCGGGGGCTGAAGGTGTTCGAGCCGGGGCACGGCGGCGGCCACAAATATCGGCGCGGCTTCGAGCCCACCCTCACCTACTCGAGCCACTGGCTCGCCCACCCAGGGCTGCACGAGGCGCTGCAGGCCCACACCGAGCGAGAGGCAGAGGCCGTGCGCGAACAGCTGCGGGAGCTCACCCAGGCGAGCCCGCTCAAGCCCCTCTAGGGGCGCCGCACGAGGCGCTCGGGCTGGCCCTCGAGCATCTTGCGGAGGTGCTCGCCAGCGAGAAAGTCGTGGGGGTAGCCGAGAGCGAGGGCGCTCACCTCGTCGAGCCGGGCCCGATGGGATTCCCCGAGGTGGACCTCGCTCGCGCCGAGGGAGTCGACCAGCTGACCCACGCGGCGGGCTCCCACGATGGGGATCATGCCGTAGCCGCGCCCCATCACCCACGCGAGGGCGACCTGGGCGGAGCTGGCGTCGAGCTCGTCGGCGACCTCGTCGACGACCCGGGCGATGGCCAGGCTGGCCTCGGTGGTGCGCCCGAGGCTGTCGTTGGCGCCCTGGCGCAGGGTGTCGGGGGCGCCTCCGCGGGTGTACTTGCCGGTGAGCACGCCGGCCGACAGGGGCCCCCAGGCCACCACCGACATCCCGAAGTGCTCTGCCATCGGCAGCAGGTCGCGCTCGGGGGCCCGCTGCAGCAGGCTGTACTCCACCTGCAGCCCCGCGTAGGCCGACCATCCCTTGAGCTCCGCGAGGACCTGGCTGGCCGAGACGACCCAGGCCGGGGCGTTGGAGATGCCGACGTAGCTGACCTTGCCGCTGCGCACGAGGTCGTCGAGGGCGCGTAGGGTCTCCTCGATGGGCGTGTGGTCGTCGTAGGCGTGTAGCCACAGCAGGTCGATGTGGTCGGTCTGCAGGCGGCGCAGGCTGCCCTCGACGGAGCGCCGCAGGTTCTTGCGGTGGGCGCCCGAGGCGTTGAGGTCGGACTTGTCGGTCGTCACCCCATACTTGGTGGCGACGACCATGCGGTCACGGTTGTCACCGAGCCATGTGCCCAGGAAACGCTCGGTCTCGCCGCCGTGGTACATGTTGGCGGTGTCGAGGAAGTTGCCGCCTGCGTCGACGTAGGTGTCGAGGACGCGGTGGCTGGTCTCCTCGTCGGCGCCGAAGCCCCAGCGGGTGCCGAACGACATGGTGCCCAGGCCGATCTCGGCGACGCGTAGGCCGGTGCGGCCGAGCAGGCGGTAGCGAAGCATGGAGCCCTCCCCAGCGACGCTCATAGCCTGGAGGACGGGGGGGCACGATGGGGGTGGGCGTGCGGGAAGGGGCTTGTACGGGAAGCCGCAACTTGCGCGTGGCCGTACATGCCGCCGGTGGCCTCGTGGCATGTACGGGAAGCCGCAAGTTGCGCGTGGCCGTACATGCCTGGTTTCGGCGACGACACCGAACGTCACGGCGTCGTCGAGCCGTCTCAGCGCTGCGCCATCCCCGGACTAGATCGCGAACGACTCGCCACAGGAGCACGACTTCTTGGCCATCGGGTTGTGGAACACGAACCCGTTGCGCACCAGCGTCTCTTCGAAGTCGATCTCGGTGCCGTTGAGGTAGAGGTAGCTCTTGCGGTCGACGCAGACGTTGAGCCCCTCGAGCTCGAAGCGCTTGTCTTTCTCCTGGGGCTCGGGCACGAACTCCATGAAGTAGCTGAGGCCCGAGCAGCCCCCGCCTCGGATGCCCAGGCGAACCCACGCGGCTTCCTTGGCAGCCAGCAGCTCCTGACCTCGTGCGACGGCGGCATCGGTGAACTGGATCGCCATGGGACTCCTCAGGGTGCGTACAGCGGGGCCATCGCCCTCAGTTCCTTAACCTTGGACACCACAGCGGCGATGACTACCTCGATCTGTTCCGCCGTCGTCGTGCGCCCCAGCCCGAAGCGCAGGCTCGCCGAGCGCGCCTCCTCAGGCAGCTGCAGTGCCGCGAGCACGTGGCTGGGCGCCAGCACCTCGGAGCTGCAGGCCGACCCGGTCGACAGCGACACGGTGTCGCGCAGCCCCAGCAGCAGGGCCTCGGCCTCGACCCCGTCGAAGCGCACGTTGAGGTTGTGCGGCGCGCGCTGGGTGGCATGCCCGTGAAGGTGGACTCCGCTCAGCCCCTCGCACAGCCCCTGCCACAGTCGATCCCGCTGCTCGGCGAGCCGGGCCGCCTCGGCATCGCGCTCGGCCAGCAGCTTGGCGGCGGCCGCCCCGAAGCCCACCAGCAGCGGCACCGGCAGCGTGCCCGAGCGCAGCCCGCGCTCGTGCCCCCCGCCGTACTGCAGCGGCTCCAGCTCCACCTTCGGCCGCCCCCGACGCACGTACAGCGCGCCCACCCCCTTGGGCCCGTACAGCTTGTGGGCCGACAGGCTGACCAGGTCGGCGTGCACGTCGCGCGGGTCGAGGGCCAGATAGGCCGCCTGGGCGGCATCGGTGTGCAGCCGCACCTCGGCCTCCGCACAGATCTCGCCGATGGCCTTCAGCGGCTGGTGGACCCCGATCTCGTTGTTCACCGCCATCACGCTGACGAGCACCGTGTCGGGCCGCAGCGCCGCTCTCACGGCCTCGGGGTCGACGAGGCCGTCGCCATCGACGGGCAACACCGTGAGGGTCGCTTCGCCCCGCCGCACCAGCGCCTCACACGGGTCGAGCACCGCCTTGTGCTCGGTGGCCACGGTGACCAGGTGGGGCATGGCGTGCGGGCTGGCCCGCACCGTGCCGAGGATGGCGAGGTTGTCGGCCTCGGTCGCCCCTGACGTGAACACGATCTCCTTGGGACTCGCCCCGAGCAGGGCGGCCACCTGCCGCCGCGCGTCTTCGGTGGCCCGCCGGGCCTCCAGCCCGCCTCGGTGGGAGCGGGAGGCTGCGTTCGCGTACCGCTCGGTCCACCAGGGAGCCATGGCCGCCACCACCTCGGGGTCGCAGGGCGTGGTGGCGTGATGGTCGAGGTAGATGGGCGGAGGCATTCTGTCGGGTCACCCGTCGGAGGGGCCATCGTCAAGGCGGAGGCGGCGCAGCGCGCGTCGGCCCTCTCGACGGGTCGGGGGGGCCAGGAAGGCTTGGTGGGCCTGTTGCGCCTGCGGCATGCCGGACACCTGCTCGGCGTGGACCATCCACAGGCTGCCGTCGTCGGCCCGCCCCGTGACGACGCCCAGCGACTCCGGAAGCTGCGCCGTGAACGTCGTCCCATACAAGAAGACGTCGGCTTGCAGGGAATCCTCGAAGCGCCAGGTGGTCCGAATGGAGTCGACCATCTCGCCGTCGGCCCCCGTCGCCGCCGCGACCAGCACGACCTCCTCCCGAGGCGGGCCGTTCTGCGTCGAGACGGCCCGGGCCAGCCCCTTTCGAGGGGCGAAGGCCGCGTCGCGCTGCAGCTCGTAGGGGGCCTGCAGCCAGGCGTGTGCGATGTCGTCGCTGGGAGCCTGGAGCACGACGACCTGTAGAGCGATGAGCATGGGACCTCCTGAGAGGCCAGTAAAGCAACAGGCATGCCAACGTGCCGGCCGCCGCTTCCGGCCCCAGCTCGGACATCCTGTCGCGTCGACGGTGTCGGCAGCCTCCGCCGCCGACACCCTGTCAGCCGCTGATGGCCTCGCCGCCATCCACCCGCAGCACGTTGCCGGTGAGCCAGTGGGTGCCCGGCCCCGCGAGGCTGATCAGGCAGGACGCCACGTCTTCGGGGGTGGTCAGTCGGCCGCTGGGGTTGCGCTCCATCGCCTTGGCGGCGATGGCGTCGTTGCCCGGGATCTTGCTCAGCGCGGGCGTCTGGGTGACCCCGGCCATGATCGCGTTGGCGGTGATGCCCTGGGGCGCGAGCTCGACGGCGAGCTGGCGGATGTGGGACTCCAGCGCGCACTTGGCGGCGCTGACGGCTCCGTAGGAGGGCCACGCTGCCAGCGACCCCGACGAGGTCATGGCGTAGATGCGCGCGCCCCGGGTGAGGTGGCCGGCGGCGACGAGGTCTTGCGCCCAGTAGACGAGGCTGTGGGCCATGACGTCGAGGGTCATGTCCATGTGCTTGCGGCCGATGGTGCCGCGCTCCCCGAAGAAGGGGCGCAGGGTGCCGAAGGCGAGGCTGTGTAGCAGCACACCGACGGTGTCGCCCTCGCCCATGGCCTCGCCGAGCGCCGCGAGGGCCTCGGCCCGCACGTCGTCGCTGGCGGCGTTCCCGTTGTGGAACACCACCGGCACGTCGTGCGCGCGTAGCTCCTCGATCAGCGCCTCGACCGCCGGCATGCCGCCGCGGCGGTCCATGTGGGCGCCGAAGATGCCATAGCCCTCGGCAGCGAACGCGCGGGCTGCGGCAGCGCCGAAGCCCGAGGACGCCCCGAGGAGGACCGCCCAGCGACGCCCCATCTCAGTTGCCCGGGGGATGGCCGGGGGGCATCGCGGGCTGGCCGCCACCACCGTGGGGCGGTGCGCCGGGGGGCAGGGCGGGGGGCGCAGCGGGAGCCGCCATCTTGGCGTACTCACCCTGCTTCTCGACCTTCATCGCGGCCTTCACCTCGTTGGTGTACGACGTGACGGTCTCGCGCATGATCTCTTCTTCGGCCTGCGGGCGCACATCCTCGATGGGCTTGGCGTCGCGCTTGTCTTCGACCTTGATCAGGTGGAAGCCGAAGCGGGTCTCGACGGGGCCGACCAGGTCGCCCGGCTTGGCCTCGAAGGCGGCCGCGGCGAAGGCCTCGACCATCTTGTCTTTCGCGAACCAGCCCAGGTCGCCGCCGTTGGCGCCCGAGCCGGTGTCGGTGCTGTGCTCCTTGGCGAGGCTGGCGAAGTCGGCGCCGCCCTCGAGCTGCGTCTTGAGCTCGTTGGCCTTGGACTCTTCCTTGACCAGGATGTGGGCCGCCTTGACCTCGGGCTTGGCGAACTGGACCTTGCGCTGGTCGTACCAGGCCTGCACGGCCTCGTCGGTGATGGCATCCTTGGCCTTCTTCATGACCAGGGCCTGGGCGAGCACCTGCCGCTCCTGCATGGCGAGGGCGAGCTGCACCTCGGCATCTTCGTGCAGCTTGGCCTCGATGGCCTGGGTGTAGAGCACCTGGGTCATGGCGACCTGGTCGAGCAGCTGGCCCATCTGGCCGCTCGTCTTGAGCATCTCGACCTGCTGGGGCGGCATGTTCTCGAAGATGGCATCGAGCTGGTTGCTGTGCACCGGTGCGCCGTCGACGGTCATGACGAGCTCGCCTTCGTTGGGCACCGCGCCCGGCACGTGGGCAGAGCCCGCAGGCGGAGTGGTGTTGCAGGCGGTGAGCGCCAGGGCGGCGAGAAGGACGATACGCAAGGGGCCTCCAGAGACGGCAAGGCGCGGGGCGTATCCCGACCCCCCGGTTCGCTCAACTGCGGGGCGGTGGTGGAGTCCCATTCTGTAAGGTGCAGGGCGCGCCCCCGTTGCAGGGAGCAGGAGGATGACGATGTGGTGGTGGACCCTGTCTGCGCTGGCCGCAGCCCCCGATGTGACCATCGCCTACGAGCGCGACCGCGTATGGCTGGAAGTGGAGCCCCCCGAGGGCACGGTGGTCGACGACGTGCCTCCCCTGGTGTTGTGGCTGGGCTTCGGAGAGCAGTCGTACGAGGTGGCGACCAACGGTCACGATCTCTCCGATGACGGGGTAGCGCTGCGTGATCTGCGCGGCGCCGACGTGAAGGGCACCCTGCAGCTGGCGCTGTGTGCCAAGGCCGACGGCACCTGCACGATGACCGAGTGGGAGCTGGCGGGCACGGTGGGGCAGGGCAAGCGGGGGCGCTCGGCGCTGGCGGTGAGCCCGCCGTTGGTGGTGTCCCACGACGCGCCCGAGGTGTTCAACGCGGATGCGAGCGAGGCGATTCGGCAGGGCTTCGCGCGGGCCGAAGCAGAAGGGAAGCCGGTGTTGCTCGACTTCTCCGCAGTGTGGTGCCCGCCGTGCAACCTGCTGTCGGCAGAGGTGCTGCACGCCGAGCCTCCTCCCGCGGTCCTGGAGGACTACGTGGTGATCGTGGTCGACGTCGACCACCCGTCGAGCTTCGAGCTCAAGTCGCGCTACGACATCGGGGGCTACCCGACGGTGGTGGTGGCGGATGCCGACGGGGCCGAGCGCTCGCGCCGCGTGGGCTACGCCGGGCGGGAGGCCTTCGTGGGCTGGCTGGCTGAGGCGGGGGAATCCAGCGATGCGGCCGACCTGGCGAAGGGGGCCGAGGCCGTGAGCCCAGAGCGGGCGCTGGAGCTCGCGTGGATGCTCCTGGCCGATCGCCGCAACGAGGAGGCGGCGCCCTTCGTCGAGCGCGGTGCGGAGGTCGACAATGCGCTGGCGCGCCGGGTGCGCGCGACGATGGAGCCCACGGAGGGCGACCTGCGCTGGCTGCTCGACCACGACCTCGAGAATGTCGAAGACTGGTTCGGCGCGGCGATGGGGCTGGCCGAGGCGCACCCGGAGCTCGCCGCTGAGGTGGCGGCGGAGGCCGTGCGCCGACTCGATGGGCCGCTCCTCGCCGATGCCCTGTACGTGCAGGCGAAGGTGACGGGCGACGAGGGGCTGTTCGCGGCGGCGGCGAGTGCGCTGCGCACGGCGCTGAGTGGGGTCCCAGACAAGGATCGTGGGCACCTGACCTGGCTGGCCAGCCTGACGGCGCTGTCGGGCGACGTGGACGGGGCGCTCACCATCCTCGACGACGCGCGGGCCCGCTGGCCCGACGAGCCGACGTGGGATCTGTCGGCGGCCTACGAGCTGTCGAAGGTGGAGCGACACGAGGAGGCCCTCGCGGCGGCCGAGCGGGCGGCGGGCACGGCGTGGGGCGACAACGCGCTGCGAGCGGCCCACGCTCGCGCGGAGGCGCTGCTGGCGCTGGGGCGCGACGAGGAGGCGGCCACGGTGGTGGAAGAGGCCCTGCAGACGCCGGCTCCCGAGGAGGGGGTGGCCGTGCGCACCCACCGCTACCGGGAGCGCCTCGCGGGGCTGCTGGAGGCCGAGTAGGGCCGCGCAGGCCGTCGCGGCATACGTCAGGGCACGGAGGGTGCGTGTCGCGGTTCTACGAGCAGACGATGGGGGTCTACTTCGATGACCTCGATGCGTTCTACATCCTGCACAATGCTCGCTACCTGGTGTTGTTCGAGCGCACCCTCGGGGCGTTCTGGCAGGCGGTGGGCATGGGCGGCTTCGAGCCGCAGTCGGCCGGCGACCACTGCCACCTCGTGCGCGCCAACACCGTGGAATACCTGTCTCCGGTCAAGGGTACCGGCCAGGTACGTGTCCGGGTGCAGATCGATCGGATCGGCACCACCTCGCTCACCTTTCGCTTTCGGCTGATGCCCATGGACCGTGACATCGATCACGCGGTCGGCACCCGCACCATCGTGCGCGTCGACCCCGCCACCCAGCGCCCGCTTCCGTGGAGCGACGACTTTCGCGAGCGCATGTCGCAGTGGGTGGCTTGATGGGCTGGTGGTTGCTGCTGGGTGCCGTCGCTCTCGGGCAGGCCGCGCCCGACGAGGCCGATGAAGAGATCATCGTCTACGGCGAGCTCGCCAAGGCCAAGGCCCGCGATGCGCTGGTGCAGGAGATGGAGTCGCTGGGGTGGCGAGCGAAAGACAAGGGCGGCGGCGAGTACGTGTTTCGCGGCCCCTCGGCGTGGATGGGCCGGGCCCGCTTCGACCCGGAGATGGGCAGCCTCGACTTCCGGCGCCCCGCGGTGGGCTTCCGCCTCGCCAGCTACGACGACCCGGGCAGCCAGGCACCCGCCACGCGCTACGACGCCGACGGGCAGCCCATCGATGCGGCCCGTGACAGCGGCGCCGGCTTCTGGCTCCTGCCGTCGAAGGGCAAGGTCGACCAGGTGTGGTCGCAGGTGCGCTCGGTCACCCGCGACGAGATCGACGGCTACCAGAAGGTGCTGGTGGGCACGGCCTTCGAGGCGCGCCTCGCGGCCATGCCCCAGCGCCTCGACCGGCTGTGGAACGACGGGGTGTCGCTGGTGGAGGGGGCGGGCCCGGTGGCCGAGGGTGAGCCCCGCGTGCGTGAGGTCCTCGCCTTCTGGAGCACCCGGCTCGACAGCCCCGAGGGGCGGCGGATGATGAAGGCCGTGGAGGCGTGGATCGACGCCACCCTGGTCGACGATGGCCACCTCACCGAGGCGCTCCGGGCCGAGTACGAAGGCAAGCGCGACGACGGCCGGCGGCTCCCCGCGGGTTAACCGGCGCTCCGTCCCGATCCCTGGGGGAGTGCATGGCCGACGCAGCGACCGATCCGAGCACTGTAGAAGAGCCCGAGGGCTCTGATCAGCTCTACGTACCCGCCCCGGATGAGCGGCAGCTGACGGTGCGTGCGGTGGCCATCGGCTGCCTGCTCGGCGGCGTGGTCTGCGCCATGAACATCTACTTCGGGCTGCGCACCGGGTGGTCCATCGGAGGGTCGCTGATCGCGGCCATCCTGTCGTTCAGCCTGTTCCGCTCGCTGCAGGCGCTGATGCCGAACATGGAGCCGTTCACCGCGCTGGAGACGAACATCGCCCAGACGGCGGGCTCCGCGGCCGGCTCGATGACCTCCGCGGCGGGGCTGCTGGCGGCGATCCCGGCGATGGGCATGCTCGGCTACCAGCTGTCCTACCTGGAGCTGACGCTGTGGTCGGCCTCGGTGGCCTGGCTCGGTGTGTTCTACGCGGTGCCGCTGCGGCGGCAGATGGTGCTGGTGGAGAAGCTGCGGTTCCCGACGGGCACGGCGACCGCGCAGACCATCGTGGCGATGTACTCCGAGGGGGCCGACGCACAGCGGAAGTCCAACTACCTCATCGGCTTCGGGGTGATGGCGGCTGCCTTCACCCTGGCCACCTTCGTGACCAACGACGTGCTGGGGCTGGTCGCCCTCGACCACCCGCCCCTCGAGGAGTGGATCCCCGTCGTCTTCCTGACGACCGCCGCTGGCTACGGCTTCTCCCTGCTGATCAGCCCGCTGATGTTCGGTGCCGGCATCCTCATCGGCCCCCGGGTGGCGATCTCGCTGCTGTTGGGTGCGCTGGTGAGCTGGGCGGTGCTTGCCCCTTGGGTGGCGACCACCGGCTGGGTCGATCCAGAGGCGACGATGTCGTACGCCACCGGAGCCCGGGGATGGATCCTGTGGCCGGGGGTGGCGATCATGGTCGCCGACGCGCTCACCAGCCTGGCGATGTCGTGGCGCACCATCCTGAACACCTTCCGCTCGTCGGGAGGCGACGCGGCCGCCGACACGTCGAACGAGGAGATCCCGAACGCCTGGTGGATCGGCGGCTTGCTGGCCGCTGGCTGCTTCACCGTCGTGAGCTCCAACTACCTGTTCGGCATCCACCCGCTGATGACCATGCTCGCGGTGGCGCTGTCGAGCGTGCTCGCCGCCATCGCGGTGCGCTCCACCGGCGAGACCGACATCAACCCCATCGGCGGCATGGGCAAGGTCACCCAGCTCGTCTACGGGGCCATCGCGCCGGGCTCGATCCCGACCAACCTGATGTCGGCGGCGGTCACCGGGTCGGGGGCGTCGCAGGCGGGCGACATGATGCACGACCTCAAGACCGGCTACCTGCTCGGCGCGTCGCCGCGGCGGCAGCTGATCGCGCAGCTGATCGGCATCGGCGCCGGGATCGTGGTGTGTGTGCCGATCTACGTGCTCTTCGACAGCGTCTACGACATCGGCGGCGAGAAGCTGCCGGCACCCGCAGCCCACGCCTGGCGGGCGATGGCCGAGGTGCTGTCGGAAGGGGTCGAAGCCATGCCCGAGGGCGCCCTGGGCGCGGTCGTGGTGGGGCTGATCTTCGGGACGGTGATGCCGCTGGTGCGCAAGGCGCTGCCGGAGTCCTCCCAGGACTACGTGCCCTCCGCCCTGGCCATGGGCATCGCGTTCATCGTGCCGGCCTACTACGCGGTGTCGATGTTCATCGGCGCGCTCATCTACCAGGTGTGGACGCGCGTCGACGGCCACAGCGCCAAGGCCCTGGGCTTCTCGGTGGCCTCGGGCCTCATCGCCGGAGAAGGCCTGATGGGCGTGGTCACCGCGGTGCTCAAGTTGCTCGGCATCGGCTGAGGCACACCGACGAGCCCGCTGCTGCTATCATGGAGGAGCGGGCAAGGGAATCCTCCCCTGGAGCTCGCCTGTCGGAGGTTGCGATGCCCCAGGAAGACCAGCTGTTGGACCCTCACGGCGCCCACTACTTCGCCCTCGAGATCGAAGGCACCGAGATCGCGCACTTCGCGGAGTGCTCGGGCCTGAAGAGCACCTCGACGGTGTTCGAGATCGAGGAAGGCGGCGTCAACGGCTACACGCACAAGCGGCCGGGCCAGTCCAAGTGGGAGAACCTGGTGCTCAAGTACGCGTCGAGCGCCAGCACCGAGATGCTCACCTTCCGCGACCAGGTCAACCTCGACGACTTCGCGAAGATCTCCGGCGCGGTGATCATGTACGACAACTACGGCACCGAGGTCCGTCGCTTCACGTTCAAGCGTGCGTGGGCTGTGGCCTGGGAGGGCCCGAGCCTCAACGCTGGCAGCTCCGAGCTCGCGATCGAGACCCTCGAACTCGCCCACGAAGGCATCGAGGTCACGACCGCCTAGTCAGCGGTGGCTGCGCAGCAGCTCCACCCGCTGAGCTTCCATCGCGGCCAGGTCGTCTTGTGCGCCACGACGGGCGTGCACCGTGCCGTCGATGGCCAGGGTGAGGTCGCCCGCCAGCGTCTCCAGGGCTCCGCGGGCACCGTCGATGCGCCGACCGGTCAGCAGGTCGCCCAGGAAGCCATCGGCCACCGTGTCGAACCAGGCGGCACGGTGCGCGCCCTGCACCCGCTCCAGCGCATCGCCCGTGCGCATGTCGAGGCCAGCCTCTTGGCAGGCGGCCTCGAACCGCTGCAGCTGCTCATCCACGCCATCCAGCTCCTTGCGGACGTTGCTCAGCTCGTAGTGCTTGAGCATGCCGCCGACGCCGCTCCCGCCGAGGTCCATCATCTGCCCGGTGGATGCGTTGTCGAGGTTCACCAGGGCGCGCTTCAGGCGCCCGCGGATCGCCGTGCCCAGGCCAAAGACCTGATCGAGCCCCTTCGCCTGGGCGCGCGCTCGCTCGATGCGGCCCTCCAAGCTCACCAGGCGCTTGCCGATGGGACCCGACTCACGGCGGATCCGGTCGGCCACCAGCTCCAGCTCGATGGCCTCGGCGGCCTCGGCCTCGGCGCGTGCGCGTGCCTTGTCTTGCAGGCCTCCGTGAGTGGCTTGAAGCTGTGCCCTCGTGGCCTCGGCGGCCGCCAGCTGCTGCTGCCGGCGCTTCACCACGCTCAGGGCGCGCTGCACATCGGTCTCGTGGTTGCCGGTGAGCCACGACACCCAGCCTCCGAGCCCGTCGAGGGCCTGAACGTCGGCCACGGCATCGCGCAGCTGGGCCTGCGCGAACCGCACCGCCTTGTCGGCAGCTCGTAGGTCTTCGATGGCGACCACGGGGCCCGATGGGGCGGTGGGCAGCTCGTCGTCGAAGCGGATCTTCACAGGGTCCTCCGTGGGCGCTGTACGGGTGGGACGGGCGGACTGTTTCGAGGCGTGAGGTTAGTCGGCGAAACCCCAGGAGGCGCACGTGGTCGAGATCGCTCTGGACAACCTCGGATTCAGCGTGACGGTAGCGGGGGCGCTCCTGGCCGTCGTGGTGCTGCTCTTCGTGCTGGTGCGCGACATCTTCCTGCAGCGGAAGCATGCGATCCAGCACAACTTTCCGGTGGTGGGGCACCTGCGATACTTCATGGAGATGATCGGGCCCGAGCTGCGTCAGTACTGGGTGGCCAACGACAAGGAGGAGCTGCCGTTCAACCGGTCTGAGCGCTCCTGGGTGTATGCCTCGGCGAAGGGGCAGAACAACACCTTCGGCTTCGGAACCAGCGAGCAGGTCTACAGCGCGGGCTACCCCATCATCAAGCACTCGGCCTTTCCGTTCCCCGACACCCAGGCGGTGGTGCTCGACGACGATCCGAGTCGGGTCCCGTGCCTCAAGGTGGTGGGGGCCCACCACAAGCGCCGCCGGCCGTGGCGCCCGATGTCGATCATCAACGTGTCGGCGATGTCGTTCGGGTCGCTGGGTCAGAACGCCGTGCTGGCTCTGAATCGAGGGGTCTGCGACGCGGGCGCCTACCACAACACCGGCGAGGGCGGCGTGTCGCCCTACCACCTCGAGGGGGGCGCTGAGCTCGTGTGGCAGCTGGGCACCGGCTACTTCGGAGCCCGCAACCCCGACGGCACCCTGTCTCTCGAACTGCTGGCCGAGCGATGTGCGGCGTCCCCACAGATCCGCGCGATCGAGATCAAGCTGTCGCAGGGGGCGAAGCCCGGAAAGGGCGGGATCCTGCCCGGGGAGAAGGTGACCAAGGAGATCGCTGCCATCCGCGGCATTCCGGTGGGCGAGTCCTGCCACAGTCCCAACGCGCACACGGCCTTCACCACGGTCGACGAGCTCATCGACCTGGTCGAGACCATCGCCGACCGCACGGGGCTGCCGGTCGGCATCAAGTCGGCGGTGGGGCACCTCGACTTCTGGCATGCGCTTGCCGAGCGGATGAAGGCTCGGGGAGAGGGCCCCGACTACATCCAGATCGATGGGGGAGAGGGGGGCACCGGGGCGGCGCCGCTCACCTTCGCCGACCACGTCGCGCTTCCCTACAAGGTAGGGATGGGCCGGGTGTTTCCGATCTTCCAGGAGGCCGGGATCAGCGGCGAGATCGTGTGGATCGGCTCTGGCAAGCTGGGCTTCCCCGACCGGGCGGTCGTGGCCATCGGGATGGGGGCCGACCTCATCGCGGTGGCCCGCGAGGCGATGCTGGCGGTGGGCTGCATCCAGGCGCAGAAGTGCCACACCGGCCACTGCCCGGCGGGGGTCGCCACCCACGACAAGTGGCTGCAGGCCGGGCTCGATGTCGACGACAAGGCGAAGCGGGCCGCGCGCTACCTCAAGGTCTTCCGCAAGGAGCTGCTGAGCCTGGCCCACGCCGCCGGCTACGAGCACCCCGGGCAGTTCACCGGCGACGACGTGGAGTTCTGCACCGGCATCAACCAGTTCACGCCACTGACCGAGGTGATGGGCTACGCCTCCGACATCGTGCCGTTCGACGGCATGGCGACCCTCACGCCGGAGGGTCAGAGCCCTTCTGCCAGCGGTTGAGCATCCACCAACCACCGGTGAACACGACCAGGATGCCGAAGCCTCCGAGGGCCTTGAGCCACTCGCGCTCCTCGGCGGGCGGCGGCGCCTCCGCGACGGGGGGATGGATCGACCACAGCGCGGCTCCGCTGCGTAGCTCGAGCCGGCCGTCGACCATGGCGACCTCTGGCAGATCGCCCTGCGCGAGGGCCCACACGTCGGCCCAGGTGGGCGCCTGGGAGACCCGGCTAGCAGCCTGCTGGGCGGCGGGGGCGGGCGTGTCGGCGGTGCACACCTCGTCGAGCCCCAACACCACCAGATCGAGCTGGTGCGCCGAGGCGTAGGCGACCCAGGCTGCCCGGTCGCTCACGTCGAGGTCGTCGAGCACCACCACGGTCTGCCCAGGGGCGGCCTGCTGCATGGCCTCGAGGGGCTCTACACCGCATGGGCCGCTGGTGACGACCTCGACCTCTACCGGGGGGGATGCGGCGAGCAGGACCGCGCGCCCGAGGGCTTCAGAGCCCAAGCGAAGCCATAGGTTGCTGCCCACCTTGGCCTGCGTCACGCCCTCGACGGCCCGCAGCGGCAGCGAGGGCCCATCGATGTTCGCCAGGTACACGTGGGTGTTGGGACCCAGCGGGAGCTGCGCGAGGTCGTCGGCCACCGACGCATCCAGGTACAGGTCGACGCCGGCCTCGTCGCTGAGCTGCGCCATCTCGTCGAGCTCGCGGGTGAAGCGCTGGAGCGAGCCCGGCGTGTGCGCCAGCTCGTCGCCCGACGCGAGCACGACCTTCAGCCCGTCGTCGGCCTTCGTCACGAACACCGGCACCCGGTTGGCGTTGCGGGCCGTGTGAGCGAACACCCGCTCGGCGGCGACCAGCGCCGACAGCTTGCCGGCCCCCTTGAGCACCGACGCGCCCTTGGCGAGCTTGCCGGCCTTGCCGGCCTTGCCCGCCAGCTTCCCCAGCTTGGCCGCACCGGACAACAGGCTGAAGATCCCGGCGTGGGCGGGCGCCGCGCACACCAAGCCCATCGCGAGGACTACCGGGCCGAGACGCATGCTCACAACTCCAGGACGCATGCGGGGGCCTCGGCGCGGAGGAAGGACCGCAGCTTGTCGGTGTAGGCGGCGAGACCCGCCTCGGGGATGCCTCCATCGCGGATGCCATGGTCGACCCCATCGAGGACCCACAGCTCCTTGGGCTGGGGGGCCAGCTCGAACAGCTCCTCCACCTTCACGACGGGGGTGGTGCGGTCTTCGGTGCCGGCCATCGCGAGGAGGGGCGTGTCGAGGTCGGGCATCTTCGACAGGTTGGACAGGCGACCATCGGAGAAGAAGCGCTCGCCCAGACTCAGGCGGGTGTTGCCCTCGACGAGGGCCTCGAACGACGAGAAGGGTGACTCGAGGATCAGCGCACACCCGGGGCTGTCGACCGCCATCTCGACCGCTGGCAGGGCTCCGAGGGAGTAGCCGTAGATCACCAGCCGCCCGTCATCGGGGATCATGCCTCTCGCCCATCGCCGGACCTGCCGGGCATCGGCCATGAACTGCTCGGGGGTGGGCGGCTCGTGGGGCGTTGTCTTGCCGTAGCCGCGGTAGTCCCACACCATCACGTTGTAGCCGGCCTCGTGGAGCATGCGCACCCGAGGCTGGTAGTGCTCGATCGAGGCGTAGTTGCCGTGGGAGTACAGAATCGTGGTGGTGGCGAGAACCGGGTCGTCGCCGTGGGCGCGGAGCATCCACACGTCGAGGGCCCCTTCCCCGTCGTCGGTGGGCACCGTGTACTGGGCCACGAGGTCGGGGTCGACGGGCCGAATCGACTCACCGTCGGCGAGGGTGCCCGGCATCCAGGGGTAGGCCTTCTCCCAGTCGTAGGGCTCCTCACAGGCGATGCACAGCTGGCTCCATGCGTCGAGATCGGGGTCGCAGGTGGACTCGTCGATCTCGGTGCAGGGGACCGCGTTGAAGATGAACCCGTCGAGGGTGAGGCAGCTGGTCAGCAGCAGCGGTGCGGCGAGGAGCCAGCGGAACGAGGCCATGGTCATCCTCCGAAGCGGGTGGCGAAGCCGAGACTGAAGCCGAGAGCGCCGGTAGGGCCGACCCAGTCGATGTTGTCGGCATCCGTAGTGCGGCCGACCCCGTACCAGCGGAGCTCCGGCTGGATGAGGAAGCCGCCCGGCTCGCCAGGATCGAGCTGCGCCCCCACCGAAGGGGTGATCAACAGGGAGGGCTGGCCCCAGTCGATGTACTCGGCGACACCCACGTAGACGAGCTGGTGGCCTGGCTTCCAGCTGGCCGTGAGCTCGATCTGGTCGAGGGCCCAGCCCTGCACCCGGGAGGTGACCCGGTTGGAGGCTCCTGCGGAGTTGGTGGCGAGGAACAAGCGCTTGGTCAGCGACAGCGCCGGGCGCGCCTTGGCCTGGTCGAACAACAGGAAGCTGTTGCCGATGTGGCCCTGGACGATGCCGAAGGGCAGCCCGGTGACGTTGAGCCCATAGTTCAGGTCGAGGGGGCGGTCGGCGATCGTCACCAGGCCGTGCTTCGCCTCGACGTTGACGTTCGGGAGGGGAATCGGGCCCAGTGGCACCAGCACCCCGCCCACGGTGGCACCAACGGCGTGCTGCCCGGGCTCCAGGGGGCGTGCACCGCTCAGGGTGGAGCAGCCGACGAGGACCAACAGCGGGGCGATCGAGCGCATGGCGCGGAGTCTATCGCCCGAGGTGCGTCGGCGGGGTTCCAGAGCTAGTCTCTGTCATGCTGGCGTACGGAGACATGGTGGGGGAGTGGCGCGTCGTGAGCGCTCTCCACGAAGGCAACCTCGCGGTCACCTACGAGGTGAGCCGGCAGGGAGATGGGGGGCGCTATGCGCTCAAGCTCCTGCACTTGCGAGACCCTCAGTTCCAGGAGCGGCTGCGGCGCACCGCTGTAGCGCTGTCGTCGTTCAGCCACCCGAACCTGGTCGGGGTGGTCGCGACGGTGGAGCACGATGGGGCGCCGGGCGTCGTGAGCCGCTTCGTGGAAGGAGACACCCTCGACACATGGGCCGCGAGCGGGCGGTCGGTGGCAGAGGTGCTGCGGGTCGTGCGCGGGATCGCCGATGGGCTGCAGGCGGCCCACGGGCAGGGGCTGATCCACCGCAACCTCAAGCCACAGAAGGTGCTGATCGACCCCTCGGGGGAGCCACGGGTGCACGACTTCCTGCTGGGGAAGGTGATGGGGGTGGAGCCCTCCCAGGCGATGACGCAGATGGGAACCACGTTCGGCACCCCTCAGTACATGTCTCCCGAGCAGTTTCGAGGGGCAGGCGCGGTCGATGAGCGCGCCGACCTGTTCAGCTTGGGGTGCTTGGCCTACGAGATGCTGACGGGGGAGCGGGCGTTCGACGGCTCCAACCTGATGGCGATCTACGGCAAGGTGCTCGACGGCGACCGGGTAGACCTGGCCGAGCTGCGTCCCGACGTGCCCCCCGCCGTCGTGGCCCTCATCGATGAACTGCTTGCTCCCGAGCGCGACGACCGACCGTCTTCGGCGGCAGCGGTGGTGTCACGCCTCGACGGCGACGCCGATCTCAGGGCAGCCCGTGGGCTGGCCGCAGGGGTAGGCGCTGGAGAGACCATCACTCCTCCCCACGACACCCTCGTGGCCCTCGAGGAAGAGCTGCTGCGCCCACCTCCTCGTGTCCCGGAGGCCGCTGAGCCTGCCGAGGCGGTGCCTACCGAGGCGCCGGTGATCGACCCCGAGGGCTCGGCACCGGTCCCGCCCCCTCCGCCTTTGGTCCAGCCGGCCAACGAGGGAGTATGGCTGGCGCTACTGGGGTTGACGGTGGCGGCACTCGTCATCGCGGTGGTCGTGGCCGCCATGGTGATCAGCGCTGGTTAGGGGCGCCCGGGAGGGCGAGGCCCTTCGCGGACGGAGGAGATGGAATGCTTGGGTGGTGGGCTACGATGCAGCTGGCTGCGGCGGCGACGTGGCCGGTGGAGGCCGAGCGCGTCACGGCCGAGTGGGTGCTGCGTGCCGACGGCCTGGAAGTACAGGACGTCGCTGCCGGAGAGGGCGAGGTGGTCGTCGATGGCGCCGAGGTCGTCGTCCACTACACCGGCATGCTCCCCGACGGCACCGTGTTCGACAGCAGCCACTCCCGTGATCAGCCCTTCGGCTTCGGAGTGGGTGCCGGGCAGGTGATCAAGGGCTGGGAGCTGGGGCTGGTGGGGATGGCCGTGGGGGGCACCCGGAGGCTGAAGATCCCGGCAGCGCTCGGCTACGGCGACCGGGGTGCGGGGAGCATTCCCCCGGGGAGCACGCTGTTCTTCGAAGTCCAACTCCTCGAGATGCAGCCGCCGCGTGCCACGCCCGACGCACCGAGGGAGGTCGCTGGCTACCGAAGAGGGCCTCAGGGGCTGCAGATTGCGGAGCTGCAGAAGGGCCGTGGGAACAAGGCGAAGTCGGGTGAGCGGGTCTGTGTCGACCTTGCGGTGTGGGTCGATGGCAAGCTCGTCGACCACACCTACAACAAGCCGGCTTGCTGGTGGTTCCGCTACGACCACTCCTTGGTGATGCCGGGGCTGACGCTGGGCATGAAGGGCATGCGCGAGGGAGGGGTGAGGCAGCTGCGAGTGCCCATCGAGCTCGTGCCGGCGCAGTCGCGTCCGGTGGAGGTCGAGCCTGGAGCCGAGGTGCTGGTCGACGTCGAGCTGGTGCAAGCCGACAAGTAGGTTCCAGGCCACGGGCCCTCGACGGTTCGCTACCGGTCGCGAGGCTGACGTGGGGGGACCTCTACGTACACGGGGATTGTACGGGGAGCGACAAGTTGCGGCTCGCCGTACAAGGGCATGTACGGGAAGCGACAAGTTGCGGCTCGCCGTACAAGGGCATGTACGGGAAGCGACAACTTGCGGCTGACCGTACAAGGGCATGTACGGGCAGGGCGGGTCGGTGAGGGTGGGCCGAGGGCGCTAGGGCGCGACCCGGCCGCACTGCTCCATGGGATCGGGTTGCTCGACGCCCTCGACCCACAGCGCCACCTTCACGGGGGCCCCTGGGAACCGTTCGAGGAACGTGTAGTGGCGCTCCCTTCCTGGCCCCTCAGTGACGACGTAGTGCCAACCGGGCCCCGCGCCGACCTTCGCGTCGATCTGCCGGTGCTCTCGACGAGCTGTCTCCTTCGGAAACACGGCGTGACTGCGAAGATCGGCAAAGGCGAAGCGCTGGACGTCGTCGCTCACGATGCGATCGTCGCCGACCACCCGGAGGGTCTGGCGCAGGGTGACGTGAGTGGTGTCGACAGCCGTGACGGCCCAGCGCTGCGCTACGCCCGTCTCCCCTTCCATCACGGGGCACCAGTCGATGACCAGCCCGACAGGCATGGCCTGCCGGATCTGCTCCGCCGTGAACGGGGTGGGCAGCGACGCATCGGCAGGCTCGGCCACCGTAGGTGGCGGGTCGGCCCGAGCGACCATCAGCGCCAGCCAGACGAAGCTCATCCCTTGAGGACGCCGCCGCAGACGGTGCAGTCGACACTGCCGTCGTCGTTGAAGTCGACGCCATCCGCGCTCACCTTGGTGCCGCAGGTGGGGCACGCCTTGGGCAGGTGGCGCCTCATGGCGCGGTTGACGGCAGGCCCGTCGCCGGTGGGGGCCTTGGCGGCGACGCCCAGCTCGGAGCGAACCTTGGCAGCCACCCGCTCGGCGGCCTCGTCGTGGTCGCCGGCGCGGAGGGCCTTGATGATGCGGCCGAAGGCGCGCGCACTGCGAGGCTTGTCGCCGTCGAGCTTGGCATCCGCGATGGCCAGGTCGGCTGCTGCGATGACGCCGTCACGGTCGCCCGCCCGCGCCGCCTGAGCAGCAGCCCGCGTGCCGAGGTGGACCGCGATCCGGTGCAGGCCACGCTTCCGCGCGATGCCCGCCAGCTCGGTCAGCTCGGTAGAGGCGCCCGCGTGGTCGCCGTCGGATGCGAGCGCGTGGGCGGCCCGCAAGCGCTCACGTGCCTTGTCGCCCATCTTGGTGCCCGCCTCGCGACGACCTCCTCGAACCATCGGACCCGAGCGCGTCTGGCCTCGTACGCCACCACCCTTGCGTGCCATGTCTCTACCTCCAGAGCGGCCTGGTATCCGCTGTGGCCCACCGCGGCTCGCGCCTCCCGTCGGCGCGCCGACACATGATGAAACCAGCGAAGGGTGGGGACCTGGCCTACGCTGGGTCCACTGGAGGGAATCATGCGACCGACGCTCTTGGGACTGCTGGCGTTGGTGGCCTGTGCGGGGGGCGACAAGCCCGAGGACACCGGCACCTACACGGAGTCCAGCGACACGGACACAGACAC
>CBDUIC010000120.1:0-21766 GCA_965367245.1 uncultured bacterium | reverse complement strand
AGCGATTCCACCCGGAGGCAGTAGCCGCGAAACGCCTTCGCCGGGTCGCCTAACGTTGATTGCTACTGCCGAACGCCTGCTACGCTGCGCAGACGCGAGTTGCGTTCTCCATGGACGGCCGAACGAGCACATCGATGTCCCCCTGTGGCTCGCGCTGCACCGTGCACGGCCATGGCATGCGCGCCGACCACAACGAAGTCCGCGGCGTCCTCCAGCAAGAGCGAGAGGAGGTCCAGGAAGTCCTCGTTCACCCGCGGACCAGCCGCCCAGGCCACTCGGAACGGGGCGTGTCGCTCTCCACGTTGTCCAGACCAAACGCATCCAGAGCAAGCTGCCACATCGAGCCCACTCGCTCCGCCGCGGTTGAAAGCTGCGCCGGCGTCTGCTCGGTAAGGAGTTCGCCGTGCCATGAAGCACGGCGACGGGCTCGCACTGCTCGGGCGTCATCGACCATGCTCCATCATAACTCCGCGGGTGTGAGAGACGTCTACCGCCAGGGCGGTGCCTAGTTCACGCTCCCCGATCCAGCGCCACAAGAAACATGATCGAAGCTCTGAGCAGACGATGAAGTGCCCAGGAAGCCGGGGTGCAAGCCCTGCCACATCCGTGCAGACGCGGGCGTTGGGCGGGGGGGGACCGGCGCAGGGTTCGTCGCCGCTCCCCGCCAGCGCGCGTCCAGGCCCTATTCGATCAGCCTGAGCCTAGGCTTGGCATCAAGCTGGGCGCTCTTGCTCGCAAATCGCCTGTCGAAGGTGACGAACTCGTCTGCCTCATGCGCCTTCGCCAGATGCAGTGCATCCGCGAAATCCATACCATCGGCGTGCCAGCGAAGGGCTGCCCGAACGGGGGCCTCATCGTCGATGGTGGCTCCCGAGAGGTTGACGACCGCAAGAAGAGCATCACCTACCTGCTCTTGGACGAACTTGTAGGCATGGCGCAGCACCCATTCGGTTTCCAACAGAACGGTCGCGGAGATGTACAGCGGGCCCGCTCGCATTTCTGCAGCGGCCGCAGCCGCTTGCGCAGGGTCATCCCGAGTGAGGAGCCGAACGAGGATGTTGGTATCGACCGCCTTCATCGCGCCTCCTGGGAGCCCTTTGCGATGGCGTCCTCCATCTCCTCCAGCGACTTGGCTGGTCCTGTCCACGGGAGGAGTCCGAGGAGGTCGTCCACGGTGGTCTTCCTGATGGGCCGGAGCCCCGACCGCATCGCCTCGATGCGCTCCCCCTTCGACCGCTTGTAGGGGCTGCACACCTATCGCCGGCCCGCGCGCCGGTCACGCCAGGGCCCTACCGTGTCGGACGCGCTGCGGCGTCACGCCGACGCGTTCGAGGCCCGCCACGGCGTCGACCCGTACCGTGCGCGCGTCTTTAAGCGCTCGACGCGCGGCTCGGCATCACTGCGGTCCTCCACACCTGGGCCAGCCACCTCAGCGTGCACCCGCACTGGCACTTGCTCGTGACCGCCGGGGGGCTGTCGCTCGACGGCCAGCGCTGGGTCGGTACCCGCACCGACTTCCTGTTTCCCACCAAGGTCATCGCCAGGATGTACCGGGGCAGGCTGCTGCAGGGGCTCATCGACGCCATGCAGGCCGGTGACCTCGACGTCGGCGAGGGCGTGGGCCTCGACCGCACCCTCCGCCTCGTCGCCAAGCGACACAAGCAGTGGGGTGTGCACGTCGAGGCCCCGGGCGACCGACCCGTACGCCATGCGCTCAAGTACCTCGCCCGCTACCTCCATCGTGTGGCCATCTCCGACGCGCGCATCCCTTGCGTCTCCGACCACCAGGTCGCCTTCCGCACCAAGACCGGAACCTGCCGCCTCGAAGGCGCCGAGGTTGTGCGACGGTTCCTCCTCCACGTCCTCCCCAAGGGCCTCGGGAAGGTCCGCCACTATGGCCTGTATGCACCCGGTACCGTTCATCGGGACCTCGAGGAGGCGCGAGCCCAACTGCCCGACCGACCCGCAGCAGGCATGCCCACCGAGCTCGAGGCCGAGGCCATCCTGGCCGCCTGCGAGCGCACCGTCGCTACGCGGGACCGTGCCAAGGACCGCCTCGTGTGTCCACACTGCGAGGGACACCTGCGTACCGAGCCCCTCGCCAGGGGGCCGCCATGAGCCCGGGCCGATGCGAGCTGGCTGCCGCAACGGCGGGCCATGGACCCGTGCGTCTGGGACTCCCCCACGGGGCGATTTGTCCCCCGCACAGCGCACATCCCGCCCGCGACTGCCGGTGGATGGAGCCGACGAGGGCTCGCCAAGAGCTGACGAGCGCTCCTTCGCCATCAGCAGTCGTAATCTAGGTAGACAGCATCGACGACGTAGCAGCAGGTGGCGCTGCCGGTGTCGAGCTGGGGAGCCCCGGTGCCCGAACCGTAGACGTCTCGGGGATCGACAGAGATCGACACGCCGGTGATTCGCGACGCGGGACTGGTGTTGCAGGTCACCTGCCCAACCAGCTCATACGCAGCTTCGGCCGCGGTGGGACACATCGGCGGTGTGGTGTTGAAGCACACAGTCGTGGTGACCAAGCCCCCGGTGTAGATGGTATTGGTGTCTGAATCGGTGTCTGCGTCCGTATCGGCGTCCGTGTCCGTGTCCGAATCAGTGTCCGAATCGGTGTCGGTGTCGGTGTCGGTATCGGAGGTGGTAGCAACCGCGCCGGTGTCGGCTGTGTCCGGCGTTTCACCAGAACATGCAATGATCATCGCTATGAGCAAAGAACGCACTCAGACTCCCCTGTTGCTGCGGATTGCCTATACATATCAGGGGGCATGAGCAGGTGAGCAGCGACGCTTCCCTAGTCTAGTGCTCTGCCATCAGCGGCGCTGCGAGGCCTTCCCCGTCGACGAGCCCAGCAACGGGCTGACCTTGACCCCTCTTGACGGACAGCCTTGTTGAATGGGCTCTGAGGGTGTCTCGTCCCGCGGTCCTGTCCCGCTGACGTCCCACGCTCATCCACTGGTGGCGGGCCCGAGATCGGCTCCGGCAGCGTGTCCCACATGCGCACCGCGGGGCGGCGTTGGACACGGCGGCTCAGCGTTTCCCCGCCGACTCCGCGACGCCCATGGCACGGGCGGGACACGCACAGACGTGCGTGTCCCGCGAGGGCCTACGACGCGCGTGGCACGGCGTAGAGCGGGTGGGCCTGCAGCACCCGCTTCATCAGCTTGCCGTCGACCTCGTCGAGCCCCCGCACCACCGCCTCGATCAGCGCCTGAAGCGCCAGCTGGTTGATCTGACGCGGCACGCCCTGGCTGGCGTGGAACAGCGCCTGAACGGCCGTGTCGGTGAACAGGCTAGTAGTTCTTGCGGAGCCCGACGTTGCCTTCGCTGGTGGCGGACACGTTGAGCACCCAGTCGGGCCCACTGGTCCTCAGGGCGTAGTAGGGAATGGCGGGAGCGGGGAGGCAGGCCTGTAGGATGGACACGACGTGCTCGCGCGCGGTCAACTCACCCCCGTCATGCGCGCAGGCGTGCATCGAGTACGTTTCGTCGTTCACAAGCGCAACCCCATCGAAGTGTGGTGCCAGCGCCTCCATGACCCGCATGAGCAGCTCATGCTGGTTTCCCTTCGCCGGAGCTAGCGCCAACCGGTGGTCAAAAAGGGCGGGCTTGTCGCCCTGCGCCACCAGCACCACGTAGTCTCCCGCCTCCACCTTTCGGAGCGGCCACACAGGATCGGCAGCGGCCACCGCCGCGACGAGCGAGTCCGCGGTGGCATCGGGGCTCGTCACGTCCACCTTAGAGGCATCCAAGGCTCGGACAACGTCCTGGTTCTGATGGACCGGTGTCGTAGTAGCGGCCATCTCGGCGGACAGGCGGAACCCAGTGCCCTTCACGACCCGTGGCACGATTGTCGTGAAGGGACTGGCATCGGTCCAGGTGCCGAAGTCGGCCTCGTTGGGCGCCTGGACCTCAAGCGTGGCTTCTGCCGCCTCCGGCCAGTCGGACTCGACCCAAACACCGACCTCAGACGCATCTTGGGCAAACGAGATGCCCATCGAAAGAAGAATTACCATCATGACATTCTCAAGGGCCAGAGATACATTACGACGTTGCCGCGCTGAGCCGGACAGCCTGCTAAGCATAGGCAGGAGGCCAAAGTGGCCAGAAGGAAGTTCTCAAAGGAGTTCAAGGCGGAAGCCGTGGCTCTGGTTCTGGAGCGCGGATTGTCGGCGTCCCACGTCGCGCGAGACCTTGGAGTCGGGCAAGCGTCCGTGTTGCGAGGGTAGCCCCTCGCGCGCCACTGGCCCGAGCTCACCGACTACGTGGCCCCCTACCACCGCAGCGGCGCTTCACCCTGCCAGAGTACGAACCGGATGACCTCACGGAAGCCTGAGGTCCCGATCACCGACGGCTCATGGTGATGGTCCGTCATGTCGAGCATGGCAACGAATCCTGCGAACGTCGAGATTGCCAGATGCCGCCCATCGGGGCTTACAGCGACGCCCTGTACCGTCGAGCCGACGAAGTGTTGCCAGTGCTTCTTGCCATCGGCATCCACGGCGTGGACGAAGCCTTGGGCGTCGCCGAAGATCCACAACCCGTCATGCCACGTGCTGCAGTAGACCCTAGCCAGATCGTCGCACTGGACCGTGCCCTCCACCTCCTCGAACTCGCCCGACGCCAACCCCTTCGCAGTCTCGACCTCCAGCATCGTGCTGACACCACCGTAGAAGTGGCAGCTGTTGACCACAACCCGCCTACCATCCGGAGAGAAGGAAGCATGATGTGGGTAGCTGCTCTCGAATGGGCCGAACTGACCCACGAGCTTGCCTTGTCGGTCCAGCAGCAGGTGTTGACTGTCCTGGTAGCCACACACGAACACCTGCCCGTCGGCTGAGCAAGCGGCATGAATCATGTCGAAGCCAATGTCGTAGTCGACATCCTCCCATTCACTCTCGTCATCGTCGCCCCACTCCAGCTCATCGTCGCGCTCCTCGAGGGCTTCATCAGCAGCGCTGCGGAGCATCTGTTCGGTCGGGAAGAGACGACGCGCGTTGAGGCCCTCCACAAGGAAGACGCCTTGGTGGCTCGTAACCAACACGCCTCCCTCCACCGGAACGGCTTCGACAAGGGCGAGAGGCCCCACGGTCATCTGAACACCTTCGATCTCCGGAAGCCCCTCCCCGCCTGACGGCATCGGGTAGTGCAGGGATGCGCCAGAACCTCCCCGTGACCGCACCTCGATCGTTGCATCGCGGACAAGGGCGTACGTGTCGCCGTTCCCCGCCACAGCGTGAGCTCCTGCCAGCGTTTCCACGCTACCGTCGAGCCTCAGAGCGACCACACTTCGGGGCTGCCAGCTCGAACCGACGGTCGCTAGGACGGTCTCACTGTCAGACCAGTACAAGGGCCCGATGCCGATGCCCTTGTCATCCAGCCACGGCACGAACGGAGCGTGCGCAACGGGAAGTCGGGACCTCAGCTCCGCCCAGGCACCTGTCTTGTTCGCCTCCCGCACGAGGTTGAGGACCGCCAGCGCGTCGTCGGGCGTTCGTGGGTCTACCGGCTCGTCGCCATCGTTGGCCAATCCATCACGGTTGGCACGCTCCACGTACTCGTTGACCGCAGCCACATACTCATGCGTCTGCCTCCGCCAGCGGTCGATCAGTTCAGATGAGCCTTCCCAGTCCAATGAGCCTCCAGGCGGCGAACCATACACGCGTTGGCGCCGCGAAAGCCAGTATCGAACGGTTCGCGGCCGAGCTGCGGGGAGATCCCCCGAAGTGACGGCTGCTGGGATCGGCCGGGACATACAGAACGTCTCTAGCTCTTCACGGAATAGAACAGGTTCTAGCTAAGTAAGGTCCCCAACATCACCAGAAATTCGCATCTGCGTTGAAGGAATCGTGCTCCGGTGCGTAGGGCAGCCGAACGACCGCGACGGCACTCGTCGACTCGTTCTTCACACCTCTTCCAGGACGTACCGCACGATGGCTCGCAGGCTTCTTTCCCTCACCTCTCTCCTCCTCCTGGGCGCGTGCGCGACCCGCGTTGTGCCCATCACCAACAGCGTCGACACCACCCACATCGACTACAGCAACGCATCACAGATGCAGGCGGGGCAGTCCTGCCAAGACTTCGTCTTGGGCATCTTCCCTGTGGGAGATGACATGTCGCTCTTCGACGCCATCGAGCGGGCCGGGATCCGCCGGGTCACCATGTTGGAGTACGGGGTCACCAACCACGTCGTGTTCACCGAGCGATGCGTGATCGTGCATGGCGACGATGAAGCCCCCGTCGCGCCCGCGCCAGCGCCAGCGCCAGCGCCCCCCGCCGTCGCGATCCCCGACACCACCGCCGAGTGACGGGAGCCTCCGGCAGCCCCGACGGCACATGGGGGCGCGTGGCACTCCGCGGTCAGATCGTGGTCGACCGCTTCACCTGCGACATCGTGGTGCCGCGCGAGCCGTGCGCCCACGGTGGTGGCGAGTGCATCCGAGTCGGGGCTCAGCCCAAGGAGAGGAAGAAGCTCGCCAGCGCAGCGCTCATCAAGTTGGCAAGGGACCCCGCGACCACCGCACGAATGCCCAGGCGAGCGATGTCGCCACGGCGAGACGGCGCCAGCACCCCCAGGCCGCCGAGCAGGATGGCGATGGAGGACAGGTTGGCGAACCCGCACAGTGCGAAGGCGACGACGGCCTGCGTGTGAGCGGACAGCCCCGTGGTGCTGGTCAAGTCGACGAACGCCACGAACTCGTTCACCACGATCTTCTTGCCGATGAACGAGCCGGCGATGTGGGACTCCTCGGCGGCGATGCCGAGGGAGTAGGCCAGCGGCTGGAACAGGTAGCCGAGGACCAGCTCGAGGGAGAGAGCCGGGTAGCCAATCATGCCGCCAAAGGCCGACAGCCCGCCGTTGATGAGCGCGATCAGCCCAATGAACGCGAGCAGCATCGCCCCGACGTTGAGCGCAAGCTCCAGGCCCGACGACGCACCCAGCGCTGCCGCATCGAACACGTTGACGGGGCCGTCCTCCTCGTCGGCATCACTCATGGCATCGGGGTCGTCTGCGAGGAGCCCGAGCCGCCGCACGCCGAAGTAGCCTGCGGCCGCGACGGCGAGGTCGAGCATCACCACGAGCCCGTCGTAGGGCGGCAGCAAGACCCGACTCAGGATGTTGTGGGCCACCAACACCACGGCGACCACCCCGAAGACACCCAGGACGTCTCGCCCGGTCAGCGAGCCCTTGGTCTTGGGCGTCTCGGTCTCCGGGACCATCAGCTTGGCCATCAGCAGACCGCCGGGGGCCGCCATGAACGAGGCCGCCAGCAGATACTTGAGCTCCACCCCGAGGCCTGCGTACCCCGCGAGGACCGAGCCCGCGACGGAGGCCAGCCCGCCCACCATGATGGCGAACAGCTCGGACTCGGTCATGTCTTTGATGAACGGCTTGACCACCAGCGGGGCCTCGGTCTGGCCCACGAAGATGTTGGCCGTCGCCGACAGCGACTCCGCCTGGCTGGTGCCCAGCGCCCACGCCAGCACGCCTCCCATGATGCGAACCACCCACTGCATCACGCCCAGGTAGTAGAGCAGGGAGATGAGCGACGAGAAGAAGATGATGACGGGCAGCACCTTGAACGCGAACACGAACCCGGTGGCCTGCACATCGACCAGCGGGCCGAAGAGGAACCCGATGCCCTCGCTGCCGTAGGCAATCACCGCGTTGACGAACCCTGCCAGCGCGTTCAGCGCGTTGCGCCCGGCCTCGTTGTACAGGACCAACCAGGCAATGAAGGCCTGGATCCCGAACGCGCCAGCCACCGTGCGGGGTCGAATGGCCCGTCGGTTCTTGGAGAGCATCACCGCAATTCCGAGCAAAACCAGGATCCCAACGAGGGCGCGCATCGATTCTCCGAGTCATGGGCCAGCACGCAGTAGCCCGAGGAAGGCTAGCGATCGAGCGACAGTCACGGCGAAGAGGAACGGCCCACCCTGGCGTCTGCAGCAACCTATGCGTCGTCGCGCGCCCACTCCGCTTCACGCCGGTAGATGGTGCGCGCGGTGATGCCCATCAGCGAGGCGGCGAGGCTCTTGTCGCCGTTGCACAGGCGCAGGGTCTCCTCGATCATCCGCCGCTCGATGGTCTTGAGGGGGGTGCCGACCTCGAAGGCGATGGTCTGCCGACGCGGCTGGGCGGCCCGCACCTGAGGCGGCAGGTCGTCGAGGCCGATGCGCTCGCTGCGACACAGCACGACGGCCCGCTCGATGGCGTTCTCCAGCTCCCGCACGTTGCCCGGCCACTGGTGCCCCTGCAGCGCCTCGAGGGCCTCGGGGGTGAACCCACCCAGCTCCTTGCGGTTCTTCTCGGCGTAGCGAACCAGGAAGTGCTGGGCGAGCAGCGCCACGTCTTCGTGCCGCTCCCGCAGCGGCGGAACCGAGATGGGGATGACGTTGAGCCGGTAGTACAGGTCTTCGCGAAAGGCACCGTCGGCCACAGCCTGGGTGATGTCACGGTTGCTGGCGGCGACCACCCGCACGTCGGCGGTCAGCGTCTCGGTCCCCCCCACCCGCTCGTACTCGCCCTCCTGCAGCACCCGCAGCAAGCGCACCTGCACAGCGGGCTTCATCTCGGTCACCTCGTCGAGGAACAGCGTGCCCCCGCGGGCCATGTCGAAGCGGCCCTCCTTGCGGGCCACCGCCCCGGTGAACGCGCCCTTCTCGTAGCCGAACAGCTCGCTCTCGAGCAGGTTCTCCGGGATGGCAGCGCAGTTGACCGTCACCAGCCGCCCGTTCTTCCGCCGGCTCATCCGGTGCATCAGCCGCGCCAGGCGGCTCTTACCCGTGCCCGACTCGCCGGTGAGCAGCACCGTCGCGTCGGAGGGCGCCACCTGCTCCACCTCGTCGAGGAGGGCCCGCATCCCCTGGGAGCGGCCGATCATCTCGCCCTCCCCTACCGCGGCCAGTCGCTCCCGGAGGTGCCGGTTCTCCACCGACAGCTGCCGCTTCTCCAGCGCCTTGCGCACCGAGGCCACCAGCTCCATCCGCCGCAGCGGCTTGCTGACAAAGTCGTAGGCGCCCTCCTTCATCGCCTCCACCGCCGTCTCCACCGTGCCGTAGGCGGTCATCACCAGCACCTCGACGTCGGGCTCGACCATCCGGCTGGCCTTGAGCAGGTCGATCCCCGACATCCCCGGCATCTTCAGGTCGGTGAGGACCAGGTCGACCGACTCCTCCCGGAGCATCGCCAGCGCCTCCTTGCCGTGGGAGGCGTGGAGCACCTCGTAGCCCTCGCGCTTGAGGATGCGCTCCATGGTGACGCGGTTGCTGTCGTCGTCGTCGACCACCAGGACTCGCTCGCTCATCCATCCTCCGGTGGCGCATCGCGCCGGGGCATCGCCAGCTCCAGGGTGGTGCCGCCGCCAGGCGTGGAGCCTACCCTGACCACTCCGTCATGATCCTCCAGGATCTGTCGGGTGATCGCGAGGCCGAGCCCCGTTCCGCTGGCCTTGGTCGAGAAGAACGGGTCGAAGGCCTTGTCGAGCTGCTCGGCGTCCATCCCCGGGCCATCGTCGGCCAGCGACAGCACCACCTCGCGCGCATCCCCGCGCAGCGCGAGCACCAGCTCGTGGGCCCCTGCCTCAGTGGCGTTGCGGATGACGTTGAGCAGGGCCTGCCGCAGCTGGCTTCCGTCGGCGAGCTGCGCCGGCACCTCGCCCAGCTCCACCTGCAGGCTCACCCCGCCCTGCTCGAGCTCGGCCCCCAGCAGCCGTGCGACATCGCGCACCAGGTCGTGCAGGTCGGTGGACTCCAGCCGCGCCCGAGGGCGCCGGGCCAGCTGCAGGTAGTGAGCCGTCACCTTCGTCAGTCGCTCGATCTCGCCGGACACGGTCGCCAACAAGTCCCATGCCTCCGTGCCCTTGTCGGGATCGAGGTCGTGCAGCTCGTCGGCCAGCATCTCTGCGTTCAGCGACATCGCATTGAGGGGGTTGCGGACCTCGTGGGTGATCTGCGCGAGCATCTGCCCCACCAGCGCCAGCCGCTCCGACCGCGCCAGCCGCTCCTCGGCATCCCGCTGCTCGGTGACGTCGTGGGCCACCACGATGCGCCCTCCCTCCCCGAACGGCCCCGACCGCACCCCGTAGCGACGCCCCTCCATGCGGACCTCGCGGTAGCCGGGCTCCGCTTCCCGCAGGGCCCCCGGGGGCGTGCCTCCCTCCTGCACGCCGAGCCGCTCCGCTGCGGCAGGGTTCGCCAGCGTCACCGCGTCGCCCTCGACCACGAACAACGCGTCTTGCAGCGAGTCGAGCACCGTGCCCAGGTAGGCCGACAGCCGGTTGAGCTCGTCGGCACGCTCCACCAGCCGGCGGTCGCGCACCTGCAGCGCCTCGACCATCGCGTCGAACTCGCGCGCCAGCACGCCGATCTCGTCGTTGGACCTCACCTCGATCCGGGTCGTGGTGTCGCCTGCGGCCAGGCGCTGCACCTGCTGGGTGAGCTGGTCGAGGGGGCGCAGCGCGACCAGCACCGCCAGCACCAACCCCAGCGACAACCCCAGCCCCAGCAGCGTCAGCGCCGCCGCCACGTTCGTCGCCCGGGAGCGCTTGGCGTCGATGGCCCCCGACAGCCGCTCCACCCGTGCGTCGATGAGCTGCGACAGCGCGTCGACCTCGTCTTCCAACGCCTGCCCTCCCTGCTGGAGCTCCGCCTCGAGGGTGGTCGAGTCGGCCCCTGCCTCCCGCTGCTCCACGAAGCGGCTCACCTGGTCTTGGTAGGCGCCGACCAGCCCCTCGATGCGCTCCAGGCTCACCTGCACCTTGTTGAGGACGGCGAGCTCGGCGGGCTCGGGCTGCATGCGGTTGGCCTGCGCGGCGATGATCCGCGCCTTGGCTGCTTCCTCCCGCAGCCGCTCGCTGTGGATGGCGGCGGTCGACGCCGAGCCCGTGCCCGGGCGACGCTCCTGCCGCACCAGCCGCCCGATGTCGCCGGCGATGCGCTGCTGGTCTTGCTGCAGCAGGTCGACGTGCAGCGCCAGGGGCAGGTAGCCCTCCGTCAGCAGCCGCTGGGACCGCGCGATGTCGCGGTGCTGCAGCACCTGGTACAGCAGCGCCCCCACGAGGGCCACGGCGACCAGCAGCACCGAGGCGACGATGCGGACCCGGAGCGAGCGCGTAGCAACCCCCGCCGCCATCAGCCGCCGCTGGCGTCGAAGCGCCCCTCGCCCGAGACCTCGGGCATGCGCCCCTCGGCGAGCTGCACCACCATCTGGTCGCCCCCCTCGACGGTGAGCCGCCCGGAGGCCCAGATCACCGTGCCGTCGCCTGAGCGGACGCTCAGGGCGTGGGTGCCGGAGGGCAGGTCGAGGGTGAGCCGGTCGCCCTGGGCGATGGTGTGCTTGGTGTCGGCGAAGCGGAGCATCGCGGGAGCGCCGCCGACCACCCGGAACTCGACCGGCACGATGCCGGTGGTGGGCCGCTGATCGTTGGGAAGGGCCTCGCTCGACAGCCCGGAGCGGCCGACCACCACCGTGAGCCCGTCGCCGGGCGGCAGGGCGATGGACAGGTCGTTGGGCTTGCCGTGGGTGTAGATGCGCAGCTGGTGCGCGCCGGGCTTGACGGTGAACGACACCCGAGCGGGGGCCCACAGCTGGCCGAGCTTGTGCCCATCGACCAGGATCTCCGCGGGGAGCTTGGCGTCGATGAGCAGCGTGCTCTCGGTGGCCTGCAGGGCCTCCGGCTCGGCGGGCACCTCGGGGTCGGCAGCGAACGCGAGGGACAGCACGAGGGCAAGGGACGAGATCACGGGCGCTCCAGCGCAGGTGGCCCGCCCTAACCGGATAGGCGGGGCCGATGCGACCCTTCCAACAAGGCCCCTTCGCCGAGCTGCCCGAGCGGCCGCGCCGGCCCCACCCCTTCCTGACAGCCCCCACCGAGCGTGTCGTGGTCGACAGCCAGACCTTGGGCCGCCACGAGGTGGCCGTGCGGCGGTGGGGCAGCGGCCCGCCCCTGCTGCTCGTGCACGGGCTGATGACCGCCGGCTACAGCTGGCGCTACGTGCTCGAGCCCCTCGGCGCGCACTACGAGCTGATCATCCCCGACCTGGTGGGTGCCGGCGACTCCGACAAGCCCCGCGGCCGCTACACCCTGTCGAACCAGGCCGAGGCCCTCGGTGCGCTGCAGCAGGCCCTGGGGCTGTGGGGCGTGCCCACCATCGGCAACAGCCTCGGCGGCACCCTGTGCCTGCAGCACCTCGTCGAGCACCCCGACGCCTTCGAGCGCCTGAGCGTGCTGCACAGCCCCATCGATCCCCTCAAGCGCCTGCACCTGCTGCACGCGGTGATGTCGGTGCCCGGCTCCACCTCGCTGCTCCGTGCCCTGGTCGCCCGCGACCCCCTGCGGTGGGCCCACGCCAACGTGCACTACTACGACGAGAGCCTGAAGAGCCTGGAGGAGGCGCGGGTCTATGGCGAGGCGCTGATGACACCTGGAGGCATCGCCGCCTTCGCCAGCCTGCTCCGCGATGCCCTGGCCCCCCGCGGGCTGGTCGCCCTCGCCGACCGGCTCCAGCGTGAGCCCCCCGTCGTGCCGCTGCAGCTGATCTACGCCACCACCGACCCGGTAGTCCCCCCGAGGGTCGGCGACTCCCTGCGTGCCCTGCTCCCCGACGCCCGCTTCGACCGCCTCGAGGCCGCCAGCCACTTTGCCCACGTCGACGCCACCGATCGGTTCTGCGCCCTCGCCCTCGACTTCCTCCAGGTCTGAGGCGCAGCGCAGGCCTGCCCAGCCGCCCTCGTCGGCGTACAGCCGCAGGCAGGTGCCTCCGTCGAGGTCGAGGGTCTGCTCCGACACGTCTTCGGTGGACCACGCCCGGTGCCAGCCATCGTCGGGCAGCCAGACCAGCGCCTGCTCTCCGGCCCGCCACAGCCGCCCCTGCTCTCCATCGAGCAGGCTCACCGCAACCCCCTGCCCCCACAGCCAGCACCAGATCCAGCCCATCGTCCCCTCCGTACGCCGCGGGGCGCCGTGCAGGGGTCGGGCCATTGGTCCGACGCCGTGTATGGGGGACCTGACGGACGTCGCCGACCGACGTCCGTCGCGTTGACCTCGGCTTTGCGAACCGGGAGGCGCAGGTGGGGTCCCATGGAAGAGCACGGAGGGGCCATGCGCACACGACAGGGGCTGGTGGCGATGCTGGGGATCGGGGTCGCGCTGGCCGTGCAGGCCTGGGTGCCGGGCGGGGTGGGTCCTGAGGTGGAGGCGCGGTCGGCGGCGCCGGTGGTGCCGCTGTCGCTGCCGAAGCTGCGCCACGTGCGAGCCGTGCCGGTGGCCGACGTGCCGCTGGAGGTGGTGTCGGCCGAGCCTGTCGACGACCTGCTCATGTCGCGGGCCCTGCACGACGACGACGCGGTGCTGGGCGTGCTGCACGGCCACGTGGTCGGGCCCGACGGTCAGCCCCTGGCGGGAGTGCAGGTGATGGCTCGGTCGGAGTCCGGGGCCCTCGACGCGGGGCGCACCGACGACGCCGGCCGCTATCGGTTCGCGCTGCCTGTGGGGCGGGTGCGGGTCGCGGCGTCGCGGTGGGACGGCCTCGTGGAGGTGCGCAGCGACGATGTGATGGTGCGGGTCACCGAGGGGTCCAGCCACTACCTGCCCCTCGACCTGCAGGCCGAGGCCGGGGCCGACGCCGGGCTCGTGGCTGTGGAGCACCCCGACGGCTTCGAGGTCACCTGGGCCGTGCCCGGGCTGGCAGCCTACGAGCTCGGCCTCACCGCCGGCGACCGCATCACCGCTGTCGACGGCCGCCCGGCCACCGAACTCACCCTCGAGGACCTCGAGCAGCGCTTGGTCGGGGTGGAGGGCAGCGAGGTGGAGCTCACCGTGCTCGTCGATGGCCAGCCCACGCAGCTGACCGTGCCCCGCTGGGGGTTCGAGGAGCAGCACATGGCCGCCGCCGCGGAAGGAGCGGACTCCGGCGCAGGCTAGGCCGCCGGGGCCTCATCGGGGTCTCGAGATCGGGGTCTCGAAATCGGGGTCAGGACGCTAGGTGTTAGATGTCGCGGCCCCTCGCCGACGCGCCGAGAACGGCCAGCCGGGTCGAATCGGGTGCCTGTCTGAGGCCAGCCAGGTCGAATCGGACGTCCACGTCGAATCCGCCTCAGCCGCCCCCGCATTCCGCAGGTTGTCTCGTAGGCGGTTCGTGCGAAACGGCCCGCGCGGCCCCCCGACGCCCGATTCGACCCCGCTGGCCGATCCGACCCACCCGATTCGACCCGGCTGGCCCCCCAGCTCCTGCTGCTAGGCCCGCCCAGGGGAGTACGACGGCGGATCCGACGCCGGGAACGACTCCCGCAGCGCCTCGTCGACCCGCTCGTCGTCGGTCGGCCGATGGGTGACGCGCCGCCGGTCGCTGCGCCGCTCCGACAGCAGCACGTAGGTGACCGCCGCCGCCAGCACGCCGCCAGCGATGGCGACAGCAGCAAACAACCAGGCGCTCTGAGTGCGGTCCATCGATCCTCCTGCCTCGATCCTAGGGTCGACCGAGCCGAGCCGCCAGCTCGATGGCTGCCACCATACTCCGCTCGTCGGCGATGCCCTTCCCCGCGATGTCGTCGGCGGTGCCGTGGTCGACCGAGGTGCGCACGATGGGCAGGCCCAGCGTCCAGTTCACCGAGCCGCCTTCCGACACCGCCTCCAGGGCCTTGAGCGGGGCGAGCCCTTGATCGTGGTACATCGCCACCACCATGTCGCCCTGGCCGTGCAGCGCCTGCCGAAAGGCCGTCTCCGCGCTCACCGGCCCCACCGCATCGAGGCCCTCCGCGCGACAGGCAGCCACCGCCGGCTCCACCACGTCGAGCTCCTCCCGCCCCAGCAGGCCCTCGTCGCCAGCGTGGGGGTTGAGGCCACACACCAGCAGCCGCGGCGACGCGAGCCCGAGCTGCGCCACCAGCGCCTCGTGGGCTGTGCGCACCGTCGCGACGATGCGCGGCACCGTCAGCGCATCGGCCACCTCGCGCAGCGGAAGGTGCACCGTCACCAGCGCCACCCGCACCGAGCCGCCCACGAAGGCCATCACCGGGCGCTCCACCCCGCACAGCTCGCCGAGGAAGTCGGTGTGCCCGGGAAAGCCGAAGCCCTGGGCAGCCAGCCGAGCCTTGTGGATCGGCCCCGTCACCATCGCCCTCGCCTCCCCCGCCAGGCAGCGACGCACCGCCTCTCGGATAGACGCGACCTCCACCGCCTCCCGCGACGCGTCGGGCACCACCAGCGGCACGTCGACCCTGTAGCGCTCCAGCCAGGGCCTCACCGCCTCCGAGCCGATCACCGTCACCGGCTGGTCGGTCGCACCCGCCGCCAGCGCCTTCGCCGCCACCTCGGGGCCCACGCCGGCAGGGTCGCCGGGCGTGATCAGGATCACAGCTTCACGTCGACCGCCGCCTCACGACGGGCGCGCTGGTACCACTGCTCCTCGGCCTCTTCGATCTTGCTCATCATCAGCTGGTTGCGCAGCTCGGGCTTCACGTCTTCGAAGGGCAGGATGTCGCCCTCCTTCTCCTTGCGCTCGTCGACCCGGATCACCGCCAGCACCTGCCCGAGACGGATGGGCTCGAGCACCTGGCCTGGGACCACGCCTGCGCCGAACACCGCCTCGTCGATGGGCTCCAGCAGCTCGCCCTGGCCGTAGACCTGCCCGCCGATGGCCTGCTCCAGCCCCGCGCCGTCGTAGTCGTCTTGGGCCTCCGCCCACTCCATCGCGCCGCTGTTCAGGGCAGCGACCAGCGCGACGGTCTGCTCGACCATCTCGGCCTCTTCCTCGGGCGTGACCGTCTCCGGCACCACGATGCCCAGGGCCGACAGCGCCACCACCTGCTTCTTCTCGCGACGGGCCGACCGCTTGTAGGCGTCTTGCAGCTCGTCGTCGTTGATCGTCACCCGGGGGGCCAGCACGCGGGACTGGAAGTTCTGCGTGCGCAGGTATTCGAACAGCTCGTCGCGGTATTGGTCCCACCGCTTGCCGCTGGCTTCCACCTCGCGACGCAGGGTCGCGCGGTCTTCCAGCTTGAACTCTCGGACCGTGCGGTCGATGGCCTGATCGACATCCGCCGCCGTGACCTGCAGGCCCAGGTCGTTGAGCTCCTGCCGGATCAGCGTGCGGCGGATCAGCGCGTCGAGCACCTCCATCTCCACCCCGCGCACACAGGGAGCTGCCCGGTCGGGGCAGGCCTGAGCCACGTAGGGCTTGCCGAGCTCGTAGACCTCGCTGAGCGCGATCACCTCACCCTCGACCACCGCCGCGATCCGGTCGACCACCCCTGTCGCGGCGCTCGCCGCCAGTGCCAGCGCGAGGATCACGGAGCCCCCGGCCGCTTGCCCTTGCGGATCCCCGGCCGACCCGGAGGACCATGCCCGTGCCCGTCGTCGCCACCGGGATGCTGCACGTCGAGATCGAGCCCCGGGGCCCCCGGACGCGCCTGGATTGGCGCCGCCAGCAGCGCCTCGTCGTGGATGGTGACCCCCGCCTCGGCGCGGAGGTTGTCGACGTATTGCTCGGTGAGCTCCTGGAAGCGCTCGTTGCGCAGCTTGCGGAGCACCGACCCGCGCATCTGCGAGAAGCTACGCTCCACCGCGTCGCGACGGGTGACCGCCATCACCAGGTTGAGGCCCGCGTCGGCCTCGAAGATGTCGGACAGCTTGCCCGACTTCAGGTCGAACGCCACCTCGGCCACCTTCGGGTCGATCCCCGGCTTGCCCTCGCGGGGCAGGAAGCCAAGGTCGCCGCCGCGGCGACGGTAGGCGTCTTCCGAGATCTCCGACGCGATGTCGGTGAACAGGCCGGGGTCGCGCACGAGCTTCGCCCGGGCATCCGACAGCATCTTCTCGGCCTCTTCCCGGGACCGCTCCTCACCGAAGCCCACCAGGATGCGCTTGACCTGCACCTTGGCCGGCACCACGAAGTCTTCCTTGTGCTCTTCGTAGTAGGCCTGCAGCTGCTCGTCGGTGAAGTCGGAGTTGTCGACCTTGGCGTAGACCTCCTTGCGGAGCAGCAGGTTGACGAGGACCTTGCGCACCTTGGGGTCACGCACCAGGCCGACCTCCAGGGCCTCCTGGAACATCGCCTCTTCAGTGATCAGGTCGTCGAGGACCGCCTTGCGGCGCTCGAGCGGCATCTGCCCATCGGCCCCGGGGGCACGCGACGCCGCCTCGGCGAACTCGTCGGCGGTGACGTAGCCGATGCCCACGTCGGCCACGACGGGGCCTTCGGCGGCCGGCTGGCTCGGGGGCGGGCGGTTCGGGCCCTGCGCGTCGTCGCCGCCTTCTCCGCCGCTGCAGGCGACCAGCAGGGCGACCGAGAGCGTGGGGAGCAGGCGAAGAGCGCGGATGCGCGAGATCATGGAGCCTCCATCAGCCTGCAGCCCTATCCTGACCGCTCCCGTCGGGCCAAAGGGACGGCGGCAGCACCCGCCGAGCGGCGACGAGGTACCTTCCTCCCATGACTCCCGTGCACTGGATCGGCGTTGGCATGGAGCCCTCCTCGTGACGGTGAGCTTCGTCATGAACGACGCCTACCTGCGGGCGTTCCACGAGCAGATGGTCCGCACACGCTTGCCGCGATGGCGCTTTCATGCGCGGGTGGCGAACGCTTGCCTGCTGTTCGCCCTGCTGTCGGCTGGGTGGGGGCTCGCCACGGGCGGCCTCGACGTGCTCGTGCTCAGCGCCGCCGCCGCGACCTTCGGGGGCGGCATGCACTGGCGGCTGCGCCGGCGGCGGGAGCGGTGGCTGACCTACCAGCGGCGGCTCCCCAGCTACGGGGCCCGCATCACCACCACCGTCGATCGCGGCCGGCTCGTGCAGCGCAGCGACCGCCAGACCGACGTGGTCGCCATCCCCACCGGGGAGCTGCTGGAGAGTCCCGCGGGGTGGTTCGTCACCTACGACATCCTGCTGCTGGGCACCGAGGTGACCGACCCCTCCGTGAACACCCAGAAGGCATCGGCCTACCTGCCCCACAGCGGCTTCGAGCCAGGCACCACCCGCGACGCCTTCGCAGCGGCGCTGGCCCCCAGCTTCGAGGTGCGGCGACTCGGGGATCGATAGGCGTCTCATGGCGGCCGCCGCGATAACGACAAGCATGCTCCCTGTGCTCCCCCTGCTGTCCCTCGCATGCGCCCCCACCCCTGCTCCGGCTCCCCCGCCCGAGCCCGCGGTGGAGGAGGCCCCAGCAGCGCGACTGGCCCACGATCGCCACGTCGAGTGGCGCGGCACGGCGTCGGGTCTCGGCGCCGACGTGCCGGCCGTGGTTCGGGTGACGCCGTGGGACGTGAAGCCCGCCCACTTCTTCTCGGCCAGCCATCCCGATGCCGAGCGCTTCAGGCCGGCGGCCGAGGTCGAGATGTGGCTCGACCTCGAGACCGTCGACCCCCTCGGGGTCCAGCACGCCACCCACTGGACCGGGCAGCTGGGCGCACTGCCCACCCGCGACGGCATCGAGCTGCGCCTGGTCGCCGTGCCCGACGATGGGCCGTGTGCCGTCGACGAGGCCTACGCGGCCGCGCAGGCCTCCACCTTCGAGGTGCGACGCGACGCCTCCGAGCTCGTCGTGCAGCTGCTTCAGGCGGGGGCCTGCCCCGGCCCCACCACGGTGCGCACCACCCGCTGAGCGGCCCGAAGGGATGCTGGGGGTGAACCGATCGACGCGCATGCCGCGGTAGTCCCCGATCAGAACGTCGCCCTCTCGTGCCGCTCGGTGTGCGGCCACGCGATCGAACGTCACGCCCGCTCGCTCGAGGACGTCGAGGACCGTGTCGAGCTCCTCGAGCTCCACGAACAGGTTGATGTCGACATCATGGGTGCCACGCGGGTCGCCCCACACGCCGTAGGCGATGGCTCCGCCCACGGCGTAGGGAATCCGGGCCGCCTCCAGAGACGCAGCCAACCTTGTCGCCACTTCGAACGCGTCTTCCACCGGAAAGCTCACGTGGCGCGAAGACGCTGCCACGCCTGCCGCGTCGATTGTGGCACGGGGTCGCGGGTGGCCAGAACCTTCTCCCACTTGGGATTCAGCGAGAGCACGCGCAGCGCCGAGCGGCACACCTTGGCCACGATCGCCACCCGCTCTTCAGGGGTAAGGCCCCGCATGCGCTCGACCTCGTCATCGACCGTGGCGATGGCGGTCGAGAGAGGGGGGTAGCCGTAGCAAGGTCATGGGCGAATTCTAACCCACCTCCTCCGACGACGGCTCGCTCCCTCGACCCACCCCACGTCCGTCACCCGCGGGCTGTCCCACCGACTCGAGGCCATCTCACCACGAAGGTCCCCCACGTGGGTCACCTCCGGACAGTTCCTGGCCGCTACGCAGCTTCTTCCTTGACAGTTCTGGGACCTCGCACTCGCCTCCGTCCGTGACCCACCTCAGTCCACCCCCTCCCGCTGCCTCAGACCCCCTCTAAACCTCGAGGATCGCGGTCCCCCTCGCCGCGCCCCTCGGCACCGGCCCTTCTCGCGACGTCGCGCGCCTCACGAGCCACCCAAACCCACGAACTACCTTGGTCACACGCCAGGAGTTCTCCGATGACCGTCCAGCCCTTCTCCGTCGACACCGACGCAGGCGCCGCCCACGCCCGCATCGACCGCGCCGTACGCGCCCACCGCACCAGCCGCCACGCCCTCGCCGTCGAGCTCCTCGCCTTCGACGAGCAAGGCCACGCCCTCGTCTTGGGCTTCCCCAGCGTCGGCGCCTACGCCCGCGAGGTCCACGACCTGTCGGCCCGTACCGTCCGCGACCTGCTCCACCTCGCCCGTTGTCTGCGGACCTTGCCTGCCCTCGACACCGCGCTGCGCGCGGGCGACCTGCCCTGGACCAAGGCCCGCACCCTCGTCGCCGTGCTCACCCCCGACAACGAGCAGCGCTGGGTCGAGGCCGCCACCGGGCAGCCCGTGCGGGCGCTGGAGGCCATGGTCGCCGCCAGCCTGCCCGGCGACCCACCGCCGGTGCCCGAGCACTGCAAGAAGCCTGCCCGCACGCGGCTCGTCTTCGACCTGCCCACCGTCGAGGCCGAGGCCGTGCGGGCGCTCCTTGCGGCGGAGCGGGCCAAGGCCCCCGAGCTCGAGCGCACCGACGGCGAGCTGCTCGCCGAGCTGCTGCGCCGCGTGGCTCATGACGAGGTCCCCACCCAGACCGAGCGGTACCAGGTCGTGCTCGAGCACTGCCCTGACTGCGGGCAGACCGCGGGGCAGCGGGCGGAGGTCGACGACGCGCTGGCGGCGGAGGCAGCCTGTGATGCAGAGGTGGTCGACCGGGTCAGCGAGGGCGCGGGTCACGGGCGGAGGTCACGGGTGGTGCCACCCCGGGTGCGCCGGGCGGTGATGGCGGCGTACCGAGGCGTGTGCGCGGTGCCGGGGTGTACTCAAGCAGATCGGGGGCCGTCCCCGGTCACCACCGCGTGGGTAGCCACGCCATGTTCAAGCACGATGTCGATGTCCAGTCGATCGTAGGACAAGTACAGCATGTCGAGAACGTGCTCATCGGCATCGGCAGGCCCGAGCATGGACTCCAGATCCTCTCGGCCGAGACCGATCAGGTCTCGGTCTCCGTAGCGCACCGACTCCCTGGTGTTGACGAGGTCGAGCTTGCCTTCGTGGGTGGCGATGACAATCCGGGCTGGAGGGTGGAAGGACCACCGCTCCTCCTGGTCGTCTGGGAGCACGCGGATGCAGTCCAGCAGTGCATCAGGCAGCACATCGCCAAAGGCGACCCCGCCGAATCTCTCGCTTGGAGCCCACTCGCCTGACACCCAGCGTTCCCAGGTGCGGCCATGCCGTACATCAAGCTTCGACCGATGCTCCCACACCTCCGCTTTCCGGGCGTAGAGGGGACAGCCACTCCTTGCTACTGACAGCGCCCTAAGCGCAGCAACGACCCCATCGATCGCGGTGTGCCGAACGGCCTCGTCATCCACCCCCAACGCCAATGCTTGCTCGAAGTCGGCTGCACTGGGCTGATAGTGCCCGAGCCCAAGTCGAGCCAAGCCGCGTACGACGAGCACGCGTGACGCGCCGACCTCCTCTCGCCAACCAAGTAAGGCGACGGCCTCATGCAGCAATCCACCTTCGACAAGGCGCTCACCCACTTCGGCGGTGGCGAGGTCCGCATCGCCTCCCTCCAGTGCGAAGCCCCGCAGCACCTCGATGGCATGCTGCGTGGAGTTCTCGATCACGAGGGCATGTGCGTCGTGGACCAACCGATCCAAGATGGAATCTCTGTCCGTCATCGTCCCGCGTCCGCTGCGTCCTGTTGGAGTTGCTCCAGCGACCTATCGCCCTCGCCCGCTTCCTTTGCATCGTGCATCTCGCGTCGAGCCTCCTTGCCATGTTCCCGCTCGACCTTGTCGGCCTCGTGCTGCGCTCTGGCCTCCGATGCTGGCTCGGTCCAGTCGGCGGGCTTCCCCTGCATCTCTCTCGTGCGAGCCCGATCCCTCGCCCGGCGCTCCTTCGCACTCAGCCGAGGCTTCGTCGCCGCATCCGTGTTGGTCTCTGCTCCCTCTGAGGCTTCCGGCGTCGCAGCCGCGTCATCCCCCGACGCGTTCTGAACCCACTGCGAAGCAGCATCCCACATCGCCTTCGCTGTGGACGCCGTCGCCGCCACACCCTTGTCGATGCCTACCGCGATGCTGTCGCCTTCCAGAGCCACGGCAGCCACCGCAGTGACGAGGCCTACGCCGACAGCAACCTCCGCAGCCGAGACGCCCGCTGTCCATACGACCGCGTGGGCCATTTCACCCGTCGGGTCCCCGTACAGGTTGCTGTTCCCCCGCGCGTACACC
>CBDUIC010000119.1:0-22150 GCA_965367245.1 uncultured bacterium | reverse complement strand
ACAAGACCGGCTACCCCACCGACATGCTCGAGCTGTCGATGAACCTCGAGGGCGATCTGGGCATCGACTCCATCAAGCGGGTCGAGATCCTCTCCGCCGTCCGCGACCGCGTGCCCGGCCTCCCGGAGCTCGACAACGACCGCATGGGCGCCCTGCGCACCCTCGACGAGGTCGTCGGCTACCTCGCCGAGGTCGCCGGCACCCCCAACGCCGGGGGTGGAGCGCCCGCGCTCCCCTCCTTTCTGATGCGTCCCGAGGCCCTCGACCGGGCCACCCTGCAGAGCGCGGTCCTCGACGCCATCGCCGCCAAGACAGGCTACCCGCGCGAGACGCTGGAGCTGTCGATGCAGCTCGAGGGTGACCTGGGCATCGACTCCATCAAGCGGGTCGAGATCCTCTCCGCCGTTCGCGATGCCCAGCCGAGCCTCCCCGAGCTCGACAACGATCGGCTGTCCAGCCTGCGCACGGTGGCAGAGGTGGTGGAGCACCTGGTCCACGAGGCCGCGGGGCTCGGCTTCGCCCACATCGGCGAGGGTTCCAGCACGGGCGGGCCGGCGCTGCTGGTGCCGCCGGCGGGCACCCCCGTGCAGCAGCCCCTCCCGGCAGGGCCGCCGCCTGTGCAGTCGGCCTCCGACGTGGTGGTGGCGGTGCCCCCCGCGCTGCGCCGGCGCGTCGTGCGGGCGGTGGGTGCCCCCGAGGGGCAGCCTGTCGCGCCAGGGCCCTGGGCCTTCGTGCACGCACCTCCCGCGCTCATCGAGGCCCTGGTGGCGCGCGGCGTGATCGAGGTCCCCCTGGGGGATCCGAGCTGCCGTGGTGTGATCGTGGTCGACTGCGACACCGACGAGGTGCTGGAGCAAGCCTTCCTGGCCGCGCAGCAGGCCCCGGTCGACGGGCGCTTCGCGACGCTGAGCTTCCGTGATGGGCGCTTCGGGCGCCGCGAGGCACGGGGCCCCGGCCGTGGAACGGCCCTCACCGGCCTGGCCAAGACCTACGCCCTGGAGCGGCCCGACGCGCAGGTGGTCGCCATCGATGCGCACCTGGCTGTCGGCTTCGAGCGGGTCGCGGAGGAGCTGCTCACCGACCGGGGCGTCGTCGAGGTGGGGCTGGCCGACGAGGGAGTGTGCACCCTGGTAGCGGCCGACGAGACCGCCCCGGCGCCGGGGGCCTCGCCCCTGGTGGCGGGCGATCTGGTCGTGGTGAGCGGCGGCGCCCGTGGCGTGACCGCGGCCGTGGTGCAGGCGCTGGCAGCGCAGCGGGTCGCGCTGCTGCTGCTGGGGCGCTCCGAGGTGGCGGCGTCCGACCCGGCGTGGGCCGAAGGCCGCGGCGACGACGCGCTCCTGGGCGCCGCGCTGGCGGCCGAGCGAGCGGAGGGAAGGTCCCCCTCTCCACGAGAGCTCCAGCGGCTGGTGGGCACCGTGCAGAAGGCCCGCGAGGCGCGCGCCACGCTCGACGCGGCACGGGAGGCCGGCGCGCAGGTCGTCTACGCCGCCGTCGACGTGCGCGACGAGGAGGCCGTCGCGGAGGCGGTGCGCGGCGCGGTCGAGGTCCACGGGCCCGTGCGTGCCCTCATCCACGGTGCCGGCGTGCTCGCCGACCGCCGGATCGAAGACAAGGATCTGGAAGGCTTTCGCTCGGTCCTCGCCACGAAGCTCGACGGGCTGCAGGCCCTGCTGGCGGCCTGCGACCTCGACGAGCTGAAGGTGCTGGCGCTGTTCAGCAGCACCGCAGGGCGCTTCGGCAACATCGGCCAGTGCGACTACGCCATGGCCAACGAGGCCTTGCTGCAGCACGCCCTGGGGCTGCGCGACACCTACCCCGACCTGGTCGCCAAGGTCTTCGACTGGGGCCCGTGGGACGGCGGCATGGTCGATGCGGCCCTCAAGAAGCACTTCGCCACCCAGGCTGTCGGCACCATCCCGCTGTCGCTGGGGGCCCGCCTGTTCGTCGACGAGCTCGCTCGCCCCGACGAGATCGAGGTGGTGGTCGAGGGCCCCCGGCCCCGCGACGGCCTGCTGAAGCGCACCTTCCGCGCCCAGGCGCCCTGGCTCGACGACCACCGCATCAGCGGCAAACCGGTCGTGCCCGCCGCCATGGTCCTCGAGTGGTGCACCGCGGTCGCCCGCTCGGTCTACCCGGCGCTGTGCGTGCGCGCGGTGCGCGACCTGGCCGTGCTCAAGGGCGTGGTCTTCGATGGCGCCGCCCGCACCCTCACCCTGGCGTGGAGCTCGTCGCGGCCCGCCGACGGCGACGCCGCCCTCGACTTCGAGCTCACGAGCCACGACGGCCCACTGGGGCTGCCGCTGGTGCACTACCGCGCGACGGTAGAGCTCGGCGGGCCTCTCGCGGCCGAGACCCACCCCGGGTCCAACGGCCTCGGGGCGACGCCCTACCCCCACGAGGTCGACGAGGCCTACGACCGGTTCCTGTTCCATGGCCCGTCGCTGCACGGCATCGACGAGATCGTCGGCACGTCCGACCACGGCATGGTGGCGTGGCTGCGCACCAGCACCCCCGCCGCCCTCGGCGTCGCCGACGCGACCTGGCACACCGACCCCCTCGCCGTCGACGGCACCCTGCAGCTCATGCTGCTGTGGGTGCGGGAGCACCTGGGCCTCGGCGCCCTGCCCACGGCCGTGGGCACCTTCCGGCAGCTGCGCCCCTTCGCGGGCCGCGTCGCCTGCCACCTGACCGTCGACCGCTCCGACGCGAACACGGGCACCTTCGAGGCCACGCTGGTCGCAGAGGATGGCGGCGTCGTCGCGCGACTGCAGGGCGGTCGCTACGCCGCGGATCAGCGCCTCGACGCTGCCTTCGGCATCGGCCAGGCCTAGCCGCACGCCGGCAGGGCGCTGAGGGGCTATGCCACCCCATGGCGGCGTCCCTCCACTTCCTCCCCCTCGGTGGCACCGGGGAGATCGGCATGAACCTCAACGTCTACCGCCACGGCTCGCAGCTGCTGGTGGTCGACGCGGGGGTGATGTTCGAGCGGCTGCAGGGCGGCGGCACGCAGATCTGGATGCCCGACCCGTCCTTTCTCGCCAGCCGGCGGGAGCACATCGTCGGGCTGGTGCTCACCCACGCCCACCAAGACCACCTCGGCGCCGTCGCCGACCTGTGGCCCGTGCTGCGCTGCACCGTCTACGCCACCCCCTTCGCCGCCGAGATGCTGATCGAGCCGCTGCGGGAGCGGGGGCTGCTCGGCAAGGTGCCCGTGCGCGTCGTGCCCGAGGTGGGGCACCTGGTCTTGGGCAGCTTCACGCTGCAGCGCATCCCGCTCACGCACAGCACGGTGGAGATGGGGGCGCTGGTGGTGCGCGCGGCCGGTCGCACGGTCCTCCACACCGGAGACTTCAAGCTCGATGATGCCCCCGTGGCGGGCCTGCCCCTGGCGACCGACGCCCTCCGGGCCCTCGGCGAGCTGGGCATCGACGGCGTGGTCAGCGACTCGACCAACGCCGACCACGAGGGCTGGACAGGCAGCGAGGCCTCGGTGCACGAGCCCCTGCTGCAGGTGATCCGCGACGCACCGGGCCGGGTCGCTGTCACGCTGTTCAGCTCCAACATCGCCCGGGTCCACACCCTGGCGTCCATCGCCCGGCAGACGGGGCGCGACCTGATGTTCGTGGGCCGGTCGCTGGAGCGCACGGTCGAGGCCGCCCGCGCTGTCGGCTACCTCGACGACCTTCCCGCCCGGGTTCCCGTGCGCCACTTCGGCTTCCTTCCGGAGCGTCGGCTGCTGCTGATCTGCACCGGCAGCCAGGGGGAGCTGCGGGCCGGCCTGTCGCGCATCGCCGCCGGGGAGCATCCACACATCTACCTCGACGCTGGCGACACCGTAGTGTTCTCCGCCCGGGCCATCCCTGGCAACGAGCTCGCCCTGCAGCGGCTCCACATGCTGCTCGCCGAGCGGCACGTTCAGGTGGTGCAGGCCGACGAAGCAGGGCCGCACGTGCACGTCAGCGGGCACCCTCGGCGCGAGGAGCTACGCACGCTGTATCGATGGACGAAGCCCCGCTGGGTGCTGCCCGTGCACGGCACCCCCCCCAAGCTCGAGGCCCATGCGCAGCTCGCGGAGGAGATGGGCCTGATCGCGGTGCGGGCCCGCAACGGCCACTGTGTGCGCCTCGACGACACGCCGCACATCGAGCAGATGGTGCGCACGGGTCGAATCGCCCGCACGCCAGTGCCGCGCCGCTGACGGCTACTGGGGCAGCGTCAGGGTGAACACGGCCCCGCCGTCGTTGTGGGCCTCCACCGACCCGCCGTGCCCATCGACGATGCCCTTGACGATGGCCAGGCCCAGCCCAGCCCCCTTGCCAGGATGGTGCTGCCAGTAGCGCTCGAACAGGTAGGGCAGGTGGGCCTCGTCGAAGCCCGGACCGGTATCGCGCACCCGGAAGACCACCGCTCCTGGCTGCCGCACACACTCCACGTCGACCTCGCCGCCTCGCGCCGAGGTGAAGCGCAGCGCATTGCCCACCAGGTTGCCCAGCGCCTGAGCCATGCGAGCCCGGTCGACGCGCACGGCCCCCTGCACCGACGAGGTGAATCGCAGCGGCACCTTCGCCTTGGCCGCCAGCGGCTCCATCGTGGCCCGCACGTCGTCGAACACCTCGACGACCTCGGTGGGCGCCGGCTCGACCACCAGGCCGCCGGCATCGAGGCGCGACGCATCCATCAGGTTGTCGATCAGCTCCTCCATGGACCGGCTCGCGCGATCGATCAACGCCACGTGCCGCTGCACGGCGGTCGGCAGCTCATCGCGCAGGAGCAGCTCCCCAGCGTGCCGAACGACCCGCAGGGGGTTGCGCAGGTCGTGGGACACGATGCCGAGCACCTGGTCGCGGGCCGCCTCCGCCAGCTTCTGATCGTGGATGTCGGTGTTCGTGCCGAACCAGCGAGCGACCTCCCCGTCGGCCGAGCGCTGCGCCACCGCACGCCCGAGGTGCCAGCGGTAGCATCCATCGTGGCGGCGCAGCCGGAACGACACCTCGTAGGGCTCGCCCGTCGACAGGCTGTGCGACCAGCGCTCCCACACCGCGTCGACCTCGTCGGGGTGGATGACCTGCACCCACCCCAGCCCGATCATCTCATCGAAGGACCGGTCGAAGTAGCGGAGGACCTGGGGACTGACCCAGTCGAGGGAGCCGTCGGGAAGGGCGGACCACACCTGCTGCGGGATGGCCTCGGCCAGAAACCGGTAGCGCGCCTCGCTGTCGCTGAGGCGCTGCCGCGCCTGGTGCGCCTCGCTCACGTCGCGGAAGAAGATGCCCAGGCCCCGGCTCGTGGGCTGCGCGCGGATGGCGAACCAGCGCTGCTGCTCGATGACCTCGAACTCCATCTCCCCCGTCTCGCCCGACGCCATGGCTGAGCTGTACAGCTCGTACAGCGGCGTGTGTCGGATCTCCGGGTAGACCTCGAGGAAGGACTCCCCGATCAGCTCCTCCCGAGGGCGACCGAACTCCTTCTCGGCGACCCGATTGAGCCACACGAAGCGCCACGAGCTGTCGATGGCGAAGAAGCCGTCGGCCATCTCGTCGATCTGCCCATACGCCCTCACCTCCGCAGAGCGGGCCTCCTGCTGGGCCGCCCGCTCGATGGCCTCGGCCTGGGCTGCCAGCTTCACCGTGATGTCGCGGAAGGTGACCACGCCACCGACGATCTCCCCGCCCTCGAACATGGGCGTCGCCGTGTACTCCACCGGGAAGCACGAGCCGTCGCGGCGCCAGAAGTGCTCCGACCGGCTGGTGTGCACCTCTCCGTCTCGAAGGGCCGCATAGATGCCGCACGCTTCCCGGGGAAAGGGCGACCCGTCGGCGTGCCGATGATGGATCACGTCGTGCTGCGGCCGCCCGATGAGCTCGTCGGCCTCGTAGCCGAGCATCCGTTGAGCCGACGCATTGACGAAGGTGGTGAGCCCATCGGGGTCGAGGCCGTAGACGCCTTCGCTCACCGCCTCGAGCAGGCGATCGACGCGTAGGGTGAAGCCTCGGGGCCCTGGTTTCTCCGACGACATCCGGCCCTCTCCGTGGAGAGGGTGGCTATCACCCCATCGTAGGGCGTCAATCGCGGAGGAAGGGGTAGCCTTCGGGCTTGACCACCAGCACGGATGCGGAGGTCTTCACCACCACCTGCTCGGCCGTGCTTCCGGTGAGGACCTCGCTCACGCGGTGCCGCCCGTGGGTGCCCATCACGATGAGCCCGACCATCAGCTCCTCCGCCGCCTCCTCGATGATCTGGACCACGGGGCCGGCCCGCACCTCACTCGTCACCTGGGAGGCCTTCACGGAGTGGTCGTTGCGCAGCCGAGCGAGGCCGAGGGCCAGCAACCGCTTGCTCTGGGCCTCGATGTCGTCGAGCTCGACCTCGGCATCGCCGTGCTCGAGGGTGGCTGCCTTCTTCCGGATGTGGAGGAGCACCACCTCGCTGCCGAAGCGGTCGGCCAGCGACAGTGCGACCTCCACCGCCCGGAGGGTGAGGTCGCTGGCGTCGACGGGCACGAGGATCTTCTGGAACATGAGGGTCTCCATGGATGAGCCGGACGGGGAGAATACGGGACACGACGCCCGAAGCACAGACCGTGCCAACGCAAACCCGCTCCCCACCGCTCCTGCAACGACCCAGTGGGGCAAATCGCACGAAACCGCGTGGCGCAGGCTGTGCGCTTTGACCCCCTGGCCTACAGCGCCTTGGTCAGCGATACATCCGGTCGATGCGCGCCTCGGGATCGCCGGGGTCGGCGCACAGCAGCACCACCTCGAACAGCGCCTGGGCGGGGAGCATCGCCACGAACACCAGATCGGCGCGCCACGCCCGCAGCAGCCACAGCGACACATCGCGGCCCCACGCGTCGTAGCTGGCGCGAGCCCAGCGCCCGAAGGCGGGCCAGCGCTCGTGCAGTAGATCTTCGAACGCGTTGGCGACGGCGAGCTGCCGGTTCACCACGATCACCTTGCCGCCGCGACGCCCCAGCCGCAGCGGTCGCACCAGCCAGGGGTGCCCCTGAGCGGCGACCGTGCACAGGTAGTGGCAGTCGCCCGAGGGAGGCTGCAGCTGGGAGAAGGTGTGGCCGCAGGTGTCGACCAGCGCCCCACCGTAGGGCCGGAACACGCCGCGGGTCAGGCCCGCCGCCACACCCCAGGCGCCCAGGCCCACGGCCAGCAGCCCGCTGGCCCCCACCGCTCCTGCAGCTCCTCCCCGAGCCAGGCGCCGAAGGCCGGACACCGTGAAGGTCAGCCCCACCAGCGCGGGGCTGGCCAGAGGCGGGAACAACCAGCTGTACATCACGAGGGCGCCGAACTGCACCGACACCAGGGTGCACGTCAGCACCGCCTGGGCCATCAGCCCGAGCAACAGCGCCTCTTGATGGGCAGGGAGGGGACCCGGCCTGCGCCACCCCACGGCGAAGGCTGCCAGCCCCGCGCCGTAGGAGCCCAGCACCCACCAGGCCTGCGGCCAGGCCACCGGCTGGTAGACCGCCCCGCAGGGGTCGCGGCACGGATCGACCTGGGTGTCGACCGCAAAGCCGAGGGCTGGGAGCAGGCCCAGCCACGCCACAGCCGCCACCGCCTCCACCCAGGGACCGGGCCGAAGCAGGGCGGCCACGAAGCCACCGATCGACAGCCCGACCACACCGAGCAGCCCCAGCGGAGCGACCCACTCCGCCTGCCACCCCAGCACGGCGAGGGCAGCGGCAGGCGACAGCCCCAGCAGGGCGCCTGTGATGGTGGCGAGCAACAAGCGCACACCCCCGCCTAACGGGATGGGGGAGGTCCCATCAGCTATAGGGCTGGGTCTCGGAGGAGCCGTGTCGGACAGCAGCGACGCCATCGCCATCGTGGGCCTCGGCGCGCGCCTGCCGGGCGCCCCCGACGCCCGCGCCTGGATGCGGCGCGAGGCCCCTGCATTGTCTGCCCCGCCGGCCGGGCGCTGGCCCCACGACCCGTCCGTGCTGGGGGCCCCGGGGCTGCGTGGCGGCTACCTGGCCGATCCCGACGTCACCCCGCAGGAGCTGGTCCAGGAGGTCGTCGAGGCCGCCCTGCCACCCCGCCGCGGCCGCACGACCCTGGTGCTGGCCACCCTGGGCCTGCCCACTCGCGAGCTCGTCGACGTCGTCGACGCCCGCATCCGCGAGCACCTCGGCCAGCCGACGGCTCACAGCAGGGAGGCCCTGGTCCGCACCGGGCGGGTTCCCCGCGCCGTGGCCCACGCCCTGGGCCTCGACGCCGCGCACGGCCTCGACGCAGCCTGCGCCTCCGGCCTGTATGCCCTGGCCCACGCAGCCCGGCTGCTCCTGGCAGGCTCGGTCGACTGCGCCGTCGCCGCGGGGGTGCAGCGGTCCGACGCGGCCTACCTCGGGCTCGGCTTTCACGCGCTGCAGGCGCTGTCGAAGGGATTCGAGCCCCGGCCCCTCGACGAGCGAGCCGACGGCTTGGTGGTCGCCGAGGGCGCCGCCGCCATCACCCTCAAGCGGCTGGGTGACGCGCTGCGCGACGGCGACGAGGTGTACGCCGTGCTGCGTGGGTGGGGGCTCGGCAACGACGGGCGCAAAGGCAACCTGCTGGCCCCGAGCCCCCAGGGCCAGGGCCGTGCCCTTCGCCGCGCCTGGAAGCACGCAGGCCTCGACCCGCAGACCCTCGGCTTCGCCGAGCTGCACGCCACCGGCACCCCCGTCGGCGACGGGGTCGAGCTGCAGGCGCTGCAGGAGCTGGTGAGCGGCGGCCGCGTGGTGCTGGGCTGCAGCAAGGCGCTCATCGGCCACGGCCTCACCATGGCCGGCCTGGCGGGCACCCTGCGCGCCATCGGGGCCCTGCGCTACGCACGATTCCCCGCCGCCCGCGTCGAGCGCCCGCGCGCCGAGCTCCGCGAAGCCGCCGCCCTGCACACCCTCGACGAGGACCAGCCGTGGGATGGCCTGCGCAGGGCCTCGGTGAGCGCCTTCGGCTTCGGTGGCACCAACGCCCACGTGATCCTCGACGCCTTCGAAGACGGCGACGACCACCCTGCGCTTCCCCACCTCGTGCTGCCCGGGGTCGACATCGTCGCCGTGGCGGCGGCGGTGGGCGACGCCCGCGACGAGGCCGTGCCCGCCGCCCTGGCGGCCGAGCCCCAGCCTGCCCCCGACAGCGTCACCCGCGGCCTGTCCGAGACACGGCGGGGATGGTGGTGCACCGAGGTGCGCCTCGACCCGTCGCGCTACCGCATCCCTCCGCTGGAGCTCACCGAGATGCTGCCGCAGCAGCTGCTCGCCCTCGAGCTGTGCGCGGATGCCTTGTCCCGGGTCGATGCGCTCCGCCCCGAGGCCACCGGCGTGGTGCTGGGGATGGCTGTCGACCCCGCCGTGGCCGAGGTGGTCGTGCGCTGGCGCCTGCACGGCGATCCGGCGGCAGACGAGGTCCACCCACCCCTCACGGCGAGCCGGGTGCAGGGCTCGCTGCCCAACTTCCTGGCCAACCGCATCGCGTCGCAGCTCGACCTGCAGGGCCCCGGCTACGTGGTGTTCGCCGAAGAGGATGGCGGGATGTGTGCCCTCGAGCACGCCCAGGCGATGCTCGCCGACCAGCCCGAGCTCGACGCGGTGGTGGTGGGGGCGGTCGACGTGGGCGCCCAGCCGGCCCTCGATGCCGGCGGGCCCCGCATCGAGGGGGGCTGCGCATGGGTAGTGCGACGAGGGGTCACCCGGATCGACCAGCTGCCGGCACGACCGCTGCCCGGGTGGGCCGGAGCGGCCCACGAGATGCTGGCGCGCACCCTGGCCATGCCGCTTCCGCCGCCCACCGTGTGGGGCCGCGTCGTAGCAGTGCCCCACAGCCTGCCTGCCTTGGCTGCGTCTGGCTGGGTCGGTCGATGGGGTGAGGCCAGCCTGCCCGCGGTGCGCCCGGGAGCCACCCGCTGGCAGCGCCTCGAGGCATCCGGCCAGGCCGTCGCGGCACCGTCCCTCCGCTGGTCCTGGCGAAGCCCTGACCGCCCGTCGGCTCCTCCCACGCCAGCCCCCGCCCCCACCGCGCCCCACCGGCCCGCTCCTCGGCCCGTGCCCTCCGGCGCCCTGGATGGCGTGCACACCCTGGCGCAAGGGCTGGCCCGGCAGCAGGCACGCACCGCCGCAGTGCACGCCTCCTTCCTCGAGCAGCGCGCTCGCGCCCACGACGAGCTCGCGGGCGTCGCTCGCTCCCTGGAGCGTGCCTTGGAGGGGCTCACTACGGGGTCTCCCCTACCCTCCCTGCCAGCACCCGTGGCCGCAGCACCGTCGGGCCCTCGGCCAGTGATGGGGCCCCGGCAGCTCCTCGCCCACGCCGGAGGCCCGCTGTCCGAGGCCTTCGGCGCCGCCTACGCCGACCTCGACCGCTACGAGCCGCGGGTGCGGCTGCCCCTGCCGCCCCTGCTCCTCGTCGATCGGGTGCTGGCCATCGAGGGCGAGCGTGGCGAGCTCGGCCCGGCCTCCATCGTGACCGAGCACGACCTGCTGCCAGAGGCGCCGTGGGCCGGTCATGATGGCCACGCCCCCGCGAGCATCGTGGTGGAGTCGGGCCAGGCCGACATGCTGCTGGCCAGCTGGCTGGGGGTCGACGAGGCCTGCCGCGGCGAGCGCGTCTACCGGCTCCTCGACTGCGACCTCGACTTCCGCGGCCCGCTGCCCACGGCCGGCACCACGCTGCATCACGACATCCGCATCAAGTCCTTCGCCCGCCTCGGCGACACCGTGCTGTTCTACTTCGAGTACGACTGCACCGATCTCGATGGCCGCGACGTGCTGCAGATGCGCAACGGCTGCGCGGGCTTCTTCACCCCCGCCGAGCTGGCCACCCCCCGAGGCTGCGACGCCGGGCCAGGTGCGCACCCAGCCGCTGCGCCCGTCTCCGCGCTGCTCGCAGGGGGGGCCGGGCCTCGGTCCGAGGCGCAGGTCGCCGCCCTGCGCCAGCGCCGGCACGGCGAGGCCCTCGACCAGCCCGAGGCCGATGGCTCCACGCTGTCTCTGCCCGACACCGACTGGTGCCTGGTCCACCGGGTCACCCAGCTCGAGCGCAGCGGACCGCCCCACGGCCTCGGCATGGTCGTGTTCGAGCAGGTGCTCCGCGACGACGACTGGTTCAACCCCTGCCACTTCCTCGGCGACCCGTGCATGCCCGGCACGCTCATGTTCGAGGGCTGCCTGCAGGCGGTTCAGCTGTGGCTGCTGGGCCAGGGGCTGGCCGCCGCCTTCCCCACCGGCCGCTTCGAGCCTCTCCCTGAGCGCCCCGCAGAGCTCCGCTGCCGCGGCCAGGTCGTCCCCGGCCACTCCCTCCTCAGCTACACCGCGTATGTGCGGGAGGCCGACCTCGACGGCCCCGAGCCGTGGGCGGTCGCCGATGTGGTGCTGCACTGCGACGGGGTGCCCGTGGTGCGCGCCGAGGGCGTGGGCGTGCGCGTGGTCGGCGAGCGGGTCGAGGTCGACGCCCCCACCACGCGCTCTGAGGAGCCTGCCGTCGATGCCGCGCGGGTGATGGAGTACTCCGTCGGCAGCGTGGCCCGCGCCTTCGGGGCCCAGCTCGCCGCGTGGGACGCACCCGACACCCGGGTCGCCCGCATGCCGGGTCCCCCCTACCTGACGATGAGCCACGTCATGGCGGTGGAGGGCCAGCAGGGCGTGGTGGACTTCCCGCGCAGCGTGTCCATCGCCTACGAGGTGCCAGAAGACGACTGGTACTTCCAGGCCGACGGCGCCTCCATCCCCTTCGCCTACCTGCTGGAGATCGCGCTGCAGCCCTGCGGCTGGCTCACCGCCTGGCAGGGGGCAGGCCTCGACGCCGAGCTGCGCTTCCGCAACCTCGGTGGCGAGCTCACCCTGCACCACGAGGTCGCTCCCGGGGCCGGCACGCTGGTCACCACGGTCACCCAGACCTCGGTGTCCATTGCCGGCGCCCTGCAGGTGCAGTTCTTCGACCTGTCCGTGCGCCTCGGCGACACCCTGGTGCTCGAGGGGACCACGCACTTCGGCTACTTCGACCTCGCCGCCCTCTCCGGGCAGAAGGGGCTGGGGCTTCCCGACCGCGAAGAGCGGCACCCTGCCCTCGAGCCCGCCGTGGCGCTGGCCGACCACCCCGCCCTTCCCCGAGCCGACTGGCGCGTCATCGACCACGTCGTGGCCGCACGTCCCGACGGCGGGGCCCACGGGCTGGGCTTCTACGCCGCCACCTCCCCCGTCGACGTCGACACGTGGTTCTTCACCGCGCACTTCTTCCTCGACCCGGTGATGCCTGGCTCCCTGGGGCTGGAGGCCATCCTGCAGCTGGCCCGCTGGGTCCATGCCGAGCGCACCGGCGACGTGGCCCGGCTTCAGGTGCTCGCCACCGGCGAGCCGGTGAGCTGGAAGTACCGAGGCCAGGTGCTCCCCGGCAACGACCGCATGGAGGTCGAGCTCGACGTGGTGTCGGTCGACGCCGACCACATCACCGTCGACGGCGTCATCCGGTCCGATGGGCTGCCCATCTACCGCCTCGACGGGGCCACCCTGCGCCGAGCTCCCCTCCCCGCGGTCCCTCCCCTGGTGCGACCGAGCCGCCCCTCGCCGGTCGCCGCCCTGCTCGACCGCTTCGAGGTCACCGGCGACCAGGGCCACGGCGTGCTGCGCCTCGACCCCGCGGTGCATCCCTGGCTCGATCAGCACCGCCCCACGGTGACCGCGCCTGCGCTCCCCCTGGCCTTCGCCGCCGAGATCGCCGCCGAGGCGGCCCAGCTGCTCGCCCCTGGGCGCCGGGTGATCGGCCTTCCCGAGCTCGACGCCACCGCCTGGATCCACACCGCCGACGGCCCGGTCGACCTGCACATTGTCGCGGTGCGCCAGGGCGACGAGGTCGCGGTGAGCCTCGCCGTGCACGAAGACAACCCGCGCTACCCGAAGCTGTCGGGCCTCAAGGTGCGCATGCGAGCCGTCGTGGCGCTGGGCGAGGCCTGGCACCACGCCCCCGCCCCCCTCGAGGTCGACGCCCCCGACGCCCACGATGCTGCCGCCCACTACGCCGGCGGGTTCACCTTCCACGGCCCCGTGCTCCAGGCCATGACCGCGCTGCACACCGGGTCCACCGGCTCCCTCGCCACCCTCGTCACCGCCCCCGACACCGACGTGCTCGGGCTCGACGCGGCCTTCGTGCTCGACCCGCGCCTCCTCGACGCGGCGACCCATCCGATGCTGTCGGGCAGCCCGGAGCACTGGCACCCCACCCTGTCACCCGGCACCCTGGCCTACCCGGTCCGCTGCGAGGGCCTGCGCCTGCACGGTCCGAGGCCGGAGGGACAGGTCACGCTGCGCCTGCGCCAGCGGAGCGAGTCGGTCGACCGGCTGGTCTTCGATGTGCAGCTGTGGAGCGACCGCGGCGTGTGGTGCACGTTCCGGTGGCACGAGGCCATCGTGCCCGCGGGGCCGTTCCTGGGGCTCGCGGCCCCCCAGCGGCGTCAGGTGTTGTGGGACCACGTGGCCCTGCCCGGCGTCACGGTGGGGCGCTCGACCGAGCGCGGCTGGCAGGTCGCCGCCTCCGATCTGGTCGAGCCGTTGCCTGGGTCCCTCGTCGGCCAGTGCTGCACCGAGCGCGAGCTACGGGCCTACCGCGATGCCGCCGACCGAGAGGCCTGGGCGATGGCCCGTCTCGCCGCGAAGGAGGCCATCCGCGCCCACCTCCGGCAGCGCCTGGGCCGCGAAGTCCACCCTCGCCACCTCGAGCTGTTGGCCATGCGCGCCGACCGCTACGTGTTGCTGAGCAGCCCCGCGCTCACCGCGCAGGAGTGGGTGGATCACCTCGGCCCGACCCGCTGGCACCTGTGCGTGGATGCGACGCTCGATGCGGCCGAGGCATGGCTACAACCCGCTGACGACCGAGGTCGACCGCCCTTCCGGGGCCTCGCGGTGCCTGCGACGCGCTGACAATCTGCGACGGGCACGGAAGAACTGAGACGCCTCGGACGTCTCACGAGGTGAGTTTGACCGCGGCCTGGTTCCGCGACTACCGTCGACGAGCAATGCTGCCCGCAACGGGTACCAGAGGTGGATGATGAACAAGTTCCTGATGGCCAGTGCGGCCTTCCTCCTGTCCGCGACGCCGGCCCTCGCAGGCCACCACGAAGACTGTGCCTCCATGGAGGGCGACGCCAAGGCCCAGTGCGAGACGGCCAAGGCCGCCGCCGACAAGGCCATGGCCGACGCGAAGAAGGCCCTCGAGGAGCTGGGCGACTGCTCCGACAAGGAAGGCGACGAGAAGGCCGCATGCGACAAGAAGCGTGCGGAGCTGTCCGTGGCGGCCGGTGGCGAGAAGCCCGAGGCCGACAAGGAAGAGGAAGGCAAGGGCGGCAAGGCCGCGCGCGGCAACACCAACCGCATGGAAGAGGAAGCGGCCGACGAGTAGTCGGTAGCGCCTCGCGCAAGGGGGGAGCGGCCCACGGCCGCTCCCCCCTGTTGCTCAGGGCCAAGCGGCTGGCCTGTCAGGCCAGGATCATCCGGGTGTACGCGCCGACGAAGAACGTCAGGATGATGAACCCGATCAGCGTCTCGCTCGTGTTCAGGAAGCGGAAGCGGTGGTCGTCGTCACCGAAGTCCCACCCCGTGTTGATCGCGATGAGGGACTGCAGGCTGACGAAGCACAGCCCGAGGAACGACACGTCGCGGATGAGGAAGTCTTCGCCGTCGTAGACCAGCACCGTCTCGGCGCAGAACCAGCGGTAGAGCAGCGCGTAGAACACGGTGACGAAGATCACCGCGATGCCGAGGTTGCCCAGCCGCACACCCCACCCGAAGCTCAGCTCGAAGACGAGCAGCTTGCCGACCAGGGCATTGACGCGCTGCAGCGCGGTTCCGTAGCGCAGCTCCTTCATCGCCTCGTGGTGGCGACTCCACCAGTAGGCGTCGTCTTCCGCGGCCGTCATCGCTCGGTCGCCGTAGGAGTCTTTGAGCATGACGAGCTCGTCGATGGCCATGTCGTAGCAGGCCTGACGCAGCTCGGCGTCGCTCATCTGCTCGACCCCCGTGACCCGCTCGAAGCGCACGTCGGCGCGATCGGTCTTGCCGAGGGCGCAGCGCTCGTAGAACAGCCGATGGGGCTCGCCCACGCCTGCCACCTGGCCCGGCGCCACCTGGAAGCTGGCGATCTCGGCGCCATATAGCGACAGATCGGCCTCGTCGGCGAAGGTGGCGTCGGTGAGGGTGAGGCGGCCCTGCACAGCCGCGTCGTCGAGGACCAGGCTGCGCGTGAAGTTCGCCTGGTTGAAGGCGACCTCGTTGCCGAAGATGGTGGTGAAGTCGGCCTTGCTGTACCACTGCGTTCGCTCGAAGTGCGTCTCGCCGCGGAACTGCGCATTGAAGAAGTTCGCGACCGACTCTTCGCCTTCGGTGCCGAAGGTCACGCCCTCGTAGACGGTGTAGCCACCGAAGACGGTGTTGGCGAAGCTGATGCCCCGGTCGATACGCGCGGTGAGGTCTTCGAGCTGGTTCACGCCGTAGGACGACTGCCGGGTGAGGGGCTTGTCGGCGTCTTCGTCGCCCTGGTAGTGCCGGTACAGCGGCAGCAGCGAGTCGAGGGACTCACGAACCGCATGGCGGGTGACCTCGTCGAGGGAGAAGCGCGCCCGCCCCTCGATGGTCGCGTCCATGAAGACGGCCTCTTCGTGGAAGTGGGTGCCCATGGCGTCGAGGGAGCCGACCCGCACGTCTTTGACGTTCACGGGCCCATGGAAGCGAGCCCGCGACAGGTTGAACGCTCGGTCGATCTTGGTGGTGCCGAAGTTGGCCGGACCGCCGAAGTAGCTGTTTTCAAAGGTGGCGCCGCGCTGCCACTCGCAGCCGTCGAATGACACCGCCCCCTCGAAGATCATCGAGTTGAAGTAGACATCGCGCTCGGAGAACACCTGCGTGAACACCGTGTCGGCCCGGTAGCGTGAGCCGCCGAAGTAGACGGGCTCGTGCATACGCATGAGGCGGAAGTTGGCGCCGCCGCCGAACGACGCAAAGCGGAAGTCGGTGACCGCACTCAGCTCGGCTCCCTTGAAGTCGGCCGCCCCCTCGAACACCGCCATCGGCCAGTAGGCGCGCCGGCCGGTCACCTTGATACCCGCGAAGTTGGCCTCGCCGACGAACACCGCGTCGCGCATCACCAGGTCGTCGAAGGTGGACTCCTGAACGGTGTTCCCCTTCTCGCCTTTGTGCTTGCCGATGATGGTGTCACCCAGCACGAAGCCCTTGAGAACGATGCCCTGGAAGGCCTTGTCGGGCGCATAGAAGCGCCCGATGACACAGCGGTTGAGGTAGAGGACCTCGGGGAGATCCTCGCTAGGCACGTCGGTGAGGTCGAGATCGGCGATGTAGCAGTAGCTGGCCTTCCCGCCGCCCTTCAGCAGCTCCTGAGTCGTCATGGGCTTCAGGAAGCGGGAAGCGCCTTTCGATGTGGTGTAGATGAGAGCGTCTTGCCCCGCCTCGGCCTTCGCCACCTGGCCGCGCACCCAGTCGTAGGCCTCGGCCACCAGCTCTTCGCGCTGAGGATGCCGGCTGAGGATGCGGAGCACCTGCACGACCCGCAGCACGTCGTCGGTGAACGCCGCTCGGAAACTGGCAGCGGAGGCCTCGTGCTCGCCCATCATCTCGAGGACCAGCGCTTCGCGCAGGTTGTCGCGGTATTTGAGGTACTTCTTGACCTCCATCCGGTCGAGGCGCATGCCGAACAGCTGGCGCGCTCGCTCGCGGTCGCCCTGCTCGAGGGCCTCGCGGGCCAGGCGATTGAGGCGACGCGGGTCTTCGATCGACGCAGCCGGATCGGCGTCGACCGCCGCCTCGGGCGGGTCGTCGGCGGCCAGCGCGGGCGTCGCCACGAAGGCCGTGAGCAGGCACCAGAACAAGGCGAAGGCCGCCATCCATCGACTCCAGGAGCGAACGATGGGCGACCTTAACCAGCGCTAGTCGACGACGGGATTCCTCTGGAGGACCCAGCCTTGATCTGCCGACAGGGTGGCCTCGCCCGAAGTGAGCGTCCACCACATCACGTTCTCGGCGCCCTTGCCCCCGCACTCGTCGGAGTTCATGGTGCCGTTGCCGTTGCCGTCGTTGTCGACGGTGCACTCGGGCGTGTCGGCCAGCAGGTCGTGACGGCTGCCGTCTTTCTCGGTGGTGTGGAACAGGCCCAGGAAGTGCCCGCCCTCGTGGGCCATGATCTTGCCCACGTCGGCGGGCGCGGAGTCGTAGTCGATGGCGCTGATCACCAGGCCCGAGGCCGAGGTGCCGTTCTGCGCCGCGGCTCCGGGCGGACCGGCCGACAGCCCGAGGATGGTGGCGCCGCCGGCCGAGCCGTTGGCGATCTCCTCGACGAAGAAGAAGGTGAGCGTGCGGCTGTTGCCGGGCTTGGCCGTGCGCAGCAGCTGGTTGAACTCGGTGTCTTCGTCGTCGGTCACATCGACGACGGCGAACTTCGCCTTGTCGCCGTCGAAGTCGATGTAGTTGTACTGAGGGGTCAGGTTGCCCGACCCCCACTCCGCCTCGAAGGTCGCGAGAGCCTCCTGGAAGTTCTCGTCGTCGATGGCCGTGGCTGCGTCGAGGCCGTCGGGACCGACGAAGACCAGGTTGACCCACACCTCGGAGGCATCCGAGGTGCCCCCCGTTCGGTGCACCGCTGCGCAGTCGGCCGATCCGCTGCTGCCGGCGCCGACGAAGTACTGCACCTTCCACGTGCCGGGGCCGAGCCCGAGCTTGGGCGTGACGGGAAGCAGCGCCACCGACACGTCGTCGACGAAGTCGGAGCGGTAGTCGTAGGCGGTGAAGTCGCCGCCGAGGGGCGCGTTGCCGTCGTAGACGACCGTGCCCTCGGGGTCGGTGAGCTGCCACACCGCACCCAGGGCCAGATCGCCGAAGCCGCCGCAGTGCACCGAGGTGCTCACCGCGTCGGAGGGCACCTCGACGTCGAGATCGATGTAGCCGCCGGTGTCGCCGATGGGGGCCGTGCCGAGGTCGTCGCGCACCAGCTCCCCTTCGTCGGCTCCCTGCACATCCGCCCAGGTGACCGGCTCGGCGTCTCCGTCTTTGTTGCAGGCGACCATCCACAGCGCCGGCGCCCACAGGGCCGAAACGAACAAGACCCGTGAAACGCTCACCGTGCCTCCAGGGCCTTGTCGATGGCTTCCTTGACCGCGGCGCTCTGCTCGACCTCGAGCCGACTACGAAGCGCCGTGGTGCTGGCCTCGGCGTCGATGAGGGCGAGGGCCTGCGCCGCCGCGACCCGCAGCAGATCGTCGTCGTCGGCGAGGGCCTTGGCGACCGTGGGAACCGCCTCCTCCCCGTAGGCGACGGCCAGCGACATCACCGCCTTGCGCCGCAGGATGCCCTTGTCGGCCGCCTCGGTGTGGCTGACGAGGAAGTCGCGCACGTCGTCGCCCGGGAAGAACCCGAGGGCCGTGATGGCGCGGCTACGGCGTGAGCTGGGCACGTGATCGTCGTCGGCGATGTGCATCAGCTCCTGATCGACCTTCGGGCCGAGGGCCTTGAGCTCTTCGGCGGTGGCGGTGTCTTCGTAGGCATTGAGCAGGTCGAGCACCTGGGTGCGCAGGTTGCCGGCGGAGGCCAGCGGCGCATACGCGAGGAGCAACAACGCGGCAGCTCGGAGGGTCCGGTTCATGGTGCGTCTCCGTGGTTCGGCAGGAATGTACAAGGCGGAGCGCCGCTCAGCAGCCTCCGAATGAAGGACTCTACCTGGCAGCGGGTAGGAAACCCGTAGGCCCACCAGGGTGGTCCCCTCATGACAGTGCCTCGCCTGCGTGCTTTACTTCGGCATCTACGTACTGGATGGATGCATGCGGACCCCTCTCCCTCTCCTGGTCACGATCCTGATGTCGTGCAGCAACGACGTGAGCATCAAAGACACGCCGAACCTCGCGCCCCAGGCCGCCATCAGCGCGCCCAACGAAGGCAGCACCTTCACGTCGGCCGACACCATCGACATGGTCGGCACCGTCTCCGACACCGACGGCCTGAGCGACCTGCAGACGGTCACCTTGTCGTCGTCGGTGTCCGGTGAGCTCGACCTGCTCACCCCCGACAGCGACGGCATCGTGCGGTGGTCGGGCACCCTGGTGGCCGGCACCCACACCCTCACCCTCGAGGCGATCGACACCGCCGGGGCGAAGGGCACCGACTCGGTGAGCGTCGAGGTCAGCGAGGTCGACCAGGCGCCGTCGGCCACCCTGCAGAGCCCCAACGACCTCGACGAGTTCGCCTTCGGCACCACCGTGCCCCTGGTGGGCGCGGCCGCCGACCCCAACCAGGCCGCCGACTCGCTGCTCACCTACTTCCTCTACGAGCCGACCACTGGCGGCACCCCCGTGGAGATCTGGTCGGGTGCGCCCAATGGCCAGGGCCTGGTCGACACCGACTGGGTCGACGCGCCGAGCGGTCGCTGGAAGCTGTCGTTCCAGGTCGTCGACGACGACGGGAACAGCGCCATCGACCAGATCGAGGTGACCATCGGCGACGAAGTCGGCGGCGACACCTTCGACGACGACGGCGACTGCTACTGCGAGGGCGAGACCTGCGAGGGCTCCATCGAGCCGACCTGCAAGAGCCTCGACATCGGCGACTGCGACGACGAAGACCCGCTGCTCAACCCGGCCGACGCCGACAGCGACGGCGTGTCGACCTGCGACGGCGACTGCGACGACGACGACGACGCCCGCTTCCCCGGCAACGCCGAGATCCCGGTCGACGGCTTCGACCAGGACTGCGATCAGGTCGACGACTGCTACCTCGATGTCGACGGCGACAGCTTCGGCAACAACATCGGTCCGGGCAGCTCCCTGTACTGCGACGGGCCCAGCGACGCGGTGGTCGGCGGCGACTGCGACGACACCGACGACGCCGCCTACCCCGGCGCCACCGAGATCGCGGCATCGGGCAACGACGAGAACTGCGACGGCCTCGAAGACTGCTACCAAGACGGCGATGGCGACGGCGTGGGGGTCGCGAAGCTCATCCAGAGCTCCGACCTCACCTGCAGCAGCGCAGGTCTGGCCAGCAGCTTCAACGACTGCGCCGACGACAACCCCAACGTCTACCCCGGCGCGGTGGAGCAGACGGCCGACGGCGTCGACCAGGACTGCGACAACCAAGAGCTCTGCTACATCGACGGCGACGACGACACCTGGGGCGTCGCCCAGACGACCCTCAGCTCCGACCTCACCTGCACGGGGCCCGGCCTGGCGACCCGCGTGCTCGACTGCGACGACACCGACAACGAGCGCTTCCCAGGCAACGTCGAGACGCCCGCCAACGGGGTCGACAACGACTGCGACAACCTCGAGCTGTGCTACGTCGACGACGACAACGACGACTTCGGAAGCAGCGCGACCACGCCCTCCGCGTCGCTGATCTGTCAGGGCGCCAATGTGGCTCCGGTCGACGGTGACTGCAACGACAACGACGTCGACACCTACCCGGGGGCCTACGAGCTCATCCACGACAACGTCGACCAGGACTGCGACGGCAGCGAGCTGTGCTTCGACGACGGCGACGGCGACGGCTACGGCGACCCCGCGTTCGTCTCCACCGTGCTCGGCTCGGTGTGCCCCGAGGTGGTGGCGCCCGGCGACTGCAACGACGCCGATGACGTGGTGAACCCCGGCGTCATCGAGACCATCGCCGACGCCATCGACAACGACTGCGACGGCTTCGAGCTGTGCTACGCCGACCTCGATGGCGACGGCTTTGCTGGCAGCTCCACCCTCCAGAGCGTCGACGTCGACTGCTACGACCCCGGCGAGTTCGAGCGCGACGACGACTGCGACGACACCGTCGACACCACCTTCCCCTTCGCCCCCGACCTCCCCGACATGGGCTTCGTCGACAGCAACTGCGACGGCATCGACGGCGACGAGAGCCAGGCTCGCTTCGTCGCCCCCACAGGCGACGACGCCTCCCTCGACTGCAGCATGAACGCTCCCTGCGCCAGCCTGCGCGAGGCCATGACCCGCATCACCGGCAGCGACGACCAGATCCTGGTGCAGGCCGGCGACTACGGCGCCATCGACTTCTCCACCGACGATGTCGGTGTCTACGGGGGCTACGACGCCAGCTGGGCCCGCGAGGATGTCCTCGACGGAGGGGCCGCGACGGTGCTCAACGGGCGCAACTGGCTGCCCGCCCTCGACGACCAGTTCCTCGCCGTGCGCATCGACAACCGCATGGGCATCACCGTCCAGAACGTCGAGATCGTCGGGATGAACGTGACCGAGACCGACGCCCAGGGTCGCGGCAAGGCCAGCTACGGCGTGTTGGTGACCGACAGCGATGCGGTCATCGAGAACAGCCGCATCGTCGGCGGCGACGGGGCCGACTCCCTCGACACCGACGATGCCGCCGACCAGGACCAGCTGGGCGCCCCCGCGGGAAGCACCGGGCGCATCGCCCAGGGCGGCTCGTGCGGAGACAACCTGGGCTCGCGCAACGGCGGCGCCGGTGGGGCGCACACCTGTGGCGTGGTCGATACCAGCGGGGGCGACGGCGGAGACGGCGGCACCGCGTCGTGCGCCACCGGCGGAGAAGACGGCCAGCCGGGTGAAGACGGCTTCACCAACGGCGGCGCGGGCGGCGACGAGGGCCTGGCGGGCATCAGCCAGGCGATTCGCAACGGCAGCCCGGGTGACGATGGCGGCAACGGCGCGCCCGGCACCGTGCAGTCCGGCGACACCGGCGGCTTCCTCAACGGGGTCTACTACACACCGTTCCAGAATCCCGGTGGCACGGCGGGCACCGCCGGCGAGGGCGGCGGCGGCGGCGGCGCCGGCTACACCGACTCGTTCTTCAACGAGCAACGGGGCGCATCGGGCGGCGGTGGCGGCGCGGGTGGCTGCGGCGGCGATGGCGGCGCAGGCGGCTACAGTGGCGGCGCGAGCATCGCGGTGCAGGCCCTGCGCAGCACCCTGTCGCTGCTGAACTCCGAGGTCATCGGCGGCGTCGGCGGCAACGGCGGGAATGGCGGCGACGGCGGGCTGGGCGAGCCCGGTGGTGTGGGCGTGGCCGGCGGCGGCAGCACGGTGCTGGCCGGGTTTGCCGGCGGCGGCGGCGACGGCGGCGACGGCGGTGAAGGGGCCGGAGGCACCGGCGGCGCGGGGGGCAACTCCTTCGGGCTGCTGCAGTTCGACAGCGCGGTCACCTTCC
>CBDUIC010000118.1:0-22240 GCA_965367245.1 uncultured bacterium | reverse complement strand
CTCGCAGCTCGCAGCCTCGCAGCCTCGCAGCCTCGCAGCCTCGCAGCCTCGCAGCGTCGCAGCCTCGCAGCCCGAAGCTTGCTGTGTCCAGCGCCGTGACCACCAGCACAGCGAGCACCAGGTCGGAGGGGTAGACTCGGCCGTCGTCGTGAAGGCGTTGGGGTTGCCACCTGTGGCGTCGGCACGACCGGAGAAGGGCCGCTCGACGGAGGTCGAGTCGGCGACCCCACGGCTGGCGGGTCCGGCCTTCCCGCTACGGGTCAACGGGTGCTCTGCCCCCGGCACCCCCGCTGGCCTGCGGCCAGACCGCGACGTGCGCAGGCGGTCCGCAGCGCTGGGGTGGACGTGGTGCGCGTCGTGCTGGCGGAGGGGAGGTCGAGCTGGCTGGCGGCCGGCTGGCAGGTCCGAGCATCCCGCTACGGGTCAACGGGTGCTCTGCCCCCGGCACCCCCGCTGGCCTGCGGCCAGACCGCGACGTGCGCAGGCGGTCCGCAGCGCTGGGTCGGGCTCGACCTAGGTGACCCGCTGGCCGCTCCGCCACCCCACCCACGCCCCGTCGTGCCAGGTGATGCGGTGCGGAAGGGCCTCGTGGGCGGGCTCGGGGTGCTCGGCGTGCCCCGGCAGGAACAACGTGAGACCGGCGTCGCCGAACTGCATGACGGGCTGGATGGGCCGCGCCGGACGGGCTGCGGCTGCCTCGAACGCCGCAGCGGCGGTCCCTACCTGGGCGAGCTCGTGCAGCGTCCACCACGTGGGAGGAGCGAGGGGAAAGGCCTCCACCCCGAGGGCCAGCGCCTCGGCGGGGCGGACCCACCGGCTGTCGACGGTCTCGTGGTCGTCGTGGCGGCCGTGGGCCTCCTCCGCACGTGCGATGAGGAAGCGTGTGTCGTAGCGCCGAGGCTCGGCCTCCGGAGTGACCCACCAGCTCCAGGCCCGCAGCGTGTCGAGGTGCATGCTCGCACCGCTCGGCAGCACGTCGGTGAGGGGGACCTCGCCCTTCGCGACCGCCAGCCGGTGGCGTGCCTCCGGGCCCTCCTCCCCCAGCCAGATCCCCACTTCTTCCCACGTCTCCCGCACCCCGGCGATGACGTGGGCCAGCCCCAGCTCACGGGGCACCTGCAGCTGCTCGAGGACCTCGGCACCGCCCCGCACCGCCGGGTGCGTCGGAGCCAGGTGGTCGGCCTCGTCGACCCGGCCTCCGGGGAAGACCCAGGCGTTGGGAAGGAAGCCCGAGCGCCGGTGGCGCTGCACCATGAAGATCTCGAGGTCGTCGCGACCTCCGCGCACGAGGAGGACCGTGGTGGCGAGGCGCGTCGACATGGGCGCTACTCCGGGAGGAGGTGGAACTCGACGCGCCGGTTGGTGGCGTGCACGTCGTCGGAGTCGCCCTGCTGCAGCGGGCGGCTCTCTCCGTAACCCTTCGCCTCCAGCCGCTCCGCCGACACGCCCTGGCTCACGAGGTAGTCGAGCACCTTCTGCGCGCGGTCCTGCGACAGCTCGAGGTTGTGGGCGTCGGTGCCGGTGGTGTCGGTGTGCCCCTCGATGCGCACCCGCGGCAGATCGGGGTCGCCCAGGAGCACCTCGACCAGCGGGTCGAGCACCTGCAGCGAGCTCACCTTGAGCTCGGCCTTGTCGAGCTCGAAGAAGATCTTCTCCTTGAGGAAGATGCGGTTGGCCTCGGTGTCGACGACCACGGGCTCGTCGGGGCGCAGCATGAGGACCAGGTCGACGGTGTGATCGTCGCTGACCGCCAGCGTCCGCGTCGCCGGTGCGAAGCCGTCCGCAGCCACGGTCACTTCGTAGCTGCCGGCCTCGAGGCCTCGCTCGAACACGCCGTCGCGGCCGACCGCCTCGGCGCCGTCGGTCTGGCCCACGATGCGCACCGTGGCCGCCTTGAGGGGACGACCCGAGAGATCCTGGGCGCGCACCACCACGGTGCCGCCGGCGGGCGGGGGCGGGGGCGCAGGCTCAGAGGCCGCGACCACGGGCGCGGGGTCCTTCGCTGCGGGATGCCACATGATGCCCGCGACCAGTCGCAGGTCGGGAGCGCCGACGCCGCGGGACAGGCCGGTGCCGGCCCCGGCGCGAAGGTGGACCTCGCCGAAGGTCTGCCGCACGTTGGCGAGCCACTCCACCGGGTTGGCGCCGAGGAGATCGGCATTGCCAGCCCAGCCCTCGCCGTCGACCTCGAGGCCGAGGGAGGTCCCCTCCACCACGTCGACGGCGGTGCCGAAGCCCCACACGATGGCGGGGCTGACCTGCAGCTCGCCGAGGGTGTTGCCGGTGCCGGAGCGGGCACCGAGGTTCACCGCGGCCATCCACCCGTCGGTGCTCAGGGCGCCGATGGCTCGCCCGGTGGCCACGGCCGAGCCTGCGCCAATCCACGCGTCTTGGGTGCCGGTAGGCAGCGACAGGTCGACGACCACGCCAGGCTGCAGCTTCAGCGCGCTGCCGAGGGCCACGTTCGCGATGCGCCCCTTGCCGGTGAGCCGGAGATCGCCGAGGTGGGTGGGGGCGTCGCTGGCGAAGCCGTCGGTGTACAGGTGCACGGGCAGGGCGGCCCCTACCGTGAGGTCGCCGAGGTTGTAGGCCCCGAGCAGCTCGGTGGTGGTGGCGGCGCCGAGCACCTTGATCTCCTCACCGTCGTCGGTGCGGTACACGAAGGGGTCGTCGGCGTGGGACAGCACGAGCCCGACGCCGGCGTCGCCGTGCTCGTGGGTCAGCCCGTCCTCGACCTTGACGAGCCGGCCGCCGTCGATGCTCGCGGTGAGCCGCTGAGCGTTGACCGACTGGGCGGACGCTACGCCGGGTAGCGCCAGGGCGACCACCGCCGCGCGACGGCGCCGACGGAGGAAGGCGAGGGCGAACAGCAGCAGCCCGGGAGCAGCGGACGACGAGCCGACCACACTGCACGCGCCGCCGGTGAACTGGCCGGGGGCGGAGAAGGGGTCACGGTCGTCGGTGCCGATGAAGGGGTCGTCGGTGCCGGGGTAGGTCGAGGGGGTGGTCAGCCCGGTGTCGCAGAACGAGTCTTCGTCGTCGGCGTCCTGGAAGTTGGGGATGCCGTCGCAGTCGTCGTCACCGGTTCCCTCCTCGGCGTCGGGCAGGCCGCTGCCGTCGGAGTTGGTGTCTTGGAAGTCGGGGGTGCCGTCGTTGTCGGAGTCGCCCGCGCCCTCGACCTCATCGGGGATGCCGTCGCCGTCGGCGTCGGTGTCGAGGAAGTCGGGAATGCCGTCTCCGTCGGTGTCGCCGCTGCCCTCCACACTGTCGGGGATGCCGTCGCCGTCGGCGTCGCTGTCGTCGTCGAGGAAGTCGGGGATGCCGTCACCGTCGGCGTCGCCGGTGCCCTCGTCGATGTCGAGCAGGCCATCGCCGTCGCTGTCGGTGTCTTCGAGGTTGGGGATGCCGTCGCCATCGGTGTCGTCGAGGCCCTCGACTCCATCGGGGATGCCGTCGCCGTCGCTGTCGGTGTCGCGGAAGCCCTCGAGGCCGTCTCCGTCGATGTCGTCGGCGCTCTCGTCGATGTCGGCAATGCCGTCGCCGTCGCTGTCGTCGTCGAGGAAGTCGGGGATGTTGTCGCCGTCGGTGTCGTACAGGTACTCGAGGGCGTCGCTGTGGCCGTCACCGTCGCTGTCGACGTCGTCGACATCGCCCTTGGGGTCGAGGCCATCGAAGACGTCGGGGATGAGGTCGCCGTCGGTGTCGAGATCGTCGCTGGGGTCGTTGGGGTCGGTCTCCCACAGGCCCTGCACCCCGTCGGCCGACCAGTCCTCCAGCCCGTCGTCGAGGCCGCCGCCGTCGGTGTCGGCGAGGAAGGGGGACGTCGTGGTGGCCGGGTCGGCGTCGGGCGCGAAGCCCTCGGCCTTCACGTCGGTGCCCGCCGGCACGGTGTCGACCCCGGCCTCCAGCCCGTCGAGGAGGCCGTCGCCGTCGCTGTCGGGGTCGAGGGGGGCGATGAGGCCGTCGCCGTCGATGTCGGACACGTCGCCCAGATCATGGTCGAGGCTGTCGATCAGCCCGTCGTCATCGGTGTCGGCGTCGAAGGGGTCGGTGCCCAGGCTGTCTTCGTCGGGCAGTGGGAGCCCGTCTTCGTCTGCGTCGACGTAGAAGCTGTCGGACAGCACGTCGGCGAGCACGTCGCAGCCGGAGAAGCGGTCGTCGCAGGCGGCGATGTCGGTCCAGCCCAGCACGTAGCTGGGGGTGGCCACCGCACCCGCGACCCGCACCGGGCTCACGTCGGTCCAGCCCAGCGCGGCGGCATCAGCGCGGGAGATGCGCAGGTCGATGAAGTGCTGCGAGCCGCTGCCGACGGTGCGCACGGCGCCGTCGGCGTCGGTCCCACTCGTCTGCACGAAGTTGAGGGACAGGTCACCGAGGTCGCCCTCGGCCTCGTAGAACTTCACCGTGGGCACCGGGTTGGCGTCGACCATCAGGCCGACCTCGGCGCTGGTGGCGTCGTCGTCGAGATCGAGCAGCCACACATACTGGGTGGGGCCGAACCAGCTGGTGGGGCCGTTGATCGGGCTGCGCAACACCTGCAGGCGCAGGAACAGGTCGACGTCGTCGACGGCCCAGGCGATCACCGCTTCGTCGCTCGTGGACACCAGGTCTGAGGAGTCGTCGACACCGGCGGCGCCGTGGTCCCCCTCCACATCGGTCATGAGGGAGCCACCGAGGGTGAGCTGGGACCAGTCGGTGTCAGCGGGCCAGGTCTGGGCGGCGGCGAGGCCGGTCAGTGCGAGCCACAGGGTCATACGTCCTCCGTCGCGGAAGCCTATCTCATGTTGTGCATGAGGGTTACTATTGACATGGCAATGCCAGTGCAGAGTACGCTTCCGCCATGATCACCCTCGTCCTCGCCCTGCTGGGGTCGCCCGCTGCCATCGCAGCGCCCGCGACCGTGCTCCAACACGATGTCTCTGTCACGGTCGACGGGGGGCGGCGCCTCACCGAGCGCATCACCTGGGTGGTGCGGATCGACGAGCCCGAGGCCTGTGTGGCGGGTCTGCTGGCGCCTGCGGGCCTCGATGGCGCCGCCGACGGGGGGGCGATGGTGCTCGAAGACGTGTTCGTCGTGCCGCCCGACGTGGCTGCGGGCGACACCTTCACCCTGGAGATGACTCACAAGGGGGGCAGGGGGAGCCACTCGGGCTGGCTGCAGTCGGCCCCCGACCTGCCCGTGGAAGAGGCGTCGCTGAAGGTCTCGGCGCCTGGTTGGGTGCCCCTCACGGTGTGGGCCGACCCTGGCGCCACGCCCGACTACGACATCCGCAGCTCGCGGCGCACGGTCACCATGCAGTGGCGCGACGTAGCCGAGGGCGAGGTCAGCCGGGCCGCGTGGTCCACCTACGCAGACTGGGAAGAGGCCTCGGCGGCGACCATTCGCTCGGTCGACAAGCGGATGGCCTCGAAGAACGAGCTGGGGCGCGACGTGGCGGGCGACATCGAGGGCCTCGGCGTCGCAGGCATCGTGGAGCGCGCCTTCGAGCGCGTGGCCCTCGAGCCGGGCCCGATGGGCACCTGGGAGGATGCACGGTCGGCGGTCGAGGTGGCGGAGGCACGGTCGGGCAGGGCGGTCGATCGCGCGATGCTGGTGCTGTCGTTGCTGCGCATCGCCGGGATGAAGGCCACCCCGGGGATGTTCCGCCCGTCGACCGACGAGGCGTTCCCGGTGACTGTGCCGGCGCCCGCGCTGCTCCCGCGGCCGATGGTGGTGGTGCAGACCGACCGAGGGTTGATCTATGTCGACCCCTCGGCCGAGCGTGCGGCGGTTCCCGCACGGCCGGCCAGCATGCTCGGGGCCACGGTGTGGGTGCCCGGGCAGATGCCGCTGGCCCTGCCCGAGCGAGGCATCGTCGATGGTGCGGTCACGGTGTCCACGGCCCTCAACCTGTCGGGCGACGGCTCCGCCACCTGGTCTGCCAGTGTGTCGAGCACCGGCGCCGCCACCGAGTACCTCCGCCAGCTCCTCGCCCCCCTCGACGAGGCCGAGCAGCGAGAGGCCTTCCTGCGGCTGGTCCGTCAGTCGCGTCCCGATGCCGAGCGGCTGGAGGTCAAGGTGTCGGGCGACCGGCGCACCCGCGACGACCTGCGCATCACGCTGTCGGGCTTCGATCCGAGCGCTCTGGAGCAGGTGGACTACGGGCTTCGCGGGCGCATCGCCCCCACCCTGGCTTCGGCGCTGGCCGCTTGGCTCCCGCCCCGGGTCCAGGTCATCGAGCAGGTCTCGGTCACGCCGCCGTCCACCGTCACCATCCTCGCCAGCCGCCTGGCTCCGTCGGCCTTCCAGCCCGAGGCGCTGGTCGCGCGCACCTACGGTCGAGAGGGCCCGCGCGCCGTGGTCACGGCCGAGGTTCAGCGGCCCTACCGGCAGACCTCCCCCGCGGTCGACGCCGCCGCGGCTTCCTTCCTGGAGGCACAGGCCAAGGAAGGGGTGGAGCTGCTGCTGTTCACGCCAGCCAGCAAGGCGACGCTGCAGGGCATCGCTGCCAGCCCGCAGCTCGATGCCGCCGAGAAGGCGGTGCTGACCGCCCAGCTGTGGTGGGCGGAGGGCAACGAGAAGAAGGCGGCCAAGACGCTGAAGAAGGCGGCGGTGCAGGTCGGCTTCGAGCCCCTGCTGGAGGGGGTGGTCTACTTCGCGCAGCCAGGCGACATGCGGCCCTTCGAGGCGATGGAGGTCGTCGCGGACGAAGACCAGGGGCTGCTCATCCAGGTGGTCGAGGGCCTCGAGGTGGCCGGGAGGCTGCGGGAGGCGTGGCTGGCGAGCGTGCCGCTGCACAGCGCCACCGACCCCGATGTGCGGGCCCGTGCGCTGCTGCTTGCCGAGCGGCTGCAGCCCGCCGAGGCCCCCACCGACGACCCCGAGGGCGCCGAGGCCTGGCGAGACCCGGCCGAGCTGCTGGCCGATGCGGCTGGGGCGGCGGGGGCCGACGACCCACGGGTGCTGTTCCGGCAGGCCGAGCTGGCACTGGAGCGGGGGGAGACGGCGGCCGCGGAGGCGATGCTCGACAAGGTGTCCGGCCTGGGCGCAGGGGGCCCAAAGGTCGACGCGATGCGAGCCCTCGCCGCGGCCAAGGCCGGGCTGCCGCGCGACGAGGTCACCCTGCAGATCGAGGCGGCGGTTCGGGCGGCACCGGCCAACCCCGAGGTCATCGACTTCGCGGCGCGGGCCACGGCCGAGGTCGGTGCCCGGGATGCAGCCCTCACCTACGCGCTGACGGCCGCGCGCATCGCAAACGACCGCCCCGACCTGTGGCACGGAGCCTCCGAGCGAGCGCTGGCCGCCAGCGACCTGGGCACGGCGGCGTATGCGGCTCGGCGCGCCTCGGATCTGTCCCCCGACGACGCGGCTCGTGCGCGGTGGCTGGCGACGCTGGGCACACTGCTCGTCGACCAGGAGCTGGCAGAGCTGGGAGCGGGCAGAGCGAACGAGGCGCTGGTGAGCCCCTGGCCCCCGAGCCTGGAGGAGCGCATGGGCATGGCCCCGGAAGAGGCGCTGCTGGGGCTCCTCGACGTGGCGGAGCAAGAGGTGGCGGGCGACCCGCGCATGCTCGCCATGCGGGCCCAGATGCGGATCGATGCCGGCCAGCTCGACGCGGGCGCTCGTGATGGCATGGCCCTCGCTCAGGCCTACCAGTGGAAAGAAGGCTGGGCCCTGGCCTTCGCTGCTACGGCGGGTCGGCAGTACAGCACGGTCCTCCGAAAAGAGCTCGACAGTGCCGCCGCGAGCCAGCTCCTCGCGCAGTCGGTGCGCATGGAGTACGGGCTGGTCACCGGGTCGTCGGATCCGCTTCGCGACGCGCGGGCCCTCGACGACGACCCGCGAGCCCAGACGCTGCTCGAGGTCGTCGCGAACCCGCGTGACGCCGCCGCCCGCGTCGAGGGGTGGCCCGAGGAGCTGGCCGACCCCGGCTACGCCCCACCGAAGGGCTACCGCACGAACAAGGCGCTGAGCGCGGTGCCGGGGGTGCGGGCCTACAGCAATGCCGACGCGGCCACCGGGATCGTGCGCCTGGGCGCCATCACCGGCTTGCTGCCCCCTCCGCTCAACGAGCTGTACACCGTCGATCCGCAGCCGCTGGAGCGTCTCGACAACGGGGGCCAGGTCGTCCGCCTCGATGGTGGCGTCATGCCGCTGTACGCCGCGGTGGCCTTCGATGGCGAGCACGAGGTGTATGGCCTCGGCTTCTCGGAGGAAGCCGCGAAGCTGGCCCTGTCGGATGCGATGCCCTGATGGCCGCGCCTACTCAGGTGTGACGAACCGCAGGGGATCGATGGTGTCGCCGCCGATGCGCACGATGTAGTGCAGGTGGGGCCCGGTGCTCCGGCCGGTGTTGCCCGTCTTGGCGATGAGCTGGCCCGCATCGACCTCGTCGCCCTGTGCCGCGACGTGCTCCGACAGGTGGCAGTACGAGGTGCGCACCCCGTGGCCATGGTCGATGATGAGGTAGTGGCCGCTCGTGGGGTTGGTGGCCGCGACGTGGACCGTGCCGGCCTGGGGGGCGACCACCTCGGTGCCGACCGGCGTGCCGATGTCGATGCCGTTGTGCAGCTTGCGGGTCTTGAGCACCGGGTGCACCCGGTAGCCGTAGGGGCTGGTGATGCGGAAGCCCGCGGCGACGGGCCAGCGGAGATCGAGGACCCTGGCGACCGCGAGGGTGCCGCCGACCACTCGGTCGGCGTCGGCGCGGACGGCATTGGGCAGGTAGATGCGATGGCCCTGGTAGGTGGTGGGGGACTCCGCCCCCGCGGCCCGGGCCCGTGCGGTAGCGCGCGCGACCAGCTCGGCGCCGACCACGAGCGCCTCGACGGCATAGGCGGCATCGCCGTCGTACAGCTCGTCGACCGCCTGCAGGGCGGCATCGGCATCGGCCGTGGCGCCCTCGGTGGCGAGCCGACCGGCCAGGCCCTCGGGGAAGCCATCGGCCAGGGCCGCCCGCAGAGCCGAGCGGAAGGGCTCGGGCAGCTGGCCCTCGTCGAGGACCTCGTCGGGGAGAGGGCCCAGGGGAACGCTCGGCGGAGCGAGCATGCCGTGGGAGAAGGTGGCGGTGAGGCTCGGGATCGGCACCGGGCTCCCCTGGATTCGCTGCCCGGCCCACCACGCGAGGCTGCCCACCGGCGTGCGCCCGATCACAGCGAGGCAGATGCCCACGACGAGGAGCAGGTCGATCACCCCGCCACGGGGGCTGGGACCTCGCTTTCGGCTGGGCGAGGGCTGCGCGAGGAAGTCGGACAGGGAGCTCATGGCAGCCACCCCCACACCGGCAGCCCGTGGCGGAGGGCCAGGGCCGCCACCGGCAGCACGAGCAGCGCGGTGAGCCAGCCCTCGGTGCGGCGCCCAGGAGGTGGAGCGCGCCGGATCAGCGCTGCGAGGCCGGCGAAGCCCACGCGCCAGGCGACGAGCACGCCTACGCCCCAGGCAAGCGGCGTCGCCAGCGGCGGTGCCCAGGCAGCCGCCGCGTCCTCCACCGCCATCACCACGACCCAGGTGCCTGCGAGGGCCATGGGCAGCCAGGCCAGAGGCGCGATGACGTTGTGTACCGACAGCCGGTCACGCCAGCCTGCCGCGCCCTGGACAGGCTCTCTCCCCGCGGTGCGCATCTGGGCGCGGAGGGCCCACGCCGCCGTGGCCAGCTCGACGGCCACCGCCACCCAGGTGCCTACCCACCGCGGCGTGTCGGGGTCGGGCCAGGGCAGGGCCACGGACGACAAGGCCAGCGCCAGCCCGTCGTCGAGGTGGTCGGCCGCCAGGTGCACGCCCAGCACCACCAGGCCGACCTGCCCGAGCCAGCCCCACAGGGGGCGACTGCGGGCGAGCCAGCCGTCGATGGTGGTGAGAACCGTGACAACCATGGAGACTCCGACCACCGCGGTCGCGGCTGGTTCCCCTGTCGTACGGCCGGGGCAGGCGATTCTTACAGTGGCGGGCCGAGCTTCAGAATGCGCGGCGAAGGCCGAGGAGTTGGAACGGAGCTACCTATGGCCTTGTACGAACGATTGGTCGAGCATGTCGAGAGATGGATTCCGCGTGGCGTGAGCGAAGACGCCCATCGAAGGCTGTCCTTCGCGGTGTGGTTCTCGCTGTCGGGCGGGGTGTTCCTCGCCATGTTCAGCGTGGTCAATCTGGCCTCCAACCCCACCGCCGCCCTGGCCCTCGGCGCCTTCGTTCCGCTGATGATGCTGGTGCCGCTGCTGACCCGGTACGCGCCGCGCCCATCGCTGGGCGCCCACCTGTTCATCGCCAACACGCTGGTGGTGCTCACGGCAGCGGCAGCGGCCAAGGGCGGCCTGGCCTCCTCTCCTGCAGGGTGGCTCCCGGCCTCCTCCTTCGTGATGGTGCTGGTGCTGGGCACCCGCGGTGCCATGCCCTGGATCCTGGGAGTGGTCGTGGCACATGGTGTGCTCGGCTACCAGTCGACCCAGTCCGGCTGGCCCGAGGAGCTGGGCCCTGTCGTGGTGTTCATCGCCTCGCGGGTCGGTGCCACCGTGTTCAGCATGTGGCTCGCCTCGGTGTTCGAGTCCGCGCGGCTTCGTGCACACCACCGCCTGGAGGCACGCCGCGCCGAGACGCGTCAGCTCCTCGATCACGCCGACCAGGGCTTTCTTTCCATCGATGCCACGGGGGCGGTTGGGGGCGAGTGCTCCGCGGTCGTGGAGCGCTGGCTGGGGGAGCGACCGGCCGAAGGCGGGCTCGTCGCGTGGGCAGCCCAGGCGGATCCGGCCTTCGCTGCGTGGCTCGAGCTAGGGCTGGAGTCGCTTCAGGACGGCGTGTTCTCGGAGGAGGTGAACCTCGCGCAGCTTCCCCAGGCCCTGGAGGCGGGCGGGCGCGCGCTGTCAATGGAGGTGCGGCCGATGGCGCGTGCCGGGCGCTACCTGGTCATCCTCACCGATCGAAGTGAGACGCTGGCTCGGCAGGCGGCGGAAGAGGCCGAGCGGGAGACAGCCCGTCTGGTACAGCTGCTCGCTACCGACCGCGCTGGCGTGACCTTGTTCGTCGACGAGCTCGACGGCCTCGTCGCCGACCTCGAGGGTGAGCTGCCCCGCGTCGTCGCCCTCCGGAACCTGCACACCATCAAGGGGAACTGCGGGCTGTTCGGGCTGACGAGCTTGGCGCAGCTCGTGCACGCGGTCGAAGACCGCTGTACCGAGACGGGAGAGGGGCCGACACGGTCGGATCTGGACGCGGTGTCTACCAAGTGGCATCGGGTCATCGACCGTGTGCGGAGCTTCCTCGGCTCGAGAGACCACGTTCACGTTCGCGCCACGGATCTCGACCAGCTGCAGGTCGCTGTCGCGGAGCACCGTGCCTACAACGAGATCGAGGCCATCGTCGCGTCGCTTCGCGAGGAGCCAGCAGGTCACGCGCTGGAGCGGATGGCCGATGCGACGACGGAGCTGGCCGAACGGCTGGGCAGGGTGGTGGATGTGGTGTGCGAAGGGGGGGGCGTCCGCCTACCCCCACGCAGATGGGCTCCCCTGTTTGCGGTGCTTCCGCATCTGGTACGCAACGCGGTCGACCACGGGCTCGAGAGCCCAGCAGAGCGTGAGGCAGCGGGCAAGCCTGTGGTCGGCGTCCTGCGCCTGGGGGTAGAGCTGTCTGCCGACGGCCAGGTCGAGATCGGCGTCACCGATGATGGTCGTGGCATCGACTGGGCGGCCGTCGAGGCCGCAGCGGCTCGCGCCGGGATTCCCCACACGACCCACGCGGAACGGGTCGCGGCGTTGTTCTGTGATGGGCTGACGACCAAGATGGTCGCCACGGAGGTGTCGGGCCGAGGTGCCGGGTCGGCGGCGGTTCGACAGGTCGTCGAGGAGCTGGGCGGCGTGATCGAGGTCCACTCGGTCGAAGGGCAGGGGACGCGCTTCGTGTGCCGAGCTCCGCTGTACGCGGCGGTGAGCCACGCGGCCAAGTAGCGCTAGAAGATGGCCTCGACGTCGAACAGGATCTTCCGGACCTCGCCGTTGTTCGGCAGGATCACGTCGGGGTCGTTCGCGTCGTCGCGGTAGACGCCGTAGTTCCAGCGGGCATCGGTGAGGTTGCGCACGCTGGCGCCCACCCGGAACTGCCCGTTCTTCCCGATGTCGTCGAAGGTCAGGCCCAGGTGGAGCAGGGCGAAGGCCTCGCCGTCGCCGCGGTCGGGCACGTCGGGGGCCCACTCCTGCCGCGGGCGCTCGCCGTACACCTCGGCGAGCAGCCAAGTGGACAGCTGGTCGGTGAGGGCCAGCCCGGCCCGCCCCTTCACCATGTGGGGGGGGAACTCGTACTGCGTGCGGCCGCCGTAGGGCTCGGCCCACGGGAAGTCGCAGACATCGGGATCGAGCTCGGTCTCGTCGGCGTAGCTGGCGAGGGTGAGCGCGTAGGTGGCGGCCAACGAGGCGGGGCCGAAGGTGGCGTCGGCCCCCGCCTCGGCCCCCACGATGCGCAGCGCTCCGGGCACGTTGCAGTAGATGCCCGGCGAGACCTTGTCGATCTCGTTGTTGAGCTGGCTGTACGACCCATCGGCTCGCAGCTCGAGGCCGTCGACGACCTCGGCCACGAGCTCCGACTCCACGGTGTGGATGTTCTCGGGCAGCAGGTTGATGTTGCCGCTGGAGAACTCGTACTGGCCGTCGTCGTCTTGCTCGGCGATGACCAGCAGCTCGCGCACGTTGGGGGCCCGGAAGGCTCGCCCGTAGAGCACCTTGGCCGTGACCCGGTCGCTGGGGACCAGCAGGATGCCCACCCGCGGCGAGACGCTCAACACGAAGGTGCCGTCGTCGGCCTGCTCGCCGTCGTTGACGGGAATGCGCTTGTCGACGCGGGCGCCACCGGTGAGCTCGAGGCTGGGCAGGACCGTCCAGGTGTACTGCGAGTAGGCGAACAGGTTGCGGATGCTGGGGTTGGCGCAGTCTTCGGCGTTGTTGTAGAGCCCCGCGACCTGGCCGCAGTCGTCGATGATCGCGAAGCCGTTCTGGATGTAGGGGTCGCCACCGTAGGGGTGGGCCTGGTCGAAGAACCGCAAGACCTCGGTGTTCTCGACGCCAGCACCACCGACGACGACGTGGTCGATGCCGGGCCGTGCCTCGAAGTCGAGGCCGGTGGCCCATCGCCGGGTGATCTTCTCGGCGTCGACGGTGACCAGGAACTGGCTGGCCTCGAGGGTGTCGGGGTCGACCGAGATGGACCCGCCGTAGAAGTAGGACGACGGGTTGTCGTGGTACTGCGACGACAGGTAGGGCGTGACCGTCAGATCGCGGCCGATGGCCAGATCGTAGCGGGCATCCATGAACGTGTTCTTGTAGCCGAGGTCGAAGCTGTCGAGGGTGCGGGCCAGCGCCTGGTAGGGGTCTTCCCGGCCGTTGACCAGGTAGGTGTGCTGGTAGTCGACGTGGTGCATCTGCAAGCGCAGACCGGCGAACTCGAGCTTGCCGCCGACGTTGATCGACTTCTTCGGGTCGGTGTCGGGGATGTCGACATCGCCCTCGGGATTGACCGTGAGGCCCTGGCCCATGAGGCCGAAGACGCGGGCATACGCCATGATCGAGGTGTCGAAGCGCCCGGCCTTGCCGGTGCCGCCGGCGGTGGCCGTCACATCGGAGCGGCCGTGGGACCCCGCCTGGATGCGGACGCGGCCCCCCTCCAGGTCGCTGCCATCGAAGGTGACGATGTTGATGACGCCGGTGAAGGCGTTGGTGCCGTAGATGGCCGACCCCGGACCCTTGATGACCTCGATCTGCCGCACGTGGCTGAGGGGGAAGTAGTCGCCGGTGAACCCGTGGGTGTACACGCCGTCGTACCAGGGCTGGCCGTCGACCAGCACCAGCACCTTGTTGTTGTCGGCCGACAGCACGCCGCGGAAGGCGGCCAGGTCGCGACCCTCGGGGCTCTTCCACATGTAGATGCCGGGCAGGTCGCGCAGCACATCCGAGATGGTGCGGTAGCCGCGCTGACGGATCTGCTCGGCGGTGACCACCTCGACGATGGACGGTGCCTTGCGCACCGTCTGGGCGTAGCGCGAAGCGACGGTGACCAGCTGCTCCTCGAACCGAAACAGCTCGCTCTCGTCAGCCTCCTTGAAGGGGTTGACCGGGTCGGCTGCATGAGCCGGGGGCAGAGCGAGAGCGAGGAGCAGTGGGGTCATGCCGGCAAGCCTACTGGATTCCGACCAGCTCGACCTCGAAGATCAGGTCGGCCTTGGCTGGAATCACCGGCGGACGGCCCTTGTCTCCGTAGGCGAGGTCGTAGGGAATGTAGAGCTGACGCTTGCCCCCGACCTTCATCGTGGCGATGCCTTCGTCCCAGCCCTTGATGACCCGCCCCTGACCGAGGGGGAAGTCGATGGGGCGGCCGCGCTCCAGCGAGCTGTCGAAGCGCTTGCCGTCGGTCGTCCACCCCGTGTAGTGCACGCTGACGCGCTGGCCCTCGTTGGGGGACTCTCCGGTGCCGACCTCGAAGTCGTGGAACTTCAGCCCGCTCTCGGTGGACTCGTAGGAGGCCACCTTCTGCGGCGCCTCGGGCACTGACAGGATGTTCTTCAGCTCGACCTCGAAGATCAGCGTCGCGTCGGGGGGGATGCGGCCGGGGCGGCCCCGCTCGCCGTAGGCCAGCTTTCCAGGGATGATCAGCTGGCGCTTGCCGCCGACCTTCATGCTGGCGACGCCTTCGTCCCACCCCTTGATGACCTTGCCCTGGCCGAGGGGGAAGGTGAACGGGTCGGTTCGCTTGAAGCTGCTGTCGAACATCGTGCCGTCTTCGAGCCAGCCGGTGTACTCGACGACGACGTTGGCGCCCTGCTCCGGGCTGTCGCCGGTGCCGACCTCCAGGTCGAAGAACTCCAGCCCCGACGCGGTCTTGGTGACCTCGGCGGGGCGGGCCTGCGGCGCCTCGGGCACGGGCCGCGCGGGTGCGGGCTCCGGGCGCTTGGCCTTCTTGTCGGCCTTTGCTGGGGGCTTGACCTCTTCCTTGGTGGGCTCGGGCGCCGGCGTCTCGGCCTCCTCGGTGCCGCAGGCGACGAGGCCGATGATGGTGGCGAGGGCGATGGCGGTCAGCGACGCGCCGAAGAGCTCTACGGGGGTTCGGGGCACAGGATCCTCCAGGGGAGGGCTCCTACCACGTCAGACCCAGCGCCGACCACACCGCCACCAGGATGCCGGTGCAGCTGACCGAGCCGGTGCCGATGAGCCCGATGATCGCGGAGATGGCTGCCACCACGTAGTACGGGTTGTTGAAGGACCCCGTTCGGAAGCGTGACCAGAACACGTAGACGTTCCGCATCGGCCCGGCGCCCGCCAGCATCTGCGCCTGGGCACGCCGCTGCACCTCGCCCTGGATTCCGCCCTTCGTCGACGGCCGGAACATCGCATCGAACAGGTTGGTGACGCCCTCGACGAAGCCCTTCTCGCCCCCGGTCTGGCGGGCGGAGGCGACGATCTGCTGGGCCGACGGGGCGGCACCCGCGGGGCCCTGCTGCAGGATCTGGAAGCGGGGGCCGCTCGGGGTGCCGAAGATGACCATGTCGCCCGAGCCAGCCTGCACGGGGCTCGTGACCGGCCACACCTGCGACTGCCCCTGGGGCATCAGGAACACCTTGCACTCGGGCGAGCCCGGCGTCACCGAGTAGCGGCGGTCGGGCATCAAGCCGATGGTGCAGTGCGACGGAAAGATCCCGTGTGCGGGATCCAACACAATCTGATTCCGCTTCGGATCAGAACCCACCTGGATCCATTGATCGAAGGGGCCGAAGCGGAGCCCGCCCAGCTCGGGCGGCAGCTGCATGAAGGTCTGCGTAGAAGCCATGGCTCAGCGAAGTGTAGCCGGGCCGTGGGAGCCGTGGGGGCTCACTTCTTCTTGGCAGAACCCTGGCGCGCCTTGAAGCGGGGGTTGCTCTTGCAGATGACGTAGACACGACCCCGACGACGCACGACCTGACAGTCCTTGTGGCGCTTCTTGAGGCTGCGGAGCGAGTGGGCGACCTTCATGATGGACCTCGTAGATGCTGGAGCCCTGAGATGGGCAGACAGCCCGCTCTATAGGCTGAGCAGGGTGGTGGCAAGGCCCGCCGAAAGCGTTGCGGTGGGATAAGAGCGCTCCCTGCTGCTGCATCCCCCCTCGGAGGCCCACATGCGCGTCTGGATCCTCGCCCTTGCCCTCGTCGCTGCCCCCGCCGGTGCCTCCCCCTCGGAAGGGGAGGGCCCGAGCCTCGGCGTGACGATGAGCCGGGTCCAAGACCTCGCGGCCGACCTGTGGTTCGCGCTCGACGCCGGCAACCTGCCCCTCGCCAACTACTTCGTGCACGAGCTCGAGGAGGCCTTCGAAGACGTGCAGGAGCATCACGTCACCCACAACGAGGTGGCGCTGGCGCCGCACCTGAAGGTCGTGCTCGGCGAGGGCGGCGCCATCGAGTCCCTCGAGGCGGCCATGAAGAAGGGGGAGGGGGTGCCCGAGGCCTACGACGCCCTCACCAAGGCGTGCTCGAGCTGCCATGCTGCGACCGGGCATCCCTACCTGAAGGTGGGGCGGCCAAAGGTGCCGCGGAGCGTGATGCTGTCGTGGCCGCCCGAGTAGCCGATCAGGCCCAGCCATCGGCAGCAGGCCCCTACAGCCCGAGCTCGCCGAGGCGCTCGGCCACCCCCGGGCAGTAGGTGGCGTGGGGGATGGCGTCGCAGGCGTCGATGCGCTCGGCGCGGTAGCTGGCCACGTAGGGGTCGTCGAAGGCCATGCGCCACACGACCTGCTGCGACGCGGTGTCGAGCTCGACCGTGGTGGTCTGGTCGGGGAACAAGCCCCAGCACTCGACGTGGGCCATGTGGATGAGGGCGCGGCCGCCGCCGAGGTCGTCGATGTCGCCCATCGCATTGTCGAACCACTCGGGCTCGTCGTAGACCCACTCGACCGTGGCCGTGCCCCCGCTCGGGTCGACCCGCAGGCTCATGGCGCGGCTGAAGTCGCGGTCGGGGTAGCGGCCATTGTCGTACACGAGCAGCTGGTCGCCGATGACTTCCAGGCCGTGCTGGCACTGGGGCCAGGCGTCGTCGGCGAGGGGCGCGCCCGCCGCGTCGACGAGCTGCAGGCTGTCGGGGCCCGGGCCGATGCGCCAGTGCAGGGCACCGGTGGTGGGGTCGAGGGCCAGGATCTCGTCGGTGAAGCACTGGCTGACGTACAGCACGCCGTCGACCAGATCGACCCAGTTGGCGTGGTAGGCGTCTTCGTCGGGCCCGCCGGTCGGCAGCAGCCCGGCGTCGAAGAGCACCTGGCTGTCGAGCTCGCCGCTCCAGCTGCCCCCTCGGCCAATGGCCCGCCACCCCAGCCAGGTGGTGTGGCCGTCGGTGTTGTAGGTCTCGGCCAGCATCAGCTCGGTGCCGTCGTCGAGCAGCTTGCCGTCGTGGTGGAACATCGTGGCGTCGGGGGCGACCTCGGCACCCAGCGTCTCGAGCACGGTGTGATCGAGCTGCAGGTACTGCAGGGCGAAGCGGTCGGTGTAGCCGCCCCCCCACACGACGAGGCCGTCGCCGTGGTAGCGCGCCTCGGTCGCGAGGTTCACGTCGAAGGCGAGGTGGTGCGCCCAGCGCGGGCGGCCGTCGAGGTCGTACAGGCGGAGGGTGGGGGTCAGGGCGTCGAGGCACTGCTCGTTGGTGTTGACGAGCAGGTAGGGCTCGCTGGAGGGGGTGAGGGTGGCGTGCCGCTCGACGGTGGCGGCGGGGGCATCGTTGGCCCGCATGCGCAGGCTGAAGGGGGTGCGCACGTCGCTGTCGAGGTCGACCAGCGTGCAGTCGTAGGGTGTGTCGCCGAGCAGCCCGACCAGAACGAGGGGGACGTCGCCTGCGGGGAACTCCCACAGCAGCTGCTCGTCGCCGCCCGCGTCGCAGCCCACGGCCACGGCCGCTGCGGTGCCCGGGACGCGCTGCACCGTGACGACGTGGTCGTAGGCATTCTGCACCTCGTCGACCCGCGCCTCCGCCGGGACGGTGGTGCCGCTGTCGGTGGTGGGGCCTCCACCGGTGTCGGGCGTGGTCGGCGTGGAGGGGCTGTCGGTGGCGGGCTCGCCGTCTTTGGCGGAGCCGCTGCAGGCCAGGGCGGCAGCGATCAGTGGGGTCCAACGGATCATTCGGGCTCCCGGTGCGTGCGACACGGGTGATGCGAGGGCTGTAGCACGTTGGGGGCACGCACCCGGGCGCGCTGTGTCACCGCCTTTGTAGGGGGGACGGCCCGGTTCGCTGGATCCCTGCTGACGCGTGGCGACACCACGCTCACATGAACCAAGACCACCTGCGCACGTTCCTGGCTGTCGTCGCCGAAGGCAGCTTCTCTGCCGCCGCTCGCGGGGTGCACGTCAGCCAGTCCACCGTCAGCAGCCACATCCGCTCGCTGGAGGACTACCTGCAGACCCGCTTGCTGCATCGCGAGCCGCGGGTCGCCCCGACCGCCGCGGGCGAGGTGCTGGTCACGTACGCCACCCGGATCCTCCACCTGCAGCGGGAGGCGGTGCGGGAAGTGCAGGGGGGTGACGCCGGCTCGTCGGGCCCGGTGGTGGTGGCCGCCGAGCCGCCCGCCATCGAGGCTGCGCTCCCGAGGGCGCTCGCGGCGCTGTGCCTGCCCTGCCCCCACCTTCAGGTGACGGTACGGGCCATGTCGGCGGGGCGGGCGGTGGCGGCCGTGCGCGCAGGGGATGTCCACGTGGCCCTGGTGTTGGTCGCCGAGGCGCCTGGCGACCTCATCCGCTGTGAGCTGGGCCACCTGGAGGCTCGCGTGTACGGGGCCCCCGACCGCGTCTCGGATCGCTTCGTGTCGTGCCCGCCGCCGCTGGGGCTACCGCTGCCCGCCGGCGCGACCTGTGCTGTCGAGGTTCCGTCGTCGTGGGCGGCGCGACGAGCCGTCGTGGAGGGTGCGGGCATCGGCCTGCTGTCCACCGGGACCGTCGCCGACGACGTGGCGGAGGGGCGACTGGAGGAGATCTCGTGGCCCGGCACGCCGGTCGTGCGTCACCTGGTGGCCTTGCATGCCGAGGCCCCCTCCTCGGCGGGCGGGGTCGAGGCGTTCCTGGGGGCGCTGCGGTCGACGCGGCCCCCGGCGACGACCCGTGTTCGGGGGGGCGAATCGGTCGAGGGGTGAGTCCCACAGGAGGTCTGCGGCCCTATCGGTGAATCGGATGGGGCCTATCGGAACAAATCGCGGCTCCAAGGGATCGGTGGGCGGCACCCACAGCGTGAACGACCGCACAGGAGTGCATGATGACCCACCCGCTTCCCGCCTCGGCGGGGTGGTTGCTGATCGCGCTGGCCGCCTGCCGATCCGGCACCGAGCCCGAGCCCGCCGTGCACACACGAACGGTCACCCAGACCCTCCCGGCTCCCCGCACGGTCACCGTCCCCCAGCCGGTGCCGTCGACGGGGGGACCGGGACGCTATTCTCCGGTGCTTCAGCACCTCGCGCAGGTGTTCGACGACCGCGGTGCCGTCGGAACCCATGGCGTGCTCGAAGACCACATGCACGTCGACGAGCTCCGGTACCGTGAGTCGGATCAACGGTTCTTCTACTGCGGCTACACCTTCGGGGTCGTCGACGTGGCCGACCCCACCCGGCCCGAGTACCTCGCCCAGGGATTCGAGTGGGACCTCGACTCTCCGGTGGACCGGGCGACCGGGTGCCTGCACCTCGACTGGGACGATGCGAACCCCGACATCGTGTACGTCAGCCACCGTGGCAACCACGACTTCCAGCCGCACCTGTCGGTGGTCGATCTGGCCACGACGTTCGACCCGAAAGACGTCGACAACAACGAGCCGTTCTACGCTCCTGTGCAGCACCCACCCCTGCAAGAGGAAGGGGTCAGCTACGAGGGGCTCGATGCCGAGGGCGGGAGGGTCTACGTCGCCCTGCACGCCGATGGCATCGGTGTGTACGAGCGCGACACCTCGACCCAGACGATGGTGCGGGTAGGGGGCGACGACACCCTGGTGCCCAACGCGTACGACATCGACGTCGTAGGAACCACCGCCTACGTGCTCGACGAGCAACTGGGGCTGTTCATCCTCGACGTCGCCGACCCCAACGCCATCGTGGAGCTGGGGCATCTCTTCGTCGGGGGCGTCGACCGTGATCTGACGATCGACGGTGACCTGGCTTACATCGCGGGGGGCGGTGCGGGCCTGGTCATCGTCGACATCTCGGACCCGGCGTCCCCGACCCTGGTGAGCGCGACCGACACCCACGGCACGGCCGTACGGCTGGCCTACGATGCCGGGCGCGTCGCGGTCGCAGCGTGGAACGACACCCGGGTGTTCGATGTCACCGACCCGACCGCCCCGGCGCTGCTGGGGGCCGCCCGCCTGGAGATCGACAAGGTCTACGCGGGCGACGAGAGCAACGAGCGCCCCGACATCACCGCACGAACCCTCGCGGTCGATCTGGCGGGCGACGAGGTGTTCATCGGGAACTGGTGGACGCCTCATACCTACCGGCTGCATCCCGAGCGCACCGCGCCCTACGTCGTTCTCCCCGAAGACGTGTACTACATGGGCATGGGCTCGGTGCCCACCGGTTCGAGCGCCACCTACCACCTGGCGGTCCGCAACCACGGCACGGCGCCCCTGCAGATCATCGACGCCTGGGTGGGCCATCCCGACTTCCAGATCGAGCCGTCCAAGGCGGAGGTGGCCGCGGGCGGGCGCGTCGACCTGACGATCACGTACAGCGCGTCGTCGGAGGAGGAGGCTGCTGGCGTGGTCCACCTGCTCACCGATGACCCCGTACAGCCGCTGCGGCAGGGCTACGTCGTGGGCAACGCGGAGGGGGTGGGGGTCGGTGACCCGCTGCCCTACACCGAGGCCACGGAGGTGCACTCGCTGGCCTCGTGGTCATCCGACGAGCTGGAGGGAGAGGTCGCACTGCTGGCCTACTTCGCCACCTTTTGACCCGTCTGTGGTCTGGAGTTGCCAGACCTCCAAGAGCAGTTCGTGCAGACCTATGCCGACCAGGGCTTCCGCGTGGTGGCCCTCGATCCCGACGCCGACGACTACGAGAACATCGACGCCGTCGCCTCCTTCGTAGCGAACCAGGGCATCACCTACACCGTGGCGGTCGAAGAGTCGGCCGTGACCCCCACCTACTCCACCATCGAGGGCGTCTATGACGGAGCCAACCCCTACCCCGTGGAGATCCTGGTCGATCGCCAGGGAACCATCCGGTACATCTCCCGCGAGTACGACCCGTCGTCGCTGCACGACAAGGTCCAGGAGCTGCTGGCCGAGTAGCGTCGTCGTGGCGCTCCTGCTCGGGAGCGGGTGCAGCCCCGAGACGGCACCGACGAGCGCCGACACCGCCGGCGGTGCGGGCACGGTCGACAGTGGCTCGCAGCGGCTGGTCAGCGACACGGGCTCTCCGCTGGCGACGGGCGAGGGCGTGCGCGGGCGGTTGGTCGGGCCGTCGGGCGAGCCTCTGCCCTACACCAGCGTTCTGTGCTGCGAGCTGCTGTCCTGCGCCAAGGGGGAGACCGATGGCGACGGTGCCTTCGCCTTCCCCGTGGTGGAGGGCACTGCCGTCGCGGTGAAGACCCACGCCGATCTGTTCGCTGCGCCTCGGCTCGCAGCGGCACTGGAGCCTGCCGTGGCGGGGCCAGAGGGCCACGATGTGGGGGAGGTCTATGTGCCCGACCTTCCTGCGGGGGTTCCGGTCGACCTCGACGGTACCGAGCCCGAGACGCTGATGGTCGGCGATGACCTGCACCTGGCCTTGGTGGGCGAGGAGCTGGTCCCTGACCTGGGGGCGGTGCTGTACGACGTAGCGGCCCGGCGCTTGCCTGACGCGCGGGTGCCAGACTACGCCGAGCTGCAGGGCAGAGAGGTGCTCGGAGTGTGGGCGCTCCACCCCTTCGCTACTCGCAGCGAGGTGCCGATCGGGGTGCAGGCGGTGGTCGACGCGCCCGACGGCACGGGCGTGGAGGTGTTCAGTATCAGCCACCTCGATGGGCGTTTTGGCCCACCGGCCACCGGCACGGTGGTCGGCGGGCAGGCCGTCACCGACCCGGGGCAGGGGCTCGAGTGGCTGACCCACCTGGTGGTAGCCACTGCTCCCTGACGACGGGCTTCAGCCCTGGCGCCGCCGACGGAAGGCCACGGCGAACAAGGCAAGGGCTGGCATCATGCCGCCCAGGCCGCCGGTGCTGGTGGCACACCCGCAGCCACCGTCGTCCTTGTCGGAGCCCGTATCCACGTCGGTGTCGGTGTCGGTGTCGGTGTCGGTGTCGGTGTCGGTGTCGGTGTCGGT
>CBDUIC010000117.1:0-22315 GCA_965367245.1 uncultured bacterium | reverse complement strand
CCCACCTCTCCGCACTTCTGGTCGGCTCGGGCGTCGCGGAAGTGCCAGGCATACCAGTCGAGCCCCTGGTCGTAGCGCTGGTCGAAGAACATCGTCTCCTTGACGCCGGCCGGCAGGAACAAGTCGGGGGAGGCCCGAAGCGCTTCGTCGAGCCACGACGATGCGGTGCGAGACGGGCCGACGGAGAGGAAGTCGACGCGTAGGTCAGCGGGCATGGGCCGACCCGCTGGCGCGCCACCGGCGCTCGCCCGTCGCCTGACCCAGCCTCGCGAGGCGCTGGCCGGCTGGGCCGGTTTTCAGCAAGGCCCGGAGGGCCCACAGCTTCCAGTTGCGGGCAGCCTGGTGGGGGTAGGCTGCCTGCCCGAACCGAACCCCTCGTGCGGCCAGTTGAGCGTCGCCGTTGGCGAGCGCCTTCAGGCCGCGCAGGGCCACGTCTTGTTCGACGAAGGCAGCTGCCAGGTCGTCGCGCGTCAGGCCAGCCCGATCGAGGGAGAACGCAGGGAGATCGAAGGTAGCTACATACTGATCGACCAGGTGCTTGAGCGCTCCCGACTTCTTCTGGATGGCGGCTTGGTTGTTCTGGTGCCAGCGGTAGGAAAACAGCGTCTTGTCGATGAAGTAGACGCGATCTGCCACGCCGAGCATCTTCCAGTTGAACCACTTGTCGGGGTTGATCAACCGGGCGCCACCGTAGCCACCGACCGCCTCGTGCAGCTGTCGGGAGTACATCGTGGACACGAAGTGGAGCGGATTGCGGAGCAGAAGCAGGGCCTCTCGGAGCAGATCGCCGGCATCTGCGGAGATCACGCGTGCGCCCACGATCTGGGACAGCTCCGCCTCCTCGCGGGTTTTGCGCCAGATCTGGGGGTTGTAGGTTCTCGTGCGCAGGAAGCCGCCGTCGCTGTCGACCACGTCGGAACCCGCCGTGACGATGCACTGGTCGCCGCGGTCGCCGAGGGCCTCGTAGAGCCGGTGGAAGTGCTCGAGTGCGCCTGGCTTCATCAGGTCGTCAGACGACAGCATGAGCAGCCGATCACTGGTGGCCATCTCGACGGCGCGATCGAGGTTGCCGGCAAAGCCCACGTTGCAGCTGTTGACGGTCACCGAGACTCTCGGGTCTCCCAGGGCTTCCACCACTTCCACTGAGCGATCCGGGCTGGCGTTGTCGCGAACGACCACCTCGAAGTCTTCGTGGCTCTGGTCGAGCACGCTCTGGATGGCTTGCCCGATGTAGGCTTCGTAGTTGTAGTTCGGGATGCAGATCGAAAACGTCATCGTCTCGGTGCTCTCTGGGGTTCTTGCTGCGCGAGGACCCGTCGGGCGACCTCTGCCATGGACTCGGAGGCCATGCCGTATCGGTCGCGGAGGCGGGTGTAGTGCTGAAGGATGCGATCGAGCTCGGAGAGGTTTGCCTCGGGATGGGCCCCGAAGTTGTGCGGGTGCCACCAAAGGTGGAAGACCTCACCGAGCTCTGCCGCACGAGTCATGGCCTGGAGTGTGCGCCTGCGGCGGAGCGTCTGTCGGGCCCCCCATCGCTTGTGCACGGGGCGAAGGAAGCGGCTCGCCGGAACGTTGACCAGGCCGTCGGTCGCGGTGGGGGTCGATCCGTGGTGCCCGGTGAGGTCGACGTGGGCATCTGCCAGACGCGCTGCACGCTTGGCCAGGGTATTCCCCGCTTTGTCGCTTCCCTGGTACATCCAGGCCTGCTCGTTGCCGCGGAAGGCGATGATGCCGGCGTCGCGGAGGGCCTCGAAGTAGGCCTCGCAGACCTGGTTGCGCGGAAACACGATGCTCTGCAGGGAGGCGCCCAGCTGCTCGGCGGCGGCGGCGGCCGCGGCGAGGTCGGCTCGGAAGGCGGCTTCGTCTTGGCCCGGCTCCAGGCCGTAGTAGTGGGAGAAGGTGTGGGTCGCGACTTCCTGATGGGGCGTGGCGGCAATGCGCTGCACGATCGATCTCGCCAGGCGCATCGGCTCGTCGGACTCCGTGGCGCCGAGGCTCGCGAGGTCGGGGTAGGGCGACAGCTCGGGCCGCTCGTAGTGGGGCACGACCGACGGCAGGGCTCCGAGGAGGTCGTCGCGCGAGCCGAAGAAGAGGAAGCCGACGGTGGCCCAGGTAGCGTGGATGTCGTTGCGCTCGAACAGGGCGAGCATCTGGGGGATGGCTGCCCGGGCGCCCTGGAGGTGGTCGGCGTAGGCTTGGACGCCTCGCGAGTCGCGCACGCCCCACGAGAGCTCGAAGTCGAGGGAGATGGTGAGGGTGCCTGGGCGTGCCATCGAATCGGCTTAGCGTGCCGGTCGGAATCAGCAAGGTGGCCTGCCTTGCGGCGGCTCTAGGCTTCGCATAGTTGACCGGCGGATCTTCCACCCGGGCCCCTGATGAACCGTGCTGCCCCGTTGCCCCCTCGCTGGTGGGGCATGCCCTTCGACTCGGGCGTTGCTTCGTGAGCCAACCCGTGCGGGTGCGCTTCGTGATTCCTGCGCTGGGGCGGGGAGGCCCCGACCGGGTGATCTTCGAGGTCCTCAGCAAGCTCGACAGGTCGAGGTTCGCGCCCTCGTTGGCAGTCTACGAGGAAACGGATGGCTACTTGCAGGAGCTGCCAGCCGACGTCGAGGTGGATGTGCTGCGGCGGCCTGGCCGCACATGGAGTCGCTATCCAGCCGATGCCTTGCTGGCGGCGATCTGGAAGGAACGCCCCGCTCTGATGGTGTCGACGCTCACGGCCAACCTGTTGAGCGGCTTCGTTCATCCTCTGCTCCCACCAGGCACCCAGTCCGTGGTCCGGGTCGCGAACGACATCGGGAGCGTGGAGCGCAACCTGCGCGTGGGGCGCCGCCGTCATCGGCTCGCGGCCCGCTACAGCCGGCGCGTCTATCGCTCGGCCGACGCGCTCATCGCCCAGAGCGATCACATGGCTCGCGAGCTGGTCGACCTGCTCGGGTGTCGGGCCGAGCGCGTGTACAGGCTACACAACCCCATCGATCTGGAGCGGGCTCAGCGCCTCGCGGCCGTCGACTCGCCCGACCTGCCGGGGGCCCCTTCTTTCGTCACGGTGGGTCGCCTCTTCCGTCAGAAGGGGCTCGATGTGTTGTTGGATGGCCTGGCACTGGCGGCGCCCTCGCTGCCCGACGCCCACGTCACCATCGTCGGAGACGGCCCCGACCTGCAGCAACTGCAGCAGCAGGCGAAGAGGCTGGGCGTGGCCCACATGGTGACCTTCGCGGGGTTTCACTCCGCGCCGTTGCCGCTGGTGGCCGCGGCCGACTTCTTCTTGCTGCCGTCGCGCTACGAGGGGTTCTCCAACGCGGTCCTCGAGGCCCTCGCGCTGGGAACGCCGGCCATCGTCACCGACTGCCCGGGCGCGAACATCGACATGATTCGGCCCGGGGTCGATGGCTGGCTCGTGCCGACCGAAGACGCGCAGGCCCTCGCCGATGCGATGGTCGAAGCGGCGCGCTCGGAGCCACTTCCCAGAGACGCCATTCGTGCGGGCTGTGAGCAGCGGTTTGCGGCGTCAAGCATCGTGCGGGAGTGGGAAACCGCGCTGCTTGCCGTGATTGAGGCTGCGCGTTGAGCGCCGCTGCGCTCGATGGTGGACGTGTGGCAGGGCGGGTAGCGACCGTTCGCCGAGCGGCATCGCCGTATCTAGCGTGGGGGCTGTCCGCGTACCTTGGCACGCGCATGTTCATGGTGTTCGACTCGGGTAGACCACAGCCATCCGACCTTTTCCTTGTGTTGATCTTCCTGTTGGCACTCCGGCCTGCACACATTGCGCTGCTGACGAAGCATGTGCCGCTGTATGTCGCGTTCGTCGGTTGGGTCGTGTTGCTCAACGGCCTGTGGGGGCTGTACCGCCAAGACGATCAGTACGTCATCCGCCTTTCATTCCAGGTGTACAACCTGGGCCTGTTCGCGCTTGTGTTCAAGGCGCGCACCACGCAGTCAGCCGTGTTCGACCGCTGGGCTCGGCGTGCTATCGGCGCTGCCGCGATCGGTCAGATGGTCTTGGCCGCATCACCTACTGGCTTTCGTGCCACAGGCACGTTCAACAACAGCAACCAGCTCGCCTACTGGTGCATCTGCATGGCCGTCATGTACATGGTCACGGCTCGCAAGCGGAGCTTGTTCGACCTCGTTGTCTTGGGCCCTTTGGCGTGGGTTTCGTTGCTCAGCCTTTCGCGGGCAGGCATCATCGCGTTCGGGCTCGTCATGGCGACGTGGTTGTGGGAACTGCTCCGCAGATCGCCCCATCGAGTCATCTACGGAGCCGCCATTCTGGCGGCGGTTGGGCTGCTCACGACCCTGCCTGCCTTCGGTACGTTCGCTTTGGAGTTGGAGGTTGCCGATAGCATCGAGGCTCGGTTCACCAAGGACTCGGCGACAGACGAGGTAGCGCTTCGCAACACGGATCGAATCTCGCACTACCCGGAGTATGCGTTGGTCGGCGCGGGGGAGGGCGACTTCTCGCGATTCCCACACACGCATCAGATCGAGATTCACTCCACCCCGATGACGATCGTGTTTTCCTACGGGCTGATTGGTGTCGTGACGTTTGTGGGCTTCATTCTTACCATTGGGCGCCGGGTGTCACTCGAGCGCCGCCTGCTGATCGTGTCGCTGTTCACGTACTCCATCACCCACAACGGGATGCGATTCCCGTTCTTCTGGCTTGCCTTGGCCGTCATCGCGGCAGAGCCGTGGGCTCTGGCTGCCGATGGCTTGAAGCCATCGACTCGTACATCGAAGAGGGTCTAGGCGGCGACCTCGCGTCGAACGCAACGGGCTTGGCCGGTCACAGGTGCGAGATAATCCCGCGAATGTGCGGGTTGACCCAAGCGTTCAGGAGAAGGCACGCCTTCAGCTGGTAGAGGCTGACCCACTGAAAGCCTGGTGGCACCTCTACTTCGGCCCCTTCGGGAAGCTCGACGAGCATCCCCAGGTTGCGCTTGTTGAACAGCCTGCCGCCGTCTTCGGACATCCACTGCTTGTAGTGAACGATGGCGTCATGGGCCTGGGGGTTCTCGAAGAGCTCCGCGAAGCGTGGTCGGCGACCGGCGTGGGCCCGCTTGAGGTTGGAGAAGGTGGCCTGAAGCGTCGGTGACATCTGGATGATCTCGTAGTTCCCGGGCTCTGCCTTGGCTTCCACGAGGTAGTGCGGAACGCCCAGGTGCCGCTGGCGTAGCAGCCCGAGGATGCCTCCGTCGTAGCCGACCTGGGTCAAGAACGGCTGGTCCCATCCCTGACCTCCGACCTCTCGAGAGGCGGACGCCCGGACACGGACGCCGTGCACGCGGAAGAACTCCCCCGACGCGTGGGCGTAGTCGCCGGTTTTGTCGTCGCGAGACCACCCTGAGCACTCGGCGAGACCGATCTCGCTCACGGCCATCGGGCAGTCGTCGCGCTGTTGCTGGAACCAGGCCTCCAGCCCCTCCTGGGTCTCGAAGAGGGACCAGTCCTTCAGAGACTCGAAGTGCGTCTCCACGCGGATCTCCGGAACGGTGTCTGCGAACGGGCCGACGGCCTCGCGGTAGGCCTCGAGCCCCTGACGGTACGATGCGGCCTTGGCTTCCCTCATGGTGTTCCCCTCATCTGCTCGAGCCACTGTGCTTGCTGCCTCGCCTCGCGAGTCCATTCGGCGGACTGCCCCTGGGAGGCTGCGCCGCACAGGGTGTCGAGCATCCGAACGAAGTGATTCGCCGGGGCAATCTCGATGTCTTCGACCCGGTTCCCTTCCTGGTGCTGGACGCGCAGGGTGGTGCCCAGCGACGCCGGCTTGGAGAACACCCTCTCCGCGCGGACGGTGCCCTTCTCGCACCACACCTCGACCTCGTTGCGGTACGACCTCCCGAAGCCCCAGGACAGCTGGGCATGGGCGCCGTGGGGGCTGCGCACCAGCGCGGAGCCATCGGTGTCGACGCTGTGGCCGGCCTGCGTCTCCAGGTGGGACCAGGTCGAGGTCGCCTCGCCCAGCAGACGACGCGCTGCAGCGATGGTGTAGGCACCGACATCCAGCAGAGCGCCTCCCCCGAGGTGGCGCTGGTTGCGGATGTCTTCGGGCGGAAGGTGGGGGAAGCCGAAGCGAGCGGTCACCGATCGCATCGCGCCGAGCTGTTCGCTTCGGATGAGGTGCTCCAACGCCTGCCACTGGGGGTGGTGGACGAACATGAACATCTCCGCGAGGAGGAGGCCTGCCTGCTCGGCGGCCTCCACCAATTCCGCGGAGCGGACCGGCTCGTGGGTCAGCGACTTCTCACACAAGACATGCTTGCCCGCCTGCAAGCAGCTGTCGATGTCGTCTGCGTGCACGCCGGTCGGGGTCGCCAGCACCACGGCCTCGATCTGGTCGTCGCCGAGCAGCTCGTCGAGCGTCGCGTAGGCGCGGCACCCGTACTGGTCAGCGGTCGAGGCTCGGACGCTCTCGTTGCGCGTGCAGATGGCGGCCAGGGAGGTGGTGCTGGCCTCCTCGATGGCGGGGAGGAGGTTGCGGCGGGCGTGGTTGCCGACGCCGACGAGGCCGATGCGCATGGCGGGGTCCTGTCTAGGAAGTGGCTACGGTCGTGCGAATGATGTCGCAGATTCGGTCGATGTCGTCGCGCTGCAAGGTGTGGAACACGGGCAGGCAGAGCACGCGCGGCGCGAGGCGGTCGGCCACGGGTGTGGAAGATGGAGGAGCCCAGGAGACGGTGCTCAGCGAGGGGTAGAAGTACCGACGGGGATGCACGTCGGCCTCGCCGAGGGCTGCCACGACGGCGTGAAGCTGGGCTTCGTCGCGGAACGCCACGGGCACGTAGGCGTGGTTGTACTCGGTGCCGGCCGCGATCTGCTGGAGCTGGACGTGGCCATCGAGGGCTTCGCGATACCTACGGCCCTGCTCCTGCCGGCGGCGAACTACCTCCTCCATGTGCGCCAGGATCGTGAGGCCCAGGGCAGCATGGATCTCAGAGTTCTTTGCGTTGATCCCCGGCTCTACGTATTGATTCGGCGGGAATCGACCGCCGAAGTCACGCAGAGAGTTCATGCGGGCGATGGTCTCGGGGTCGGCGCTGAACACCGCGCCACCCTCCGCGGTGTGGAAGAGCTTGGTCGCCTGGAAGGAGCAGGTGCTCACGTCGCCGAGGGAGAACAGCGACTGCCCACGGTAGGTGGTGCCGAAGGCGTGCGCCGCGTCGTAGATGAGCCGCAGGCCGTGCTCGTTGGCGAAGCGCTGCAGCGCCTCGTGATCACATGGGTTGCCATACACATGGGTGGCGACGATCGCGGTGGTGTCTGGCGTGAGCGCAGCGGCCAGCTTCGTCGGATCGAGGTTGAACGACGCCTCGTCGATGTCGACGAACCGAGGCGTGCAGCCCTCCCACGCCATCGCCGACGCCGTGGCGACGAAGGTGAACGGGGTCGTCAACACATCGCCGCGCAGCTCCAAGGCCCGTGCTGCGAGGTTGAGCGCCAGGGTGCCGTTGGACACGTACAACGCACCTACGCCGGTGATGTCGCTCAGCCTGCGCTCCAGCTCCGTGGTCTTCGGGCCCAGGTTCGTGACCCACCCCGAGTCCCAGATGTCTCGGCACTGAGCGACGAACTCCTCGAAGGGAGGCAGAAACGGGCGGGTGATTGGAATCATGGGCGGCTCCAGCCTGCGCGTCGCGTCTAACGCGCTGCCCAGCGCAGATGCCCTGGTTGACCGGGTAGCCGCGAGACCATACTTCGCACCGGACTCCAAGCCTCCGAAGTAGACCTCATGAAGCTCCTTGTCACGGGCGGCGCCGGGTTCATCGGCTCGGCCGTCATCCGGCACGTGCTGCGGAACACCGACGACTCGGTGGTCAACGTCGACAAGCTCACCTACGCGGGCAACCTGCAGTCGCTGGCCTCGGTGGCTGACGACCCTCGCTACGCCTTCGAGTGTCACGACATCTGTGACCGCGCCGCGATGGAGCGCATCTTCGCCGAGCACCAGCCCGATCTCGTGCTGCACTTGGCGGCCGAGAGCCACGTCGACCGGTCCATCGATGGGCCGGCGGCGTTCGTCGAGACGAACCTTGTGGGCACCTACACGCTCCTCGAGGCGGCGCGAGCGTACTGGGCGGGGCTCGAAGGCGCGCGCCGGGAGGCCTTCCGCTTCCATCATGTCTCCACCGACGAGGTCTACGGCGACCTGCACGACTCGGGCGACCTGTTTCGGGAGACGACGCCCTACGCCCCGAGCTCGCCCTACTCGGCGACCAAGGCGGGCTCCGACCACTTAGTGCGGGCCTGGCAGCGCACCTACGGCCTGCCCACCCTCGTGACGAACTGCAGCAACAACTACGGCCCCTACCAGTTCCCCGAGAAGCTCATTCCGCTGATGATCCTCAACGCGCTCGAGGGCAAGCCCCTGCCGGTCTACGGGCGTGGCGAGCAGATCCGCGACTGGCTGCACGTCGAAGACCATGCGCGGGCGCTCTACCTCGTGGCGACGCAGGGCAAGGTCGGGGAGACCTACAACATCGGCGGCCTCAACGAGAAGCGGAACATCGACGTGGTCGGCACCATCTGCGACCTGCTTGAGGAGATGCGGCCGGCGAAGCCCGAGGGCGTCGCGCGCTACCGCGACCTGATCACCTTCGTCACCGACCGGCCGGGGCACGACCTGCGCTACGCCATCGATGCCAGCAAGATCGAGCGCGACCTGGGGTGGACTCCGCGGGAGACCTTCGACAGTGGCATGCGCGCGACGGTGGCCTGGTACCTCGAGGCCACAGCGTGGTGTCGGGCGGTGCAGGATGGAAGCTACCAGCGTGAGCGCCTGGGCACCGGAGGAGCAGCATGAAGGGCATCGTTCTCGCGGGAGGCAGCGGCACGCGGCTGTACCCCATCACCCTCGGCGTCTCGAAGCAGCTGCTGCCGGTGTACGACAAGCCGATGATCTACTACCCGCTGTCGGTGCTGATGCTGGCCGGGATTCAAGACATCCTGGTCATCACCACGCCGGAAGACCAGGCGGGCTTCCAGCGGCTGCTGGGCGACGGGTCTCGCTTCGGCGTTCGGATCACCTACGCGATCCAGCCAAGCCCTGACGGCCTCGCTCAAGCCTTCCTGATCGGCGAAGACTTCATCGGCGACGACGGTGTCTGCCTGGTGCTGGGCGACAACATCTTCTACGGGCAAGACTTCCCGCCCAAGCTCAAGCGCGCCGTCGACCGAGCGCACGGGGCTACGATCTTCGGCTACCGCGTGCGCGATCCCCATCGGTTCGGCGTCGCAGAGACCGACAAGGACGGGCGGGTGCTGTCGCTCGAGGAGAAGCCGGAGAACCCCCGCAGCGACCTGGCTGTGACGGGGCTCTACTTCTACGACAACGATGTCATCGAGATCGCGCGCAACGTGAAGCCCTCGGATCGAGGTGAGCTGCAGATCACCAGCGTGAACCAGGCCTACCTCGAGCGGGGTGACTTGGTGCTGGAGCCGCTGGGGCGGGGCTACGCGTGGCTCGACAGTGGCACCCACGAGAGCATTCTCGAGGCGGGTCACTTCGTGGCCGCTATCGAACGGCGCCAGCGCTGGAAGATCGCCTGCCTGGAGGAGATCGCGTATCGGAATGGGTGGATGTCAGCGGAGGATGTGCGGGCCGCTGGCAACGCATTCGGCAAGAGTGAGTACGGCCAGTACCTGCTAGAGCTCGTTCGGGGCCGTGAGTCCCGCTCTTGGTAGGCCGATGGCCGACGGATTGAGCCGGCCAACATGAGCCTTCTCCGAAAGACGGCCATTGGCGTGGTCTGGAGCTTCGTCGAGCGCATGGCACGACGGGGAGTGACGGTAGCAGCGACGGTGCTGCTAGCCGCCTTCCTCACACCCGAGGACTACGGCCTCGTGGCATTGACCGGGGTCTTCCTGGCCGTGGGCTCCGCTTTTGCCGACTCGGGAATGCGCGAGTCGCTCATCCGAAAGGAGGAGGCGACTGAGGAAGACTACTCCAGCGCATTCGCCGTGAACGTGGTCATTTCTTTGGTCGTGGTAGGGGTGATTGGGGTTGGTGCCCCTTGGTTCGCAGCCTTCTACGGAGAGCCGGCGCTCGTCGCCATCCTGCGAGTGATCTCTCTTGCTCTCGTCTTTCGTGCGCTTGAGATCGTTCAGGTAGTACGCCTCACGCGGGCGCTCGACTTCCGGAGTATCGCTACCGCCACTCTGCCCGCAACGGTGATCTCGGCTGGTACGGCCGTTGGTTTGGCGGCCACGGGCTTTGGGCCATGGGCCCTCGTCGCCCAGCGTATGGCGGCGTCCAGCCTCACCATGGTGACGTACTGGGGCCGGTCCAGTTGGCGGCCGCAGTCCGCATTGGTGCGGTGGAGGACGGTCCGCGAGTTGAGCGCGGTCGGGTTGCCATTGCTCGGTGTTGGATTGCAGCAGCGCGTATTCGAAAACGTCTACGTACTTGTCATAGGCAAGCTCTTCGGTGTCGTGGTTGCCGGCCAGTATTTCATGGCAGAGCGAGTGCTTGGGCTGGTCGTGCAGCAGTTCGTATCGGCTGTGCAAACCGCCAGCTTTCCTAGTTTGGCGAAGGTCCAAGGTGATCGGGCGAAGTTAAAGGATGGTTATCGCGCGGTCGTTCGCGTCACGATGACGATGCTGGCCCCCGTTGTTTGCACGCTGTTCTTCACGGCTCCGCAGCTGTTCTTCTTGGGGTTCGGCCACAAGTGGGATCTGGCCGCGCGGTTGCTTCAATGGTTGTGCTTTGGCGCCATCATGTATCCGCTGCATTTGATCAATCACAATAGTCTCATTGTGCTGGGCGAGGCGGGGCTGGTGCTGAAGCTGGCGCTTGTCAAGCGCGCCGCTATTGTCTTGGCTGTCATTGCCACCGCCCCTTCTGGCGTAGAGACGATGGCGATGGGCTATTCTCTGGTGCAGGTGCTCAACTATGCTCCGAACTCCTACTACTCCGGGTCCCTGTTGTCGTATCCAGCGCGGGAGCAAGTCGGCGACGTCCTGCCGATCGTCGCGCTAGCGTGTGGAGCCTCGGCGCTGGGAGCTGGCAGCGCATCGTTTGTGTCGGCCGGCTCGGTGTGGTCCTTGGTGGTGGTTGCGGGCATATCCATTGCGACCTACCTCATGGGGTTGCGCTGGCTTGCTCCAGACATCGTAAGTCTGCTCGCGACAACTTGGCGCAGGCGCGGCAATGATCATGGCCGCTCTTGATGGGCCGGGAGAGTCGCAGGCCAGCCGAAGGTCATATGGCTGCTGCTGCTCATCCAAGCAACCGCGGCATTCACTGCCACCACTCTCGAGGCGTTGCCAGTTCTCTTTGTCATCGGCCTCTATTGCATGGCTCTGTCGGAGTCGTCGCCTCCGGAGGGATGCTGCACGTCGCCGCCGTTCGTTCGAGTGCCTACTTTGCCGTGACGTTCGTCGTGCGACTCAGCGTGGTGACGAATCACGGCCGGGCCCTAGTGCGCATTGTTCCAATCCCGCAGACTGCGTGAAGTCGATGCCATGATGCCGGATGCCACGATAGCGCGCTCTCGACGACTAAGAGTGTGCCAATGGTCATGAAGCCAACGAAGCCGCATGCCAAGATCAATTCTCGGGTTTTTTGACAGCCTCCATGCCCAACGCCTTCTTTCCTTTGACAACACAGCCGCGGCTGGAGGCATCGCGACAGATAGGTCGTGTAGGCCGCGCATTCGCGCGGAATAGCGAGATAGTCGGGCCTTCCCAAGTTTCGTTCGCTCGGTCCACCCGCCTGGAGTGGCGACCCTATACATGGACATGCGCGGCTTGAGGCCGATGGCGCCTCCTCTTGCCGCGCCAAAAGCCTTCAGGTACACGTCTCTCTGGCCAAGATAGTGTCGGGGGCGACAGAATTTTTGCATACGGAGAAATGCCCTTCTGCGCATGAGAAGTGATGCTGTTGGGATTGAATTGCCCGCAGGCCCCACGACCTCGGCGAAGCGAACCAAGCCGGCGGCCGGCATTGCGGCTGCGGTGTCGCCGAGGCGGTTGCCCGCCGTGTCGATGCGCCAAGCCGGGTGAAAGCAAAGATCAACAGAAGGGGCCTCCGCCAGAGCCCTCACCTGTATCCAAACCTTGCGGGGATCACACCACAGGTCATCTCCCTCACATATGGTGAAGTAGTCGCCCACCTGATCGTCATCAAGCGTATCAAGGGGTTTGCGACCCGTGGAGTAGATGTTCTCCGACCCGAAGACCTTGATCACTTCGTGCTGACATCCCTGGGTCTCGCGGTCGATTATCTCTCTCGTGTCGTCTGTTGAAACGTCATCAAAAATGATAATCTGGAGTCGGTAGCCGCGCGGCATTTCTTGGCTCATGACTCCGCGCAGACACTCTCCAACATAGTTGCCATGATTGTAGGTCTGAATCCAGGCGGTGACAATCTTCTCGTTCATGAGCTGCCTTCATGCTGTTCGTGGGGCATCGATGAGTGGTGCTTGGGTCGATTTACACGAGGGGGCACGAACTTGCGATGCCACCAGCTAGTCCTGCGCTTCCTTTGCTGTCACGTATGACAATTTGCTGCGGGAAACTCCTTTTCAGCCGGCGGATGGTGGACGTAGCCAGTGGTGTTGCCCAAAACCGGCGTGCTTGGGGTACTGTTGTTGCGCAGTAAAGACCAGGTCATAGCCGATGAATCCATTGGCCATCGGTGGCCTAGCCGTTGCGCTTCTTGATCATCCGCGCAGGCGTTCCGATATAGACTCCGCCGCTCTCACAGTCGCTATTGACGAAGCTCATCGAGCCGACGATCACTCGATCGGCGAGCACGATACCGTGCTGAAGGACAGCATTCGTCCCGATGAAGCAGTGCTGTCCCAGTCTTGCGCCACCGATCTGCACCCCATCCTTGTCTAGGTTGTTGGTCATCACCCTGGGACAGATGTAGGAGTGCTGCCCGATGTGGACGCCCCTCGCGAGGATGCTATCGTATCGAACCGTCACGTGGTCCTCGACAACGCAGTTGCCCGAGCTGGATACACGCGAATCGATGTAGCAGTGTTTGCCGATTACAGTCCCTGGCCGAAGTTCGACATAGTCTTTGACGACAGTTCCCTCGCCGATTTCGACGCCATCGTGGAGGACACAGAAGTTCCCTACCTCGACATTGGCGCCGAAAGTGACATTGCCGATAACGTTGAATTGACCGATTTTGTCAGGCTTCAAGAGATTCTCCTTGGCTTTGGCATACCTGCAGGCTGTGCCTTCGTTTCGTGCTCGCGGGCCGGTGCCCCCATAAGGGTTCGACCCGGAGCGGTTGTGTCTCGTAGGACCACGGAGCCGGCGCCGACTATCGTGTCTGGATGGAGTTGGACTTTGGAACGAAAGACGGCGGAGCTCCCAATGAAACAGCGTTCTCCCATGCGAACATTGCCGGCAGTGACGATGTTGTTGGCGAGATGGCAGTAGGCACCGACACGGGTTCCGTGGCCAAAGCGAGCGCCGGGAGCGACCAGGGTGTGGTGGCCAACCTCGGAGCGTTCGCTGAGAGAACCCCTGACCACAACGGTTTGGGCGCCAAGGACGCAGTCAGCACCGATGTCGACGCCTCCCAGCTGGGGCTGGATGCAGCGCCCCGTGCCGGTTTCGTCCCACACCCACGCCATGCCACGAGCTCCAAGAACGGACTGCGGCTCGACTACCGTGCGCGCGCCAATGGTGGTGTTGTCGTTGATGTGACAGCCGCTGCCGAGGATGACGTCGTCGTCAATCTCGCATTGCCCGATGACGCAGAACGGATCAATCTGAACGTTGCGACCAAGTCTCGCGTCCGGATGGATACTGGCGAGAGGGGATATTACGCCCGTTGATCTTTCAGGGAAGAGGCCGCCCAACAATCGGTAGAAGACACGCTGTGGGTCATCCTGTACCCGAATCAGGACATTGTTGGACGTCGGGACTGCCCTAGGTGCACATATCAGGACGCTATTCTGAATGGAGGCAGGGATATCACTCCCGGTGAAGAAGTAGAACCCTCGCTCGACGGGGGCGAACAGTGACGCCACCTGATAGCGGCCCTGGGGAGTGCCTCCCACCACCTCGTGGTCAATGCCCAAGGCTGTGATCAGTTGCAGAATATCGCCTTGAGTCACTTCGACCGGTGAGCGCATTTTCGATCCCCTTTCCTCTCTGCAGCCTATTCCTTGAGTCTAGCCGGGGCAAACCTACCCTGCTGGCGCCGTTTGCGGCGAGGCTTGGCGGCTCGCCTGCAATCCTCAGGGCCTAGCCCTGTTCGCCGTTCGTTGGCCGTCTCCCGCGCTGACTCGACCGCAACTAAAGTGACAAGCTTGCGAGGAGGCGTTTGAGGTCGTGTTGGAATGACGGCAAGCCGACCGACAGTTCGGGGATTCGGCTATCTGGGGCGACCTCGAGGTTGCGCATAATCATGTTTTGGTCAACGAAGACGTACTCCAGCTGTGGGTACCAGGGGACAAGCGCCTCCAGAATCTTTTGGATTGAGATATTTCGCTCTGTAAGATTGTAGGTGCCGCCGCCGTACATACCGGTCACGAATTTGCCGATGAGCGCGCCGAGTCTACCAACTTCGATGAACGACCGATGCTGAAGGCCATCTCCCAGAATGCGTATTCGCTGCCGATGGTGGGCGCGGAACGCAAATTGATTCACCACGGAATCCATCCGGATGCCTGGGTTGTATCCGTACGCATTTCCACATCGGAGGATAGCCGTCGAAACCCGACCCGCATCGTGAAGGGCGCGAACGTGATCTTCTCCGCGCAGTTTGGAAACCCCGTAGTGGGTGGTGGGCATTGGTCTGGTGTCGATGCCACTCTCAGATGGGGAGGTTCCATACACGGCTGTGGAGCTGACGTAGATAAACCGTGAGGTGTCGTGGCGCTCTACTAGGTGCGCCAACTGGGCGGTGCCCCAGTGATTCACCTGCTCGAAGCGATGTGCATCATGATCGGCGAATGGCGTGGTGACCTCTGCCGCCATGTGGAGCAACACGTCGCAGCGCTCGACTTCGGCCGAGAGCGTTCGCGTGTCGAGAATGTCGGTTTCGACTAGGCGAAAGGTCTTACCATGGGCGAGCTTTTCGCCGAAGAACAGGCCGATGGACCCACGCCTTAGGTTGTCGACTATGGTCACAGAGTTGACCTCGGGCGCAGCAAGTAAGAACGGTATTACGCTGTTGCCCAGGTAGCCGGCGCCACCTGTCACCAGAACATTCATTGGCTTTCCCCTACGAGATCCAAGTGGAGGCCACACTCCGTCTTCTGGCTTCCTTCCCAGCGCCCTCCGCGAATTCCAGGGGCGTTCCAGGCCCGTGTGCATGGGGCGCAGCCAATGCTCAGGTAGCCTTGGGCCTCAAGAGGGTGCTCAGGCAAATCGTGGGCTCTTCGGTAGAGGAAGATGTCCTGTGGGCTCCAATCGAGCATCGGGTGAAACCTTGTGGCACCTTCTGGTGTGGGTTCAAAGGTCGAGAAGGCCTTCCTAGTCTCGCTCTGATCTCGCCGGACGCCGTTTATCCAGATGTCCGCCCGTTGGAGCCATGGACGTAAGGGCGACACCTTGTTGATGTTGCAGCACCAGTCAGGCGAGTCGACATAGAGGAAGCGCCCGATGGAGTCACGCTGCGCATGAAGGGGAACTTCCGACTCAAGCATGTGAACATCTAGGCCCAGCTGGGCCGTGACTTGGCGGCGGAATTGGTGTGTTTCTGGGAAATGGAAGCGAGTCTGCATGAAAAGCACCGGGCATGGGACTGCACTGGTGCTGATGATGTGAAGCAACGGGATGCTGTGGGTCTGGAAGGAAGAGGTGACGAACAGCGTGCGCCCGTTTGCATGCATCTCTTGCAGCGTGTCTCGAATTTCAGCAGCTTGCATTTCGGGGTCTCACGGAGGGTTTCAGTTCCCTAGATGATGACGAGGGCCTCTACTACGGAGTGGGGACTCCTGTAGCAGAGCTACTGCCGCCCCACGCTGGTGTATTCGAAGCCCAGGTCGCTCATCCGCTCCCCCCGGTAGATGTTCCGCAGGTCGACGACGACGTTGCCCGCCATCGTGCCGCGAATCCGCTCGAGGTCGAGGGCCCGGAACCGCTCCCACTCGGTGATGATCACCAGCGCGTCGGCCCCCTCGAGGCAGTCGTAGGGGCCCTCGTGGAACACGACACCCGGGAGTAGCGGCCGAGCCTGCTCGGTGCCCTCGGGGTCGTGGGCATGCACCTCGGCCCCGGCCGCCTGCAGGGCAGGGAGGATGACCAGGGAGGGAGCGTCGCGCATGTCATCGGTGTTCGGCTTGAAGGTCACGCCGAGCACGGCGATGCGCTTGCCCTCGACCGACCCGCCGCAGGCGGCGATGACCTTGTCGGCCATGGCTCGCTTGCGGGCGTCGTTGACCTCAACGACCGTCTCGACGATGCGAGCGGGGGCGCCGGCATCGCGGGCGGTCTTCACCAGCGCGAGGGTGTCTTTCGGGAAGCAGGAGCCCCCGTAGCCGGGGCCGGCGTTGAGGAACTTGGGCCCGATGCGCTTGTCGAGGCCGATGCCCCGCGCCACGTCTTGCACGTCGGCGCCGACCTGCTCGCACAGGTCGGCCATCTCGTTGATGAAGGTGATCTTCGTCGCGAGGAAGGCGTTGGCTGCGTACTTGATCAGCTCGGCGGTGCGGCGCCGGGTGAACATGAGCGGGCCCTGGTTGAGGTGCAGGGGCCGGTAGATCTCGGCCATCACGGTGCGCGCCCGCTCGTCTTCCACGCCGACGACGATGCGGTCGGGGTGCTTGAAGTCTTGGATGGCCGCGCCCTCGCGCAAGAACTCCGGGTTGCTGGCCACCGAGAAGCCTCCCTCGGGGCGCACCTCGCCCAGGATGCGCTCCACCTCGTCGCCGGTGCCCACAGGCACGGTGGACTTGGTGACGACGACCGTGTGGCCGTCGAGGTGCTCCGCCAGCTCACGGGTGGCTGCGTAGACGTAGGTGAGGTCGGCGTGGCCGGTGCCGCGGCGGGTGGGGGTGCCCACGGCAATGAAGATGGCGTCGGCGCCCGGCACCGACGCGGCGAGGTCGGTGGTGAAGGACAGGCGGCTTTCCTCGACGTTGCGCGCGACGAGGGCCTCCAGCCCCGGCTCGTAGATCGGCATGCGACCGGCCAACAGGGCCTCGACCTTCGCTTCGTCTTTGTCGACACAGACCACGTGGTGGCCGAAGTCTGCGAAGCAGGCTCCGGAGACCAGGCCGACGTAGCCCGAGCCGATCATCGTGATGCGCATCGATCCTCCGCTGTCCGAGGTAGCCGGGTGGGCGCGGGTCGGCGAGGTCGGTCGCGCTCGTCCCGAGTGACGGTTAGCAGCGCTGCCTGTCGGAGTGGACGTGGAACGCATCGTTGTTGTCGGCCTTGGCTACGTAGGACTGCCCGTGGCGGTGGCCTTCGCCCGTCACTTCGAGGGCGTGGTCGGGCTCGACGTGAACGCGGCCCGGGTCGCGGCCCTGCAGGGCGGGCACGACAGCACCGGCGAGGTCGACGACGAGGCGATGGCGAAGTCCACCCTCACCGTCACCACGGATCCGTCGGTGATCGCCGAGGCCAGCTTCGTGGTCGTGGCCGTGCCTACGCCGGTCGACGAGCACCACCGGCCCGACCTCACGCCGGTCCGCAGGGCCTCGGAGACGGTCGCGAAGCACCTGAAGAAGGGTGCGGTCGTGGTCTACGAGTCGACGGTCTACCCGGGGGTCACCGAGGAGGTGTGCCTGCCGATCCTCGAGGAGCTCTCCGGGCTGAAGGCGCCGGCAGACTTCACCGTCGGCTACTCGCCGGAGCGCATCAACCCGGGCGACAAGGTCCACCGGCTGGAGACGATCGTGAAGATCGTGTCGGGTCAAGACGAGGCCACCCTCGAGCGGGTGGCGACGGCCTACCAGACGATCCTCGAGGTCCCGGTGCATCGGGCGCCGACGATCAAGGTCGCCGAGGCGGCCAAGGTCATCGAGAACACGCAGCGCGACATCAACATCGCGCTGATGAACGAACTCGCGATCATCTTCCACCGCCTCGGCATCCGCACCACCGACGTGCTGGCCGCGGCCGGCACCAAGTGGAACTTCCTGAAGTTCACCCCGGGCCTGGTGGGCGGGCACTGCATCGGGGTCGACCCCTACTACCTGACGGCCCGCGCCGAGCAGGAGGGCTACCACCCGCAGGTCATCCTCGCCGGGCGCCGGATCAACGACGACATGGGCCGCTACGTGGCCAGCCGCATCGTGAAGGCCCTCGGCCAGCGCGGGGTCGCGAGCAGCCAGGCCAAGGTCGGGGTGCTCGGGCTCACGTTCAAGGAGAACGTCGGTGATGTGCGCAACAGCCGGGTCCCCGACATCATCGAGGAGCTGGTGGACTGTGGCTGTGCGGTGGTCGCCCACGATCCGCTGGCCGACCCCGACGAGCTCAAGCACGAGCTCGGCGTCGAGCCGAGCGACCTGGCTGACTTCACTGGTCTCGATGCGCTGGTGCTGGCCGTGTCCCACCAGACCTACATCGAGCTGGTCGCCTCCGGCGGCCTGGCCTCCATGCTGCACGATCACGGGGTGCTCTTCGACGTGAAGTCGATGATCGCCGACCCCGACGCCCTGCCCGCGACCTACCACTACGAGAGTCTGTAGATGGCCATCCTCGTCACCGGCACGGCCGGCTTCATCGGCTACCACCTGGCGGAGCGCTTGCTGCGCGACGGCCACGACGTGGTCGGCATCGACAACGTCAACGACTACTACGACGTGTCGCTCAAGGAAGACCGGCTGAAGAACCTCGCCGCCTACGAGCGGTTCACGTTCTGCCGCGACGATCTCGCCGACCAGGCGGCGGTCAACCGGATCTTCGCCGACCACCAGCCCACCGAGGTGATCAACCTCGCGGCCCAGGCCGGTGTGCGGCACTCGCTCACCAAGCCCCACACCTACGTGGCGAGCAACATCACTGGCTTCCTCAACATCCTCGAGGCCTGCCGGCACCAGGGTGTGAAGCACCTGCTCTACGCGAGCAGCAGCTCGGTCTACGGGCTGAACCGCACGATGCCGTTCTCCGAGCACCACCCGGTAGACCACCCTGTCAGCCTGTACGCGGCGACGAAGAAGTCCAACGAGATGATGGCTCACGCCTACAGCCACCTGTTCGGTATCCCCACCACGGGGCTGCGCTTCTTCACGGTCTACGGGCCGTGGGGCCGCCCCGACATGGCGCTGTTCCTGTTCACCAAGGCCATCTTGGCGGGCAAGCCGATCAACGTGTTCAACCACGGCGACATGGAGCGCGACTTCACCTACGTCGACGACGTGGTGGAAGGCATCGTGCGGCTGCTGCCGGAGGTTCCGCAGCCCGACCCCGAGTGGGTGGGGACGGCTCCTGCCGACCCGGTCGAGAGCAGCGCGCCCTTCCGGGTGTTCAACATCGGCAACCACACGCCGGTGCAGCTGATGGACATGATCGGGCTGGTGGAGGAGAACCTCGGGCAGGTGGCGGAGAAGAACTTCATGCCGATGCAGCCCGGGGATGTGCGGAGCACGAGCGCTGATGTGAGCGGGCTGCTGGAGACGGTGGGTTGGTCGCCTTCGACGAAGCTCGAAGACGGCATCGCCGCCTTCGTCGAGTGGTACCGCAGCTACTACGGGGAGTGAGGATGCCGCAGGGCGCCCTCATCACCTGGGCCGACTGGCAGCAGCAGCGCGGCGACGCATCGCCATCGGGCCTGCTGTTCGACTTGGACGGCACGTTGGTCGACACCCTTCCTCTTCACTACGAGGCCTACCGGCGCGTGTTCGAGGGCCACGGCCTGACGCTCTCGTGGGACGGCTTTGTCCGCCATGCCCCGAGCCCTGCTGCGGTGTCGATCCCGAACTTTGTTTGGGCGGCCGGGGGCGATCCGGGTGCCCTGCCGTCCACACCCATCCTGCATCGGGCCAAGAAAGCTGCTTTCGCCGAGATGATGCTCGATACCCGGCCTGCTCGGCTGCCAGCGTCTGACCTGTTCGAGGGCGCGCTGGCGGCGGGAACGCCCGTGGGCATCGTCACCTCGGGCAACCGGCATGGGGTCACGGTGATCCTCCGCCAGTGTGGATGGTTCGATCCGTTGGAGGTCTTGATCACGGGCGACGATGTGGAGCGAGGCAAGCCACATCCCGAGCCCTACCTCAGAGGCGCGGAAGCGCTGGGCATCGACCCCACGGCGTGCGTGGCTTTCGAAGACACCGCCACCGGCATCACGTCGGCGCGCGACGCGGGCATGCTGGTGGTCGACGTGTCTGCGACGCGGGCGGGCGGATGAGCGAGGTCGACCCCGCCTTCGCGTCCTTCGATCGACACGTGCTGCTGAGTGGCTACTCCGGGGCGATGATCGGCATCGTCAAGCACGGCCAGCAGGTGTTCGTGCGCAAGGTCGCGCGCTCGGTTCGCGGAAACAAGGGGCTGGTTCGGCAGCAGGAGCGGCAGGTGATGCTGCAGGCGCTGTCGTTGGGTGACGTGAGGGTGCCCGAGGTGCTGGGGCACGGTCACGTCGAGGGCCGCTACTACTTCGACATGGCCTACGTGCCGGGGCGCGACGCGGCGACCTTTCTGGGCGCGTCGAGCTTCGACGAGGTGCGCTCGTTCACAGATCGCGTCGTGGGCGTCGTGGAAGGGCTGGCAGCCGCTGAGCCAGGCCCCGGCAAAGCCGCCAATGGCCGCGCCTTCGAGGCCAAGCTCGACCAGATCCGCAGCCGGACGGAGGGGCGCTACGACCTGTCGCGGCTGGGGAGCCTCGTTCTTCGGGTGCCCGATGATGCGTGGCCGGGAGCGAGCTCGGGCATGCACGGCGACCTCACCCTAGAGAACATCCTGGTGGACCACGATGGCGGGCTGTGGCTGATCGACTCGATCGACGGCCCGTTCGAGCACTACTGGCAAGACATCGCCAAGCTCTGCCAAGACCTCGAGGGCCACTGGCACCGTCATCGCGGTCGCGCCATCTCCACATCGGTGACGGCCTGGCTCCGGCGGCAGCTGCTGGCTCGCGCCGAGGCGCTCCACCAGGGCTATCGCTTGGTTCACTACCCGCTGCTGGCCCTCACCTTCGCTCGCATCCTGCCCTACGCCACCGACGCCGCCGCGGCGGCCTTCGTCTACGAACGGGTGGCGGCGTTCACGCGTGCAGGCCACCTCGTCCTCGATCGGGAGCTCACATGAAAGTCATCGTCCCCTGCGCTGGTCGCTCTTCGCGCTACCCCGACATGCCGCCGAAGTGGATGCTGCCCACCTACGACGGGCAGCCGATGATCGCGCGCGCCATCGCGGGCCTGGGTGTCGAACCGTCGGATCTCATCGTGACGGTGCTCGCCGAGCACGACCGGAAGTTCGACGCGGTGCAGGGCCTCAAGCGCGCCCTGGGCGATGGCTTTCAGGTAGTCGTGCTCGAGCAGGCCACGAAGTCGCAGAGCGAGACGGTGGCCGAGACGGTGCGTAGGGCGGGGCTCGACGAGCCGTTCTTGGTGAAAGACTCCGACAACACCTTCCGGTTGTCACCGGTGCAGGCTCCCTACAACTACATCTCGATCGCCTCTCTCAACGACTTCGACAGCATCAACCCGCGCAACAAGAGCTACTGCCGGCTCGACCACGAAGACATCGTGCTCAACATCCGGGAGAAGGCCGTCATCTCCGACACCTTCAGCGTAGGGGGCTACTACTTCACCAGTCCGGGTGAGTTCCTGGCGACCTATGAGGCGCTGTCCAAGGCAGAGGAGCACGCCGGCTCCGAGCTGTACCTGTCGGATGTGATCGGCTCGATGATCCTCGACGGGCATGTCTTCAAGGGGCGGATGGTGTCGGGCTACCAGGACTGGGGCACCGTGCACGAGTGGCGCAGGCACCTGGCGGGCCGGCGGCTGATGCTCGTGAGTCTCGACGGCTACGTGTTCCAGCGCGGCTCGGAGCACTTCGCGCCTCGCTTCGAAGACGTGGGCGTGCATGAGGAGGCGGCGCAGACGATTCGCGCGCGGGCCGAGGCGGGCGATCGGATCGTCTACCTGTCGGTGCGGCCGGAGCGCCTGCGTGGGCTCACGGAGCAGCAGCTGGAGGCGGCGGGCTTGCCGCAGGGGACGGTGTTGTTCGACTGCCCGGTGGCGCCGTGGAACCTGGTGACCTCGCCGGACCCGACACTGCCGTTCACGACGTCAGACGCGCTGGAGCTGAGCCCCGACGACCCGAACCTGTCGGAGAAGGTGCACGGACGGGACTGATCGGAGTCGCCTACCCCTGGATGCCATCCTCGCTCGGCCGTTGTTCGGCGGGGCGTTAGGGGGGCGGGAAGTTGGAGCCCCGAACCATGGTCCTAGAACCCCTC
>CBDUIC010000116.1:0-22382 GCA_965367245.1 uncultured bacterium | reverse complement strand
GGAGACCCCCTCAGATCTAACACCTAGCGTCCTGACCCCCCTTTCGGACCCCCCTTTCGGAGACCCGGGATCAGCAGATGTCTGGGTACTGCAGGCACACGTCGAACAGGTTGTCGTCGTCGGCCGAGATCTCGCCCTCCTTGGCCTCCTCGTTGAGCTCATCGGCCTTCTTGGAGGCCTTCTCCTTGGTCTTCTTCTTCTTCTTGCCCTTCACCACGACGCCGATGCCCTTCTTGTTCATGACGATGGCCTGGCAGCTGCCGCCCGAACACAGCACCTTCTTGGGCTCGTAGGTGGGGTCCTTGGCGGCCTCGTCGAGGTTGTTGGACATGGCGAACGCCGGCGCAGAGAACAGGGTGGCGGTGAGGAGCAGGATGAGGCGGCGAGGCATGGTGTCTCCTGGGTGACGCCGCGGGATGGCGGCATCCACACCGTCACCTGGCCCGACCTTGTCCGAGGGTCACAGATCGGTCTCAGTCTGACGCCTCGCTACGGGCTGACCCGCCCCCAGGCGGTGAGCGGCCCGACCCAGCCCATCGGCGGTCGGTCGTCGTCGGGGGACCCCGCCAGGGCCCTCCGGCACAGCTCGACGGACCGCTCCAGCACCAGCTCGGCGAAGCAAGCGCCGGCCTCGGCACTCGCGAGCCCGGGAAAGCCGGTGTAGCCGGGGAAGGGGTCGAGCTGCTGCCAGCCCAGGGCGACGGCGGCGTAGTCGAGCTCGTCGGCGAGGGCATGGCGCCCGGCGCGACGGGCGAGTCGGGCGGCGCGGGCCATCCGCCGGTCGGGGCGGAAGGGCGGGCAGGGCGGGCAGAGGGGCTGGTCGGCCGACACGGCCTGGGGCGCCCAGTGCAGCATCAGGCTGGTCTCGAAGTAGCCGGCGTGGAAGTCCCACGGCAGGGCGGCGGCGACGACAAGGCGCTGCGCGTCGGGGAGCATGGCGAAGGCGGCGTCGCCGGGGTCGACCTCGCTGGTCTCGAGGAGTAGGCGGACGACGGCCTGGAAGGGCGCGACGGCGGCGACGCCGAGGCGCCGGAGGGCGACCACGGCGTGGTGCAGCGCGAGGTTGTGCAGCGGCGCGCCGTGGAAGGTGACGAAGCCGACCCGGGTGGCGCCGAGCTCGGCGAGGGCGAGGCCCGCACGCACGGCCTCGTCGCGCACGGTGCGGAAGGGCACGTGGCGGCTGCCGGGGCCGAAGGCGGGGTCCACCCCCATCTCGAGATCACAGGCCAGCAAGGCCTCTCCGGGCTCACCGAGGGCCTCGTGCAGGTCGCCGATCCACGCCTCGGACTGCAGCCGGTCGGTGTGCAGGGGCAGGTGGGGGCCGTGGTACTCAACGGGGTTGACGGTGACCCAGGCGATGGCCCCGGCATGGAGTCGCGCGGTGGCCTCGTGGTGCGGGAGGTCGAACAGGCGCTTCACGTGGGCTCGCCTGCCTCCAGCCACTCGGTGAGGTGCGGCTGCTGGACGAACAGCTCAGGAGGAGCGAGGGGTGCGAGCTGGGCGCCGAGGGCCCACGCACTGGCGGGCCGCTGCTCGGGGTAGAGCTGGCTGGCGTGGCGAATGGCGGGACGCAGCACGTCGGGCAGCTCCTGCCAGCGGGGGGCGTCGTCGCGGACCGCGAACAGGTTGACCGTAGAGGCGTCGGTGGCGAGGCGGAACAGGGTGGTGCCGACGGCGTACAGGTCGCCGGCCTTGGAGGTGTGGTCCATCCCGTTGACCTGCTCGGGCGCCATGTACGGGAAGCTGCCCATCACCAGGTCGTCGCGGGTGGCGTCGCCCATCGCCTCGGGGATCTTGGAGATGCCGAGATCGGCCAGGAGCACGCGACCGTCTGCGTCGAGGAGCAGGTTGGTGGGCTTCACGTCGCGATGCAGGATGTCGCGCTCGTGCAGCATCGACAGCACGCAGCACAGCTGCACGCCGACGGAGGCGACCTCGGCCGGAGCCAGCGGGCCGTGGGCCTTGACGCGGTCGCCCAGGCTTCCGCCGGGAGCGTAGTCCATCACCGCAAAGTGCAGCCCGTGGGTGGCGTCGGTGCCCATGTCGTGGACCGCCACCAGGTTGGGGTGGCGCAGGAACATCAGGATGGTCGCCTCGGCGGCCAGGCGCTCCGGAGGCCGCGCATCGTCGAGGCTGCTTAGCAGGCCCACCTTGATGGCTCGCGTCGCCCCCGTCTGCAGGTCGGTGCCCCGGTAGACCACGCTCATGCCGCCCCGACCGACCTCGTCGTCGATGCGGTAGCGACCCGCGAGCTGGTTGGGCTGCAGCGGCACCTCGATGGGCTGGCGGCCCTTGGCGCGGGGCACTCTCAGCGTGGTGGTGTCGTCGAGGTCGGTCATCGGCGTTCCGGGGGGTCTTCGTACCGATAGCCCAGGTGGCCGACGAGGCCCAGGTGTCAGCGCGCGACCAGCACCAGCACGTCGTCGGTGCTGCGTGCGTGCTCGGTCACCAGGTGGTGCGCGATCCAGGACGGCGCGTGACGCACGAGGCCCGGAATGCGCCCCACGCCGGCGCGCTGCGGCATCCCGTCGGTGGCCATGATCAGGGCGCCGCCGGTGAGGAAGTCGAGGGTGGTGACCCGTGGCCTCGCCGACATCGAGCGAACGCCGAGGGTGCCGGCCTGGGGCACGTGGGAGAGGCGCTCGCTGCCGGTCGTGAGCACCATGGTGTCGATGTTGCCGACCCCGCAGACCTGCACCGTGCCCTCGAGGGTGTCGTGGCGGACCACGCTCATGGCGCAGCCTCGCGTGCCGTGAAGGGCCATGTGGGTGTGGCGGAGGATGTCGGGCAGCGGCTCGTCGACGTGCTCCCGGACGACGTCGATGGCGCGCTCGGAGGCGAGTCGAGCGGCCGGACCGTGCCCGAGCCCGTCGGCCACCGCCGCCACGAAGCCCGTGGCCGTGCGCAGGAACACGCCATCGTCGCCGGAGCGAGGCTCGCCGGGGTAGGGCCGGCCCTCGATGGCCAGCTCGGGGCGGGGCACGGGAGGCGTGGCCCAGCACCGGATCGCGAGGCGGGTGCCCTCGCCGCGCCGCACGTCGACATCGAGCTCGTCGGCGGCTCGGCGCACCGCGGCCAGGCCCACGCCCAGCCCCTTGCCTGTCAGGCGCCCGGCGAGGGCGGCCGGGGCATCACGGAGGCCGTCTCCGCGATCCGCAGCCACCACCTCGAGGCCAGCGACCTCGCCGCTGTACACCGTGCGCACCGTGATCTCGCCGAAGCGCGCGTGGTGCAGCTGGTTGAACGCCAGCTCGCTGGCCGCGGCCACCAGCAGCTCCAGCTTCTTCGCAGGCAGCTGCAGCCCCTCGGCGCGCGCCCGCACCGCCAGGCGAGCCTCCGACGCCGAGGCGTCGTCGCGGACCTCGATCAGCGCCGAGTCCACTTCACCACCCGAACCCTGGTTCCCTCACCCGGCGCCGAGGTGAGCTCGAACTCGTCGACGAGCCGGCGGCTACCCGACAGCCCGAGGCCGAGGGAGCGCTTCGTGCTGAAGCCTCCCTGCAGGGCCTGCTCGACATCCTCGATCCCCGGGCCCTCGTCGCAGAAGGTGAGGCACAGCCCGAGGTGCTCGCCGGTGCGGAGCGTCTCGATGGTGACGAAGCCCCCGCCTCCGTGCACGAAGACGTTGCGGGCGAGCTCCGAGGTGGCGGTGGTGATCGCCGCGACCGCGAAGGCATCGAAGCCGAGCTCGATGGCCATGGCGCGGGCCTGGCGACGCGCGGCCACGACGTCGTCTTGCGTCGTGACGCTGACCTGGTGCGAGACGGCAGCGGGTGTCATCGTTGGGCGTCGAGCCAGGCGATGCCGTCGTCGATGTTCAGCGCCGTCTGCACACCGGGCAGGGTGAAGCCCATCTGCACCAGGGTGGCGGCGACCTCGGGCCGCATCCCGACCACGACGGTGCGGCGCCCCATGAGCTTCGCCATGGCGGCGGTGTCGGCCAGCACCCGGGCCACGTAGGTGTCGACGATCTCGAGGGCGGTGATGTCGATGACGACCCCGTCGGTGCGGCCGCGGTCTTCGTGGATGGCCATGAGCACGGCATCCTGGAACTGCGCGACGACATCGTCGCCGAGCTCGGTCTGCACCGACACGAGGATGTGCCCGGCTACGCGGAGGATGGGGATCATGTGATGGGACCGATCTTCATGCCTACCAGGTCGAGGGCGAGCTCGAGGCCGTCGGACAGCGCGTTGCGGGTGTGCATGGTGCCCACGTCGACGCCGAGCTCCACCATGGTGCGCGCGACCATCGGGCTGATGCCGGTGAGCACCGTCTGCGCACCCAGCAGCCGCACAGCGGCGGTCATCTTCAGCAGGTGGTCGGCGACCTGGGTGTCGACCACCGCGACCCCGGCGATGTCGAGGAGCAGCACCCGCGCCTGCTCTTCGGAGATGCTCACCAGGGCCTGCTGCATCACCTCCTGGGCCCGGTGGCTGTCGACGGTGCCGATGAGGGGGAGCAGCAACACCCGATCGTGCACGCGGATGACCGGCGTAGACAGCTCGCGGATGGCCGCGCGCTGTCGGGTGGCCGTCTCGAGGTGCGCGGAGATGTAGGCATCCATCGCCAGGGCCGCATCGAAGTGCATCACCTTCTCGAGAGCGGCGGTGACCGCCACGGCCTCGGCTTGCTCCAGGCGGTCGTGGAAGGCAGCGTGGGCCAGCACCAGGTAGCGGCTGTAGGCCCCGATGTACCAGCGCGGGGGCACGCCGATGCGCTCGTGCACCGCACCGACCCGCAGGCGCTCCTCCACGTAGTGCAGGTCGATGTGACCGGAGAACAGCGTGTGGAAGTAGTGCGCCTGCTTGCGCTGCAGGCGCTCGATCATGCCCGGCGCCGAGAGGTACTCGGCCGTCTCCGGGCTGGCGAGCAGGTGCTCGTAGAAGGCCTCGACGATGGCCGGCGTGAGCTCGTGGCCCAGCTCGGCGTGGGTCTTGAGCAGGCCGAGGTCTTCGGGGTGGATGTCGAAGTAGCGCAGGCGCTCTTTGAGCGAAGTGCTGCTGAAGCCGAATCGATCCGTGAAGCTCGCCAACCGCCCCTCCTGTCGTGAAGCGAAGATAGCAGGACGGGCCTGGACACCGCCGAGATGGTGTGCACAACAGAAGAAGGAGGTGTTCCTTTGGACCACGATGAAAGCGCATTCGCACAGATCGCCGACGAGCTGGGCCTGCAGGCGTGGCTGGCTCGCGCCGAGTTCCGCAACCCGAGCCTGAGCGACCCCAAGGTGCAGGATCAGGTCAGCGCCCTGGCGCGCACCCGCGACGAGCTGCGGCTTCAGATGCACCTGGGCAAGCTCGAGGCGGCCGATGAGTGGGACCGCCTCGAGGGGCGGTGGCGCCACGTCAAGGCCATCGCCAACAACACGGCCCACGACCTCGCCGAGGGTCTGCACGACATGCTGACCGACATCCGCGACGGCTACCAGCGCATCGGCTCCGACGACTGACGCGCCCGAGCACCGGCTAGGGCAGCTTGCCTTCCCACAGCTCGGTGCGCCCGATGTGCTTGGTGTCGTCGAGCACCAGCTCCCACACCACCTCGCCGCCGGGCGTCACCTCGGTGAACACGCCCTCGGCGGACCACACGATCAGCGTGTTGCCGCCGGGGAGTCGGCGCACGTCGCCGAGGTAGCCGATGGTGTTCCCTTGGGGATGCGCGTACGACCACACGACCTCGGCGCCGTCGTCGCCGACCGCGAGCTCGACGGCTCGGGTGGGCTCTTTGCTGTGCACCCGGTTGTCGAACACCAGGAAGTGACCGTCGTCGCTGAGCTGGCTCATGTGCGGGTGGTCGAGGCTCGCCTCGCCGTCGAGGGGGACGGTGGCGTCGCGGCCCCCCACCTGGTCGACCATCGCCCCGGTCGCGACGTCGATGCCGACGAGCGCGTCGAGGTTGCGGGCGAGCATCCACAGCGTGCGGCCGTCGGCGGAGAGCACCAGGCTGTTGCTGTGCGTCCACTGGTGGTAGCCGGGGATCCGCGCCCCCTTCTTGACGTGGCTGCACACCCACCACGGGTCGGTGGGGTAGTCGTCGAACATGCTGAACAGCGGGGCGGGGTTGCCTCCGGGCTTCGCCACCATCACCACGTCGGTCGACACGGGCTTGGTCACCCCGTCGAGGGGTGCCTGGCGGTTGCTGTGCTCCAGCCACGCCCAGCGCCCGTCGGGGAGCTCGAGCACGTCGTGGTGGACCTCGGGGGCGCTCATCTGGTGGATCACCTCCCCGTCGAGGGTCTCCGACTGCACCGTGCCCGTCTGCTCCGACGTGCTGTCGAGGGCCAGCAGCACCGTGTCGTCGCCCAGCCTCCGGATCCGGAGGACCTCGCCTTCGCCGGCCCAGCGCCACCGCTCGCGCCCCTCGCCGTCGACCAGTGCCGCGTCGTGCACGTCGGCCGCCGCGTTCGTCGAGGCGAACAGCAGCCCTGCCCCGTAGACCTCGGAGCGCGCCGGGTCGACCGTGCGCACCTCTCCGATGCTGGGAGGGGCCTTGCAGGCGACGAGCAGGGGAAGCAGCCAGGCAGCGCGCATGGGGGACTGTACCCGCCCCGCGACACGCTGCCACCCCCCAGCTGCGATGTGCCCGGATAGGGTGCGTGCATGCTCTGGCTCCTCCTCGCCCTCGGCTGCTCCGACGACGACCCCGCCCCCGTCCCCCCGTTCACGTGGACCGACACCGCGGTGGCGTCGACCTGGTCGTCGCCGCTGCAGTTCGAAGGCGAGGTCCCCCACAACGTGCTGATGATCAGCATCGACACCCTGCGCAGAGACGCGCTGGGGGTCTACGGCGGGCCCAGCCCCACGCCCACCCTCGACCGGCTCGTCACCGAGGGGGTGGCCCTCGACGACCACATGCAGTGCTCGTCATGGACCTTCGCCTCGACCACCTGCACCCTCGCGGGCCGCTACCCCGAAGACCTCCGCTACATGCCGCGGCTCACCCAGGATCAAGACGAGGTCCCGCAGGGCACGGAGTTCCTGGCCACCTGGATGGGGCAGGGGGGCTTCACCACGCTGCTGCAGAGTCCCAACGCATGGCTGTCGGAGCGGTGGGGCAACGCACAGGGCTACGACATCGTGCGGGAAGACAACGGCACGGCGCTGTCGATGGCGCGGGAGGCCTACGACGAGCTGATGGCGGAGTCCCCCGACCGGTGGATGCTGCATGTGCACCTCACCGAGCCCCACGCCCCCTACAACCCGCCCGACAGCTACCTCGCCGGCCTCGACGAGCTCGAGCCCATCGACTTCGACCTGTCCGACCGCGACATCCACTACGACGTGAACGGCAACGACTACTGGGAGCAGCTCGACCCGCAGATGCAGGCCCTGGTGCTCGAGCACCTCAAGGTGCGCTACGCGGGCGACGTGGCCTGGCTCGACAGCCAGCTGGGCACCTGGCTCACCGAGCTCGATCAGGCGGGCGCCCTCGACGACACCCTCGTGGTGGTGTGGTCTGACCACGGCGAGGCCTTCTTCGAGCATGGTCACCAGACCCACGCCTGGGAGCTCTACCCCGAGGAGAACAACGCCATCGCGATGTTCTGGGCCAAGGGCCTGCAGCCGGTCCGCTGGGAGGGGCCGACCTCGGCGGTCGACCTGGTGCCGACCGTGCTCGACCTGTTCGGTCTGCCGCTGCCCGACGAGGTCACGGGGCTGCCCTTGGGGGCGGCGCTGCCGTCACGGGCCCGGTTCGCCTCGGTGGATGCCCGGGCGGGGGTCGCGCAGGCGGTGCGCAAGGATGACCTGCTGCTGCACTACACCTGGTCTGACGGGCGCCTCGGGCTGTTCGATCTGTCGGTCGATCCGGGCGCTCAGAACGACCTGTACGAGATCGGGCACCCCGACGTCGACGTGCTGTGGCCCATCCTGCTGCAGCGGGTGCAGGCCCTCGATCCGCTGGTGCCCTCGGCGCCGCGGCTGCCGATGTAGCGCGAAAGGGCAGCGAAAGACCCGCTGAGGCGCTGCCTGCCTATCCTGCCGACATTCCCCCCCGGAGGTAGGTATGTGGCGCATGGTGATGGTGACAGTGGCCCTGATGGGCGTGGCGTGTGGCGGCGACAGCGACGACGAGGCCGCGACGGATCCGACCCCGAGCTGCGACAACCCCGACTACAACCCCTGGCTCGGCACCTGCGTCGAGACCTTCGCCGCCGACTGCTTCGACCCCGCCGGCCCGTGCGAGGGCGTCATCGACATGTCGAGCGGCCAGAGCACCTTCACCTGGGACAACGGCGCGATGGTCGACAACGCCCAGGAGGGGATGAACTTCGAGACCCGCCTGATCAGCAGCTCCGGCGACGTGTGCGCCGTGGGCGAGACCCCGCTGATGCCCGGCCAGGGCGACTGCTTCTCGACCACCACCTACACCCGGGCCTCCGACGGCGCGCAGATGAGCTTCTGCATCTACCAGGACGGCGCGATGGACGTGACCTGCCCCGACGGCAGCGTGCACAGCGCGACCTCCGAGCAGCAGACCGCGGCCAACGAGTGCCAGTACGGCAGCGGCTCGGGCGAGGCCTGCACCGTCGAGTACTGACTCAGTCCCGCGCGCGGGGAACGATCCGCCAGAACACCCGGTCTTCCAGCACGTCGAAGGGCGAGGTCGGGTAGGCGCTGACGGCGAGCACCACCCGGGTGTCGTCGGCCCACACCGCGATCTGGTCGGGCTCGTAGGTGGGGTTGTCGAGGGTCCACTCCGAGGTGTGCAGCACGCCCCACTCGGGGCTGCCGTAGGTGAGCAGCACCCGCTCGTCTTTGGCGATGGCCCCGGCGAAGAGCACCCCGCCGACCTCGACCGCATCGGCGTCGGCGAGGGGCACGCCCTGGAAGGCTGCGTAGGGCTGGCCGTCGAACAGCACCAGCAGGCCCTCGTCGGGGTCGACCAGCGTGATCACGTCGTCGTGGTGGTGGACCCCACTCGCCGGCGTGCTCAGCGGGGGCGGCGTGGTCGACACGACGGGGGGCCCGTCGACGTGGTCGGTCTCCCACCGCTCGCAGCCCCCCTCGCCGCAGGCCATGAACGGCAGCGGGGGCACCTCGTCGGCGATCAGGGCCACCCCTCCGCTGGCGTCGCCCGGCGCCGACCCGCCCGCCTCGGTGGCGCCGGCGAACCAGGCCACCGTCGTGGCGCTGCCGGCCGCCAGCCAGGGGTCGTCGCCACGGTCGAGCTGCAGGTCGACCCAGGGCAGCGGCTCGTCGCCGGGCACGTCGTAGGCGAGGGTGGCCATGCGCAGCAGCTGGCTGCCGACCTCCTCGAAGGGCGCGAGGGTGAGGCGCTGGCCTCCGGTGATGGTCGTGAGCGACGCGCCGAACCACAGGGTGGTGCCGTCGGTGGCGACGTCGAGGCCGTGGAGGGGGTCGACCCCGCCCAGGCCGCCGTGGAACAGCAGAGGTGCCTCGCCGAGGGTGGGCCGAAGGAACAGGCCCACCTCGGCGTCGACCTGCGACCCGTCGACGTGGCCGCTCACCTGGGTGGCGCGCAGGGCGAGGGCCGGCTCGCCCTGCCAGGTGACCCACAGCAGCTCGCTGGGATGGGCGAAGGCATAGTCGAACGGGAGGAGCACGGTGCCGTCGGGGTTGCCGTCGCAGTCTTCGTCGACGCCGTCGCCCACGCGCTCCTCGAAGGCCTCCCCGACGCTCGGGTCGTCGTCGGCGCAGTCGAAGGGCCACCACGAGCCGTCGCCGTCGAGGTCGTTGTCGGGGGTGGTGGTGTCGCAGTCGTTGTCGAGGTTGTCGTAGGGGATCTCGGTGCCGTCGGGGTTCACCCGATCGTTGTCGTCGTTGCAGTCGGTGCCGCCGTGCTGGGCCCAGGCGAAGCCGTCGCCGTCGCGGTCGTAGTCGTCGGCGCCGTCGCAGTTGCCGTCGATGCCGTCGTACCAGGGGTCGGGCGCGCCGGGGTAGACCGCCGGATCGAGGTCGTCGCAGTCGAGGTCGGCCATGACGCCGTCGAGGTCGGCATCCACCGGAGGGGGTGGGGGCGCGCCGCCCCCGCAGGCGAGGAGCGCGAGCAAGCAGATCATGCCCCAGTGTACCTTGGAGGACTCCGACCTCGCCGGGCAGGGTCACGCGGCGTCTGGCCCGTTAGAGGGCGCGGATGACGCTGCTGGGGCTGGTGTTGGGTGGGCTGGCCCTGGGGGCCACCGTGGAGCTGCCGAGGGGCCACACCCTGGCGAGCCTGCGCGTTCGCGGCATGGGTGGGGTGTGCACCGCGCTGGCGGAGTCCGCCACCTGCCAGGTCCGAGCGCCTGCGACGGTGGGGATCCGGCGGCCGGAAGACGACAATGCCTGGGGCGCCGACACGACGATCCAGGCGATGGCGCTGCCGGTCTACCAGCAGGTCTTCGGCGGCGACGACCCGGTGGCCCCCAATCCGCGGGTGAAGATGCAGGTGGGCGCCAACCTGTCGATGAACCGCTGGGCGGCGGGCGGGCACATTCGCCAAGACGGCTTCGCGGGCCCCGACGGCAACTACCTGGCCTCGCAGTTCTCCACCCACCTGGGCCTCACCGGGGGCACCTGGGCGGTGGGCGTCGCCCACATGGCGCTGCTGTGGGACACCCCCGGAGGCGGCACCCTGGGCTGGGGCGGGGCGGGCAGCGCGCTGTGGATGCCCGAAGACACCGGCTGGCGGCTGGGGCTGGCGGGCACGCTGCCGATCCGCAGCGGCGACGTGGCGCAGGCCGACTGGTCGGCGACGCGGCAGCCCGGGCGCGTGTCGGTGGGGGCCGGCTACACCTTCGGGCAGCGCAACGTGGCCCGCCCGAAGTGGCCCGATCGCCGCTTCCTCAACGACGACAAGTCCTACCTCACTGTGGTCACCGAGCTCGAGCTGATCTCGGGGCCGGGGGAGGCGGTCGACCTCGACGGGGCCGAGGGCGAGGGGCCGTCGCTGCAGCCGCGGCTGGGGCTGGAGGCCGACGTGGCCAAGCAGCTGCTCCGGCTGCGCGCGGGTGGCTACTACGAGCCGCCGCGCTTCGACAACCCGCTGGTGCCGCATGTCACGGCCGGGGCGGGGGTCTACCTGTTCACCTGGCTGCAGGGGCTGCGGTGGCGGGCGGCGGCGTCTCTCGACTGGGCCCCGGGGGAGCCGTCGATCGGGGTGGGGCTCGAGACCTGGTAGCGGTCAGGAATGGTCTGGGCGGCTTGACGGGCGAAGAGCAGGGTCCCACGCTGTCTCATGGAGGTGTGGTTGGGCTCGATGGTGAAGGACTCGGCGACCGCCCTGGCGGCCGACCTGAAGGCGCGAGGGGCGCTGATGGGCGGCGGGCTGGCGACGCTGTGGGGCGTGCACCTCGTCAACATCGTGCTCCTCGGCTCGCTGTCGAGCTTCGGCATCCACCCTCGCTCCCTCGCGGGGCTGTGGGGGATCCTGTTCGCGCCCTTCCTGCACGGCAGCGTGGGCCACCTGCTAGGCAACAGCGTGGCCTTCCTGTGGCTGGCGCCCTTCGTGATGCTGCGTCGTCGCAGCGACCTGCTGTCGGTGAGCGCCATCGGCGGGCTGATCGCCGGGCTCGGGGCGTGGCTGGTGGGCGGGCCGGGCACGGTGCACATCGGCTTTTCCGGGGTGATCTTCGCCTACCTGGGCTTCCTGGTCACCCGGGGGTGGTTCGAGCGGTCGATGGCCAGCGTCGTGGTGTCGCTGGTGTCGTTCGGCCTGTTCGGCTCGATGATCTGGGGCGTGCTTCCGACGCTGCCGGGGGTGTCGTGGCAGAGCCACCTGTTCGGCTTCCTCGGGGGCATCGTGGCGGCGCGGGTGCTGGTGGCACCGAGCGCCGGCAAGAAGAAGCGGAAGAAGCGGCGCTAGGCCTTCTCGGCCGCGCGGCGCTGATGGTCGATGGCGAGCTGGAGGACGACGCGGACGCGCGCATCCGACTCGCTGCCGTGGGCCCGGGTGAGGGCGGGCAGCATGCTGGGCCAGGAGGTGGCCGACCCCGTCTGGGCGGCGGCCTTGCGCACCCGCCACGAGCCGTCGCGCAGGCAGCGCTCGAGGAGGGGCACGGCGAGGTCTTCCGGGGTGTTGGCGAGGGCGGCGGTGGCGAAGATGCGGAGCTCTTCGTCGGTGTCGCGGCACAGCTGCTCGATGACGTCGTGGGCTTCGGGGAAGTAGTGACACAGCACCGTGAGCCGGGTGATGCCGGCGCCGCGCACGAACATCGACGTGTGCCGGCAGCCGCGGGCGATGGGCATCAGCGTCTCGGGGGCCACGGCATGGGCGGCGCAGATGGCCGCGAAGGCATCGATCACCGCCTCTAGCGCCGCGCGCTCGCCGGGGTCGCTCACTACGTCTTCGTAGTGGCTCAGCTCGACCTCGCGGGCGAACGAGAACAGGCGAGGCTTGCGGCGACGGCGACCCAACGGACTCCCCAGGGATGAGGTGACGTAGCAGGGTCGAGGGCTGCCGCCCACCGCGGTGCGCCGATGGCGCGCGATCGGAGGGCGGCCGAGTGTGGGGGATGATCCGCGTGGTGGGGGCGCGCGCGGGAAGGGGCTGCGCAGGCCAGGTGGCATTGTGTAGGGTGTCGCCGCGCGGCGGACATGTCGCGAGGGAGTGGCCATGCAGCTGTTCGATCTGGAGTCCGAAGACCGCCTGCGCCTGATGCGCTTTGTGTGCTCCTTTGCGTGGGCCGACCTCGAGGTGCAAGACGCCGAGCAGTCGTTCGTGCGCAAGATGGTGGAGCAGCTCAAGCTCGACGAAGAAGAGCAGGAGCAGGTCGAGGCGTGGCTGAAGCGCCCGCCGCGGGCCGAAGACGTCGACCCGACCGACATTCCGCCCGAGCACCGCCAGATCTTCCTGAACGCCGCCCTGCAGCTGGTCGGGGCCGATGGGGTGATCGCGGAGCACGAGATGGAGACGCTGGCTCTGTTCGAGAAGCTGCTGCGTCCGGAAGAGTGAGCAGGGGCTGAGCCTGGTGGCTCGTTGCGTTCGGCGGGTGCGTCGGGGGCGGGGTCGAGCGGCGAGGTCGGGGATATCGACCCGGATCTGAGCCACCTCTCAGGTTTTCGGCCTATGTCTGAGCCACTTCGGCCGCAGAGCGGTCGATCGGCGGCTGCGTGGGCCTGTTTTGCGGCGTGAGCGGGCGCTCGGGGGCGCGAGTGGCTCAGTCGTAGCGGGGTATCCGTGGAGCTGGCTCAGGTTCGGGGCGGAAACTCCGGACAGGGTCAGCGGGTGTGGGATGGGCGGCGTCTGCCGAGCGCTAGTGCGCCGACCAAGGCCAGCCATGCACCGGAGGTCGGCTGGGCTTGGCAGCCGCAGCCTGCGTCAGCGTCGTCGGCCTTGGCATCGAGGGGCGTGGAGGTGGACGGAGCCGTGGTGGGCTCGGGCGTCGTGGACGCTGTGTCGGCCGTGGGTGTGCTGTCGCCAGGCGCTGTGGTGCTCGGCGGCGAAGCGGTATCAGCGGTGACCTGGCCGGTGGTGGCTGTGTCGGTCGCCGTGTGGGCGGTGTGGCCCGTGTCGCCGGTGGGCACGATCGGGGGAGCGGTCACCGGATCGGTGCCCTTGGCCACCTCTGCGCCGTCGTCGACACCATCTCCGTCGGTGTCGGAGAGGAGCGGATCGGTGCCCAGGTCGAGCTCTTCCCCGTCGTCGAGCCCGTCTCCGTCGGTATCGGCGAGGGTTGGCTCGGTGCCGAGCAGCGCCTCGTCCTGGTCGGACACCCCGTCGAGATCGGTGTCGTCGGGGCCGAGGTCGGCGATGCTGTGGTTGGGCCCGGCCTCGCTGACGCGGCCGTCGAGGCGTGCGAGGCCGACGAGCAGGTCGCCCTCGAGCAGGCCTGTGCCGAGCTGGCAGGCGAAGCTGCCATCGGTGGCGGTCGGGCACGCGCCGAGCCAGGTGAAGGGCTCGCCGTGGCTGACCGCTTGGCCATCCCCGAGCACGACCTCGCCGAGGTCGCCGCCGTCGGCGCGGGCGAGGTAGAGATCGACATCGGGGTGGCGTGCGTAGGGGAGCCCAGGGAGCCCGACACCGCCAACGACCTCCACGCTGCCGTCGTCGCGAAGCTCCGTGAGCTCGATGATCGGGTAGTCGAGGCCGCCGTTGGGACCGACCGGAACGCCGTCGTTGGGGCTCACGCCGGGGGCTCCGGCGAGCTCGACGGCCAGGCCGCCGTGGTCGGCAAAGGAGCCGGCCTGCACGTCGACCGCCGCCGCGTCGCTGCTCACGCGCACGCCGTCGCCGAGGTTGTTTGCGCTGTAGAGCTGGTCGAGCAGCACGTCGGCGGCGGCGTCGACGACGACGCCGTCTCCGCCGTCGAGGCATGCTACTTCCCGGAGCGTGAGGGCAACGGAGCCGTCGCCCACGACCGATGCACAGCTGCCGTCGAAGCCTCCCACGTGGGTTCGTGTCACGAGATCCGAGGCTTCGCTGGGGGCGTCGGGTGTGGCCCATTCCAGCGCCGCCCATAGGTCACTGGGCCCCCCTGGGGGCGGGACGAGCACGCAGTCTTCTACGATGGTTCCGCCGGGGCGCCCTGCCTGCACCGCGGTGCCATCGACGGCCATGAGGATGTGCTGCAGGGTGACCTCGGCGGCGTCGTCCGCGAGCACCACGCCTGGGCCGGTGGTGGCGAGGGGCGGGGCGCTGCCATCGGGGTGGAGGCCGATGACCACGTCGTGGACGGTGGTGCCTGCGCCTGCCACCACGATGGGGATGCGCTGAAGGGCGAGGCGCCCCACTGTGCCGGTGATGGCCCATGGGGTGCCGTCTCCGACGATCTCCAGAGTCGGGGCGTCGAACGCGCGCACGGTCAGCTCGTCGTCGGTGTCGGGCACGCCGTCGGGGCCCACGCTGTAGACCCAGTCGCGGTCCAATGGCGCCAGCCCCACGTCGCGCAGGTCGCCGAGAGGGCAGGCCACCCCGTCGCACCAGGCGGTGCCATCGAGTGTCGTGCCTGGGTCGGTCAGGGGAGGCAGTGGCTCGGTGAGCTCGAGGAGCCACCATGTGTCGATGGGCCCGGCGACCGGGGTGAACTGCACGGAGTCTGGGCCCAGCGTGGCGTTGGCATTCACCAGCGCCTGTCGAAGGCTGCCCTGGGCGAAGCGTGCGCCCGCGCCCTCGCTGCGCTCGTCGCCCACATGGGTGGCTACGTCGTGGGCGAACCCGAAGTCGGCCACCACGTCGCCACCCACCGTGTCGGCCCAAGCGATGTGCTGCGCATTCCGCAGGAGACCGCGGCCATCGGATGTGCCTGCCACGCGCCCGCCTACACAGGGGCCGGCAGCGGTGAGGACACGCTCCCCACCTGCGCCGTCGTCGCAGCGCGCACCCTCCGGCCCCCATACCTGCTCGCCCCAGAGTGCTTCGGGATCGGCGTCGAGGTGAAGCTCGGGCGCCGCGATGGTGCGGCTGTCGACGGACAGCCAGTAGCTGCGGACATCCGAGAGCCCGTCGAAGGCATAGCTGCCGTCGACATCCGTGAACGCACGCTCGAACACCCTGTCATCGTAGCCATCGGCGATGCCGTCGCCGCCATCGAGCCAGAGGGTGACCACGGCTCCTTCGACGCCGCTACCTGTGGCGGACAGGCCTTCCCCCAGCCACACGGTGCCGGTCACGCTGCGTGGCCCCTCGCCATCGAGGTCGTCGCAATCCTGGTCGACGAGGTCGGCGGCCAGCTCGGGATTGGTGGGGAAGCGGTCGGGGTCGTTGTTGTCGCAGTCGCCGGGGCCGAGCTCGAGCACCTCGTCGTGCCGGGCGCAGTCGCCGTCGCCGTCGAGGTCGACTCCGCGGAGGCACCAGCCGTCGCGGTCTTCGTCGATGAAGTCGGGACACACCGGGCCGGTGAACCGCGCGTTGTCGTACAGCACGTACTCTGGGTCTGGATCGAGGTGGAGCTGGGTGAACAGTGTCAGCTGGAGCTTGCCACTGCAGTAGGGGTCGCCACTGCCTGTCGCCAGGTGACGCGTGATCGTCTTCCATTGGGGCCCCACGGGGGCCTCGGCGACGCCCAGCAGATCTTCGTTCTCCACCCTGGCGATGAAGACGCCTTGCACCTCGGTGCCCGGTGGACCGCTGGTGTCGAGGCTGAACTCCTCCCGGGTGATGGTCACGGGGTAGCCGATGTGCTGGATGCTCGTGGAGGGGTCGAACACGAGCATCAGCGCGTTCGGGCTGGACGGAAACGTGATGCCCGTCACGTCGTAGGGCCCCGTCGCGAACTGCGTGCCTTCCACCACGATCCGGGTGGTGCCGCCCGACTTGTCCCAGCCATCCGAAGGGACCTCGTCGAAGGTGCCGTTGGGGATGAAGTCGGTGCCCGCCAGGGAGGTGGCGGGCAGGGTGGCCAGCCAGAGGGCCGCGATGAAGGGCTGGGCTCGGTTTGACATGAAAGCCTCCGCCCGCCGAATACCACAGTGTGGAAAGACGAGCACCTGCCGGCGTGGGCGCAGGTGCTTGTGGATCTGCAGAGAGCGGTACCAGATTGAAAAAACAGCGGAAGTATATAAGAAAAAATGGAGCAATTAGATACCATCACTGGCCGTGATGGGTTCTTGTCGGCGCGATTTGCCACCTCGGGATAGCGCGGGCCGATGATACGGGGGTTGGGATGCGCCGCATGGTCGCACTGTTGGGGTTGCTCGTGTGTCCACTCACGGCGGGGGCCGAGGATGGGTATGGCAACTACCTGAACGTGAGCTTCTCTGGCGACGGCACGACGCCCACGATGCTCGAGCGCTACGAGCAGAGCCGGCCCAGCGTGAGTGCCGCCCCGTTCTCCGAGCTCGACCCGTCGGGTGCGGTGACCTATGGCGTGCCACTCGAGCTGCCGCCGGCGCTGCTCCAGCCCGATCTGTCCCTGCGCTACCACTCAGGCAAGGGCGACCACAGCTGGGTGGCGCGTGGATGGTCGATCGACAGCGGGCTGACCGTCAGGCGGGCCCGAGGAGGCGCGGTCTCGCTGGCCCGGTCCCTCGACCACCCGGGCGTGGATGAAGTGCTGGAGGTGACCGGCGGTGGCGTCTCCGGCCGATTCCTGCGTCATCAGGGAGACTACATCTGGCAGTCCGACACGCCGAGCCTGGCAAGTGTCGGTGTGATCAGCACGGCCTATGGGCGCATGCACATCCACGTCGATGGGGTCGAGTGGACGGTGCAGCACCCGGAGAACATCGACCTCGGACTCGATGCCGGCGGCGAGAGCCACCTGTGGGTGCCCGTGCATGCGGAAGACACCTCCGGCAACGCGATCGACTGGGAGTGGTCGGGCTCGCGGCTCGATGCCATCCGATTCGGAGGGAACGATGACCTGGGCCTGCCCCATCTGATCGAGGTCTACCTCGAGTATTCGCCGCTTCTGGCGGCGTCTCGCTCGTTCGATGCTTCGGCTGGCTTTCTGGAGGTGATCGACGAGCGGCTGGCGCGGGTCACCGTGCATACCCGCGATGGCATCCTCGCTGCCTTTCAGTCCCGACGCTCCTACGAGCTGCGGTACGAGATCGACGAGCAGACACTGCTGACGCGAGTCTACGGCTGGGATCCCGAGCTGCAGCAGGAACGCCCGATGGCGTCGTTCAGCTACACCCAGGCTCCCTCTACGGCGTTCGAGCACGTCGCTTGGGATGGTGACACGGATCGCGAGGGCTTGCCCGAGCACATCGCGGCTGGTCACAGCACGCCGGTTCCAGAGGGATCGTACAACGAATATGGAAGGAAGTCCTCGACGATCAACGCTGGCCTGTTCGACATGACGGCCGACGGGATCCCCGACCTGTTCTTCGCAGACTGCCGAGGGTCTGGGGATTGCGCACCGTCGACCAGGCGTATCACGCCAGGAATCAAGGACTCGCTCCACGGGCAGAGCTGGTCGACGCAGGAGGGGCCCGAGCTCGAGTTGGAGTGGCTGGGCGCGCACGACTACTGGCTGATGGAGTCGATGTCGACCGTCGAGAGCGATTCGCAGAACGGAGCAATCGGCGCCTCCAGGTCTGGCTCCTATGAGCTGGGAGGGCTTCACGACATCGACGGCGACGGCTACCTCGATCGCATCAGCACGCGAGCCGACGACCCGCTGTCGTACTTTCCGGCCAACGGCCAGCAGGGGACGTGGGAGTGGGCTGTGTGCTACGGCGGGCCGTTCGGCACGACCGACTGCCCGGTCGATGCCCACGGCAACCATTCCGTGCCTGCACCGTTCGGCTACGCCCGTATCGGGAGCACGCCCAATCTGGGCTCCTGGAGTAACCCTTCGCAGTCCTATACGGTGATCGACGACATCCAGGCCGGGCAAGACATCTGGTACGACTACGACGACGGCAGCGTGGATCTGTTCGACATGAACGCCGACGGCCTGCTCGACGTGGTCGAGTGGAATGATGGCTATGTTCGTTGGTTCGAGAAGCTGCCGGGTCGCGGGTCGGGGTGGGCGAGCACGGCCGTCTGGGACGTAGATGGCTACAATCCGCCGGCCGGTGTGACGATCGACGGCTTCCGCACGGTGAATGCGCGGCTCGACGTGGCCACGGTGAACCACGACGCCAACACGATGACCTCACCCGTCATCGACGAGACCTACCTGGAGTCCTCTCTCCTCGACCTGAACGGGGATGGGGTGGTCGACCGTGTGGAGGTGGTTCCGGGGCAGGGCGTGTGGGATGTGTGGCTGGGTGATGGGCATGGCTTCGCGGAGGTGCCGATTGGATGGGCCGCTCCGGCGGATGTCATCCTGAAGACCTACGAGCCCAGGCCTGTCGTTATCGTTGGCCCTTCTCCGACCGGTGTGGGCCCCAGCACGCTGCCAGCTGAGCCCATCGAGATGGACGACATCTGGGAGCTCCCCTTGGGGTGGGGGGATGGCGCAGGTTTCATCTGTGCACTCGCGGCGGCGGTTGGCGAGCAGCCTTTGTCCATACAATCGGAGTGTGTTGAGGCATATGAAACCTACTACAGCATTTATGGAATGATGCAGAACGGGTACGACGTGATGGAGCCCGAACACATCGACCCGAACAACCCCCCCGACTACGGAGCCGAGTACACGAGCAACGCGGGTAGCGCGGGCATCGTCACCATGGGCCTCATCGACATGGATGGTGACGGCCGGCAGGACTACTTTGACGGCGAGGTGACCTACGATCCCGGCGATGGCAGCACGGCCGTGGGGCTGTGGTTTCGCAACACCGGAGACGGCTTCGAGACGTCGGGGCGCGAGATGCCCGTGGGCCTCCCGAGCTGTGAGATCGATCTCCCCAACGAGGCCGACCCATTCTACTGTCTGTCCGTGACCGTCACCTGGCTCGACCTGACAGGCGACTTCGCGATCTGGCTGTCGAGCGACAGCGCAGACCCCAGCCCGACCGGCTACGATGAGATCTTCACGGTCCGCGATCTGAACGGCGATGGGTTTCCCGATGCCCTGGTCGGTGGCGACACCAGCTTCAACGAGTCCGATGGGGCGCACTACCACGGATCGGTCGATCCTCTCACGCCGCAAGGCCTGCTCGCTGCGGTGACCAACGGCACGGGCCTGACGACCACCTACGAGTACACACACTCCACCCTCGTGTCTCCTGCCGGGGAGGGCGAGCACGCCGCGTCTCCGGCGACCGACCACCTACTGGCGTCGATCACCCTCGATGATCCGTTCGACGGCAACCATGCGCTCCGAGCGGTCGACTACGTGCAGCGGGTCTGCAGCTTCGGGAGCTGCCGGGGGTTCGACGGGGTGTCCTACACCGACACGACAGATCGACCAGGATTCCGCCCGGGCGAGCCTGCCGTGGTTCAAGTGGTCGCCACTCGACACGCGCTCTACGAGCTTCGCGACAACCCTTGGTGGGCGCCGGAGCTGGTCGCCGAGCACACGTGTGCGGGTGAAGGAGTGCTCGAGTACGACAGCCTTGCCAGCCCGCAGGCGATGTCGTACTGCCCAGATCGAAGGTTCGTGTACGAGCCCGGCTACGACGACTACGCTGACCCTTCGGGCGTGTTGTTCGGGTTGAATCGATGGCCAGCGACGGCGCAGCTCACCGAGCAACGCGGCGCCCAGACGCGCGTCTCGACGACGACCACCGCGTTCGACGCCTACGGAAACTTCACGACGGGGACCCACGATGCGGGCACCCCGAGTGACGGCAGCGACGACGCGCAGACCACCGTGCTCTGGGCGGCTGACAGCAACGACCGCATGCATCGCATGTGCGGGGTTCGGCAGAAGACGCGTGCGTCTCTCACGGCCCCGTGGGTGAAGGTGGAGCAGGTCACCTTCTCCTACGACGACGCCCTCTCGAACTGCATCGTCGACCCCACCATCTCCGGGCGAGGGCTCCTCACGGGCCAGCACGTAGATGCGGGCCCTGTGGGTGCTCTCGCCAGCCAGGGCCTCGACTGGGTCTTCGTGCGAGACGACCGTGGGCAGGTGGGTGAGGTCATTCCTCCCAACGGGGCCAGCACGACGAGGACCTGGAACCTGTTCGGAGGCACGGCGTGGTCGACCGAAGACGGCCCGCTGGGTCTCACGACCACCCAGGAGGTCGATGGCTGGGGTCGCGTCACGAAGACCACCGATCCACGGGGGCTCGTGTCGCGCACTCAGTTCGACGCCTTCGGCCGGCCTCGCAAGACGTTCACGGCGCCCGACGCGGCGTCGGCGGAGGTCGTGCGTTCGATCCACACCTACGCCGAGGCAGACCCGTCCGTGCCGCGTCGCTACATCGAGACCGTGTTCTCCTACACCTTCGACGATGCGCCGACCTCGCCTCGCGGCCCCGTGGAGACCTACCGCTACCACGATGCCCTCGGCTCGGTGACGGAGACCTCCACCACCCACGAAGACGGTGGGGTGCGTCAGGTATGGTCCGTTCATGGCTTCCACGAGGAGCCGATCGCGCAGTGGGTTCAGGCGGCCTCTGGCCCGTCGGGGGCGACACTGTCTATGTCGACGTTGGCCAGCAAGCCCCTCGACGCCCACCGGGTAGTGGGGCCGCTGTCCGAGCTGGAGGAGACATGGTCCGTCGCGACCGGCGCGCGGCGGTTCACTCGCCCCGCGCCCGGCCAGGTCGTCGAGGACCACGCCGGGCAGTACACGAAGTCGCTGCAGTCCGACGCCAAGGGGCGCCTCGTCTCGGTGTCGGAGGGCGCGGTCGCCACGGCGCTGACGCAGACCGGCAGCTACGCCTACGACCCCCTCGATCGCGTGTCGCAGTTCACCGACGGCAACGGCAACACCTACCTGTACGGCTACGACGGCGCGGGGAGGCTGCGTGACGTGAGCCGGCAGGGCGCGTCGCAGGCGGCGGCGACACCCTGGGTGTCCTACCGATACACGACGTTGGGCGCCCTCCCCAAGAGCATGCTCGATGCCAACAACACCGTCTTGGTCCGGTGGACCTACGACGACCTTGGTCGCTCGACCACGAAGGAAGTGGTGAGCGACCCGGCCAGCCCCACCGGCACCGGCCTGTACACCTGGAACTGGTCGGCCACCAGCCCTCTCGACCTGCTGTCGACGACCGACCCGTGGGGAACCACGAGCTACGCCTACGAGTCCACCGGGGCTCCGTTCGGTCCTCGGGGGCTTCCCACGTCGACGACGCGCACGTGGTCGTCAGACGGGGTGAGCATCACCCATCAGTCGTCGTACGACGGCCAGGGTGAGCCCCTGTCGGTGTCGTGGCCCTCGGGCGCCAAGGTGGAGACGGCACGGCACGGCAACGGCAAGGTCACGTCGCAGGAGGTCAGCCTCGGCGGTGCGCTGATCGACCACTTCGACCTGTCCTACGACCCCTACGGTCAGCTCGACCTGTGGCAGAACGACGCCCAGACGGCGGAGATCCGCATCTGGCGCGACGGCCCGACGCAGGTGACCGCGGTGGACTGGTTCGTCACCGCGCCGCCCGCGATGGTGACAGGTGCGGTGTCCTACCAGCACCGCGCCGACGGCGTCCTCACCGATCGAGGCACGACCTCGTACACCCTCGACGACCTGAAGCGGGTGACGAACGGCAATCGGGCCTACGACACGCTGGGCAACCCGCTGCAGCTGGGTGCGGTGTCGTACGCGACCGCGGCGAACTTCCACTTCATCTTCAACGACAGCTCCCAGGGCTACACCTACGACGCCTTCGGCAACCTGGAGACGGCGGGGTCAGCGGAGTTCGACTACGACAGCGCCCAGCACCTGGTCTATCGGTACAGCAACGACCGGCACGTGACGCTCGGGTACGACGTGAACGACGCGCTGGTGCGCGAGGCTGAGATGGGCGCAGCGGCGGTGGCGAAGCGCCTGTCGTTCGGCGGGTGGCACCAGCACACCGACGACCAGGGCGTGACGGTGACCTACGAAGAGGTCCTGCCGAACCTGACCCTGTGGGACGGCGTGCCGTACCTGGTGGCCCGCGAGCCCTCCGGCGCGTCGCTGTCGGTGGTGGCGCTGACCGACGGGACCGAGG
>CBDUIC010000115.1:0-22501 GCA_965367245.1 uncultured bacterium | reverse complement strand
CGAGCGGGGGGGGCTGCGTCGCTCGCCCCTTCGGACACGGGAGCGGCAGGCGGGGGAACCGCGGGGGGCGGAGGGGCCTGGTGGTCGGCCGTAGGGGGGCCCTCGAGGGGCGGGCTTGGCAGGGTGAGCTCTGCCTCGTCGCTCCACCACACCGCAGCCGCCGGGCGCGTCGCGTCGCCGTTGACCCGCTCGATGGCCAGTCGCATGGCCTGGCGCACCGTGGCGTCGGACTCGGCCTCAGGGCGCATCCCTGCGAGGCTGGAGCGGCCCCCGACGAGCCCGATGATGCGGGCCGCCGCGGCGCGCAGGCCGGGGTGGTCGGAGCGCAGCAGGCGGTTGGCTATCCCCAGGGAGGGGCGGTCTTGGGCGGTGGCGAGCAGGTCGGCGGCAGCCAGTGCGAGCTCGGCATCGGGGCCGCCGAGCACGTCGCGCAGCAGCGCTCGGCCGTCTTCCCGGGCAGCGACCGCTTGGTTGAAGGCGGCGACGCGCACGTCACGGTCGCTGTTCGTCATCAACGATGCGGTGATGGGCAGGCCGTGGGTGGGCCCGAGGAACGCCGCGACCCGGAGGGCGCCGAGACGATCGCGGGTCGAGCCCTTCGCTGCCATGTCGAAGGCATGGAGCTGGAGCTTTCGCCGGGACCACTTGATGTCTGCGTCTTCGAAGTCGCCTGCGACGATTCGGTCGTACTGATCTTGGATGTCCATGAGCGAGACCATACCGCGGGTCAGTGAGTGGTCTCACGAGGTGGACGGCGGCCACCGAATAGCCTAAGACCGCCAGCCTACACGCGGATGACGAAACATGTCTGACCACGCGATTCGGAGGGGCCTGGACATCCCGATCCAGGGCGAAGCGACCGGCGATGTCGTGACCCTCGAGCTGCCTGACACCGTTGCCTACGCTCCCACGGAGCTCAGTGGCCTCATTCCTCGCCTCGACGCCCGTGAGGGCGACCGGGTCAAGGCCGGGGGCGTACTGTTCCACGACAAGAAGCGTCCGTCGATCGTGGTGCGTTCGCCCGTCGCTGGCGTCGTCAAGGAAGTCCGGCGCGGCGCGCGCCGGGTGATCACCGACGTGGTGGTCGAGCGCGACGGCGACGAGGCCGAGGCGCTGAAGGCCTACACGCAGGCCGAGCTCAACGGGTTGTCCCGGGAGGAGGCTCGTTCCGCCGTCGCCGCGAGTGGCTGGTGGCCCGCGCTGCGCACCCGGCCCCTCGACCGGATTCCCTCCCCCGACGACACGCCGCAGAGCATCCTCATCGGCGCCATGGAGTCGGGGCCACTGCAGCCCGACGCCGACGTGCTGATCGCTGCCGGCGACGTCGATGCGCTTCAGGCGGCCATCAACGTGCTGGCCAAGCTCACCGACGGCCCCGTGCACCTGGCCCGGCGCAAGGGGCAGTCCCACCCCGCCCTCGACGGCGTGACGGGCGTTCAGTCCCATACCTTCAGCGGCCCGCACCCGGCGGGCGACATGGGCGTGCAGGTCAACCTGGTCGACCCGCCGCGGGGCAACCACCGCGTGTGGGTGCTGCGTGCCTGGGATGCGGTGTCGCTGGGCCGCACCCTGCTGTCAGGTCGCTTCGACGCCGAGCGGATCTACGCCCTGGTCGGTGCAGGCGCCGAGCAGCCGCGTCTGGTCAAGACCGTCCTCGGGGCGCCGCTGGCGAGCCTGGGCGCGGAGAAGCTTCCGTCGCGATGGATCAACGGGTCGGTGCTCACGGGCCAGGCCACCTCGGCCGACCGCTGGGCTGGCTTCGCCTACCGCGGCGTCCACGTGCTGCCCGAAGAAGTGCCGCGCCACCTGTTCGGCTGGGCCCTGCCCGCCTTGGGCGCCTGGTCGTTCCACCGCGCCTTCCTGTCGGCGTTCACCGGTGCCCCGAAGGGTGGCATCGACCTGCGCCCCGGGCTGTGGGGCGGAGAGCGCGCCATCGTGCCGATCGGCGCCTACCACAAGGTCATCGCGACCCCCGACATCCTGCCGAACTTCCTGTTCAAGGCGATCATCGCAGGCGACCTGGAGGAGAGCATCTCCCTGGGCCTCCTCGACATCACCCAGGAGGAGGCTGCCCTGTGCACCTATGTCTGCCCATCCAAGGTGGAGTTCGACGTGATCCTCCGCGAGGGTCTCGAGTTCTACGAGCGGGAGGCTTGAGATGAAGGCCCTTGAGAGTGTGTTCGACAGCGTCCGCCCGATGTTCGAGGGCAAAGACGCCCAGTTTGGCTGGGCGTGGCCCCTGTTCGAGGGGGCGGAGACGTTCTTCCTGACGCCGGGGGAGGCCACCCACAAGGGGGCCCATGTCCGCGACCGGATGGACATGAAGCGGCTGATGATCTTCGTGCTCTACGCGCTGGCCCCATGCATCCTCATGGGGGCCTACAACGTGGGCCGGCAGGGCTTCCTCGCCGAAGGCATGGCCGACTTCTCCACCCTCGATGCGGTGCTTCGCGGCGCATGGCACATGGTGCCGCTGATCATCGTCTCCTACACGGCGGGCGGCATCGCCGAGCTCGTGTTCTGCATCGTGCGCAAGCACGAGATCAACGAGGGCTTCCTCGTCACGGCCATGCTCTACCCGCTGACGCTGCCGCCGACGATTCCCTACTGGATGGCGGCGGCGGGCATCGTGTTCGGCGTGGTCATCGGCAAGGAAGTGTTCGGCGGCGTGGGGATGAACATCCTCAACCCGGCCCTCACGGCCCGCGCCTTCGTGTTCTTCACCTACCCGGCGGCTATCTCGGGCGCGAAGGTGTGGGATGTGGGCGGCAGCTCCTGGCTGTTCAACACCCCCGCAGCGACCGTCGACGGCTACACCGGTGCCACGCCGCTGCTGGCGGTGGCCAGCGGGGAGCGCGGGGCCGACCCGGTCGCGCTGCTCTCCAACATGGGCTGGAGCTACTCCGACCTCGCGCTGGGAGCCATCCCGGGCTCCATGGGTGAAGTCAGTGCCGTTGCTGCCCTCCTCGGAGCCGGCTTCTTGCTGCTCACGGGCATCGCGAGCTGGCAGACGATGGTGGGCTGCGTGGTCGGCCTGCTGGCGACCGCAGGGCTGCTGTCGGGGGTCTTCGCGGGCCCCGACGCGCTGCCGATGTACGCACTGCCCCCGCACTACCATCTGGTCATGGGCGGCTTCGCCTTCGGTGCCGTGTTCATGGCGACCGACCCGGTGAGCTCCCCCTCTCTGAATCTGTCGCGCTTCTTGTACGGCATCGGCATCGGCGCGCTGTGCGTGCTCGTGCGGGTGGTCAACCCGGCCTACCCCGAGGGCATGATGCTCGCGATTCTGTTCATGAACGTGTTCGCTCCGCTCATCGACTACGTGCTCGTGCAGCGGTCCACCAAGCGCCGTGCCGCGCGACTTGCAGCGGCCTGAGGAGGCGTCATGGCGTTCAGCAACGGCTACGTATTTGGCTTCGCCGCCGCCGTGTGTGTGGTGTGCAGCCTCGCAGTGAGTGGGGTCTCTCTCTCCCTGCGAGACAAGCAAGACCTCAACCGGCTTCGCGACGAGCGGGCGAGCATCCTGGGGGCCCTCGGGCTTCCCGAGGATGGTCGTGACCTGGATGGCCCTACCATCGACAAGCTGTGGGAAGACCGCGTTCAACAGCGCTTCCTCACCCCTGACGGCAAGGTGGTCCAGCCCGCCGACTCGGCGACCTACGACCAAGATGGCGACGGCGACCTCGACGACGACGATGTCGACCTGGCGGTGAAGGCCGCGCGCAAGGCCGGCGACAAGCCCGACGTGCTGTCGGTGTTCGTGCGCATGGATGGCAAGAGCCCCGGTGCCTACGCCATCCCGCTCACGGGGAACGGGCTGTGGGGTCCCCTCGGTGGCTACCTGGCCCTCGATCGCTCCGGCAAGGAGATCATGGGCACGACGTTCTTCGCTCCCAAGGAGACGCCGGGCCTCGGCGCCGAGATCCAAGAGCCGAAGTTCGAAGACCAATGGAAGGGCAAGAAGGTCGTCGACCAGGGCAAGTCGGCCCCCGTCCGCGTGGTCAAGGGCGAGGCCGCCAACATGTGCCCTGACGACCTCGAACACTGCGTCGACGGCGTCTCGGGTGCCACCATCACCTGTCGCGGTGTCGACGAGATGGTGTCCCGCGCCATCGACTGGTACGACGGCTACCTCACCGAACTCCGCCAAGGAAGGACCTGATGAGCTCCCCCGCGACCGAGATCCAGCAGGAGCGCGCGCCGCTGATCTCCTTCGGTAAGAAGGAGCGGACGGCCCTGATGGACCCACTGTCCGACAACAACCCCATCACCGTGCAGGTGCTGGGCATCTGCTCCGCACTGGCGGTCACCATCCAGATGAACCGCGCGCTGGTCATGGCCGCCGCGGTGATCGCGGTGGTGTGCACCAGCAACGTGGTCATCTCGCTGATCCGCAACCTGATCCCGCCCAGCATCCGCATCATCGTGCAGCTGTCGGTCATCGCGTCGCTGGTCATCGTGGTCGACCAGGTGCTGCAGGCCTTCCTCTACGACGTAGCGAAGTCGCTGTCGGTGTTCGTCGGCCTGATCATCACCAACTGCATCATCATGGGCCGGGCCGAGGCCTTCGCCATGGCCAACCCGCCATGGCAGTCCTTCCTCGACGGCCTGGGCAACGGCCTGGGCTACGGCATCATCCTGGTGGGTGTGGCGGTGTTCCGCGAGCTGCTGGGCTCTGGGTCCCTCATGGGCTTCCAGGTGGTGCCCCAGGCGCTCTACGACATGGGCTACGCGAACAACGGCCTCATGGTGCTGGCTCCCGGAGCCTTCATCCTGCTCGGCCTCATGATCTGGGCGCAGCGCACCTGGACCGGCTACGCCGAGGAGGCCTGAGATGGTCGAAGCCTACATCTCGCTTGCTCTCAAGAGCATCTTCGTCGAGAACATCCTGCTCGCCTACTTCCTCGGGATGTGCTCCTTCCTGGCGGTGTCGAAGAAGGTGGAGACGGCCTTCGGGCTCGGTCTCGCCGTCATCTTCGTGCTCACCATCACGTCGCCGGTGAACTGGGCGCTCAACCACTTCTTCCTCCGGGAAGGAGCGATGGCATGGGCCTCGCCCAGCTTCGAGAGCGTCGATCTGTCGTTTCTCCAGTTCATCACCTTCATCGCGGTCATCGCGGCGATGGTGCAGCTGGTCGAGATGGTGATCGACAAGTTCAGTCCCACCCTCTACGCGGCGCTGGGCATCTTCCTGCCCCTCATCGCGGTGAACTGTTCCATCCTGGGCGCTTCGTTGTTCCTCGTGGAGCGCGAGTACACCTTCGGTGAGAGCCTGGTGTTCGGGTTCTCCTCGGGCGTGGGCTGGGCGCTGGCCATCGTGAGCATGGCGGCGATTCGCTACAAGCTTCGATACAGCAACGTTCCCCCCGGTCTCCGGGGCCTGGGCATCACGATGCTCACCACCGGACTGATGGCGATCGCGTTCATGGCGTTCGCTGGCATCCAGCTCTGAGGCAGACATGGATCCCGTCACACTCGGTCTCGCGGTCGCGTTGTTCTCGGCCGTCATCTTGGGGCTCGTCGCCCTCCTCACCGTGGCCCGCAGCCAGCTGGTCGCTCAGGGTGAAGTCACCATCCTGATCAACGGGGAGAAGGAAGAGAAGGTCGCCCCCGGCCAGACGCTGCTGTCGGCCATGGCCGCGCAGAAGATCTTCATCCCGTCGGCCTGCGGCGGCGGTGGCACCTGCGCCATGTGCAAGTGCCGCATCACCGAGGGCGGAGGCGACGTGCTCCCGACCGAGGTGGGCCAGCTGTCGCTCAAGGAGCGCAAGAGCCAGGTGCGCCTGGCCTGCCAGGTCAAGGTCAAGAACGACCTGAAGATCGAGCTTCCCGAAGAGATCTTCGGTGTGCAGAAGTTCGAGGGCATCGTGGTGTCCAACGACAACGTCGCCACCTTCATCAAGGAGCTCGTCGTTCGCCTGCCGGCTGGCGTCGAGATGGACTTCGAGTCCGGCGGCTACATCCAGATCGACGTGCCCAAGTACAGGTGCACCTTCAGCGACTTCGATGTCGCCGAGGAATACCGCCCCGACTGGGACCACTTCAAGATGTGGGACACGAAGGCCTGGAACGACGAAGACGACGTGTTCCGTGCCTACTCGATGGCCAACCACCCGGCCGAAGGCAACATCGTGATGCTGAACATCCGCATCGCGACCGCCCCCCGCGGGATGGATGTGCCCCCCGGGCTGTGCAGCTCCTACGTGTTCAACCTCAAGCCGGGCGACCCGATCACGCTGTCGGGCCCGTACGGCGAGTTCGAGATCAACCACACCGATCGCGAGATGATCTACGTCGGTGGTGGCGCCGGGATGGCTCCGCTGCGCTCGCAGCTGCTCCACCTGTTCTACACGCTCAAGAGCGGTCGCAAGATCAGCTACTGGTACGGCGCGCGTTCCAAGCGCGAGATCTTCTACGAGGAAGAGTTCCGGCAGCTCGAGGCCGAGTTCCCCAACTTCCGGTTCATCGTGGCCCTGTCCGACCCGCAGCCCGAAGACAACTGGGACGGCCCGGTCGGCTTCATCCACAACATCGTGATCGACCACTACCTGTCGAAGCACGACACGCCGGAAGACTGCGAGTTCTACTTCTGTGGCCCGCCGCTGATGCTCAAGGCTGTGCAGAAGATGTGCGACGACTTCGGCGTGCCCGAAGAGAACGTCCGCTTCGACGACTTCGGCTGATGGGCCGCTTGCCCTTGGCCGTCACGCCGTGGCTCCTCCTGGGAGCTGCGGCGTTGTCGTTGGGGTGCTCGTCCCCCGCTCCCACGCCGACCTACCACCAGCTCGAGGGGGAGGCCTTCGGCACGACCTGGCACCTGTCCTGGTCGGGGCCGGCTCCAGCGCAGGTGGAGCCGGCGGTGCTGTCGGTCCTTCAGCGGGTCGACGAGCGCATGTCGTCGTGGCGGCCCGACTCCGAGCTGTCGGCGGTGCGCCAGGGCCCCGGGGTCGTCGTGGTGTCGGAGGAGACCGCCGAGGTGGTGCGGGCTGCCCTGGAGCTGGCCGATGCGACCCACGGAGCCTTCGACCCGACCGTCGAGCCCCTGATGGAGCTGTGGGGTTTTCGCGGGGAGCATCGCGCGGCGGCTCCCACCGAAGAGGAGCTGCAGGCGGCCCGCGATCGAGTGGGCTTCCACAAGGTCGAGGTGTTCCGGCACGGTGGGCTGCCTCTCATCGATGCCCACGGCGCAGCCCTCGACCTGTCGGCCATCGCGAAGGGTCACGCCGTCGACGCGGTGAGTCAGGCCCTGTCGCGGCTGGGGGCGGCCGACCAGCTGGTGGAGATCGGCGGGGAGGTGCGGGTGCACGGGCGCGGTCCCCGGGGGCTGTGGGCTCTTGCGGTGGAGGCTCCGGTGGACCACGGGTCTGGCGCGTCCACGGCGGGCGTCCTCGAGGTCACGAACACGGGCCTGGCCAGCTCTGGCAACTACCGCAACGGCTACGAGCTCGGAGGCGAGCGCGTGGTCCACACGATGGATCCCCGGACCGGCCGTCCGCGCCAGTCGGAGGTCCTGGCGACCACGGTCCTCGCCCCCGACACCCGCACGGCGGATGGGTGGGCCACTGCCTTGATGGTGCTCACCGTCGAGGAGGGGTTGGGCGCCATCGAGGCGCGCCCGGAGCTCGAGGCGATGTGGGTGCTCACCGACGGCACGACCCGCACCGTGCGCAGCTCATCGGGCATGCCTCGCGTAGCGGCCCCCGGCGACGTTAGTCCGTAGGGCATGGAGGTCCCTGTGGAGATCGTGCTGACCATGAGCTTCTTCGGGCTCGCGATGGCGGGCATGGCCGTGGGGGTCATCTTCTCTGATCGTCGGCTGAAGGGCAGCTGCGGTGGTGTGCAGCACGTCGGTCCCGACGGCGAGGCGCTCAACTGCGGCGGCTGTGCCAAGAGCGAAGCCGACCTGTGCCCCAGCGACGACCCGCTGGTGTCCATCGCGCAGATCGCCCATCCAAACCCGCGTCATCACCACTAGCGGCGTTCGACGCGACCCGTCACGGTTCGGTCAAAGGACGCGGGCCGTAGGCGCCGACGAGAGCAAGAGCCACTAGAACGACCCTCCAGGAAGGGTGTCATGGCGAAGTGGCTCGTCACGCAGCGCGACAACCAGTTTCAGGTCGACGGCATCTCCGAGCTCGTCGACCTGGCCCGCTCGGGCCAGCTGAAGGGTGGCGACATGATCCAACCTCCCGGCGCCACCGACTGGGTGTATGCCGCCGAGGTGCCGGATCTCGCGGAGCTTCTCGACGACGAAGACGACGACGACGACGACGCGTTCATGGCGGGCCGCGCGAAGCGTGCGGCGCTGTTCACGGCCGTGCTCGGCGTCATGCTCATGGGCGTCACCGTCGTCGGGCTCGGGGTGATCTTCGTGCTCGTGCAGTCCCTGCCCACCGGCGACGAAGCGATCGTCGGCGAGGGTGGGCTGTCGTACACCCAGATGATCGTCACCGCCGACGGCTCGGGGCTGCGGGCGCAGCCCAAGCCCAACGCCGACGTGGCCGTGTCGCTGTCCAAAGACGCCCACCTCGAGCTCATCTCGAAGCGCGGCACCTTCTACCGAGCCCGCACGCCCTCCGGCGGCGAGGGCTGGATCCCCGTCGACCACGTCATTCCGATGTACCAGCTCGGGGGCTCCTCGGTGCGCGAGGAGTTCGACCCGCTGTACAACCCCGACCGCTACGTCGACGTGGTGAACGCCCGGTGGATGCAGCTGCCGCCCGAGAAGCCGGGAGGCGAAGAGTCCAACGTCACGGTGTTCGAGCTGATGTTCTCCAACAGCTCCGGCTACGACATGACGGGCCTCGTCGTGCTCGTCACGGTGAAAGACGCGAAGGGCCAGGTCCTCGAGAAGATCGAGATCCCCATCGAGGGGATGATCCCGACCAAGGGCAAGACGATGGTCGGCACGATGGTGCCCGAAGACGCCGAGAAGCTCGAGCGTCGCGGCGAGCCCGTGCCCAAGCGGCTGGTGACGACCCACACCTTCGATGAAGAAGCCAAGGGCAACCCCGACCTGCAGCTGCAGTTCTCTTCGGGCATCGAGGTCACCATGGAGGCGGCGGAGTTCACCAACGCCGAGATCGACATCGTCGAGCTGGCCGCTGTGCCCCGCGAGGAAGAAGAAGAGGGCTGAGCGCCGTCGGATCAGCGAGCGGCGAGCACCACGGCGAGGCCGATGAGGCTGGCTGCGACCGGGGCGAGAGCGGCCCAGCCGAGCCACTCGAGGGCAGGGCGGGGGAGCTCGGGCTCTGGGGGGGGAGGGGGCGCTGGCACCCGGGGGAGCAAGGCCACGACCTCGCCACCGTCGGTGGGGCGATGGGCAGGGTCGGGATCGAGCATGGCCCGCACCATGCCCGTCAGGGGCTCTGGTAGCTCGGGGCACCGGGTAGACAGCGGCAGCAGGTCGCGGTTGCGAGCCGCGAGGGCAGCGCCCAGCTCCGACTTGCCGGCGAAGGGGGCGACGCCGCTCAGCATCTCGTAGAGGAGGACTCCCAGGGAGAAGACATCGGCTGCGGGCGTCGTGGACGCGGCGTCTTGGATCTGCTCGGGAGCGGCGTAGCCCGGTGTACCCATGCCGCGGTGCACCGTGGTGAAGGCTGCCCCGTCGCGGACCTTGGCCAGCCCCCACCCCAGCACCCTGGGAAGGAGGCGATCAGGGCCGTCGGGCTGCAGCAGGATGTTCCCAGGACGCAGATCGCGGTGGATCAGACCGTGGGCGTGGGCGTGGGCTGCTGCGCTCGCGATGGCCCGGAACAGCTCCACCGCCTCGTGGGGGGGAAGCCTCCGCCGCGACAGGTGCTCCTCCAGGCTGGTGCCCTCCACGAAGTCCATCAGCAGGCCAGGGGCTCCGAGGGCGTCGATCAGCTGCCGCCCGGGCACGATGTTCGGGTGGTCGAGGGCCGTGCGGAGCATGGCCTCTCGGCGCAGCCGCTCGGTCATCTGCGGCCCCGCGGTCTTGAACACCTTCAAGGCATGCCAGGTGCCCCGGCGCACGTGCTGCACCAGGTAGACCGAGGTGTCTTCGCCGCTCGAGAGCACGCTGTCGACCGCATAGGGCCCCAGCAGATGACCAGGCATGAGATCGGGGCGACCGTCGCGCATTGCGCCTCTGGGTTGAGTTTGTCGCGGGAGATTGGCATCGTACAGCGATGCACCTCCCACCTCCACAGGCGGCCGCGCTCGGCGCGGCTCTCGGGCTGGCCATCGCCCTGTTCACCGTCGGCGCCGAGGTGTGGCTGCAGGGGGTGGGCTGGGCCACCCTGCACACGACCTCGGTGACGGTGTGGGTGGTGGAGAGTCTCCCCTTGATGCTGGGGGTGGCAGGCTACGGCGTCGCCGATCGGCATCGCCCCATCGGCCAGCGCACTCCGGCGCCGAGCGCTGCGGCCCAACGGCCCGACGTGCCGCCCGCAGCCGCGCCTCCGCCGGCGCCCACCTACCCGACGCCGGCACCGGCGCAGCGCACGCCCACGGCGAAGCCGCCCCCCCCACGGCGAGCGAGTCTGGCGCCTCCCGATCCCGTCATGCTGCCGACGAGCCTCGCCGGTCAGGCCCTGCTGTACGTCGACCGCCACGCGGAGAGCCCGGCCGTGGTCTCGGCCCTGGAAGACGCTGGCCTGCGCGTGGTGCACGTGCGCGACGCGATGTCGGGAGCCGTGGCCTGGGAGGCCGAGGCGCCGACCCTCGCCGCGGTCGACGCCAGCGATCCGAATGCGTCTGCCCTGGTGCGAGAGCTCCGGAGCGACGGGGTGGTGCTCGTGGAGTTTGGGCCGGGCACGAACCTGCCTCGGCCCCTGCGCCCGCAGGTGCTCGTCGATGCCCTAGCGCAGGTGATCTGACGGCGGACGGAAGGTGACCGGAACGCTGCGCCGGCGATGATAGGGCCCCGGGCATGGAACCGACCCACATCTCGATCCGCAACGCACGTGTGCACAACCTCCGCGGCGTCGACCTCGACGTGCCTCGCCACCAGCTGGTTGTGTTCACGGGGGTGTCGGGCTCGGGCAAGTCGTCGCTGGCCCACGACACGATCTACAAGGAGGGCCAGCGCCGGTTCATGGAGTCGCTGTCGGCCTACGCGCGGCAGTTCCTCGGCGACATGGAGCGGCCGCCCGTCGACTCCGTGGAGGGCATCTCACCGACGCTGTCCATCGACCAGAAGACCGTCAACCGCAACCCTCGCTCCACCGTGGGCACGGTCACCGAGCTGTACGACCACCTCCGCCTGCTGTACGCACGCCTGGGCACACCACACTGTCCCGTGTGCGGCGACGAGGTGTCTCGCTTGAGCGTCGACCAGGTGGTCGACCGGGTCCTCGACACGTGGGAAGGGGAGCGGCTGCAGGTGCTGGGGCCCCTCGTGCGCGACCGCAAGGGCGAGTATCGAAAGGAGCTGGAGGGGCTGCGGCGCGACGGGTGGGCGAGGGCACGGGTCGACGGCGCCTGGGTGCGCTTGGAAGACGATCTGCCGGTGCTGGCCCGCTACGAGAAGCACACGATCGAGGTGGTGGTCGATCGGCTCGTCGCCCGGCTGGCCGACCGGTCGCGGCTGGCGGAGGCAGTGGAGCAGGCGGTGGGGCTCGGTCACGGCGTCGTGGTGATCGTGCGCGCCAGCGACGAGGCGTCGATGGTGTTCAGCACCGATCGGGCGTGCCCACGGCACCCCGAGGTGTCGATCCCGGAGCTCGAGCCGCGGCTGTTCTCCTTCAATGCGCCCCAGGGCGCCTGCGCGACCTGCAATGGGCTGGGGCGGCTCGAGGCCTTTCAGCTCGACCGGCTCATCGACGAGGAGCTGCCCCCGGTCGAGGGCTTCCGCGCCTTCAACGACGACGGCAAGCTGCCCTTCGCCCGGTTCACCCGCGACGAGCTGGCGCAGGTGGTCGACAAGCTGGGGCTGAAGCCCGCCACCCCCCTGAGCGCCTACTCGGCGGTGGCGCGGATGCGGCTGCTCTACGGCGACCCCGAGCTCACCCTGGTGCAGCACATCGACCACGGCGAGCGGCAGGAGAAGCGCACCCGGCCGTGGAAAGGGCTACTCCCCATGGTCGAGACGGTGTGGCACTACACGAAGCACACGCCGCTGGAGGCCTTCCGTGAGGCCTCGCCCTGCCCCGACTGTGAGGGGCAGCGCCTCAACGCGGTCGCTCGCCACGTCACCTTTCGCGGCCGGCCGATCACCGACGTGGCCCACCTGTCGGTGGCCGACGCCGACGCGCTGTTCGCGGGGCTCACCCTCGAGGGCGACGAGCGCGACATCGGTGCGACGCTGCTGCAAGAGATCCGCGGGCGCCTGGGCTTCCTCGCCGAGGTCGGCCTCGGCTACCTCACCCTCGATCGCGGGGCCGCGACGCTGTCGGGGGGCGAGGCGCAGCGCATCCGGCTCGCGGCGCAGGTGGGGTCTGCCCTGCAGGGGGTCACCTACATCCTCGACGAGCCCAGCATCGGGCTGCATCCCCGCGACAACCTGCGCCTGCTGGAGGCGCTCCGGCAGCTGCGCGACCGCGGCAACTCGGTGCTGGTGGTGGAGCACGACGCCGAGACCATCCTGGCGGCCGACTGGGTGGTCGATGTAGGTCCCGGCGCGGGGCGCCGGGGCGGCGAGGTGATGGCCAGCACCACGCCCAGGCGGCTGATGCGGTCCAAGAAGAGCCGCACGGCGGCGTGGCTGCGGGGCGAGGCGCGCATCGAGGTCCCCACCCGTCGGTCACCACGGGGGGCGCTGGCCGTGCGTGGTGCCCGGGTGCACAACCTCGAGGGGGTCGATGCCGATATCCCCCTGGGCTGCCTCACAGTGGTCACCGGAGTGAGCGGATCCGGTAAGAGCTCCCTGGTGTTTCACGTGGTCGAGGCGTCGATCCGCGCGGCCCTCGCCGGCGAGGGGCCCGTTCACTGCGACGCGATGGGCGGGGCCGACGGCATCGACAAGCTCGTGCGCATCTCGCAGTCACCCATCGGGCGCACGCCGCGCAGCAACCCGGCCACCTACACCGGCGTGTTCGACGGCATTCGCGCGCTGTTCGCGCAGGTGCCCGAGGCGCGGGCCCGCGGCTACAGCAAGGGGCGGTTCAGCTTCAACGTCGCGGGGGGCCGGTGCGAGGCCTGTGAGGGCGCCGGCGTGCGGGTGGTGGAGATGCAGTTCCTGCCGTCGGTCGAGGTGCCCTGCGAGGTGTGCGACGGCAGCCGCTTCAACCGGGAGACGCTGGAGATCACGTTCAAGGGGCGCACCATCGCCGACGTGCTGGCCATGACCGTGGAGGAGGCGGTGGGCTTCTTCGCCCATCAGCCCCGGATCCATCGCATCCTGAAGACCCTGGAAGACGTCGGGCTCGACTACGTGGCGCTGGGGCAGCCGTCGACCACGCTGTCGGGTGGCGAGGCGCAGCGGGTCAAGCTCGCGAGCGAGCTGCACCGGCCAGGCACCGGCCAGACGCTCTACCTGCTCGACGAGCCGACCACCGGGCTGCACTTCGACGACGTGGCGAAGCTCATCGCGTCGCTGCAGCGCCTGGTCGACGCGGGGAACTCCGTGGTGGTGGTCGAGCACCACACCGACGTGATCAAGGTGGCGGATCAGCTGGTCGACATGGGCCCCGAGGGGGGAGACGGCGGCGGCACGGTGGTGGGCTTCGGCACGCCGGAGCAGGTCGCGGCCTTCGACACGCCCACGGGTCGGGTGCTGGCGGCGCTGCCGGAGCTCCGGGTGTCGCGGGGGCTCGTCGCGGCGGAGGCCGTGGTGCCCTACGAGGTGCCGAAGGCGTCACGGCGTCGGATGAAGCGGCCGGCGTCGCTGACGGTGCGAGGAGCCAAGGTCCACAACCTGCATGAGGTCGACGTCGACATCCCCCACGGGAAGATGACGGTGATCTCGGGGGTGTCGGGATCGGGCAAGACGAGCCTGGCCTTCGACACCATCTTCGCCGAGGGCCAGCGGCAATACGTGGAGAGCCTGAGCACCTACGCGCGGCGCTTCCTGGGGCGTCTCGAGCGGGCGCCGGTGGATCGGCTGGAGGGCCTGCAGCCGGCCATCGCCATCGATCAGAAGTCCGCGAGTCACAACCCACGGTCCACGGTGGCGACCGTCACCGAGATCCATGACGTGCTGCGCCTGCTCTACGCCCGGGTAGGGGTCAGCCACTGCCCGCGCTGCGAGCGAGTCGTGCGGCCGTGGTCGGCGTCGGAGGTCGCCGCCGACCTGCACGCCGAGGGGGCTGGCTCGGGCTGGCTCACGGCCCCGCTGGCGCCGGCGACCGAGCCCGAGCCTCGCCGTGATGGGCTGGTCACCGATGGCTGGCGGCGCCTGCTGCACGACGGCGAGCAGCTCGACCTCGACACCCCGGAGGCGGTGGCTGCGCTGGCCGCCGGCACCGAGCTGGTCATCGACCGGCTGGCGCCGGGTCGGGATGCGCGGGCGCGCACGGCCGAGGCGGTGGAGACGGCCTTTGCCCTGGGGGGCGGCATCGTGCGGTTCCGCGAGCGGCGGGGGGAGCGGTCGTGGTCGTACGCGGCACGGGCCACCTGTCCCGATCATGGCGTGGTCCACGAGATCGACCTCACGCCGCGACACTTCAGCTTCAACTCGAAGCTGGGCGCCTGCCCGCGATGCGATGGCGTGGGGGTCACGACGACCATCGTGCGCGACCGGCTCCTCCCCCAGCCCGAGCTGGGCTTCTGGGATGCCATCGACGGGCGCGTGGGCGGCGTGCTGGCGAGGTCCACCCGCAACCGGGTGATGATCGACACGGTGCTCGCGCGCCACGACCTGACGGCCGACGACCCTGTTGCGAGCTGGCCGGAGGCAGCCCTCGAGGAGGTGCTGGAGGGGGTCGACGAGCCGCTGACGCTGCGATGGACGAAGTCGTGGGGGCGGGTCACCCGCGACGTGGTCGAGGAGCGCGTCTGGCAAGGGGTGCTGTCGCTGCTCGACAACTGGAGCAGCCGCCTGGAGTGGCTGACCACGACGTCCACCTGCCCTCGGTGCAAGGGAGGGCGGCTACGCAAGGAGCTGCTGGCGGTCACCATCGACGACATCGGCCTGCACACCCTGTGCGGGCTCACGGTGGAGCGGGTCGCGGCGCGGGTGGGGGCGTGGGATCTGCAGGGGTCACGGGGGCTCATCGCCGACCGCCCGCTGGAGGAGCTACGGCGTAGGCTGGGATTCCTCGTCGACGTGGGCCTGGGCTACCTCGCCCTCGACCGCGCCGCTCAGACGCTGTCGGGAGGGGAGTCGCAGCGCATCCGGCTGGCATCGCAGCTGGGCAGCGCCCTCACTGGCGTGACCTACGTGCTCGACGAGCCGACGGTGGGCCTGCACGCCCGCGACACCGACCGGCTCCTCGACACCCTCGAGGGGCTCCGCGACGCGGGCAACACCGTGCTGCTGGTCGAGCACGACCCCGACACCATCGCGCGGGCCGACTACGTGATCGACATGGGGCCGGCGGCGGGGGCGGAGGGCGGTCGGGTGGTGGCCACGGGCACGCCCGCTCAGCTCGCGAAGCGGAAGAACAGCCCCACGGGGCGGTGGCTGGCCGGGCGCGACACGATGCCGGAGCGCACCACCGTGCGGGCGCCGCGGTCGCAGCTCACCCTGAAGAAGGTCGCCGGGCACAACCTGCGCGGCTTCGACGTGTCGTTCCCCACCGGGGTGTGGGTGGGGGTGTCGGGGGTGTCGGGGTCGGGGAAGTCCACCCTGGTGATGGACACCCTCGCTCCAGCGCTCCAGGCTCACCTGGGGCGCGAGGTGTTCCCCGCCGACCACGCCGGGCTCGAGCTCGGGGAGGCGGTCGACCGGGTGGTGGTGGTCGATCAGGCGCCGATCGGGCGCACCCCGAGGTCCACCCCCGCCACCTACACGAAGGTGCTGGATGCGCTGCGCACGCTGTATGCCGGCACCCCGGGGGCGATGGAGCGCGGGTGGAAGCCGGGGCGCTTCTCCTACAACAGCCCGAGGGGAGGGCGGTGCACGGTGTGCGAGGGGCGCGGGTCCATCCTCATCGAGATGCACTTCCTGCCCGACGTGTGGGTGGTGTGCGATGCCTGTGGGGGCCGGCGCTTCGACCGGGAGACGCTGGCGGTGCGGTGGAAGGGCAAGTCCATCGCCGATGTGCTGTCGATGCGGTGCGACGAGGCCCTGGAGCTGTTCCGAAACCACAAGCGCATCGCCCGCACGCTGCAGGCGCTGGTCGACGTAGGGCTGGGCTACCTGGCCCTGGGGCAGCCGGCGACGACGCTGTCGGGGGGCGAGGCGCAGCGGGTGAAGCTGGCGAGCGAGCTGTCGAGCCGTCGGGGGCATGCGGTGTATGTGCTCGACGAGCCGACGACGGGGCTGCACCTGACCGATGTGCGCCGCTTGGTCGAGGTCCTCCACAAGCTGGTGGAGCAGGGCCACACGGTGGTGACCATCGAGCATCACCTCGACATGCTGCGCCAGGCCGACTGGCTCATCGAGCTGGGGCCCGAGGGTGGAGAGGGAGGCGGGCGGCTCCTCGCAGAGGGCTCTCCTGGGCAGGTGGCAGGCTCGGACACCCCGACGGGGCGGGCGCTCGCAACATCCTGAAACACAAAAGCGACCGCCGGATATGCCCACTTCGTATAGAGGGGCGGCAACACGGAGGAGACATGCGCAACCTTTCACTGGGTCTGTTGCTCACCCTGGCGGCCACTGGCTGCAAGGGCCCTGGTTCTTGGGAAGGCATCTGGATGGTGCAGGTTCCCCTGCAGGAGTCCGATGCCTGCGAGCCCGACATCGATGAGAACTACAAGAACGCGTCGGTGCCCGACGAGGAAGAGATCGAGGAAGGCGAGTGGGTCTACGAAGACGACACGAAGGTGTCTGACTCGGTCTTCTTCGTGCAGGTGCTCGAGCAGGGCGGCGAGATCTTCGTATTCGTCGGTGACGAGCCCTACTACGGCACCGCCGAGGGCGGCTCGCTCACGGCCAGCTGGACCGACTTCATCGACACCGAGTCCACCGAGGAGCACGAGCAGGGCTACGAGTACCGCGAGGTCGCCAGCGCCGAGACGACGATCAGCCTCACGTTCACGCGCGGCGAGAAGGGCGTGGTCGGTGGTAGCTACGACTACCAGACCAAGTCCACCTACGAGTGGAGCGAGAGCGACGAGTGGGAGCCCAGCGACGTGGCCTTCCAGCAGGGCCAGATGAACGGCGTGGCCGGCCTCTACCTGGTCAACGACGACGCCGGTGGCACCCAGAACGGCGCCACCGACGACGACTGCGACGGGGGCGACTGCGAGCTCGTCGTGAAGACGAACTGCAAAGACTCGGTGCCCGTGCAGGTGTTCTTCGCCGGCGACCACGACGAGGGCATGTTCCAGGGCATCAAAGACGCCAACCGCCCCTACGGCGGTGCGGGCGGCGGCTACGGCTACTACTGACGCCCTTCGGGTCGCGGCGGTGCAGTTTCGTGCCCGCCGCGACGATCTGGCGGCCTCTCGGGCGGCGCTCCTGGCGCTGGTCGAGCAGGCCGCTTCGACGTCCGATCTGGTGGTCGTGCCCGAGATGGCGGTCACCGGCTACGTCTTCGCCGGCCGCGACGAGGTGAGGCCGGTGGCGGAGTCCCCCGACGGAGCGACCTTCCAGGCGCTGTCGGCGGTGGCTCGACGGCACGCGGCCTGGCTGGTCGCGGGCTTCCCGGAGCAGGCGGCCCAGCAGCTGTTCAATAGTGCTCTGGTGGTAGGCCCTGCGGGAGCCCTCCACGGCGTCTACCGCAAGACGCTGCTCTACGACGCCGACCTGCCCTGGGCCGAGCCCGGTGACTCCGGCTACCTCGCCTTCGAGGTCGCCGGTCGGCGGGTCGGGGTCGCCATCTGCATGGACCTCAACGACGACCGCCTCGTCGACTGGCTGCGAGCGGAGTCCATCGACGTGCTGGCCTTCCCGACCAACTGGGTGGAGGAGGGCAGCGACGTGTGGAACTACTGGGCCTGGCGCCTGGAGGGCACCGACACCGCACTGGTCGCAGCGAACACCTGGGGCACCGACCGGGGGGTGTCGTTCTCGGGGCGCTCCGCGGTGCTGTGGCGTCGCGTGATCCGCGCGGCGGCTCGTGCCACCGGCGATGGCATCGTGCGCGCCTCGCTGCCTCGTCAGTAGCGCTCGAGGGCCTCGACACGCTCGGCGAGGGCAGCCAGCTCCTGCTGGAGCGCCTCGAGGTCGGACAGGTCGGGGGGCGTGATCCCCTCACGGGTGCGCAGGGCGGTGGCTGCATCCCGTGCCGCCTCGGGCAGGCCGTGGAAGTCGACCAGGGTGCGAGCGGCCTCGTCGAGGCGCCGGGCTTCGGCAGGCCCCCCCACCCGGGGGAGGGTGGCGACGGCCCGCTGCACGGTGCGGAGCTCGCGGGTGCCGAGCAGATCGGCCAAGGCCTCGGCGAGGCGGCGGCGCTGGCTGGCGTCGTCGTCGAGGCTCTCTGCGAGCTCGGCCGCGCCGTCGATGGCCCCGAACAGCGCGCCGCGCCGGGTGTCGATGCGGACGCGGGACACCAGCAGCGCGAGGTCGGCGGGGGTGCCGGCGGTGCCCAGAGCTCGGGCCGCGGCCGCGTGCAGTCGCCCCTCCCGGGTGGGGTCGGCCTGCCGCAGCCAGCGCCGAGCGATGCGCGCGGCGTCGTCGGGGTGGGCCTTCGCCAGGGCCTCGAGGGCCGCGATGCGGGCGAAGACGTTGCCCTGCTCCGTCGCGGCCAGCAGGACCGCTCGGGGGGCCCGCTCTTCGTGCTCGCCGAGAGCAGCGAGCACAGCACCCTTCAGGGGCTGCTCGCTTCGCTCGACCTCGTCGGCGAGGGCATCGGCCGCCTGCTGTAGGGGGACCTCGCCCAGGGCGCGGGCCGCCCGGATGCGCTCGGAGACCGCCACGGTGGCGTCGCTCAGCCGCTCCACCAGCACCTGCACATGGGATTCGGTGTCGGCCGTCTCCCCGAGCTGGCCGAGAGCCACCATCCGCGCGTAGGCGTCGGGCGCCCACCGGGCCTGGTCCGCCCACTGTGTGGGGCTCTGAGTGTGGTCCCAACGGGCCAGGATGGCACCCTGGGGATCGACGGCGACGTAGGAAGGGGGCTCGTCGACGGGAAGCTGCAGGGTGCGGGTGCCTCCGCCGATGCCCATGCGGCGCCGCTCCACCCGCTCGGGCCAGCCGATCACCAGGTCGACCTCCCCCTGCAGGGGCGCGCGATCGTCGGGGCCCTCGGGCTGCTCCACCACCACCTCGAGGGTGCCATCGCTCACCGACCAGCGGCTCGCGATGGTGGCGTGGCCGGGCTCGTGGAGGAAGGCGTCGAACCAGCTCCCCAGGGAGCGACCGGAGACCTCCTCGAGGACCCGCCGCAGGTCGTGGCTGTCGACCAGGCCTCCCTTGTGGCGGTCGAGGTAGCGGCGGATGCCCTCGTCGAGGGTGTCGGCGCCGAGCTCCTGCTGCAGGAAGTGCAGGAAGGCGGCGCCCTGCACGTAGACGCGGGCGTGGTCGCGGCCGGTGTAGCTCCACGACTGGGGCGACACGGCGGCCTCCCACTTCAGGCTGGCCTCGTGCCAGGCGAGCACCCGCGCTGGGTAGTGGCTGGGGCCCTCGGTGGTGGCGAGGTAGCGGTCGGCGTACCAGGTGGCGAAGCCCTCGTTGAGCCACAGCTCGCGCCACCCGTAGCAGGTGACCAGGTCGCCGAACCACTGGTGGGCGGCCTCGTGGGCGACGGTGCGTCGGCCCCACAGGGTCTGGTCTTCGGGGGACCCCACCAGCAGGCCCTCGTGCAGCACCACCAGCCCAGGATTCTCCATGCCGCCGTACAGGAAGCGGGGCACCGCCACCTGGGAGAACCCGCCGTAGGGGTAGGGCTCGTCGAGGGTGTCGGCCAGCCAGTCGAGCACGGGGCCGGTGTCGGCGAGGGTGCGCTCCCAGCCCGCCACGTCGGCGCCTCGTGGGATCATCATCTTCAGGGGGACCTCGCCTTCCTCCGGCAGGTCGTGGGCCTCCAGCTCACCAGCGACGACAGTGACCAGGTAGTTCACGACGGGCTCGTCGAGGGCGAAGCGGTGCCGAACCCACCCGTCGTCGAGGGCCTCGGGAGGGAGCGGCTGGCCCAGACCCCATGCCCCCAGGCCCTGCGGCACCTCGATGGAGGTCGACACGGTGAACCGGTCGGAGGGGTGGTCCCACCCAGGGAACCAGTAGCGGTTCTCCTCCGCCTCCCCTTGGGTGAACGCGATCCTCGCCTCGCCCTTGGGGGCATCGGGCCCTCCGCGGAAGTGCATGCCGAGGCGGGGTGAGGCTGCGTAGCGCACGGCCACGACCGCTTCGGTGCGATCGGCGGGGATCGGCACCTCGAGCCGATGGGGCCGGGATCGCGCGGCGACCGGCTGCCCGTCGACGGTGACTTCCTCGATGGTGAGCCCGACCTGGTGGAGCACCAGGTCGCCCGGGCTGCGGCGGGCCACGTCGAGGGTGGCGGTGCCCGACAGCGCGTGCTCGTCGAGGTCGAGCCGCACGGCCAGATCGAGGTGGGTGACGTCGAAGGGCCGGTCGGGAACCGGCTCTCCTGGCACGTCGCGGGCGAGGGCTGCCGCGAGCCAGAGCAGCATCACGTGCCGTGGACCCTCAGCCATTCCTCGATGGTGGCGGCGGTCTTCACGTAGGACTTCTCGACCTCTGCGACCACGGCCTTCTCGATGGTGCCGCCGACGAAGCGCACGTTGACGGAGATGGTGCCCTCGACGATCTGCTCGCACCCGGCAGCGACCGGCACGACGGTGAACTGGCCGTGGGCATCGAGCTTGCCCGGCAGGATGGTGGGCACCACGCGCCACTCCATCAGCCCCTTGTCGGCGTGGTAGCGCATCTCCTGCTCGTAGATCAGCTTGCTGGCGCCGAGCACGGTGGCCGCGGCGGTGGGCAGCTCCTTCTGCGGGGTGAACCGGACCCTGCGGATGTTGACCCCGCCCTCGTCGCGCTCGGAGATCAGCTCACGGTCGACGTCGGAGCCTTCCGACAGCATCGCGTCGAAGCTGTCGGACCAGTACATCTCCCAGAAGCGCTCCGGGGTGCAGGGAAAGGTGTTCCGTACGAGCAGCTTCAAGGGGTCCTCCTGTGGGGGGACCTATCTTCGCACAAGGCCCTGCGTCAGCCGCCCACAGCGGACAGGCGCGGGGTCTCGGGCACGACGACTTCCGCCTTGTCGGCGGCACTCGAGGCGATGGTCGACCGCAGCACCGAGTGGATGCGGCGCTCCGTGTCGTCGCGCTCCTGGCCGTAGAACATGCGGGTGAGCCACCACACGGCATCGGCCGCGTTGGGGGCACCGACGGCAGCGATCACCGGCACCTGGCGCTCTGCCGCGTCGAGGAGGCGGCGGGCGGCCTCGGCGTCGGGCACATCCCCCAGGGCGATGAGGTCGGCTCCCAGCCGGATGGCCTGCGACAGGCCGGTGGCGTAGTCGGGAAGGTCGGCGCCGACTTCGCGGTGGGAGATGGCCGCCATGCCGTCACGGTGCAGGTAGGTCAGCGGCGTCTCGAGGATCCACACGGCGGCGCGGGCGCGGCCGTTGTACCCCTGGATGAGGGCGTGGAGGACCTCGGTGCGCAGCTGCCCGGCGACCAGAGTGAGGCCAGGAAGCCCGACCAGCTTGTCGACGGCCGGGGTGAGCCCCATCTGCTCGAGGGCCGGCACCGACGTGTTGACCCGACGCACCACGGCGCCGAGGGACCCACGCTGGCGGTAGATGTAGGCCCGGTAGCGACCCAGGCCGTTGATGCCGAAGCTGAACTCGTGGTCGGTGATGTTGGCCACGGGCAGCTCGAGGTGCCCCAGCGCGCACAGCGCGAAGACCGCCGCCTTGGTGTCGGCAGGTGACAGCGCAGACAGCCGGGTGGGCACCAGCGAGCCCTGCGGCATGCGCAGCAGGGGGCGGTTGGGGACCTTGAAGTGGATCTCCTCCGCGCCCTGTTCGGCGGCGTCGCGGAGGATGCGAAGCATGGTGTCGCGGCTGATGTTGTGCATGGGGAACCTTCCTCTGGGTGGTTCCCCATCGGCCCACGACGGGGCCCTTTCAAGAGACGATCTTTACTCGTCGTCTTCACCCGTCTTCTTGGTGCGCCGAGGGATGCGCATCCGCCCCTCGTTGGGGCCCCCGCCGAACAGATCGTCGAGGCCGCCGCCGCTGCCGCCGCGCCCCGACGGGCTGCGGTTGATGGGGGGCTCGGGCTTGGGCGGGGCCGCCTGCTGGGGCGGCGGTGCCGGCCGGGGCTTGGGGGGGGGCGAGGGCCTGGGCTTGGGCCTGGGGGGCGGCGTGTCGACGATGTCGGCGCTCGTGGTGCCGGTGACGCCTTGCTCGTAGAGCTCCTGCGACGCCCGCAGGTCGCCCATCAGCGCGAGGATGTCGTCGTAGCCGCGGAGAGGTGGCGGCGCGGCCGGCCCCTTGGACTCCTCACGCCACTTCTCCTTCTCCTTCCGGATCTCGGTGGCGCTGCGGCCCGTGCCGTCGGTGAGGCGGTGCTGCACGTTGGC
>CBDUIC010000114.1:0-23057 GCA_965367245.1 uncultured bacterium | reverse complement strand
CGGACACCGACACGGACACGGACACGGACACCGACACCGACACGGACACGGACACCGATACGGACACCGACACCGATACGGACACCGACACCGACACCGACACCGACACCACGGGCGACACCGGCGCCACGGGCGACACGGGCACCCGCACCGGCACCGCTCACACCGCCGACACCGCCAACCTGTGCCCCAACGGCGGCACCCCGGCCGACCTCGTGTTCCTCCTGGAGACGTGGGATGCCGGCGGCGCCTGCGAGCAGTGCCAGGGAGCGGTCGAGCTGGTGCTCACCATCGACAACCCCTGCACCGTGCCCATCGACGTCAACTTCACGCAGGACTGCCTGGTCAACCTGTGGGAGATCGCTCCGCTGCAGGGAATCGGTTTCGGCTACCTGCAGGGCCCGGTGTGCAACTACCAGAACAACACGCGCACCTTCCCGGCCGGCGGGCAGGTGGTCGACCGCACCTCCTTCGGCAACATCGGGGCGGGCTCGTGGGAAGGCGAGGCCCTGCTGCCCACCTCCCCCAGCAACACCATCGTGAACAACCGCTTCCAGACCCTGTAGGCCTGGAGGGATGGGTCACGTCAGGCCCTGCGCGCCATCTTGTTGCCCAGGATGGCGAGCAGGCCGCCCAGCATCACGTAGCCGCACACCACCTCGGCGATGACCACCAGCTGCCCGGGCACATCCGTGGGCAGCGCGTCGCCGAACCCGAGGGTGGTGAGGGTGACCACCGAGAAGTACAGCGGCGACAGGGCCGTCGGGTGGTCGCCGTAGTCGATGGGCAGCTGCGCATACAGCGCGCCGAAGAACACGGCGAGCAGCGAGGTCCACAGCCCCCATCGCACGAAGCTGCGGCCACAGTCCGAGGTGAGCCACCACAGCCCGTAGGCGATGCGGTGGCCCATGCTGCGGGTGTAGAACTCCTCCAGGAAGTTCTGGTCCTGGGCGAAGCTGCGGAGCGCCGACGCGCCGGCCATGTGGGTGTTGCGCAGGTCGGCGCCGATCCAGTCGGCTTGTTGGTAGCCGGCCAGCCCCCGCAGCCGACTGCCCGACAGGTCGGCGTCGCGGAAGCTGGCCCCCGATACCTCGCACTGCACCAGCTCCCCGCCGTGAAGGTGCACCCGGGCGAGGTCGGCATCGGTGAGATCGGCGTCGTACAGCCTGGCGCCGGGAAGGTGCGCCCCCCGCAGGTCGGCGCTCCGCAGCTTCGCCGACGTGAGCGAAGCGAGGGGGAAGCGAGCCGCCGACAGGTCGGCGTGGCACAGGTCAGCGCCCCCGAAGCCCACCTGATCCCCGTGGGCCTCCACCAGCACCGCGCCCACCAGCGACGCCCCCGTGAAGGTCGCCCCGTCGAGCTTGGCCTGAAACAGGATGGCTCCCGACAGGTTGGCGCCCGTCAGGTCGGCGCCACGGAGGTCAGCGCGGGACAGATCCCGCCCGGCGAGGTCGACACCGCGCAGGTCGGCACCCCTTGCATCGCTGTCGACCCCCAGCGGTCGAATGGCTCGCGCGTGCATCGCTCCTCCCCCCTCCTCGTCGGATCAGGGAGGACCTTCCTACAGCTCTCCGCCCCCTGCGCCGATGGGTGACCGACGCTCGACCCCCGTGAGGTCCCATGTTCGCTGCCCTCCGTAGGGTCTTTCGCCCCGACCCCCATGCCAACCTGCGCGAGGTGCTCGGGCACCAGCCCCTGCCGACCTTCCCGGCCACGGTGCAGGCCGTTCTCGCCGCCCTGCGCGATCCAGAGACGAGCCTGGGCGTGATCGGCGACCGACTCGCCGAGGACCCGGCCCTGACGGTCGATGTGCTCAAGACGGTGAACTCGGCCGCGTATGGGCTGCGACGACCCGTCTCGGATGCAGCCCACGCCGCCCGAATGCTCGGGCGCTCGGAGCTGGAGGCCCTCGTGCTGGCCCGCGCGGTCAAGGCCGCGATGCCTACCCGTCGCGTGCCCGGCTACGACCCTGCTACCTTCTGGAGGACCGCGGGGGAGCGCGCAGCCCTCGCCCGGGGCCTCGCCGAGACCGTGCAGCCCTCCGTCGCGCGGATGGCCTACACCGCCACCCTGCTCCAGGACGTCGCGGTGCCCCTCCTCGCCCAGGCCGATGTGCCCCACTACCGCGACCTGCTCACCACCCACCACGGGGAGAGGGCGCGACTGCAAGACCTCGAGCGAAGCCACCTCGACTTCGACCACGCCATGGTCTCGGGGTGGCTGTGCGAGGCTTGGGCGTTCCCCGAACCCCTGCAGCACGCGATCGCGCACCACCACGACGAGGGAGCGCCCGCTCCCGTGCGCGTGGCCGCCGAGCTGGAGCACGCTGACCAGGACGTCGCCATCGTGGTCGAGGCCGCGCGGACGCACCTGGCGCTAGGCCCCGAGGTGACCCTGGAGCTGATGGCCCGAGCCGCGGCAGACGCGCGCTGACCGGATAGGGAGCAGCGATGCCCCCGTCCCAGCTTGCCGTCGGCGGCGCCTCGGTCCTCGCCGGGCTGCTGCTCTATGTCGCCGTCTTCGTCGTGGCGTGGCGGCGCCGCCCGTGGCCCGATGGGCTGGCCGCGACCGCCGTGATGGTCGCCACCATCGGGCTCGTGGTTCGGCTTCCCTACCAAACCCTCAGCCTCGCGACCCTCGACCCTGCTCCGCTCCTCGACGAGCTGGCACCGGCCATGGTGGCGCTGATGTCGAAGCGGGTGGTCGCGGTGGCCTGGGTGAGCACCGTGGCCAGCGCCTGCCTCACATGGCTCGTGCACGTCGCGGCGGTGGGGGTCGCGCAGGTCGTACGCGGTGAGCGCGCCGCCTACGCCTCTCGGATGCAGGGGCACCAGCTCGGATGGGCCGCAGCGGTGGGGATCGCGGTGGGGGGAGTCCTCCTGCTGACGCAGCCCGACCCAGACATCAGCCTGCACCCCGCACTCGCCACGAGCACCTGGCAGCGGAGCCTGTGGGCGGTGTCCAGAGGCCTCGGCGCCGCCGTGGGCGGAGAGCTGCTGTGGCGCGGGGTGGTGCAGGGGGCTCTCGTGCAGCGGCTCGGGCCTATCGCCGGGATTGCAGGGGCTACGGCCCTGGCTGCCGTGCCCTCCCTGGTCGGCCCCGATGCCGCCTGGCAGCTCCCCGCGGCCCTGGCAACCGGCGCTGTCTTCGGCACCCTCGCCTTCCGCCACTCCCTGACCTCGTCTACCCTGGCCCACGCCGTGGCCGTCACCCTGGCGGCGGTGCCCCTCGCTCTGGAGGCTCCATGATCCTCGCTCTCGCCCTCGCCTGCGCGCCCGCCGACCTCCCCGCCGACGCCGAGCCAGGCCCTGCCGCCGGCGGCTGGCAAGACGGCGCAGACCTCCCCTTCCCTCGCCAGGAGCACGGCGTCGTCACCGCCGACGCCGAGGTGGTCGTCGTCGCCGGCGTCGACGAGGGGCCGCTGACCGGCAACTGGGTGCAGTCCTACCAGCCCTTCGACGACACCTGGCGCGACCTGCCCAGCCTGCCCGTGCAGGTGCATCACCCCAACGTGGTGGCCCTCGACGACGGCAGCATCCTGCTCCTCGGCGCCCTCGACGCCGCCTTCGATCAGCAGCCGCACTACTACGTGCTGCCCCACGAGGGCAGTCAGTGGGAGGCACTGCCCGCTCCCCCCGACGATCGGGTGGTGGGGGCCGCTGGCGTGGCACTGCTCGACGGGCGGGTGCACCTCGTCGGTGGGCTGCGCAACCGCTCGTCGGTCGCACTGCACAGCGTGTTCGACCCCGCTGACGGCAGCTGGGAGGCCCTTCCCGACGCGCCCTCGGCCCGTGACCACCTCGCCCTGGGGGCCATCGGCGACCGCCTGGTCGCTGCGGCCGGCCGCGACGGAGGCCTGGCGAGCTTCGTCGACGCGACAGAGGTGTGGACCGAGGCCAACGGCTGGGGCACCGGAACCCCCATCCCCACCCCCCGCGCAGGGGTAGCCGCCGCGGTGCTCGACGGCCGCCTGCACGTCTTCGGCGGCGAGGGTGCCTCCACCGGCACGGGCGTGTTCGCCGAGCACGAGGCCTACGACCCCGACACCAATCGCTGGGAGGCCTTCGACGACATGCCCGAGCCTCGCCACGGCATGGGCGCGGCGGTGGTCGACGACGTGATCTGGATCCCCGGCGGAGCCCCTGTCGACAACTTCGGCGCCGAGGCCGTGATGCAGGGGTTCTCGCTGTGATGTCACGACACCTGATGGGGCTCCTCGTGCTGTGCGGCCTCGCGGCCTGTGGCCCCCGCAAGCCGCCGGCCGTCGCCGAGCAAGCGCCTCCCGACGCCTGGCTGGTGGTGCATCCCTCCACCCCCGCGCTGTGCATCCCTTGGCTGGGCGACCCCGGTGACGACGATGTGATCGCCTGGAACGAGGCGGTCGCGCTGCTCCAGGCGAGAGAGCTCCCTGCGCTGGTCGAGGCACGGAGCGCCCGCGCGGAGGAGGAGGAGGTCCACCCCTCCCTGAAGGCCCTCGATGCGCTGGTGGCCATGCTCTCGGGCCAGCCCGACGACGCGGCGGTCGACCTCGACAGCCTGGTGAAGGCGTTTGGAGGGCATCCCTGCCTGCTGTCGGCGAGCGCCACGGCCCAAGAGATGATCGGCAACGGCGCCGAGGCCTCCAAGCGCATCGAGCTCGCTCGGAGCATCGCCCCCGACGACCCCGAGATCGCGCTGATGTTCGCCTACATGGCCCCCGTGGAAGATGCGGCGCTGGCGATGCCCGCCCTCGAGGCGGGGGCGGCGGCGAGGCCGGAGCGACTGGGCTTCCACATCGCGCTGGGGGTCGCGGCCATCACCCGTGGCGAGGCCGATCTGGCAGCCGACCACCTGCGCCACGCGGTGGAGGGCGGCGACGACAAGGTCGCGCCCATACTGCTGGCCGCCTACCGCGCCGCGGAGCGCACCGACGACTACCTGCGCCTCGCCGCCCAGATGCAGCTGCCCGTTCCGGCAGATCTGGCCACCGCCGACGCACCGCTGACCGAGCTGCTCACCCGATGGGGCGTGCCCGCCGACGGCGATCTCGTGGTGAAGGTCGAGACCAGCCTGGGCACGGCGACCTGCACCTTGTTCCTGGAGGAGGCGCCCATCACGGTGGCCAGCTTCGTCGGGCTGGCCGACGGGTCGCAGCCCTGGCTCACGCCCGAGGGCACCCTGGGGGAAGGCCCGCTGTATAGCGATCTGATCTTCCACCGCCGCATCCCCGACTTCATGGTCCAGACAGGCGACCCCGAGGGCACCGGCAAGGGCGGACCAGGCTACCGCTTCCCCGACGAGCTCAGCCCCGACCTCGGCTTCGATCGGCCCGGAAGGCTGGCGATGGCGAACAGCGGCCCCAACAGCAACGGCTCGCAGTTCTTCATCACCGAGGAGCCCACCCCTCACCTCGACGGTCGCCACACCATCTTCGGCCAGTGCGACGACGACTCCGTAGCCCTCGTCGGGCGCATCGCGAGGTACCCTGCTGAGGTCGAGCTGCGAAGCATCACCGTCGTGGCCGAGGAGGGCGCGGAGTGACCATCTGGTGCATCGGGCGCAACTACGCCGCCCACGCGCGAGAGCTCGGCAACGACGTGCCCGACGAGCCCGTGGTGTTCCTCAAGGCTGCCAGCTGCCTGCGTGGTCTGGCCCCGGTGACGATGCCCTTTCCCGACGAGGCGGTGCACCACGAGGTCGAGCTGGTGCTCGGCATCGGTCGCGACCTGTCGCTGGGGTCCGACCCCGGGTGGGCAGGGGTCGGCGAGGTGGCCGTGGGGCTCGACCTCACCCGCCGCGGCGTGCAGTCGGTGGCGAAGTCCAAGGGGCTACCCTGGGCCCGCGCCAAGAGCTTCGGGGGAGCCGCGGTGGTGGGCCCCCGGCTGCCTCGTGAGGCCCTGGGCGACCCCGCAGAGGCTGGGATTGCGCTGTGGGTCGACGGTCGGCTTCGCCAGGAGGGGCAGCTGTCGCAGATGCTCTTCGACGTGCCCACGCTGCTTCGCCACCTCACCGCGCTGGCCCCCCTGCACGCCGGCGACCTCGTGTTCACCGGCACCCCACCGGGCGTCGACGAGATCCGAGTGGGAGACCGCTTCCGCCTGGAGCTGCGCGGCCACGACACCCACACCTGGGAGGGCCAGCTGTAGATGCCGGTTCCCTTCGCCGATGAGGTGCGCGCCCTGATGGCGCGCCTCGACGCCTCCCCCGACGAGGCAGCCATGTTCGAGGAGCTGATGCTCCGTGCCGCTGCCATCGCGCCGTCGACCCAGTCCACCGTCACCCTCGACACGGGCCCCCACGAGCTGCGTGCGCCGGCCCCCGAGGCACCACGCAAGCGCCACCACTCGCTGTCCACCCGCCGCGACGACCGCTACCACGACCTCGAGGCCCTCGGCTCGGGGGGCATGGGCGAGGTCTTCCGGGTTCACGACCGGCAGCTCAACCGCACCGTGGCCCGCAAGGTGCTCCGCGCGGCCTACGCCGAGCGCGACGAGGTGGTCGACCGGTTCGTGCAGGAAGCGCAGACGACCGCGCAGCTGCAGCACCCCGCCATCGTGCCCGTCCACGAGCTGGGCAGCTTCGACGACGGGCGGATGTGGTTCACGATGAAGGAGGTCCGGGGCGACACCCTCACCCTGGGCATTCGCACCGTGCACGCCGCGTCGCGGCGGGGCCGCTGGCAGACGGCCGGCGACGGCACCACCCTTCGCCAGCTCGTTCAGGTGTTCCACGAGGCCTGCCTGGCCATGGCCTACGCCCACCACCGCGGCGTGATCCACCGCGATCTGAAGCCCGACAACATCATGGTGGGCCGCTACGGCGAGGTCTTCGTGATGGACTGGGGGATCGCCAAGGTGCTCGACCCCGGTGTCGACGAGCCCATGACCCTCACCCCCCGCAAGGAGACCCGAGAGGGTCGGGTGACGGGCACACCTTCCTACATGTGCCCCGAGCAGGCGTGGGCGCAGCCCGCCCTCACCCCTCAGGCCGACGTCTACTCCCTCGGAGCGGTGCTCTACGAGATCCTGGCCGGGCGGCCGCCCCTGCAGGGAGAGCCACGAGACATCGTGCGCATGCTCCGTCAGGGGGTGACCATCGAGCCCCCCGGCGGCGGCGGCTCATCGGTGCTCCGCTTCACCGAGACTCGGAGCTTCGTCGGCACCCTGCCGACCGACGCCGACGCACCGCCCCCCGCACCGCCCGAGCTGGTGGCCATCTGCATGCAGGCGCTCTCCTACGATCCCGAGGAGCGCCAGGCCGACGCGTCGGTGCTCGCCGAGCAGGTGCAGCGCTGGCTGGAGGGAGCAGAGCGCGAGCAGCAGTCGGTGCAGCTCGTCGACGAGGCCGAGGCGGTGGTGCCACGCGTCGCCGCCCTGCGCGAGGAGGCCACTCGCACCCGCACCGAAGCAGCGGAGGGCCTCGCAGCCCTCGCGCCCCACGCGCCCACGTCCGCCAAGGCGCCCTTCTGGGCGCTGGAGGAGCGCGCCGACGAGCTCGAGCGCGAGGCCGACCTCATGGAGGTCGATCAGGAGGGCTTGCTGCGAGGCGCCCTCGCCCAAGCCCCGGGGCTGCCCGAGGCCCACGCCGCGCTGGCTCGATTCCACCATCGCGCCCACGCCCACGCCGAGTCCACCCACCAACGCCGAGCAGCGGCCCTCGCAGAGGTTCGACTCGTCGCCCATGTGCACGCGCTGCCCGAAGGCCACCCCCTCCGCGCCCAGCTCGAGGCCTACGTCGAGGGCAGCGGTCGGCTCACGCTGCACAGCGTGGAGGGGGCCCGGGCGCGCCTGTCGCGGGTGCACACCGAGGGGCGCAAGCGGGTGGCCGCCTATGAGCGCACCCTCGAGCTCCCGGCGCAGGGCGTCGCCGTCGGCATGGGGTCGTATGTGCTGTCCATCGACGCACCCGGCCGGGCCAGCGTCGACCTGCCCATCCGGATCGAGCGCCAGGGCCAGTGGCCCCCACAGCCCTGGTCCGACCGGGTGACCCTGCAGCTACCGGGCGAGGCGGAGCTCGGCGCCGACGATGTGTGGGTCCCGGCGGGCCCCTTCCACGACGGCACCGGCCTGGCCTGGGTCGACGACTTCGTCATCCGCCGCCACCCCGTCACCCTCCGCGACTACCTCGCATTCCTCGACGACCTGCTCGCCCAGGGCCGCGACGCCGAGGCCCTGGCCCACATGCCCCAGGAGCAGCACGGAGGAGTCGCCGGCGTGGCGCTGACGGGCGACGGCCGCTTCACGGTCCTGCCCGACCCCGACGGCGACCTGTGGAGCTTGGACTGGCCGGTCATCATGGTGTCGTGGGCGGCCGCCCGCGCCTACGCCGCCTGGGAGGGCGAGCGCACCGGTCAGGCCTGGCGGCTCCCGTGGGAGCGGGAGTGGCTCAAGGCCGCCCGTGGCATCGAAGGCCGCCGCTTCCCATGGGGCGACCAGGGCGACCCCACCTGGCTGTGCTCCGCCCACTCCAGCGCCAGCGGGCCGTCCCCCGCCGACATGCACAGCTTCCCCGACGACACGAGCGTCTACGGGGTGCGCCACCTCGCCGGCAACGTGCTGGAGTGGTGCCTCGATGCTGCGGAGCCTGCGGGCGGCGTGGGCGAGGTCCCCCTCGAGGTGGAGCCGTCGGAGCTGCGTGCCCTCCGAGGCGGCTCCTGGACGCGCCGACTCGAGCGCTGCGACACCCTGCAGCGCACGGTCCTTCGCGCGGATGCGCGCATGCCCGACGTAGGATTTCGTCTGGTGCGCTCTGTCCCCCCCAAGCCCCGGGAGCTCCCATGAGTGATGTGGCCAAGGCCTTCGTCGAGATGCTTCGCAAGAGCTCCGACCTTCCCGACCACGTGCGCCAGGGCATCCTCGGCGTGGGCGCCGATGCCGTGCCTCCCCTGCTCGAGCTCCTCGCCGAGCGCTCCCTCGACGACCCCGACAACGCCTCGGGCGGCAAGGCTCGCCTGCACGCGTCGGTGCTCCTGGGCTACCTCGACGACCGCCGTGCCGTAGAGCCCCTGCTCGACGCGCTGGTCGCCGATCGGGGGGCGCCCAAGCTGGTGCGCGCCCACGCCGCGTCCCTCACCCGACTCGGCGACGTCGCTGCCCCCACCCTCGCCCGCGCGAAGGCAGCCGACAGCGACGCCGACAGGATGCTGCTGGCCATGGTCCTGGCCAGCTGTGGGGAGCGTAGCGACGAGGTCGCCGCCTTCTTGCGCGAGCTGCTCCCCACCGACCCCATGCTGGTGCTGCCGCTCGTGGGGCGCTACGGCGACCCGGCGCTGGCCACCGATGTGGCCAAGGTGCTGCTCACCTCGGGCCTCGACGGCCCCCTCACCGCCCGTGCCATCCAGACCCTCGCCGAGCTCGGTGTCACGCACCCCAAGCTCGACGACCTGTCCGACAAGGCGTGGGAGAAGGCACGGTTCGACGAGCTATCGACCTTGGTGAGCGAGGCGCAGAAGCTACTGCGCGATGTGCTCCCAGAGCACTGATCAGCGAAAGACGGCCGCGACGGTCGACTGCAGCGCTGGGTCGCTGGCGGCGCCAGGGCCGTGGGCGGTTCGACACGGGCGACGACCCGCAGCACGACGCGGTGGTAGCATCCGCCGATGAACCGACAGGCTTCCACGCTCGCCATCTTCGCGGCCTTCTTCCTCAGCGGGGTCGCCTCCCTGACCTGCGAGGTCGTGTGGTTCAAGTTGTTCGGCTTGGTCCTGGGCAACTCCACCCAATCGGCGAGCACCGTCGTCACGGTGTTCTTCGTGGGCCTCGGCATCGGTGCCATCGCCTCGGGCCGCCTCACCGATCGACTCGAGCAGCCCCTCCTCGTCTATGGCGTGCTCGAGCTGCTCCTCGCAGGCGTGAGCCTGGGCACGACCCTCGTCCTGAGCCGCTGGTCTGACTGGATCACCTGGTTCACTCCCTACATGGGCCAAGGAGATGGATCGGATCTGCCCGTGAAGCTGGCCCTCGCCTTCGCGCTGCTGGGGCCACCGACGCTGCTCATGGGCAGCACCCTGCCCCTCCTCAGCCGATGGATCGTGCAGGCGCGCCAAGGCCTCGGCAGCAAGGTCGCCCTGCTCTACACCGTCAACACCATGGGGGCGGCCGTCGGCTGTGCGTGGGTCGGCTTCGTCGGGGTCGGCACCCTGGGCTTGTGGGGCTCGGGGCTGGTGGCCAGCGGCATCTACCTCCTCGCAGGGATCACCGCCGTGGCCCTCTCCGTCACCGGCGACCACCGGGTGGCCCTCGATGCCACCCCGCAGCAGCAAGATGGCGGCTCGGGCCTCGCACAGGGCGCCGGCATGCTCATCGTGGCCTTTGGCCTCAGCGGGTTCATCTCCGTGGCGTATGAGATCCTCTGGTTCCGCCTGCTCGCCACAGCGACCCTCAACACCGTCTACGTCTTTGCCTCGCTGCTGGTGGTCTACCTGTTCGGCTTGGTCGTCGGTGCCGCCGTCGTGGCGCGGTGGCTGCGCACCGACCGCCCCGACCTCCTCCAAGCCTTCATCCGCCTTCAGCTCGCCATCGCCTTGTTCGGCGTCGTCACCCTGGCGCTCCTCGGGCGGGCCCGCTCCCTGCTGGCCATGGCCAACGTCGCCGTTCTCGAGGCCGAAGGCATCGTGGCCGTCGTCGTGCTGGCGATGATCGTGCTGCTGCCGCCCTGCACCCTCATCGGCATGACCTTTCCCATCGCCGCCGAGCTCACCGTGCAGCGGCTCTCGTCGCTCGGGTCGCGCATCGGGCTCGTGTATGGCGCCAACACCATCATCGGCGCCATGGGCTCGCTGAGCGCCGGCTTCCTGTTCATCCCGCTGCTCGGCACCCAAGGCACGGCCCTGTTGCTGGCCATGGCCAACCTGGCCCTCGCCGGCGCCCTCGCGCTGTACTTCACGACGGCCCGCGAAGACCGGGTCCTCCGACGGGAGATCGCCGCCACCGTCGGCTTCCTCGCCTTTGCCTTCGTGTGGCTCGGGCCCCGCTACCTACAAGACTCGCAGACCCAGATCCTCGACGCGGAGCTCCTCGACTACCGTGAGGCCGCCGACGGCACCTTCGTGATGGTCAAATACGAAGAGTATGGCGTGGAGTATCAACAGGTCATCGTCAACGGCACCTCCTACGCCAACAATCGGCCCCCCGGGCGCCACTACATGGCGCTGCTCGCACACCTTCCCATCCTGCTCCACGACGACCCAGAGCAGGTGGTGGTGATCTGCATCGGCACGGGCACGACCGTGGGGGCCACCAGCATCAGCGACCGCGTAGGCCGCGTGGCAGCCGTCGACCTGTCGCGAGAGATCTTCGAGCTGGCCCCTCACTTCGTGCCGTGGAATCACGCCTTCCACGAGTCCCCCAAGGTCGACAAGATCGTCGCCGACGGGCGGCACTTCCTTCTGTCGTCCGACCGTGCGTTCGACGTGCTCACCTTCGAGCCGCCGCCCCCCATCGAGGCCGGCGTCGCCAACCTCTACACCGTGGAGTTCTACCAGCTCGCCCGCCGACGGGCGCGGGCCGGCGCCCTCATGGCCCAGTGGATTCCCGTGCATCAGGGCTTCCAGGAGCTCCAGCGGCAGCTCGTGAAGTCCGTCATGGTGGAGTACCCCCACACCTCGCTGTGGATGACCGACAACCAAGAAGCCATCGTCATCGGAGCCGACAAGCCCCTGCAGATCGACCCCGTCGAGCTCGCCCGGCGCATGGCCGAGCCCGACGTGAAGGCCGAGCTCCACGACATCGGTATCGACTCTGTCGAAGACCTCCTCGCGCTCTTCGTCGTGCAGGGAAGCGACCTCGAAGCGTGGGTGGGTGATGCGCCCCCCATCAGCGACAACCTGCCTACCGTCGAGCGGTTCCTGGGCTACGAGGCCGACCCCTTCTCCACCCCCGAGCTCCTCGCCCACCGCACGCCGGTCACCGAGATCCTGACCGGCCCCCCCCTCGACCCCGCAAAGGCCAAGCAGAGCAGAGAGGCGATGAAGCACCTCTGGCTCGCCTCCGACGCCGCGATGCTCGACGACTTCGCCGGCGCCATCGCCGAGATGGAGCGCGCCCTCGCCTTCGCTCCCGACAATGTCTACTTCGCCTACCGACTCCGCGAGTACCGCGACCGGCTGGCGAAGCAGAACTAGCGGGCCTGCTGGGTGCGAATCGCGAACCCGACCACGCCGAGATAGTCGGCCCCATGAGCGAAGAGATCCCCGACCCACCGCCGAGCCCCCTCGCCAGGCTGGGCGTGCCCCTGCTGGCCTGCCTCACCCTCGGGCTCGCCCCCTTTGTCCCCGAGCCCCACATCGTGGGTAAGCTGCGCTGGGTCGCGGGGGGCGCCGAGGGCATGAGCCTGGTCGACTGGGGCGACCTGCTGTTCCACGGCGCGCCGTGGCTGTGGCTGCTCGGCACCGCAGCCTGGCTGCTGCTACGAGGCCGTTGAGGGGCCCGGCCAGGGTGGGAACAGCGCCAGGCGGTGGAAGTCGGGCATCGGGCCCGGAACGGGCGCGTGAGCCAGGTAGCGACGCTGTGCCCCCACGCCATGGATCCGGAAGGCGTTGAACGAGGTGATGTCGTCGGGCAGCAGCGACCGGCTCAGCACCGCCTCGGCCCGCCATCGCGACGCCTCACGCCGCACCGCCAGCTGCAGGGGCAGCTCGGAAGCGACCGCCTGCCGCACCCCCTCGAGGCGGAGCACCAGGTGGTGACCATGGGGGCTCAGCTCGATCTCGGTGTAGCGCTGGCCGGGCCCCACCACGAACAGCTCCACCACCTCATGGTTCCACAGGCCCGGTGTCGGCCCTGGTGGACCTGGCGGGGGCGGGTCGTCGTGGAAGGGCGCATCGACCACGATGCGCAGCACGGACGCCTCGAGCTGCCACCCCACCCGCGCGACGTCACCCGGGCCGAGGGGCAGACCATCCCAGGTGTGCGCGATGCCGATCACTCGGGAGGCTCCGGCCCCACCGTCTCCACCGGGAACGCGACCCCACGAACCGCCGCGCCGAAGGCCTCTACCGCCTCGGTGTACAGCGACTCCACCGTCGAGCCGTAGATCCGCGCCGGCGTGCTCTGCTCGAGCTCCACCGACCACACCGGGGCAATCGTCGGGGGCGCGTAGACCGATAGGGTCGCCTTGATGTCGGTGGCCCGCCCGCTGGGCTCGAAGGTGCGCCCCTCGGCCTCGTCGACCACCAGCTCCAGCAGCCCCACCCCTTCTTCCACCCCATGCCGCTCCTGGACGTGCGCCAGTGCCCGCTCGGGGTCGTCTTCGACGATCACCGGCCGGATGGTGAAGCTCCTCGCCAGGTCGTACAGCAAGCCGCGCTCCAGGTCGCGCTGGTAGACCGACCGGTCCCACCGGCGGCGGCTGTCGGGGCGCCAGGTGCGGCGGTAGACCAGCACCGGCTGCAGCGTGTGCACCCGCAGGCTCGCCAGCCACTGCCGCGCCGCGTCGCGGTGCTCGCCCCGGGGGAAGCGGCGCAGGTAGTTGTCGTAAGCCTCGCGGGTGCCGGTCTCCACCGTCTGGTTCCAGCCCAGCAGGTCGCGCCGCTCCCGCGCCTCGGTCAGGAAGGCCCCCGCCGGGTAGCGCACCAGGTAGCGCGACCAGCTCTCCACCGTGTCGTCGGTGGCTGCGCGGTCGTACCAGGCCTTCTCGATGAGCGTCTGCGCCTCGGCCTCGTGCTCTCCGCCGGTGCCGAAGCGAGCCAGGTAGCCCTCCAGAGCCCCGATGCTGCCGTCGGCCTTGGCCTCGACCCAGGCGCGCTGCTCGGCGAGGACCCGCGCCTCGGGCACCCGAGGGCTGGCCGGGTGCGTGGCGATGAACATCGCGTAGGCGTCGGCCGTGTCGGCCGCGAGGGAGGTCTCCCAGTCGAGGTCTTCCGCCCGCAGCCGTGCCTTCGACACCTTGGGATGCTCGGGCTGCCGTGCCACGAAGGCCGCGTAGGCCTCGGAGGTGTTCGTGCGGCGGGCCTCTCGCCAGGCCTTGCCGGCGCAGCCAGGGAGCACGAAGGAGACGACCAACACACAGGAGAGCAGGCGCATGGCCGGGGTTGTACCGCACGGCGACCGGCCCTGTCACCCGCGCAGATGAGGTCCCACCCCGCGATCAAAAGGCCGCAACGGTTCCCAACGACACGGAACAACGTCATCTATGGCCTGTTGGGACCTGGCACGAGCCGTGCACAGCGTTCGTGCACCACCCAGGAGTCCTCCATGTACGCTCGCACCCTCCAGAAAGACCTGCAGAAGGCCGCCGAGATCGCTGTGGGCGCCACCGTCGTCGGCGCGCAGTCCATTGCCGTCCTCCTGTTCGTGGTCATCCAGAGCCTCTGAGGGGCCCCGCTGAGCGGCAGCACGGCGGTTACGTGGCCGCATGCAGCTGCCCGTCCTCGCGCGCACCCCTGACTGGGTCGTCGTCGGCAAGCCCTCGGGCCTGCCGGTGCACCGCAGCAAGCTCGTCCGCAGCGGCCCCACGCTGATCGCCCTCGCCGGGCAGCAGCTCGGTGTGCGCGTCGACCCCGTGCATCGGCTCGATCAGCCCGTCAGCGGCTGCCTGCTGCTGTCGCTCAACCGCAAGGCGACCTACCGCCTGCAGCTGGCGCTGGCGGCTGGGCAGAAGCGCTACGTGGCGATGGTGCGCGGCTGCATCCCCACCCGCGACGGCTACCTCGAGACCCGCCCCCTCGACGTCGACGGGGTGAGCAAGGAGTGCGAGACGTGGCTCCGCCCGCTGGCGAGCAGCGTCGAGCCGCGGTGCAGCCTGGTCCTCGCCGAGCCCCACACCGGCCGGTTCCACCAGATCCGCCGCCACCTGCGCGGGCTCGACCATCCCATCCTCGGCGACAGCATGCACGGCGACACCCGCTGCAACCGCTCTTGGCGGGAGGGGCCCTACGGCCTGCCTCGGCTCACGCTGCACTGCCTGCAGCTCATCATCGAAGACGAAGGCGAGGTCCACCACATCACCGCCCCCCTCCCCGACGACCTGCGCGGGCTGTTCCAGCAGATGCCCTGGTGGGCCGAGGCGGTCGAGGCCCTGCCCGCCCTCGCCGAGGAGGTGCCCGCATGAGCACTGCCAAGGAGGAGTTCCTCGAGGTCGTCGACAAGGTCGCGCAGTGGCGGGCCCCGTGGTGGCTGTGGAACGGGTTCATGGTGGGCCTCGCCGCCACCTCGCTGACCGCCGCCCTCGCCCTCACCCCCGGCACCGACGAGTTCGTCTACCTGGCCGGCGTGAAGGTCGGCGACACCTGCGCCTCCATCACCTGGCTCGGCCTGCCCTGCCCCCAGTGCGGCATGACGCGAGCCTTCGTGCACGGCGCGCGCTTCCACGTCGTCGAGGCCTTCTCCTACAACCCCGCCGGCTACGTGCTGTTCTTGTGGTTTCAGCTGGGTGGGTTGATCGGAGCGGTGCGGCTGGCAGCCCGCGACCACGCCGCGGTGCGGATTCCCTACCAGGTGCCGATGTACTTCACGATGTTCTGGCTGATCGTGCTGTGGCTGGTGCCCTACGTGCTGCGCCTCGCCGGGATCAATCCCCTCCCCTGAGTCCGAATCCTCGGCCGACTGCGTCATGGCGTCGGAGGATGAGAGATGTGGAGCTGGACCTTGCCTGCGCTGGCCCTCGCGGGGGCCCTCGACACGCCACTGCGCACCGAGCAGCGCCTGCCCGACGCCGCTGCCGTCGTGATCGGCATCGAGCAGTACTTCTCGCTGCCGGAGGTGCCCTACGCCGTCGCCGACGCCCATGCGGTGCATGACACCCTCGTGTACACCCTGGGCGTGCCCGGGGCGCAGGTCGAGTTGGTGGTCGGGGAACCGAGCCGTGAGGCCCTCGTCGCGTCGCTCGCCGCGCTGGGGGAGCGCACAGGGCCGGGCGGTCAGGCGTGGGTGTACTTCGCGGGCCACGGCGCCGCGCATCCCTCCACCGGCGAGCGCATGCTGATGCCAGCCAACGCCCCCACCGACAGCGCCGGCTTCGCCTCCTCGGGGGTGACGCTGGAGGAGGTCGAGGCCCTCGCTGGCGCAGGCGGCGCTGACGTCGTGATCGTGACCGATGCCTGCTACACCGGCACGGGGCGCTCGGGGCATCAGCTCGTGGAGGGAGCGCGCTTCGCCGTGCCGTCCTACGCAACGCACACGGAGGCCACGACCTGGACCGCCGCAGGGCCCGACGAGGTCGCGCTGCCCCTCGAGCGCGCCAAGCACGGCGCCTTCACCTTCTGGTGGGTGGGCGCCCTGCGAGGCTGGGCCGACGGCGAGCTCGCCGGCACCCGCGATGGCGTCGTCACCGCCGAGGAAGCCTCTGCCTTCGTCTCGCGCGCCCTGCGCGACCTCGGGCAAGGCCAGCACCCTCGCTTTCGCGGCGACCCCGACGCCGTGCTGGTGCGTGCCGCGCAGCTGGAGTCTGCCCCCCAAGGCGGTCTGTCGCTGCCGGCGCTTCCGAGCCTCCCCGCGCTGCCGCAGCTGCCGAAGCTCGCCAGCCGCGAGCGTTCCAGCGCTCCCCGATTGCCCGAGGAAGCTCCGGAGAGCCACGCCAGCGTGTCCGTAGCGACCGTGGAGCGCGCTGCCCCGGCACCCGGGCGCTGGGAGCTGGCGGCAGGCGTCGGCCCGTATGCCACCGCGAGCGTGGCGCGCACGCTCCCGGGGTGGGTGCGGCGTGTGGGTGCTGTCGCCGGCGTCGGCGTCAGCTGGCACGACACCCTGAGCTGCCTGAGCAACTGCGACACGGCCCAGGCCACCTACGAGGGGGGTACGCAGGTATCGGCCCTCGCGATGCCCATCGGTGCCCTCCTCGGCATCGGCCCTCCGGCCAGCAGCGGCCTGTCGTTCCTGACCGTCGACGGGGCCGCTGGGCTCGGTCTACTCCAGCTGCGCACGACGAAGGGCGCGATCGAAGTCCACCCCGTAGCCGCGGGGCACATCGCCCTACGTTGGGCCCATCCGACCAAGGGTGTGTGGGCCAGAGCCGGCTTGCTGTTCGGCACGATGGCGCCGCTCGACGCGGACGCCCGCACCACCCACTTCGAGTCACTCGGGCCCGCCGTCTCCGTCGGGGGCCGCTGGGGGCTGTGAGCTCGGCACGTGGTGCACGTAGACATCGCGCTTGGGAAAGGGAATCTCGATGCCCTCGGCGTTGAGGGTGTCGTAGATGACCGTGAGCAGGGAGTCGGTGGCGCGGCCGCGCATCGCCGGGTTGTCGACCCAGCCCATCACCTCGAAGTCGAGGCTGCTCTCTCCTAGGGCGCGAAAGCGCACCCGCGGAGCGGGGGTCTGTCGGATGTGCGTGTCGGCCTCGGCGATGCGCTGCAGGATGGCGCGCACCTGGTGCACGTCGGAGCCGTAGGCCACGCCCACCGCGACCCGCACCCGAAACGATGGGTGGCCCCCGCCCGACTGGTTGACGATCTTCTGGTTGGCCATCACGGCGTTCGGCACGATGATCTCGACGTCGTCGCGCGTCTTGAGCCGAGTCGTGCGGATGCCGATCTCGATGACCTCGCCCCGCTCTCCCGAGTCCAGCAGCAGGTAGTCGCCCAGCTTGTAGGGGGCGTCGGCCAGGATGAACACCCCAGCGATCAGGTTCGACAGCGTGTCCTTGGAGGCAAAGCCCACGGCCACGCCGACGATGCCAGCGCTCGCCAGCCAGCCGGTCAGATCGATGTTCCACGCGAGGAACACAAAGTAGAGGAACCCGCCCCACACCACCGTCTTGGCGAACAGGTCGAACACCGGCAGCGTGCGGTCGGTGACGAGGGTGTAGCGGTCGCGGCGATGGGCCAGCCAGTCGAGGAGGCGCCCTGCCGTCGACGACATCGCGAAGGTCCATGCGAACACCACGATGGTCGCCAGCCCGCCCCGGATCAGCCATGGGTAGGGGTCGGACAGGGTGAGGGCCGATGCCCCGTACCAGCCCCCCGTCGCCAGACACGACAGCGCCAGCGGCCAGCGCAGACGCCCCGTGATGATGTCGTCGAGCTCGGTCTCGGTGCTGTGGGTGAACGCGTGCACCACGAAGCGGAACAGCACGAGCACCAGCAACCCGGCCCCGAGCCCCACCGCCACGTACAGCAGGGCCAGCTCCACCTCGGTGGTCAACGACGCGAACATGGGCGGAGCGTAGCGGTCGCGAAGGCAGAGAGGAAGCCCCCCCGCCGCGATCCTCAGGTAGCCTGAGGCATCCAGGGGACCCCGCTCATGCTCGTCACACTGCTGCTCAGTCTCGCCGCATGGGCCCAGACCTGCCCCGTCGACGCCGGCGAGCCCCTCACCTGCTCGTCGGTCATCACCGACCAGCTCGACCCGGGGCCGTGGACGGGTAGCTCGCCACCCAGCGGCGCCAACGACCCGGGCTTCGACGATGCGGAGGCCTACGACAACGACCGCGGCGGCACCTGCGACATCGCCTACATCATCCCTGGCTTCCCCATCCCGCAGAACTGCCAGAACCTGTACAGCGCCTCCTGCGCCAGCGGCATCCCGCAGGCAGGGCCCGAGCACATCTACGAGTTCACCTGCCAGCAGACCGGGTCGGTCGACGTGCTGCTCACCGGGCTCGACTGCGACCTCGACATCTTCGTGCTCGGCAGCACCTGCACCAACGGCAGCTGCGTCGACGCATCGAGCCAGAGTGGTGCCGCCGACGACTTCGTGCGCTTCAACTGCACCGCCGGCCAGACCTACCACATCGTCGTCGAGGGCTTCGGCTTCAGCCGCTATGCCCTGGCCGCCGGGGGGGCCGGCCTGTGCCGCCCCGACACCGGTACCTACGGCAACTACACCCTCGAGTTCGTCCCCGGCGACCCGCTCACGTCAGGCTGCGTCGAGATCTGCGACAACGGCCTCGACGACGACGGCAACGGCGATGTCGACTGCTTCGACGCCGCCTGTGCCGACGACCCGATCTGCGAGAGCACCGAGGACTGCTACAACGGCTACGACGACGACGGCAACGGCGACATCGACTGCGCCGACGCCGCCTGCTTCGACGAGCCCACCTGCTGCGACGACGACGGCGATGGCTTCGACGACGAGGCCTGCGGCGGCACCGACTGCGACGACCTGGCCTTCGACGACCAAGACGCCGACGGCGACGGCTGGTCCGACACCTGCGACGTGTGCGCCCTGGGCGACGACGGGGTCGACAGCGACAGCGACGGCACCGCCGATGCCTGCGACACCTGCCCCCTCGACCCCTACGCCGACCCCACCGACACGGATGCCGACGGCGTAGGCGATGCCTGCGACAACTGCCCCGACGACGACAACCCGCTGCAGCTCGACGCCGACGGCGACACGGTCGGCGACGCCTGCGACGTGTGTGCCGGCGACGACACCTTCGACGCCGACAGCGACGGCCTGCCCGACAGCTGCGACAACTGCCCCTACTACAGCAACATCGCCCAGGTCGACGACGACGGCGACGGGGTCGGCAACGTCTGCGATGTCTGCCCCCTGGGTGACGACACCCTCGACGCCGACAGCGATGGCCTCGCGGATGCCTGCGACAACTGCCCCGCCACCGACAACCCCGGCCAGGCCGATACCGACGTCGACGGCGTCGGCGACGACTGCGACGTGTGCGCCAAGGGCGACGACACCGACGACTTCGACGCCGACGGGGTGCCCGACGCCTGCGACAACTGCCCGGTCGACGCCAACCCCACCCAAGACGACGCCGACAGCAACGGCATCGGCGACGTGTGCGACGGCTGCTACGACCCGGTCGACACCGACAGCGACGGCATCGGCGACGCCTGCGACCTGTGCCCTGCGGTGCCCGATGCTCTGCAGGGCAACGCCGACGGCGACCTGCTCGGCGACGCCTGCGACCCCTGCCCCCTGACCGCCGGCGAAGACGACGCCGACGGCGACGGCCTGTGGGAGTGCGACGACTGCGACGACAGCGACGCGAGCCTCAACGAAGACGACGCCGACGGCGACGGCGTCAGCTCCTGTGATGGGGACTGTGCCGATGCCGATGCCACGGTCGCGCCCGGGGCCGCCGAGCTCGACGACGGCATCGATCAAGACTGCGATGGCCTCGTCGACGACGGCACCGTGGCCTACGACGACGACGGCGACGGGGTGACCGAGGCCGGAGGCGACTGCAACGACGACGACGCCAGCGTGGTCCCAGGGGCCACCGAGGTGTGCAACGGCATCGACGACGACTGCGACGGAGCCACCGACGAGGGCACCGAGTGCAGCGACGACGACGGCGACGGCGTCACCGAGGTCGACGGCGACTGCGACGACAGCGACCCGGCGGTGAACCCTGCAGCAACGGAAGACCCCACCAACGGCATCGACGACGACTGCAACGGCGCGGTCGACGGCGACGCCCTCGACGCCGACGGCGACGGGTTCGCAGAGGAGGTCGACTGCGACGACGCCGACGCCGACCAGCACCCCGGGGCCCCCGAGGAGCCCAACGGCGAAGACGACGACTGCGACGGGCTGGTCGACGAGGGCACCTCCGCGGCCGACGACGACGGCGACGGCAGCAGCGAAGACGAAGGCGACTGCAACGACGCCGACGACAGCGTCTCCCCCACCGCCACCGAGGTGGCCAACGGCGTCGACGACGACTGCGACGGGCTGGTCGACGAAGGCACCGACGTGTACGACGACGACGGCGACGGCTACACCGAGGCCGGCGGCGACTGTGCCGACACCGACCCCGAGGTCTACCCGGGGGCCCCCGAGCGCGACAACGGCATCGACGACGACTGCGACGAGCGCGTCGACGAGGGGCTGGCCGACCGCGACGGCGACGGCTTCACCGTGGCCCAGGGCGACTGCGACGACACCGACGGCTGGGTACGCCCCGGCCTCGACGAGACCTGCGACGGCGTCGACAACGACTGCAACGGCGTGGTCGACGACGGCTGCACCGAGCCCACCCCCACCCCGGCCCAGCCCGGCGGCTGCGGCTGCGACAGCACCGGTCCTAGCGGCCTGTGGACTGCCCCCCTGCTGGCCCTGGGCCTGCTGCGCCGGCGCGGCACGTGGCTGATGGCGGGCGCGGCCGCCAGCGTGGCCTGCAACAACGAGACGAACCTCAACCAGAACGCCGCCCGCCTCGAGCTGTCCCCCGCCTTGGTCGACTTGGGAGACCATGCACCAGGCTCCATGGTGCCCGTCACCCTGCAGCTGGACCACCTGGAGGGCTTCGACATCGAGGTGCGCAACGTCGTGGTCAGCAACCTCGAGGGCGACGGCTTCGGCTACACCGGCGAGACGCGCTTCGGGGTCGGCCGCGGCGACAGCGTCGACCTGCTCCTCGACTGGTCCCCCTCCACCTCCGGCTGGTACCGCGCCACCGTGTCGGTCACCCACACCGGCGAAGACTCCCCCGCCATCGCCGAGCTGCGCGGGCACGCCGTCGAGGGCGCGGTCAGCCTGCTGCCGGTCGCCCTCGACTTCGGCTTTCCCGAGGTCGGCGAGATGGTGGACCGCACCGCCCGCCTCCTCAACGACGGCGCCCTACCCATCGATGCCACCGCCACCACGAGCGGCCCCTTCGAGGTCGACGCCGGGCCGTGGACGGTGCCCGCCGGGGGCGAGGTCCTCCTACCGGTTCGCTATGACGCGATGAACGCGATGGCCGCCGAAGGGGAGCTGCGCGTGCTCCTCGACGGGGTCACCCTGACGGCCACGCTGTGGGCCAATGACTGCGTCCGCGGCGCGCCACTCGACGCCGACGGTGACGGCGTGACCGTGTGCGGCGGCGACTGCGACGACACCCAGGCCAGCGTGTGGCCCGGAGCCTCTGAGCTCGCCAACGACCGCGACGACGACTGCGACGGCGCCATCGACGAGGGTACCGACAACGCCGACGACGACGGCGATGGCTACGCCGAGGTCGACGGCGACTGCCACGACGCCGACCCGGCCGTCGGCCCCGAGCAGGTCGAGGTCGACGGCAACGGCATCGACGACGACTGCGACGGCGTCGTCGACCTGGGGGCCGAAGACGGCGACGGCGACGGTCGCACCACCGACGGAGGCGACTGCGACGACGCCGACCCCAACCGCTGCCCGGGCCTTCCGGAGCTCGCCGACGGGATCGACAACGACTGCGACGGCGTGGTCGACGAGGGCACGACGGCCTACGACGACGACGGCGACGGCGTGAGCGAAGCGGGGGGCGACTGCGACGACAACGACGCGGCCGTGGTGCCAGGCGCCGTGGAGGTAGCCAACGGGCGCGACGACGACTGCAACGGCCAGGTCGACGAGGGAACGAGCGCCGGCGACGATGACGGCGATGGCTACACCGAGGATGGCGGAGACTGCGACGACTCAGATGCCAGCTTGTCCCCGGGGCTCGGCACGTGTTGATGGTCTAGGGGCGCCAGCGCTGACGAGTACCGATACAATATGGGATGGGTCACGTCTCGCTTCTCTGGCTGCTGTGCAGCCCTGTCTTCGCCGCCGATCTGCACGTCGGGGCTGGGCAGCCCTACGCCACGGTCGGCGCTGCGGTGGCCGCGGCACAGAACGGCGATGTGCTGCGCATCCACGCCGGCACGTACACCGAGGCCGTCGACCTGCTCGACCTCGACGTGGTGATCGAGGGCGCAGATCCGCGTGACGACGTCGTGCTGCAGGGCACCGGCGGCATCAACGGCTTCTTCCTGGTGCGAGGCTCCTCCACCGTGACGCTCCGCGGCCTGACCATCGACGGGCAGGGCGCGCACCGCACGGTGATGGTGGAAGACACCGCGTTCGTGACCCTGACCGACATGGTGCACCGCAACGGCCAGTCCAACCAGCCGCGAGGGGGCTGCCTTCACGTGCACCAGGGTGCGTCGGCGGTGGTCGACGGGGTGGTCTTCGACGGGTGCGACGCCGACCAGGAGGGAGGCGGCGCCTATGCCCACGGCGACGCCACCATGGCGATCGACAGCTGCACGTTCACCAGCAACACGGCCGCGCGACGGGGCGGTGCGATCAGCTGCGCCGAGCAGGCCTCCTGCACCGTCTACGACACGGTGTTCGTCGGCAACACCTCGGGCGATGGAGGCGCCATCGACGCCGACATCGAGGGGTTCAAGGTCGTGGCCTCCCTGTTCGCCGACAACGTCGCATCCGGCG
>CBDUIC010000113.1:0-23617 GCA_965367245.1 uncultured bacterium | reverse complement strand
GTCGATGTCGGCGGGAGGCAGGGCGGCGATGTCGAACACGCCGCCGTCGGCGCCGTAGCCGTCGCGCGAACCGTCGCCGTTCACGCCCAGGCCACCCGGGCCGCCGTCGACGTCGATGGTCGCGTTGGACGAATCGATGATGTAGACCACGCCGCCGGCGCCGCCACCACCGGCTCCATCTTCGCTCTGGTCGGACGCGTTGCCCTCACCGCCGCGGGCTTGAACGTCGAGGCCGCTCAGGTCGGCGTTCCCGGTGAACAGCACGATCGTGCCGCCGGCGCCGCCACCGCCACCGCCCTCAGCGTCGGCGGTCAGGCCACCGATGCCCCCCTCGGACACAGTGGTGCGGTGAGCGTCGGCGCGCACGGCGCCCGTCGACAGCACGGCTACGTCGGCTGCCCGAATGAACACGACGCCGCCGCCGTTGTTGCCCGAGCCTGCGTCGAGGTTCGGGATCGGATCATCGCCACACGCGCCGCCACCGCCGCCGCCGAGGAACAGGCGGTCGGGGGCGGGCACCAGGTAGCCGGGGCCGTCGAACGGGGACCCGCCGATGCCCCCCTCTTCATCGGAGTTCGGATCGTCGCCAGGGGCGCCGGTGCCGCCGAAGGCGCCGTTGCCGCCGCCGCCGCCGCCGCCGTCGAGGGCGAGGTGGGCGGGCCCGCCCGCGTTGCCCGGGGCACCCGGACCGAGGGGGCTGGTGGGGTAGCCGCTCACTCCCGGGGGGTCGAGGTAGTCGGGGGGGGACAGCACCCCTGCAAGGGAGTCGTGGATCTTGCCGGGGGTGCCGGCGAAGCCCTCGCCCGGAAAGCCCTGGTTGTCAGCACCGTAGTCGGCGTCGCCGAAGCTCGTGCCCTGGCCGCCACGGAAGCCACGGCCCGACGCGTCGATCATGCCGCCGTCGAAGGTGAGGGTGCCTGCGATGTCGACGCCTACGACGCCGCCTGAGTCACCGTCCCACGACTCGGCCACCACGGTGCCAGACCCTTGCAGCGTCAGGTTGTCGAACTGCGGGATGCGCACGATCTGGTAGGTGCGGTAGCCGAGATCGGTCTGGACCGTTCGACTGTTGACGTAGCTGTGCACCGTGCCGCCACCGACCCCGGAGCCGAAGATGGGCACCACGCCGCCGCTCTCGGCGCCTGCGGCGACGACGATCTCGTAGGTGCCCGCCGTGAAGTCGGCGTCGTCGAGGAAGCCGGTGCGGTCGTTGCCCCCAGGGCCGTCTCCGTAGTCGTCGCCGACCGAGGTGGAGTCGCCCGGATCGATGGCCGCGCCCTGCATCTGGATGATCATCAGGCGGTCGCCGGCCTGGATCGGTGTCGCGTCGCCCCTCAGCGCACCGAGCGACAGCGTCGTGTCTCCCGCCGTGACGCTGCTCTCCGCCGCGGGGGCCGCCCAGTAGGTGTTCAGGACGGTGTCGCCGGTCGTGACCGTCAGGTCGACGGTGGAGCTCGAGCACCCGTTGACGACGCCAGCCTCGAACAGGCAGGTGGGGCTGCACCCGTCGTCGGGCAGCAGGTTGCCGTCGTCGCATTCTTCGCCGGGCTCCACCGCGCCGTCGCCACACACGGCGTGGGCCGCCGCAGGAAAGGCCAGGGCGACGAGCAGCGCGTAGGGGAGCGTGGGGCGGGTCATGAGGACTCCAGGATCAGACGACGATGGCGATAGGCGCAGGGGGCAGCGGGCTACTCGGGCGCGACCTCGATGGTCTTCTGCCCCTTGGTCTCGTCCCACTCCTCGATGAAGAAGTCGACGCGACGGTTCTTGGCGTAGGCCTCTTGGGTCTTGGCCGGATCGAGGGGGCGATCCTCGCCGTAGCCCTCGCTGGTGAGGCGCTCGGCGTCGACACCCTGCTCGATGAAGTACTGCAGGACCGATGCGGCCCGCTCCTTCGACAGCTTCAGGTTGTACGACGCAGACCCGCGACTGTCGGTGTGGCCCTCGATCCGCAGCTTCTGGATCTCGGGGTAGTCGACGAGGATCTTCACGGCCTGGTCGAGGAGCCCGAAGCTGTCGGACTTGATGACCGCCTTGCCCGTCTCGAAGTTGATCGTGTCCTTGAGCTCGATCTTGTCGCGGGACACCACGATCTTGACGTTCTTCTGCTTCTTGAGCGTCACGACATGCTCGACCGGTGGGCCGTTGACGATGTCGAAGGACACCTCGGCAGACTCGTAGGTGCCAGCGGCGGCCGACACGACGTAGGTGCCAGGGGCGACCGTCTTGGAGACCTCCTGACCGCCGGCCATCACCACCGAGTCGCCGGTGCTGACGGTGATCTTCGCGAGGTCGATGGGCTGGCCGTCTTCGTCGACTGCCTTGAAGGCCACGTCGGTGCGCGGGTCGGGACAGCCGTTGTCGTCTTCCCACCCGTCTTGGTCTTCCGGCTTGAGGGGGCACTGGTCGGCCGTGTCGACGATGCCATCTTTGTCGTTGTCGATGTCGGGGCAGCCGTCGGTGTCTTCGAAGGAGTCGATGTCTTCGGGCTCCTCGACGCACGCGTCGATGTCGTCGGTGATGCCGTCGAGGTCAGTGTCTTTCGGTGCCTTGGGACCGCGCGGCTCCCAACCGACACCCAGCACGATGCGGAAGTCGGGCGATCCGACGCCCGGGGTGAGCCCGCCGCCCACGCCACCGCGCACGACAAGGTCTTCCACGGCGTAGCCGTAGCCGCCGAGCAACCACTCCACCGGCGTGCCCGACGCGTCGGCGGAGGCGAGGGTGGTGCGGCCGGCGATCTCCAGCGTGGTCCCGATGTCTTCGAGGAACTCGTAGCCAGCGGCCGTGCGGAACAGGAAGTAGTCGTTGAAGTCGACGGTGCCGTCGAGGTCTTCCAGGGCGGTGGAGGGCCCTGAGCGCAGGCCCAAGTTGGCCGCGAGGAGGATGGGGCCGAAGGAGCGGTCGGCGATGGCCGCAGCCTCCCAGCCCACGCCGGGGTCGCCCAGCGCGGTGTTCACCGTGGCGGTGGGAAGCACCAGCCGGAGGTTCGCCGCGACGTTGAGCGGCGCATCCTCTCCGTCGAGGGCGGTCACCTTGGCATCGACCGCTACGTCGCCGAGACCCGTCTCCTGCTGCCCGTTGCCTGCGGCGAGCAAGTAGACCGGAAGGTCGACCCCGACGCGTAGTCGGTCGTAGGCGAAGCCCGCGAGCACATCGGCCTGCATCACGTTGGTGACCAAGCCGGTGACGGTGCCGTCTTCCAGCTCGTAGACGAGCGGGTCATCGGTGTAGTGAAAGAGGACCCGACCGAAGCCCTGCTCGTGAGGGCCGCGGCGTGCATCGTCGGCCCACAGGGTGCGCTGGCCATCGATGGTGGGGCGAAAGGTCTGAGCGTTGATCTGCGGAACCGCGCCTCCCTCGACGACCTGTGCCAGGGCGAGGGAGGACAGTGCAAACAGGATGGTCATGAAGGAACTCCGATGGTCGAGCCTATCAGCCGGCCCCATCGGTTGTGCCACCGCTGCGCTACAGGTCTGCAACCATCGGCCCACCAGGTAGACTGTGACGATGCTCTTCGCGCTCTCCCTCCTCCTGGCCTGCCCGTCGAAGGTCCCGAGCGGGCCTCCTGGTCCGGGCGACAGTGGTGCGTCGAGCGTCGGTCCCCGGGCTGAGTTCGTCGCCCGCGGATTCGTTGTTGGCGAGGGGGCCATGGTGTTCTCGACCATGGAAGGCTGCTGCGAAGAGGGCGCGAACTGCTGGGGCAACAACCCCTCGACGCCATACGGCACCCACGCGGTCCCCCCTGCTCCTGGGCAACCCACCCGCGACGATGCGCTGCTGCAGGCGTTCGGTCCCATTCCTGCAGGCTTGTCGCGCGACTTCCTGCTCCGCCCCGACGAGGCACTCGTGTGGTTGGGGACCCTCCCCCCGCCGGCTCGCTACTTTGGCTTTCGGTCCTACCTGGGCGAGCGGCCCGGGGCTGAGCGCTACGTGATCGGCAGCCTCGGGCCCTCCCTCAACCACCAGACGATCGAGGCCCAGCGAGGGGGCCCCGCCTGGGGAGAGCCGCTGGCGGTGGTCACGACCGCCGATGCGGCGGTCGAGGCAGATGTCGTCGATGCCCTGGTGGCCTCGGGGTGGGCGCCGGAGCACATCCACTTCGACCGCCTACCGCCGAGCGTGGTGTCGCTGGGCCTCGACGCCACTGTGCACGACACGCTGTTCACGGTGGCGCGGGTCGCGGTGTACGACGATCCGGCAGCGGGGGCTGCATGGGAGGCAGCGCCCGGTGAGGTGTGGAGGCTGACCCCCACCGAGGAGCGCCCCGTGCAGTCCCCCCACGAGGTGGGTGCGCTGCTTCCTCGGGGCGACGGAGCGACCGAGGCGGCGTGGCAGGAGGCATGGGTAGACCTCGCCGAGGGCGTGGCCGCTGCCCATCTTTCCGATGACGGCACCCTGGCGAAGGTCATCCCCTACTGGCGCGAGACCATCGCCTGCATCGACTCGTCGCTGTCGTGCACCGGCGATCTGCGCGACCGCTACGTCGGCGTGTCGCCCTACTTCGAGCTGCCGACCCCCGACAGCTACCTCGTCAGCTTCGGCGTCAACCACGAGCGCACGGGCTCGTCGACCTACGCGAGCGTGTCGATCCAGACGATCACCAACCAGCGTGGGATCACCTCCTTCGACTCCCTCGACATGGTGGGCTCCGCCCGCACCTACAGCGATCACGCCCTCGTCGACGATCTCTACGCGGTGGTGTGGGCCCGCGACTGCACGCCCTTCGCGGGGGTTTGTGTGGAGGTTCCGTGGGACTGCCCGGGGGGTGGGTCCGACGAGCGCTTCAAGATCACCGCCCGCGCCTACCTCGAGCCCACCACGGGGGCGGCGCCGATGCCGGAGGAGATGCTCGACGACATGGTCTACCTGGTGATCCCGGAGGCGCTGTGAAGGCGGTCTACCTGGCGCTGCCGGGGCTGGCGCATCGGCTGGGCCATGGCCACGACGGTCGGGCAGAGCTCGCAGCCCTCCGGGGGCTGCTCGGCGAGCATGCCTGGGAGGGAGACCGCGTCGTCATCGCGTCGGGCGAGGGGGTGAACCGAGCCCTTGCCCTCGTCGGCCAGCGGGTGGAGGGCCTGGGCATCGCGGCCGCGGTGTGTGCACCGGAGGCGTGGCACGACGGGCATCCCCTGGGGCTGGAAGGGCATCGCGGTCGGGTCGCAGTGGGGCTGGCGCGGGAGGGCGAGGTGCTGCTGACCGCCGCCGTGAGCGAGGTCCCCACCGGAGTCGGGCTGTTTGAGGCGCCAGCGGCCTTGTGCGCGCGGGTCGGCTGTGTCGTGCAGGTCGCACGCGACTACCGGTGATCCACCAACGAGGCCCCCATCATCACGGATTTGGGATGGGGGCCTCGGGGGAAGGGTGAATCGATCAGAGGGCCAGGGCGAAGCCGTCCTGGACCCAGACGAACTGGCTGGTCCACACACCGTTGCGCTCGACCTGCAGCAGGTGGCGACCGGCGGTGAGCGTGACCGTGCCGTCGGCACCGGTGACGGGCACGCCGCTGACCAGGGCGTTGCCGCCGCCGGACACGGGCACCTCGACCTCACGGAGAACGTCGGCCTTCGACAGCAGCTTGTGCAGCTTGGCGTACTCTGGGCCGAGCTCGTCGATGGGCTTGGCGTCGGGGTCGACGACGAGGGCCTGGGCCACGGCGGCGGAGGCCGCTGCGGCGTTTCCGCTCACGAGGTGGACCAGCGCCTGGGACTGGTAGAGGGCCTCGAGGTCGCTCGACGGGACCGGCTCGGTGATCGTCGGCAGCTTGGCGTCGGTCTCTCCGAGCAGCTGCAGGGCCTGGGCCACTTCGGCGTCGTGGAAGGCCGACATCGCCTGACCGACCATGCCGCCAACGCGACTCTGGGCGATCTCGACGGTGTCGGTTCCGCCCTTGTTCTTGCCCTTGTTGGCCTTTCGGTCGGCCTTCTGCTCGGCGAGGTACTCCTCGGTGGGAGCCTCGGTCGCCTTGAGGCCCTGGGGAATGCCGGTGAGCAGGCCCTTCGCGGAGCTCACCACACCCTCGATGCGCTTGGGCGTGGCGATGGTGGCCTTGACGTTCTTGCCGAGGATCTTGGCGACCTTCGGGAGCTCGAGAGGCTTGAGCCCGGCTTCCTGCAGCAACTTGGGGTTGAGCTGTGAGGGGAACTCCTTGCAGGCCGCCACCAGCTGCATGACCTGCTGGGGCAGCTGAGCGAGGTCTTTCGGGAGCTGGGCGACATCGACCACCGCCAGGTTGATGGCGTTGATCATGCCCTGCGCCTCGGCGCCGCCGGCACCTCCGACGGTGAGGACGGGCTTGGTGCCCTCGAGCTTGACCTGCACGTCGCCGCCGGCCTTCTGCTTGAGCTCCCACATGCTCATGGCGAGGGAGGCGCCCTCAGGCTGCCCGACGGCCACCGCGATCTTGCTGACGGCGCCGTCGATGCGGCCCTGGGCGGAGTCGAGGGTGTCGTGGATGCCCTTGACCTGGCCGAAGATGCTGTCGAAGGCCGTGATGCCGGTCATCTCGATCTGGGGCAGCTCGCCTTTGCCCTGCTTGGCATCGTCGCTCTTGGCGGCGTAGGCCGGCATGGTGACGACGGGAGTGGCGGCGAGCACAGCGAGAGAGAGCGTCAGGGTGCGGATCGTCATGGGAGACCTCGATGGTCGGAGCGTTCGAATAAATCAAGAAGAGAGCGGGGAGCGGGCCGGGCCTAGTTGCAGGCGGTCTGGAAGACCTTGCGGCCCTTGCTGCCGAAGCAGAAGCGCTCTGCCATGCCGGCATCGATGGTGAACGAGCCGCTGGCCTTGCCCGACTCGATGGTCACGGTGTGGCTTCCGGCGGGAAGGGTCGTCTTGAGCGGCGTGCGACCCATGGGGACTCCATCCACGCTGACCTCGGCGGCGGGCGGGTCGGACAGCAGCTTGACCATCACGTCGTCGGCCGGAATCTCCTCGGCGGTCGGCGCGGCTGCGGGGGCGGCCGGCGCCGGCGGCGCGCTGTAGGCGGGAGCCTGCGGTGCGGGGGCCCGCTCGGGTGCGGGCTCTGGACGCTGGGGCGCGGGCTCGGCGTCGGCGACCGGGGCCTCCGCTTCGACCGGAGCGGCCTCGAGCTCGGCATCGTCGGCGGGGGCCTCTTCGTCGATCCCGGGGGCCTCCACCTCGACGGCCACCGGCTCGGTCTCGGGCAGGCTCGTGTACCACCAGGCAGCCCCACCCAGCGCGGCACCGCCGGCGAGGAGGAGGGCTCCGAGGAAGGCCACCGCGCCGCCGCCGACAATCATGCCGCCACCGAGGGCTCCGGCTACCACCAGCGGGCTGCGTCGGCGGGCCGGCGCGGGCTCGATGGAGAAGGGCTGCTCGGGGGGAGCGGCCGGCGCGGCGGGCGTGGGGACGGGAGCCGGTGCCTCACGCTCGCTCTCTTCGGTGCGGTCGACGATGGTGTCGAGCACGTCCTGGTGCATGTCGAGCTCGTGGGGAACGATGGTGAGGTACACATCGCGATGCTCGTGGGCGTTGGCGTTCATGAGGTTCTCCCGAAAGGGTCTGGTTCCGTGATGGAGGGCATGTAGTGCGGCCCCCTCCCCACGCACCGTTTCAGGATGTTTCGCACAGGAACGAATATGTATTGGCGTCGATGTAGCTTCGTTTTTGGCTGCTCAAGCTGCGCTCAAAGTCACGTGTGACACCACCACTGACCGGCTGAGGAACGGGGTTGTTCCGTCGCCGGCGAATAGGTCGGCGCGCCGTCACGTACCTGTCCGCGTGGAGGGTTCATGAGCTACGCCATCGAGCGACGGTCCAGCGACAACACGGTTCCGGTGCTGCTGGAGCTAGGCTTCGGCTTCTTCTTCCAGACCTTCGGCCTGGGCCACCTCGCCCAGGGCCGGGTGGGGCAGGGCCTGTTCATCATGTTCAGCTACTGGGCGCTGCAGCTGATCAACGCGATGCTGTGCCTGGTGCTGATCGGCCTGCTGACGGCTCCGCTCACCTGGCTGTTCTACATGGTCGCCGCGCCGATGAACGCAGCCGACTACGAGGGCCGCTAGGCCGCGCTCAGCCCTTCGGGGGCAGCACGTAGGTCTGTCGGATCTCGTAGCTGCGCACCTCGGGCCAGGTGTAGCGCTGCACGGCACCGCACAGGGGCTCGCTAGGCTGCCCATCGACGTAGCAGGTGTACGACATCTTCTCGAGGTTGCGCCCCACCTCGATGCGCAGGGCGTGGGGCCCGTCGTCGAGCTGCAGCGCCTTCGCGGCGTGCATCAGCACCTGTTCGTGGGGGACTCCGCCTTCGAGGGGCGGCCGCATCAGCGACCAGCCACGGTAGGCCGCCCGATCCCCGAAGCGATCTGTGCCGCCGGCGAGCCCAGGCTCCACCGCAGCGAGGGCCAGGCGCTCCTCTCCGCCCCGCAAGGCGTCGACGAAGGCCGTGCCATCCACCAGGGCCCACTCGTGCAGGCCCCGCTGAAGGGCCTCCTCGGTGCGGCTGCCGTAGCCGTTCATGCGCGTCGTCCAGGTGTGGCCGGGGGTCGTGAGCGTGACCGTGCCCTTGAAGGTGGTCACACCGAGACTCTCGTCGAGCTGGTCGTAGCGGGCCACCACCTGGATGGGGACGCCATCGGCGGTGACGCTTCCGGTGCCACGCTCGCAGGGAAGGCGGGCCCCTTCGTACAGCTTGCACAGGTTGTCGACCGCCTGGGCGGTGGCGGCCGGGTCGGGCCCTGTCGGGACCTCGGGCGCGCTCGAGCATGCCACTACCACCACCCACCAGATCATCGGCTCGCCTCCAGGTCGGCCTCGGAGGCGGGCCGCTCGGCTCGTAGGCGGGTCGCGACCGCCTCCGCCTCCTCCATCACACGAAGCACGTTGCCACCGGCAATGCCGGCGACCTCGGCGTCGGTGTAGCCACGACGGAGCAGCTCTACCAGCAACGCGGGCACGGCTCCCACGTCGTCGAGACCATCCGGCTGGTCGTGCATGCCGTCGAAGTCGGAGCCGATGCCGATGTGCTCGGCGCCGATGCGCTGGGCGATGTGATCGATGTGGTCGACCACCTGCCCCAAGGTGCTGCGCGGCTTGGGGTGCTCAGCCTCCCATGCCTCGAGGGCGGCCTCGGCCTTGTCGGGGGCGCCGAGGTGCAGCGCTTCCAGGCGCGCGCGCTCGGCGGACCGCAGCGTGCGCCAGGTGAACACCTCGTGCGACACGTAGTCGGGCAGGAAGTCGACCATCACCACCCCGCCGTTGCCCTTCACCAGATCGAGCACGTCGTCGGGCACGTTGCGGGGGTGTGGGTTGATCGCGAACGCGCCGGAGTGGCTGAAGATCACCGGGGCCGCGGTGACGCGCAGGGCATCGCGCATGGTCGCCGCCGACACGTGGGACAGGTCGACCAGCATGCCGAGGCGGTTCATCTCGGCCACCACGTCTTCGCCGAAGGGGGCGAGGCCGTCGCTGCGTGGGGCATCGGTCGCGGCATCGGCCCAGGAGATGGTCTCCCAGTGGGTGAGGGTCATGTAGCGAACGCCCGCTCGGTAGGTCGTGCGCAGGGCTGCGAGGTTGCCCGCGATGCTGTGGCCGCCCTCCATCCCGATGAGTGAGGCGATGCGGCCGGCACGATGGATCTGCCGCACCTCGGCCGCTGTGGTGGCGAGCTGCAGGTCGTCGGGCCACCGCTCCACCATCCTATGGACCAGGTCGATCTGCTCGAGCACCGTGAGCACTGCGTCGGGCCCCTCGAGGTCGGTTGGGATCCACACCGACCAGAAGACGCCGCCCGCCTTGCCCTGTCGAAGGCGCGGGATGTCGGTGTGCATGGGGCGATCGAGGTGCAGGGTGTCTTCGTGCAGCGGCACGTCGCCGAGCCGCCGGTTCGCTCGGGATCGAACCGCCCAGGGGGTGTCGTTGTGCCCATCCACGAGGGGGGTCTTCGCCAGGATCTTGTCGACCCGCCGCTCCAGGGCAGCGTCTTCCGACGGGGCGGCGATGGCGGCGGCGAGGCACAGAACGAGGGTGTGGAGCATGGCGAGGCCTATCCTGGTGGGGTGGACCTCGCCTACGGCCCCGCGACCAGCTGCCTCTTGTCGGGCACGGGCAGGTCGCGACGGCGCACCTGCAGCACGGTCCCAGGAACGTCGTCGCTGCGCCAGGAGGTGTGCCATCCCGCAGGGATCGTGGGCTCGATGTGGTTCCACAGGTAGGCCACGTCGAGCGGAGCCATGTTGATGCAGCCGTGCGAGGCCGTGCGCCCGAAGCCCCAGTGCCAGTAGGCGCCGTGGAGGGCGTAGCTCGGCAGGAAGTGGATGGTCCAGGGCACGTCTTCGACCATGTAGGGGTCGTCGCTGTCGGGGCGACTGCGCATGGTCTTCGTCGCCATCTTGTCGGTGATCTCGTAGATGCCCTTGGGGGTGCCCATGGGCGCCTCGCCGGTGGAGACCAGGGTGAACCAGACCCGGTCGTCGCCGCGGAACAGCTGCAGGATCTGCTGGTCGAGCTCGACGTCGATCCACACCTCGTCGTCGCCGACGCCGCTGGGCCGGGCGACGGGGTCGACCGGGTGGCGGATGCTGCGCCAGTCGTTGACGTAGCCGTCCTTGCCGGGCCCGAGCGCATCGGGCACGGCCCACCAGCGCCCGCCGGCCACAGGGGTCGAACGCACGACCAGGGGGCTGTGGTAGGGCAGGGTGTGGTGGACCTCGCTGTCTTCGTTGGGGGCGGCGTGAACGGGCGCCCCTTCGTAGTCGATGGCGAAGGCAGGCCACAGGCCCTCGGCGAGGGGCTCGGCCACCAGGTCGCGCCCCTGGAGGCGCGACACCGGGTACAGATACACGTCGTCGAGCGCGGCGACCTGCCCGTCGTCGCGGAGCAGGACGGGGCCCCGCTCGGACTCTACGATCTCGGTGAAGTGGTACTTGTTGCCGGCACCTCCCTCGAGGCGCCCGACGGGCTGCTGCTCGGCGAGCCAGGCGTCGAGGTCGCGGTAGAGCATGCCCTTGAAGCGGCGCCAGCGCTTGGCATAGACGGAGGGCACGAGAGCGACGGGCTGGCCGTGATCGTACTCGCCGGTGGCCAGGTAGTGCTCGAACTCGTGGGGCTCCGGCGGGTCGTAGGTGACCAGCTCGGGCTGGGCGACGGCAGCCTGGTCGGTGGGCTGGGTGCCGTCGAGGCAGGCGTAGCCATGGGTGGGCAGCGACGCCCAGCCCTTGTCGCAGCCCGGCCCGCTGGACACGTCGAGGATCTCGAAGGGGGTGTCAGCCAGCACGTGACCACGGTTCGAGGCGCCGGGCCGTGGCTCGGTGAGCACGTCGACGGGCGCGTCGGCGGTGCGGAACATCCGCGGCGGAGGCTCGGGCTCGGGCTCGGGCTCAGACACAGGCTCGAGCTCGGCCGTCGGCGCGTCGGCGGCGACCGGTGGGGGCGAGGGCTCGGAGGGCTCTTCGGGCACGTGGTTGCACGACAACGACAGGAACAGCGGCCACGTCAGGGCCGCGACGAACAAGGTGCGCATGGGGGGGACTCGGAGGGGACGGGGGGAAGCGCGGGGGGACCGCACAGGGGGGGCTTCCATCCTAACCTCTCGTTGCCGTGCCTTACCAGTCGTCGATCGGGACCGCGCGGTTGAGCAGTGCCGTGCGGCCCGTGGCGCACGCGAGGTCGAGGGAGAAGCGAGCGGTGGTCTCCGAAGGGCCCAGCTCGCGGATCTCTCCATGGGTGGAACACGACAGCAGCACGCCGTCATCCGCGGTGGGGTAGGCGGCCCCCTGCACCGGACACGCGTCGGTGTGGTCCCATGTGGCCCCTACTGGCGCCTCGGTGCCGTCGAGGTCGAAGCGCATGGCGCGGCTGACGTCGTCGCCCTCGCCGTTGTCGAACAGCCAGACCCGCCCCTGCTCGTCGAGGGTGGCGTGGTGCTGCCCGTCGAAGCGCGGGTCGTCGCCGATGAGCTGGTAGGTGCTGACGAGGTCGCCCTGCGGTGCCGCCAGGGCCCACTCCACGGTGCCGAAGCCCGGGGTGGTGGCGCCGCCGGTGACCTTCATGACGCTGTGGAGCCACCGGAACGACAGCATCAGGCCGCCGTCGGGGGCGACCTCTACGCTGTTGCCGTGGGAGAAGTCGATGGCGCCGGGGAACTTGCCTTCCCAGTAGAAGCCACGCTCGCCGGGCACGAGGGTGCCGGCAGGGAGGTGTTCGTACAGGCGCCAGTCGTCGACGATCGCACCGGCGCGGTCGAGCACGTACAGGCCGTCGAGCACGTAGTCATCGCCCTCGTGGCTGACACGCTCGGCATACAGGGCGTAGGTGAAGCCGTCTTCGTCGCGCGACACGTCGTGGTGCATCGGGTGCTCGAAGTCGGCGACGTTGAGCAGCGCGTTGCCGTGCACGTCGACCTCGATCAGGCGCGCCCCGCCGATGAGCACGAGGAAGGTGCCGTCGGGGGTGATGTCGATCGCCGCCACGCCCGCCTGGAACTCCTCGTACCAGACCAGCCGCCCCTCGTCGTCGACGACGAGGAGGTCTTGCCCCTCGCAGGGGTTGGGCAGGGCCATGGCGGACGACGCCGTGCCGGTGGCCAGCATCAGGGCGTCGTCGATGCGCTGGGGCAGCGCCCCGGGAACGACCCGGGTGAGGCTTCCGTCGGGGAGCTCGACGAGGGTGTCGACGTCGGACCGCAGGCCCCAGATGATGTAGCTTCCATCGGCTTCGGCCGTGTGCACCCGGGTCGGGTCGTCGGCCGGCCACCAGCGAAGCGTGCCGGTCGCCGGGCAGTCGAAGCGCAGGGCGTTGGTGGTCGGGGCGCACCACCCGGTCGGCACCTCGGCGGTATCGCCCGTGGTGCCTGTCGGGGGGGGCGTCGCCGTGTCGGTGTCGCCCGTGTCGCCGGTGGGGGTCGAGGGGTCGGGCTCCGTCACATCGGAGCCGTCACCCGAGCAGGCCAGGAAGAAGAGCAGAGTCCACATGGGGGCACCCTACCCGACGTTGCCAGGCCCCGCCGCTACCGGTTGACGATGTGGATGGCCTCGCCCAGCGCGGCCTTGGTGGCTTCCATCACCGACTCCCCGAGGGTGGGGTGGGGGTGGATGGTGAGGCCCACGTCGAGGGCTTCCGCGTACATCTCGATCGCCAGCGCGGCCTCGCTGATGATGTCGGAGGCATGGGACCCCACGATCGTGACGCCGAGGATGAGCTTGGTGTCGGCGTCGATGATCACCTTCACGAAGCCCTCGGTCGCGTTGTTGGCGATGGCCTTTCCGATCGCTGCGAAGGGGACCTTGCCGACCTTGTAGTTCAGGCCCTGATCCTTGCACTCCGGCTCGGTGAGGCCGGCGGTGGCGACCTCGGGCTCGGTGAACACGACGGCAGGGATGGTGCGGGCATCGAACTGCACATCGTGACCCGCGATGACCTCGGCCACGACCTCGCCCTCGTGGGTGGCCTTGTGGGCGAGCATCGGGTTGCCGACCACGTCGCCGATGGCGTAGACGCCGGGCACGCTCGTCTTCATCTGTTTGTCGACCTGGATGAAGGGCCCATCCATCGTGACGCCCAGGTTCTCCAGCCCGAAGCCCTTGGTGTTGGGGCGACGGCCGACCGTGACCAGCACGACGTCGGCGGCGAGTGCCTGCTTGCCGTCTTTGTCGTTCTCGACGTTCACCACGATGCCGTCGTCGGACTTCTCCCAGCCGAGGGCCTTGGTCTTCAGCAGGGTGGTGACCCCATCCTTCTTGATGCGGCGCTTGAGCACCTTCACCACGTCGGGGTCGAAGCCGGGGAGCACCTGGCCCATCATCTCGACCACGGTGACCTCGGTGCCCAGCCGCGAGTAGACGCCGGCCATCTCGAGGCCGATGTAGCCGCCGCCGATCACCACCATGCGCTTGGGGAGCTCGGACAGCGCGAGGGCCTTGGTGGAGTCGAGGACCGGCGGGTCGGCGAAGGCGAAGCCGGGGATCTCGATGGGGCTGGAGCCGGTGGCGATGACGATGGCGTCGGCCGTCATCTTCTTGGTGCCCTCGCTCGATGCGATCTCGACGGTGTTCTTGTCGATGATGGTGGCGGTGCCCATCGCCACGTCGACCTTGTTGGCCTTCAGCAGCGTGCCGACGCCGCCCGTGAGCTTGTTGACCACGCTGGTCTTCCAGGCCTGCAGCTTCGCCATGTCGACCGAGATGTCGCCGTCGATGGAGAAGCCCATCTCGTCGGCGTGCTTCATCTTCTGGAAGGTCTCGGAGGCGTTGATGAGCGCCTTGGAGGGGATGCAGCCGACGTTGAGGCAGACGCCGCCGATGTACTCTTTTTCGATGCACAGCGTCTTGATGCCGAGCTGCCCGAGGCGGATGGCGCAGGGGTAGCCGCCCGGACCCGCGCCGATGACGATGGCCTGGTAATCACTCATGTGGGAAAACTCCTGGTGGGCTAGCTGGCGACGACGGGGGCGTCGGGGCGCAGCCGCGCTTCGATGAGGTGAGGGCCGCCGGAGGCACGGGCTGCAGCGACGGCGTCGCGAACCTCCCCGGCGTGGTTGCCGTCGACGACGGCGGTGCCGAGCCCGAAGGCTGCGGCGAGGGCAGAGGGAGCGGCGTGCAGCTGGGTCGGCAGCGGCGCGGCGCCTTGCAGAGGATGCACCGCGACGAGGAAGATCACCGGTGCCTGGGTGGCGGCAGCGAGGTTGAGCGCCTCGTGAAACACCCCATCCGCCGTCGACCCCGTGCCCAGATGCACCAAGCAGCAGCGCCCGGTGGCGTGGGCCAGCCCGACCGCTCGCGCGGCACGTAGGGCCGAGCCATCGCCGATGGGCGCGATTTTGTAGGGCTTGGCTCCGGTGGACCCCTCTACCAGCCGCTCCACGGGGGCGCCGCGGAGCACGCCGCCGACGCGCTCTCGGAAGCCGGGCGACCACCAGTCTCCTGGCTCGATGGCCGTGACGGCGCCGGCCACCACGGCCTCCAGCCCGATGACGGGCAGCGGCACGGCGGCACCGGCTTGCAGGGCCTGGTCGGCCTCACGCAGGGTGTCGAGGGCGTCGGCGAGGCTCATGCGAGCTCCAGCAGCAGGCGCTCCGGATGCTCGAGCACTTCCTTGAGGGCGGCAACAAAGCGCGCTCCGACGGCTCCGTCGATGATGCGATGGTCGAAGCTGGGCGACAGGTACATCATCTTGCGGACGACGATCTCGCCGTCGCGCACCACCGCTTGGTCGCGGATGGCGTTGATACCGAGGATGGCCACCTCTGGCACATTGAGGATCGGGGTAGCGAGGACCCCGCCGATGCTGCCCACCGACGTGAGGGTGAAGGTGCCGCCACGCAGCTCATCGAGGCTCGCCTTGCCAGCGCGGGTGCGCTCCACCAGGTCGGCCATCTCGGCGGCGATGTGCAGGATGCTCTTCTGCTCGACGTTCTTGATGACCGGCACGAACAGGCCGTTGGGCGTGTCGCAGCTGATCCCGAAGTTGTGGTCGCCCTTGACCACGAGCTCGAAGGCGTCTTCGTCCATCACCGCGTTGACGTTGGGGAACTCCCGCATCACCAGCGACGCGGCCTTCATGATCAGCGGGATGTAGGTGAGCTTGACGCCTCGATCGGCGGCGAAGACCTTCATCTTCTTGCGCAGGGCGACCAGCTCGGTGCAGTCGACCTCCTCCACGTAGGTGAAGTGGGCTGCGGTGTGCTTGGACTTCCTCATGTGCTCGGCGATCTTTCGGCGGATGCCGATGATCTTGACGCGCTCCTCCGAGCCGCTGGGCATGACCTGCGGCAGCGCGGGGGCGATCTTGGGCAGCGGGGCCGCCGGTGACTGGAAGGAGGCGAGGTCGTCGTGGGTGACCCGACCGCCCTTACCCGTGCCTGGGACTGCGTGGATGTCGATGCCCTGCTCTCGCGCGTTGCGACGCACGGCCGGCGTGGCCTTCGTCTCGGGGCGGTGACCAGGCACCGACGCGGGCGCGGCGGCGGCCGGCGCGGCGGCGGCCGGCGTGGGGGCTGCTGCTTTGGGTGCTGCGGGTGCGGGTGCGGGAGCGGGCGCAGGGGCGGGTGCCGAGGCCTCGCCTGCGGCGGCCGTGTCGATCTCCACCAGAGGCTTGTGCACCCCGATGATGTCGCCGGGCTCGCCGTGGAGCTTCAGGATGCGACCGGCCTTTGGCGAGCTGATCTCGAGCTGGGCCTTGTCGGTGGTGATCTCACACAGGGGCTGGTCGACGGACACGACGTCGCCGACGCCGACATTCCACGAGACCACTTCGGCCTCGACCACGCCCTCTCCCACCTCGGGCAACTCGAACACGAACGCCATGGGGCGACTCCTCGAACCTGGATTCTTCAGTAGTGGACCGCGTCGCGCGCGGCGCGTGCGATGCGGCTGGATTCGGCCTCGACCTGGGCCAGGGGTGACTCGAGGTGCAGGAAGGCTGCATCGAGCCCGACGGAACGCACCTGGGCGGCGAGGACCTCGTCTTCGGGGTGGGCGACGACCAGCCGCCCGGTGTGTCGGACCTGAGCCCCGAGCAGGTCGAGATCGAGGGGCTGGAGGGCGACGAGGTCGACCACCCCAGCAGAGATCCCGTCGCGAGCCAGGGCTTCGGCGGCATCGAGGGCCGCATCGACCCCTGCGCCCCAGGCCGCCAGCGTGATGTGCGATCCCTCCCGGATGACGCTCGGGGCAGGGGCTCGCGCTTCCATCGACACCTGGGCTCGGCTGCGGCCCAGGGCTCGCGGCTGCAGCACGACGGTCACCCCCGTGCGCTCCAGCCCGTGGAGCAGCAGGCCTGCGGCGAGCTCGGGGCTGCTCGCGCACACGACCTGCAGGCCGGCGGTCGGGGGGAGGGCGCGACCGAGAGGCCGGTCGAACGGAGGGAGCTCACCGCCATAGGCCACCGTGACGACGACGGTGAGGCGATGCTCGGTGCCGGCGAGCTGCGCTGCCTCCGCGAGCTCGTCAGCGACCTTGGCGAGGTGGGCGGCCGAGGGCAGCTCCAGCACGACGCGCTGGCCCGCCACGGCGAGGCCGATGGCGAAGGCCGTGGTGCCACGGTCGCCGGCAGGCACGGCGATCAGCCGACCCTCGAGCCCCTCGGTGAAGGAGCCGGGAAGACCCGCTGTCTCGCTCACAAGCACCACGTCGGGGGCGGCGAGGGCGTGAGCCAATGCCGCCCGGGTCGCGGCGGTGTACGTCATGGATGAACTCATCGCTCCCCCGGCTGGGAGGGGGTCTTACCACGCCCTCAGGCGGTCTGCCTCTGGTCGAGATAGCGCGAGATGAAGAACTCCCCGGCCTTGTAGGAAGAGCGGACCAACGCGCCACTCGCGACGTACTTGAAGCCCATCTCCAGGCCGATCGCCTCGTACGCCGCGAACTGGTCGGGGTGAACGTACTCGACGAGGTCGAGGTGCTTCTTGGTGGGCTTGAGGTATTGGCCGATCGTGAGGAAGTCGCAGTCGGCCTCGCGCAGGTGGCGCATGGCCTGCTCGACCTCGTCGACCGTCTCGCCGAGACCGACCATGATCGACGACTTGGTGAGCCGGGTGGGGTCGATGGTCTTGATGTTGCGCAGCACGTCGAGAGACTGCTGGTAGCCGGCCTTGCGGTCACGCACCGGGTAGGTCAGTCGCTCGACGGTCTCGATGTTGTGGGCGATGACCTCCGCCCCGGCCTCGACCACGGTGAGCAGGTGGCCGATGTGCCCCGCGAAGTCGGGGATGAGGACCTCGATCTTGGTCTTCGGCGACACGATGCGCGTCTCACGGATGCACGCCGCGAAGTGCGAGGCGCCGCCATCGGCCACATCATCACGGTCGACGGACGTGATCACGACGTAGTCGAGGTCGAGCTCCTGGATGGCGTGGGCCACGTTGCGTGGCTCCTCCGGATCAAGGGCCTCGGGGTATTTCGCGGTCTTCACCGAGCAGAAGCGGCAGCCGCGGGTGCAGGTGTCGCCCATGACCATGAAGGTCGCGGTGCCTCCGCTCCAGCACTCGCCGATGTTGGGGCAGCGCGCTTCCTCGCACACCGTTGCCAGGCGGAGCTGGCGCGCCCGCTTCTTGATGTCGTGGTAGCGCGGAGAGCCCGGTAGCTTGACCTTCAGCCAAGGGGGCTTCGCGTTGGCGGACCGTGCCATGAGGGCCTCCAGGCCCGGTGCGTAACCCGCGCGGCCTTCCTCAGTCGTCGTAGCCTGGCCGGTAGAACAGGGTGGTCTTCGCCTCGACCTCCTCGCTGTCCTCGTCGTCGTCTTCGTCTTCGTCGTTGGCCGCTTCCACCATCGCGGCGAGGGCGTCAGGGGTGAGCAGCAGCGTCTGCGCATGCGGGTCGTAGTCGTCGGGGGGCGGAGGCGGCGTCTTTCGAGCTTCCTGCTCACGTTTCCGTCGCAGGAGCCGCTCGCGGAGGGACGCCACGGACAGGCGGCGGGTCGGCTCGTCTTCCCCGCCGCCATCGTCGTCATCGTCGTCGATCAACGCGGGCGTAGGAGGCTTCGGAGCTGGACGCTGGAACAGCACGGTGGCGTTGGGGTCGGCGGGAGCGTCGCCTGTCGCCTCTCGGATCAGGTCGGCCAGATCGGCCGGCATGCGCATCTGGATGGTGCGCGCCTCTTCCTCGTCGTCGTCGTCGTCGTCGTCGGCGGCGGGCGGCGCCGCGAGCGCTTCCATGGCCGGCGGTTCCGCAACGATCTGCCCCTCGGCCGCGGCGAGGATCGCGGCGGGGTCGTCGAACACGTCGGTGTCGGGGACGTCGCCACCCGGGCCGAGCAGATCGGGTGCCAGGTCGATGACGTCGATGGCGTGGGTGGCCAGGCCATCCTCCACATCCTCGTCGGGAGGCGGAGGAGGGCCGTGGTCGGCGAACAGCGCGTCGTCGTCTTCCCCTTCGAGCTCGAACGGCGACCAACTGGCGTCGGGCGCGGGGACGGGCGGGCCCGGGTCGGTGTCTTCCTCGGGTACGAGGGCGGCGGTGCCGGGGTCGTCGTCGTCGGCCCAGTCATCGAAGGGCACCGTGGCCGCCAGGTCGACGGACCCGAGGGGCATCGGCTCCATCCGCAGGGTGGCGTCGTCTTCGGGGCGACTCACCGGTCGGGGGCGGGAGTTCTCGGATGCGTCTTCGTCGATGGGGAACCGGAAGTCGTCGGTGTCGTCGTCGACGAACTCGGCATGCTGTCGAAGGACCGGCTCCTCGAAGGTGAAGCGCGACGGGCGCTGACGCACCCCGGCGAGGGCGGGGGAGGGTGGGTCGGGCTCGGGCTGCGGCTCGGGGGCGGGCTCGGGCTCGGGCTCGGGCTCGGACCCGGCATCGAAGTCGGTGGAGTCGAGCCCGTGGGCGTCGGCGAGGCGACGGAGCTGCCGGTAGGCCTCGGCCGCCTTGTCGCGGGCCGCGCTCGCTTCGGTCACGTCCATGGTGAGCGTGCCGACGAGGGACTGCTCGCTGACCCGCTCGGCGGTGGTGCGCGCCCGGGCGCTCTCGCCAGGGGCTGCCGCCTCGATCATGTCGACGACGCGACGCGCCTCGTCGGCCATCGCTCGCGTGCTCTCGGTGATCTCTTCGAGGAGCACAGAGTCGTGCTCCTCGAGGTCGCCACGGCTCGAACGCTCGGCTTCGGCAGCCAGCACGGCCCGGGCCCGGTCGGCGGCGTCGTGCGCGGCTCGTTGCGCCCGATGCAGTGCCCCCTCGTCGTCGCGGGCTCGCGCGGCGCGTGCTGTGCGCAGCGCGCGGTCAGCAGCGCGAAGGGGCGCATCTCCGCCTTCGGCGCTGCGGGCCTCGTGGCATACAGCCCACAAGGAAGCCACCTCGTCGACCACCATGGCCAGCCACGCATCGCGGGCGAGAGCAGGAACGACCTCTTCCGCTCGCGACAGCCGCGCCAGCACATCGCGGAGCCCCTGCGTGGCATGCAGCAGCTCTGTCTGCTGCTGTGCGCCCTCGATCGTGGCGCGCAAGTCGGCCACGTCGGGCGACGGATCGGCAGCGACAAGGCTGTCGCGAACGTCGCGGCTCTCTGGCCCCGTGGCCTCCGGGACCTCGCTCAGCACGGCCTGCAGGGCTGCCAGCCGGGGGGCTTCCGCATCCAGCTGGGCCAGCAGCTCGGACCGTCGCTGGTCGAGGTCGGGGGCGGCACCGCGCGCTGCGGCAGACCGAGCCGTGGCCTCGGCGGCCCGCGCCTCCGCGAGGTTCTCTGCAGCCTGTGCGGCGGCGAGGGCGCGGGTGGCGTCTTCGATGCCAACGGGGTCGCCCGTTGCCTGGGCCCGCGCCAGGGCGACCCGGGTGGCCTCCACGGCCTCCTCCATCCGCACGGCCTCCGCCGCCCGCGCCGATGCCAGGGCTCGTGCCGCCGCCGCCTCCGCCAGGTCGGGATCGTCGACCTCGTGGGCCTGCTGTGCTGCGGCACGGGCTTCGTCGGTGTGCGGGGCGAGGTCGGCCACTCGGGCGCGGTCGGAGGCGGCATCCGCCTCTGCCCGAGCCGCGTCGAGCCGGGCCTCGCGCAGTGCGTGGGTGGCGTCGTGGACCGCCTGCTCCAGGACCTCGGGTGTGCCATCGCCGTGGGCGAACTGCAGCCCCAGGTCGCGGCCGTCGGCCTCTGCCTGCAGGGTGGCCAGCTGGGAGCGGGCCAGCTCGATGCGCCCGGTCTCGAGGGCCTCCTCGGCGTTCTTCAGTCGCGTGGCGACCTCGGCTGGAAGGCCATCGGGATTGGGGAGTTCGAGGGCCACGCCGTGCTCGGCGGCCGCGGCCGCCAGCTGCGCGTGGCGGTCGACATTGACGGTTCGCCAGGTGGCGTCGATGGCCGACGCGAGGGCATCGACCTCCCGCTGTGCCTGCACACCGTCACCGGACAGGTCGGCGACGGGCAGGGCCAGCTGACGTGCGAGGGGGAGCAGCGGCGCTCGCCGGGCGACGGCGTCGGCGTGCAGCGCTTCCGAGATGCGCTGGTCGAGATCCTCGAGGGCTGCCTCGACCGCTGCGATGGTGGCCTCGGGCTCCTCGAGGTCGACCAGACCCAGCTCGGTGGCCTCGGCACGTCGCGCGGCCCACTCCTCCTGCGCGGCCTGCAGGCGCGACGCAGGGTGGCTGTGCTGGAGGGCCGCCAGTGCTTTTTGGACCGCATCGATGTCGGCTGCGTCATGGGAAGGAGCGCTCACGCCAGCCCGGGACTCCGCCTCCGCGAGGGCGGCTCGTGCCTCGGCCAGTGCCTCTCGCTTCGCCTCGTCGACTGCGGCCTCTGCGGCGAGGGTGGCCAGCTCGAGGGCCTCGATGTCGGCTGCCGTCGGCTGCGGCGGAACCGAGAGCTCGGGGACCATGCGGTCGGGGGCATGGGCTTCGAGGTAGGACCGCGCCTCCTCGGTGCGGCGGCCGAGGTCGTCGAGGCTGGCCTCGAGGTGCACTGCGATGGCCTTCTCCGTGGCCTGGCTGGCTGCGTCGAGGGCGTCGGCGTCGGTGCCGTCGGGAGGCGTGTGGGGGACACCGAAGGAGCCAGCGCGGGAGCGCACGTCGTCCCAGCGCGCCACCGCTCGCTCGTGGCGGTTGGCCTGCTCGTCGCCCAGCGCCTCGGTCGCGCGTCGAATCAGGGCCTGCAGTTGCTCGAGGGTGGCACCTACGGGGCGCTGGACCTCGTCGGTCGGCACGCCGAGGGCCTGTAGCTGCAAGACGAGCTCGCGCAGCTCGGCCCCCGCCGCGTCGGTGAGCTCCCGGCGGCGCTGGCGGGCCTCCTGAGCCAGGTGGGTCGCCGCTGCCTCGAGCTGTGCCACCTCGTCGTCGGGTGCCGACGGCTCCAGCCCGACCGCGCGGGCCTCCTCCAGCACCTGTTCGTAGGCCAGGCGGGCAGCGGCCAGGGCCTCGGTCGCCAGCCGACGCGCCTCCGCCTCCTGCGCCTCGGCACGAGCCTCCAGCTCCTCGGCCGAGCGCTCCAGCGCGAAGAGGTCGTCGAGGGCATCGGGTGCCGGCTCTCCGAGGCGCTCACTGGCTGCCTCGATTCGGCGCAGCGCGGTGTCGCGGCGGCGGGCTGCTTCGTCGTCGACCTCACCGGCCCAGGTCTCCAGCGCTTCCTCGACCTCGGCGTGGGTGCTGCCCGGCTCGCCCAGCGACAACCCCAGCTCCGCTGCCCGGAGCGTCAGCTCGGCCCATCGGGCGAGGCCTTGGTCGAGCCGTCGCCGTCGCTCGCTGTCGATCTGGGACTCGACCTGGGCGATGGCCGCTCGGATCGCATCGATGTCGGCGTCGGCGGGGAGGGGCTCGAGCGCCAGGCCGAGCGACGCGGCCGGCTCGCCGAGGGCCGCGTGGGCAGCGACGGCCTCCTCGCGCAGACGCTGCTGTGTGCCGTGGAGCTCGGCTTCCGCGTCGTCGGCGGCGGCCTCGAGGCTCTCCAGGGTGTCGGGGAGCTCCACCGGACGCTCCAGGGCCGCCAGGGCAGCCGTCAGGCGCTCGGTGGCGGCTTGCGTGCGTCGCTCGGTCTCGTCGGCGACCAAGACGTCGAGCTGGCGAGTGGCTGCCTCGGTCTCGTCGACATCGTCGGGTGTCTCGGGTGCCTCGAGGCCCAGCGCACGGGCGGCATCGGCAGCCTGCTCGAAGGCGGCGCGAGCGCGGGTGAACCTCGCCTCGTGGGCCTGCTCGGCGAGGGCCAGCAGCGTCTGGAGGGCTTCCTCGGCGCCGAGGTGGTCGCTGGCGGCCTTGACCTGCTCGTGGGCCGCTGCGGCGAGCTGCCGCTGCATGGCGTCGCCGTGCTCGTCGACGACGACGCGAGCGTCGTGGGCGGCCGTGCGGGCATGGGCGAGGAGCGACTGGCGTGTCGCCTCCACCGCTTGGCGCAGCGCCTGGCTGGCCTCCTCGAGCGCCTTCAGGGCTTCCCGGTCGACGGTGGGCACGGGCAGCTCGAGGGCCTCCGCGTCGGCGACCAGCCCGTCGAAGGCCTCCTGGGCCGCGGCCAGCGCCTCGGCGTGTGCTTGGGTGCACGCAGCTTCGACCTCGGCGGCGGCGTCGCGGAGCGCCTCCAGGTCGTTGGGATCGGCCGTGCGATGGGGCTCCGCCGCGGCGATGCGGCCCTCGTCGGCGGTCTGGGCCAGCTCGCTCAGGGCCTTGGAGAGCCGGGCCCGGGCCGCCTCCAGGCTCGCCTCGTGGTGGCTGGCCAGGCGTGCCTCGGCCTCGGCGATGGCCTGTCTCGGGTCGTCGGGGAGGTCTGGATCGAGGCCCGCATCGGTGAGGGCGGCTTGCAGCTCGGCGCGACGCTCCGCCAAGGCCTGGGCTTCCCGAGCCTCGGCCTGCTCGATGGCCTCGGTGAGGCTCGCGATGGCCTCCCGCAGCGAGGCGACCTCTGCGGGCGCCGCGTCGGGCGGGGCGATGCCGTGCGCGGCGGCTCGCTCGACGAGGGCTGCCAGCTCCTCATCCAGCGCACGGCGGAGTCGGTCGAGCGCTGCGTCGATGGCCTCCCGAACGGTGACCGTCGCCTCTTCGATGGCCTCGGTCGTGTCGGGCAGGGGGGGGACCGGCAGCTCGAGGGCTGCTGCCTCCTCGGAGGCGGCCTCGAAGGCCTCTCTCGCGCTGGCCAGTCGCTCGGCTGCGACCTGCTCCTGCAGCGCCGTCGCCGCTGCGTGGGCGGCCGACGCGGCCTCCTGGGCCTCGGCGGGCGTGGTCGCGGCCCGCGCGGCGTCGACCTGCACCTCCACCGTGACCAGAGGCTG
>CBDUIC010000112.1:0-23641 GCA_965367245.1 uncultured bacterium | reverse complement strand
GGTGTGGTCCTTCTCGAGCCCCGCCAGCTGCACCCCGCCACCGAGGTCGGCCCGGGTGCCGCGGGAGCCCGTGGCGAGCTCCTGGTAGAAGGTGTCCTGGAAGGCACCGCGGGACTTCTTGAACGCCGTGGTGCTGGTGTTGGCGAGGTTGTTCGCCACCGTGTCGATGCGGGTCTGCTGTGCGTTCATGCCGCTGGCAGCCACGTAGAGTGCGCGCATCAGGACCTCCCCATCTCGTTGAGTCGTGCATCGGATTCGTCGGAGGCCTGCATGGCCTTCTGGAACACTTCGAAGGTGCGGCTGGCCTCGACCAGCTCGACCATCGCCCGCATCGGGTCGACGTTGCTGCCCTCCAGTGCGCCGGGCACCAGGTGGACTTCGCCTTCCTCGGCCTCGAAGATCGGGCCGGCGGGCTCCCACAGGTTGCCGCCCAGGGGCTCGGCATCTGCGACCACCAGCCGAATGCGGTCGATGGCGCCCGACTGGCTCGCCACGACGGTGCCGTCGGTGTCGATGCGCACGGTCTCGCCGGGGGGGACCTGGATGGTGCCGTTCTGGCCGAGGACCGGGCGCCCGCCGGGGGCAGTAAGCAGGCCGTCGGGGCTGGTGCGCAGGCGGCCGTCGCGGGTGAGCAGCATGCCGTCGCCGTGGTCGACCGCGATCCAGCCTTGGCCCTGCAGGGCTACGTCGGTGGGGTGGTCGGTGCGCTCGACCGCGCCGTCGCTGTGGTCGTAGAGGCCCTCGGCGATGCGGGCATAGGCCCCGTCGCCGCCGGTGCCCTCGATGGTCAGCCGCTGCGACTTGTAGCCAGTGGTCGACGCGTTCGCGAGGTTGGTCGCGACGGTGTCGAGGCGTCGCATGCTGGTGTAGGCGCCCGACAGCGCGCTGTAGAGATCTTGTCCCATCAGTCGGCCAGGTCGGCGAGGTCGACCGCGTCGGCGAGCATCTTGCGCAGCCGCCGGCGGGCGTCGCTGATGATCTGGGAGATCCGGGAGACCGACACGTCGTAGACGGCCGCGATCTCGGCGAGGGACATCTCCTTGTCGTAGTACATCATCACGCAGTGGCGATGGCGCTCGGGGAGCTGCTTGATGGCGTGGCGAAGGGCCTCGCGCACCTGCTGCACGACCATCTGCTGCTCGACGGAGGTGTCGTCTCGGCTGGCGAGCACCTCGAGGAGGGGCCGGCCGGTGTCTTCGTCGGGGCTGTCGACCGACACGTGGGTGGTGGGCGCGGTCTTGCGCACCGCTGCCCAGTAGTCGTCGAGGGTGATCTCGAGCTCGTCGGCCAGCTCCTGGGGCTCGGGCTCCCGACCCATCTTGCCGAGGAGTCGGCGACGGGCGGCTTCCACGCGCTTGGCGAGGTCGCGGCGCCGACGGGTCGACGTGTCGCGGGCCCGCAGCTGGTCGTAGATGGTGCCGCGGATGCGGTGCTCGGCGTAGGTGGAGAACTTCACGCCCTTCGACGCATCGAAGCGCTCGAAGGCCTCCAGCAGCCCGATGGCTCCCCAGCTCACCAGGTCGTCGATCTCGACGGAGGCATGCCGCGACAGCCGCTCGTGGATGCGGCGGGCGACGAGGAACACCTTGTCTTGGTAGCGCACGCACGTCTGGTCGCGGTCCAAGCCCTCGACGAGGCGAGTCTGCTTGGCGTTGGCGTAGGCCTTTGCGCGGGTTCGAGCCAGCATGGGGACTTCCTGGGCAGCAGTCGGGGGAGGGGTGCCTCCCCTCCAGACATCGATCAGATTCAGGCAGACTTGAGGGAGATGACGCCAACCGGCTGGATCCGCGCCGTGGGGAGCAGCTCAGCGCTGCTCAAGACGGTGACCCGAGGCAGCACGCGCTCCAGCAGGCGACGCAGGGCGCCGCGAGCGAGGGGCGGGCAGAGCACGACAGCCGGAGCGGGCCCTCCGTAGGACTCCACCAGCTCGCCGATCCGGGTGATCAGCACCCGCGCCACGTCGGGCTCGAGCTGCAGGTTGGGGGCTGCTCCGTCGGAGCTCGCCAGCCCGCGCAGCAGCGCGTCTTCGGCGTCGGGGCCCAAGCGCACGACGTGCACCGAGCCCTCCTCGTCGGCGTAGCGACCGGTGATGTGGCGAGCGAGGCGCTGGCGGACGAACTCGGTGAGCACGTCGGCGTCACGGGTGCGGGGGGCGTACTCGGCCAGGGTCTCGAGGATCCGAGCGGTGTCGCGGATGCTCACGCCCTCCTTGAGCAGGTTGCGGAACACCTTGAGCAGCACGTGGCGGGGGAGGGGGTCGGGGACCAGGTCGTCGACCAGCCGCGGGTTGTGCTTGCCGACGTGCTCCAGGGCCTTGTCGAGCTGCACGCCGTCGAACAGCTCGTGGCCGTGGCTGCCCATGAGCTCCACGAGGTGCGTGGTGAGCACCGTGGGGGCATCGACGACGGTGTAGCCCTTGGACTGGGCCTGCAGGACCGCGCGGTCCAAGATCCAGAAGGCCGGCAGCCCGAACACCGGATCGGTGGTGGGGATGCCGTCGATCTTCGACACCGCGGTGCCCGGATCGAGGGCGAGGTGCTGGCGGGCCTGCAGCTTGCCCATGCCGATGCGCTCGCCCTGCAGCAGGATGGCGTAGTGGCCGTTCTCCAGCTCGAGGTTGTCGCGGAGGTGGACGGGGGGGAGCACCAGGCCCATGTCTTCGACGAACTGGTTGCGGAGCTTCTGGACGCGCTGGAGCAGCTCGCCGCCGTGGCGCTCGTCGACCAGGTAGACGAGATCGACGGCGACCTCGATAGCGAGGGGCTCGAGGGCGAAGAGGTCTTCGGGGCGAGCCTCCCGAGCCGGGCCACCAGCGGCGGCGGCCTTCTTCTGGTCGCGCTCGGCCTTGGTGGCCATGGGGTGGCGGTGCAGGTGCCAGGCCAGGCCACCGGCGCCGAGGGCCAGGATCCCGAAGGGGATGTGCAGGCCGGGCAGCAGGGCCATCGACCCCAGCAGCGCCGCGCCGAGGCCCAGGCTCTTGGGGTTTCGGACGAGCTGGCCGCCGACCTGGTTGGCGAGCTGCCGCTCCTCCACGTCGTCGACGCGGGTGATGAGCAGGCCCGCGGCGGTGGAGACGATCAGCGCAGGGATCTGGCCGGCCAGCCCGTCACCGATGGTGAGGATGACGTAGGCCTGGGCAGCGTCGCTGACGCTCATGCCGTTCTGCAGCACCCCGATGGCGACGCCGCCGAGGCAGTTGATCAGCGTGATGACGATGCCGGCGATGGCGTCGCCGCGGATGAACTTCGAGGCACCGTCCATGGCGCCGTAGAAGTCGGCCTCACGGGCCACCTCGGCGCGTCGGGTGCGGGCGGTGACCTCGTCGATGAGCCCGGCGTTGAGCTCGGCGTCGATGGCCATCTGCTTGCCGGGCATGGCGTCGAGGGTGAACCGCGCCCCGACCTCGGCCACGCGGCCCGAGCCCTTGGTGATGACCACGAAGTTGATCAGCACCAGGATCACAAAGACGATGCCGCCCACGACGAAGTTGCCGCCGACCACGAACTGGCCGAACGACTCGATGATCTTGCCGGCCGCACCGAGGCCCTCGGAGCCGTGCAGCAGGATGAGCCGCGTCGAGGCGACGTTGAGGGCCAGGCGAAACACGGTGGCGACGAGGAGCAGGGTCGGGAAGACGCTGAACTCCACGGGCTTGTCGCTGTACATCGCGCCCAGGAACAGCAGGATCGCGAGGGCGATGGACGTCGCCAGCAGCATGTCGAGCAGGAAGGCGGGGAGGGGCACGACCATGATCGCGAGCAGCCCGAAGACTGCCCCTGCGAGCATCACATCGCCGTGTTCCTGGATCCGAGCGAGCAGGCGGGCCACCGTGCCTCCCGAGGGTCCATCGGTCAGGGATCGCCTGGCTTGAGGCCGACCTGCTCCTGCCCGAACGGCCGCTGACACAAACGGTCGGATCGCTGGCACAGCGACACGTGGGGTCCCCCCCTGCAGGCGGACATGTGGAAGAGGTCGACTGGGAGGTCACATGAGGTCAGCAGCATGGGCAGTGGTTTGGATGGCGGCGGTGGCGTGTGGTGGCGACAAGGACGCCGACGACACCACCGACACGACCCCCAGCGACACGGACACGGACACCGACACGGACACGGACACCGACACCGACACCGACACCGACACAGACACCGACACCGACACCGACACAGACACCGAGGTCGACACCTCGATGACGGCGATGACCGGCGACACGGGAGGTCCCCCGCCGACCTACCTCGCGCTGGTGCGGGGCACGCTGTACACCACCGACCTCACCGAGGCGCAGGGCTACCACGATGGCGTCGCTGCCTACGGGGAGGCCGACGCGACCGCTGCAGGCGACTTCGGGCACGACGCGCTGCTGGGATCCGGGTTGCTGTACACCACCCAGCCCCACGACTTCCTGGGGATGGATCAGTGGGACAACGCCACGAACATGACGGCGTTCTACAGCGACCCCGCCTTCGGCAAGGCCTTCGGCGCCCTGTTCGATGCTTCAGGGCCGAGCCTCGAGCTGTTCGAGCACCAGGCCCACTGGCACAACTGGGGCACGATGGAGAGCGGCGACGGCTACGCGCAGCACTTCGTCGTGGTGGCCCGCGGCCATCTGGCAGACGCCGACCCGGCGGATGCGCAGGCGGCCCACGACGCCGTCGCCGCCTTCGGGCAGAAAGACGTGCAGGCCGTCGGGGACGTGGCCCATGTGGTGTTCACCGGCATCGACGATCCGCAGGAGTTCCTGGCCATCGACATCTGGTCCGACGACACCTACATCGAATCGGTCTACACCGACCCGGCCTTCGGCAAGGCCTTCGGCTCGCTGTTCGATGCGCCCCCCACGCTGCAGATCTACGCATCGACCGATTGGTATCAGTGGTAGAAGGTCCTATGTCCGCTGCCGAGCACCCCCTGACCGAGATCCTCGCCTCGCTGCGCTTGCGGAGCTCGCTGGTCAGCATGGCTCGGCTGCGGGTCCCGTTCGGGGTCGGGTGCCGTCCCACCTCCACCGCCATCCTCCATGCGGTGCTCGAGGGGCGCTGCGACCTGGTGGCGGAAGGGGCGAAGCGGGTCACGCTACGGGCCGGCGACCTCGCGCTGCTGTGCCGCGGGGCTGGGCATGTCCTCGAAGACGCACCGGGCCGAACGGCGCGGTCGATCCGGCAGCTGCCGCTGGTGTCGTCCCCGGGGTCGCTGCCGACGGTGGGCCACGGCGGGGGAGGGGCCCTCACCAGGGTGCTGTGCGGTAGCTTCGAGCTGCAGCATGCGGGAGCCCACCAGGCGGTGACGCGGCTGCTGCCCGAGGTGCTCGTGGTGCGGGGCGACGAGGCCCCGATCGTCGCTTGGCTCGACAGCAACCTGGCGATGCTTGACGGTCAGCTGGGGCGCGAGCAGGCCGGAGGGGCCGAGCTGGTGCGGCGGCTCCTCGATCTGGCCTTCGTGCAGGTGCTGCGACGCTGGGTCGAAAGCGACGACGGGCCCAGCGAGGGCTGGCTGGGGGGCCTGGGGGATGATCGCATCGCCCAGGCCCTGGCGTTGGTGCACCGACGCCCCGCGGGCGCGTGGACGACCGAAGGGCTCGCGCAGCGGGTCGGTATGTCACGCTCGAGCTTCCATCGGCACTTCAAGCAGCGCGTAGGCATGGCCCCAGCGGCCTACCTCACCCAGTGGCGGATGGAGTGCGCGGCCGAGGCGCTGTCGTCGCAGACGCTGTCGGTGGCGGAGGTGGGCGCGAAGGTGGGGTACTCTTCCGAAGACGCGTTCGTGCGAGCCTTTCGTCGTGTCTGGGGCGAGAGCCCCAGCGCCTGGCGCCGCAGCCGAGCCCTGGCGGCGACCGGCTGAACCCCCACCGAGCACAGGAGCAGAGACATGCAGTCGTTCGAGCGTACCGGGGTCGTCCCGGCCTCACCTGAGGAGGTCTTCGATGCCTGGGTCAGTGCTGAGGGCCACGCCGCGATGACCGATGCCCCGGCTACGTCCGACCCGCAGGTGGGCGGCCGCTTCCAGGCGTGGGGGGGCTTCATCTCGGGCACCTACACCGTCCTCGACCGGCCCCATCGGCTCGCCTTTCGCTGGCGCACCATCGAGTTCGATGCCGACGCAGAAGACAGCCTGGTGTCGGTGAGTCTCGCGCCAGCGGGTGACGGGCACTGCAAGCTGGTAATCCGCCACCGCGGCATCCCCGACGGCCAGCCCGACTACGACCAGGGGTGGGTCGACCACTACCTCGACCCGATGAACCGCCACTGGGGCTGAACGTGGCCTAGCGCAGGGTGCCAGCCAGCCCCTGCATGCTCTCACGGGCGTCGCCGAAGAGCATACGCGTGTTGTCGTGGAAGAACAGCGGGTTCTGCACGCCGGCGTAGCCCGAGCCCATGGAGCGCTTGAGCACGACGACCTGCTGGGCCTTCCACACCTCGATCACCGGCATGCCGTAGATGGGGCTGCCTTCGTCGGTGTCGGCGGAGGGGTTGACGATGTCGTTGGCGCCGATGACCAGCACCAGGTCGGCCTGGGCGCACTCGTGATTGACCTCGTCCATCTCGTAGACGATGTCGTAGGGAACGCCGGCTTCGGCGAGGAGCACGTTCATGTGCCCGGGCAGTCGCCCCGCCACGGGATGGATGACGAAGCTCACGTCGACGCCTCGCCCGCGGAGCTCCTTGGCGAACTCGTGCACGAGGTGCTGCGCGCGGGCGACCGCCATGCCGTAGCCCGGCACGATCAGGATCTTCTTGGCTTCGCGGGCGGCGGTTCCCACCTCGTCGATGTTGGTGGCCACGGCCTCACCCTGGGGCTCGGCGGCGGTGGACGGGCCGGTGGGGGCCGCGCCGAAGCCACCGAACACCACGTTCCAGATCGACCGGTTCATCGCGCGGCACATGATGGTCGACAGGATGGCGCCCGAGCTGCCCACCAGGGCGCCCGTGATGATGAGCAGGTCGTTGCCGAGCATGAAGCCCGCTGCAGCAGCCGCCCAGCCCGAGTAGCTGTTGAGCAGGGAGACCACGACCGGCATGTCGGCGCCTCCGATGGCGAGCACGAGGTGGACCCCGATCCCGCTGGCCAGCACCGTCATGCCGAGGAGCAGCCCGAGACCGAACGTCGTGGCTCCCTCGGTCGCGGCGGCGTCGACCAGGAAGGGCACCACCCCGCCGACGATGGCCAGCGCCAACAGCGCGTTGAGCACGTGACGCCCGGGCAGCAGGGTGGGCTTGCCCCCCAGCGTGCCGCGCAGCTTGGCCCACGCCACCACCGAGCCGGTGAAGGTGACCGCTCCGATCGCCACACCGAGCCAGATCTCCACGAGGTGGACCATCTCTTCGGCGCCGTGCAGCGGATGGCCAGGGGCGAGGTAGCTACTGATGCCGACGAGCACGGCGGCAAGCCCCACGAAGCTGTGCAGGATGGCGACGAGCTCGGGCATGGCGGTCATCGCGACACGCTGCGCGAGCACCGCTCCGATGACGCCGCCGCCGATGACGCCGGCGGCCGACAAGCCCCACGACTGCATGGCCGGGTGGGCTAGGGTGGCGGCGATGGCGAGGGCCATGCCGATCAGGCCGTACAGGTTGCCGCGGCGAGCGGTCTCCTGCTGTGACAGGCCTCCGAGGGAGAGCACGAACAGCACGCCGGAGGTGAGGTAGGCGACGGTGAGCACGTTGGGTGACATCGCTCAGCCCTCCTTCTGGAACATGGCGAGCATGCGCTGGGTGACCAGAAAGCCCCCTGCAATGTTGATGCTGGCCACGAAGATGGCGACGACGCCGAGCACGGCGGCGGCGTCGAACTGCCCGCTGCCGGCCTGCAGCAGCCCGCCGACGATGATGATGCCGCTGATGGCGTTGGTCACGCTCATCAGCGGGGTGTGCAGGGCGGGGGTGACGGACCACACGACCTGCCAGCCGACGAAGCACGCCAGGACGAACACGGTGACGTGCTGGATGAACTCGGTCGGGGCCACCTGACCGATGGCGGCGAGGAGTAGCGCTGCCACCAGGCCACCGACCGCGGCCATGGGAGAGGCGGGCTCCGCCTTGCCGTGGCCATGCCCCCGGGAGGGCGTCGCGGGCGGCATCGGCGGGGCGGCCACCACGGCCTGGTCGGCGGGGAGGCGATCGGGCGCCGGGGGTGGGGTGGGGTCGGGTGGGGGAGGCCACACGACCTGGCCGTCGCGCACGCACACCGACTTGCGGACCACCTCGTCTGTGGCGTCGAGGGCGAAGGCCTCGGCACCGCCGAGGTCGGTGAGCAGGTTGACCAGGTTGGTGCCGAAGAACTGGCTGGCATGGGTAGGCAGGTGGCTGGTCATGTCGGTCAGCCCGATGACGGTGACCCCCCCGCGCTCGATGATCTGCCCCGGCTCGGTCGCCTCGCAGTTGCCCCCCTGGCGTGCCGCCAGATCGACGATCACCGAGCCGTGGCCCATGCTGTCGACCATCGCGTCGGTGATGAGGATGGGGGCCTTGCGCCCGGGAATGAGCGCGGTGGTGATGATGATGTCGACCTCGCGGGCCTGCGCCGCGAACAGGTCCATCTCGGCGGCGATGAACTCGGGACTCATCGTCTTGGCGTAGCCTCCGCCGCCCTCGCCGCTCTCTTCGATGTCGACCATCAGGAACTCGGCGCCCAGGCTCTCGCACTGCTCCTTGACCGAGGGGCGCACATCGAAGGCCCTCACGATGGCGCCCAGGCTGCGCGCGGCGGCGATGGCCGCGAGGCCGGCCACCCCGGCGCCGATGACCAGCACCTTGGCGGGCGGCGACTTGCCCGCGGCGGTGATCTGCCCACCGAAGAAGCGGCCGAAGCGGTGGGCGGCCTCGAGCACGGAACGGTAGCCGGCGATGTTGGCCATCGACGACAGCACGTCCATCTTCTGGGCACGGCTGATGCGCGGGATCTTGTCGAGGGCGAGCGAGCTGGCGCCTCGCTCGGCGATGGCCTGCAGCAGCGGGCCGTTGCTGTCGGGCGACATCATGCTGATCAGCACGGTGCCCTCCCCGAGGTGGGCCACCTCTTCCAGCAGGGGCGGCTCGATCTTGAGCACCAGGGGACTCCGCCACAGCTCGGGCACGTCGTCGACGAGCACCGCGCCGGCCGCCTCGTAGGCATCGTCGGGCAGGGAGGCTCGGCTTCCTGCCCCGCGCTGCACGTGCACCTCGAAGCCGAGCTTGCGCAGCCGGGTGACGGTGTCGGGGGTGCCGGCGACGCGGCGCTCCCCCTGGCCCACCTCGGTCGGGATGCCTACGATCATGGTCCTTCCTCCGGAGTAGCGGAGGGTAGCGCATGCGCAGCGTGACACGGGGTCGGCGGCCCGAGGGTTCGGGCGATGGTCGGGTCTACCCGCCTCTCTGGGCGCCCGAACCGCGACGTGCTCGGCGGACTTCCTCGATCATCGCCAGGGCATCGCGTGCCGTGCGCTGGGGGGGCGTCGCGGGGGAGGTGGGGGCCGAGGGACGGGTCTGGGCGCGAACCGGCGGCGCCTCGTCGAGATCGAGGGATGCCGCGACCTCGGCGTAGCTACGCGCGGGGGAGCCGCCGCGGGCGACGCCGGGCCGGGTCGGAGTCGTCGACGGTCGCTGCGGCGGTGGGTGGCGCACCGGGGGCGGCCGGTCGTAGATGGGCGCCTGGGGCAGCGGAGGCGCGGTCGCAGCCGGGGCTGCGGGGGCCTGTACGGGCGGCGCCGTACGAATCAGAGGCGCCGGAGCGGGCGCGGGCTGTGGCTGCGGCACGAGCGCGCCACGAACCGGGTAGGCGGGCACCTCGGGCAGGTCGGTGAGGCCGTCGTGACCCAGACCGGTCAGCAGCTGCGGGCCCTGGGCTCCGCTGCCCACGAGCAAGCGGCGCCACTGACCCGTGGCGTCACGCACCTCGAGCAGCGACACCGTGCTGTCCTTGGCGAGGGTGGCACGGCCGACGACGCGGAGCTCCTCCACGGTCGACAAGGGCGTCAGCGCCTTCTTGCGGCCGAGCCACAGCAGGCCGCCACCGGCTGCCAGCCCCAGCAGGGGCCAGGTCAGCGGGAGCCCTCCGCCCAGCGGCGCCGAGGCCACGGGGGCGGGGGCCGTGGCCGCCTCGGGGCCCAGCAGGCGTGCCTCATCGGCCGCACCCAGGGGCTCAGCGAGGGCCGCCGCGACGAGCAGCCAGCTCGTCATCCGACCGCTTCCTCGGGCTCGTCAGCGCCCTTGCCGGCGAGCTCGGTGATCCGCAGCCCGACGCGGTCTTCCTGCAGCACCACCTCGCCCTTGCCGAACACCTGGCCTCCGACGAGGATCTCCAGGGGCTGGCCGGCGAGGCTGTCGAGCTTGATCACGTCGTCTTCTTGGAGCTCGGACAGCTCCTTCACGGTGAGGCGCGTGCGCCCCAGCTCGACCACCAACTCGACAGGGATGTCGTAGAGGAATGTGACATTGCCGCTCATGGATGCCTCCGGGCACTGTCCTGTCATCGGTCATGCCGAGCCGGACTTGAGGCCGATCTCAGCTGGGGGAAGCGATCTTGCGCCGGACACGGACCGAGCGCATCCCGTCGGACTCGCCGGGCTCGGCGGTCATCGTCGGCCGGTCGCCGACCCGCAGGGTCACGTCGTTCAGCGCGCCGAGGTGCAGCGTGTCGCCGACCTTGAGCTGCCGGAGCTTGGCCAGCGGCACGGTCGTGCGAGCGAGCTCGGCCACGACAGGCAGGGGCAGAGGCATCACCCGCGACATGCCGACGGCGGGATGGTTGCGGACGTTGCGGGTGGGACCCCGCCGTGGCCACAGCACGCCCGCGCCCTGGGGCGGTAGCACGACCCAGATCCGGCCGAGGGGCATGTCGGGCTCGCCGATGGTGAACGACGCGTCGATGACGTTGCGAGCCTGGGGCAGCGCCTGCACCGTGCGCGGGTTGGAGCTGATGCGCCCTGCCACGAGCACCGGGGTCTGCTCCATGGCGCACGACGACTGCAGCGCGCGGAGCACGTCGTCGCAAAGACGCTTGCCCATGCGCAGGTCGATGCGGGTGAGCGGCCGCTCGGCCACCGGCTCCTCCGTGCTGTCACCGAGGAACCGGCCGACGACGGCACACACCAGGCTCGACTCGAGCAACACCAGACCGCGCAGGCCGGTGGGCTCGTTGTGGAAGGGGCACGCGGTGACCGTGGTGCGCTGCAGGACCTGCTCGAGGCGGATGCTCTCGGCGGGGTCGATGTGGACGGGGGTGTCCTTGCCGCAGCGCTTCACCAGCAGGTTGCGCAGCTCGGGGGCCGCCGCATCGAGCCAGTCGCGGACGGTGGCCAGATCGGCGGGGTCGACCCGTTGGAGGAGCGCTTCTTGCGACATCTACGGCACCTACTGCACCACGAATTCGGTGAAGTACACCCTCCGCACGCTAGCCGTGTCTTCGAGGGATGTGTTCAGTCGCGCCAGCAGCTCATCCCGCAGGCGCATCTTCCCATCGATCCCTTCGAGGTCCGCATAAGTGTAATCGCTCGCCAATGTGAGAACGGCGTCGCGCAGGGCCGGTGACTTCTCGGTCACCGTGTCCACATCTTCCTCGTCGACCTCGACCTGCACTTCGAGCCGAAGCACCCTTCCGCCGCCGGTTCCCCGCAGGTTCACGGTGAAGCGATCGAGGCTGTGGACCTGCCTGGTGGCCTTGGCGGCGGCGGGTGCGGCGTCTTCCCCATCGGGGATCGCCTCGGCGACCTCTTCGGCCTCGCCGCCGCCCGAGGTGGCGATCGCCCCCCCGTAGCCAGCGCCGGCGCCGATGAGCAGCGCGACCGCACCGACGATGGCCAGCATCTTCTTGCTGCCGCCTCCGCCCGTCTCTTCGCCCTCTTCTTCTTCAGCGTCCATGGGGTCCCTCCCAGTCGAGGAGTCGCCCTGCGGCGCCTCCAGAGATGTCAGATGTCGTCACCACCAGCTCGACGCGGCGGTTCCATTCGGGGTCTTCGCCGATGCTGGCGCCGGGCGAGAACGAGCCCAGGGCCATCGACGACAGGTTCTCTCCGGGCACGGGGCCCTTCTCGCGCAGTGCGAGGACGACGGCGAGAGCGCGGTCCCCCGACAGCTTCCAGTTCGCCAGCTCGGCGCCCGAGCCATCGGCGTAGCCCTCGACCCGCACCGCGAGGTTGTCCGAGACCAGCACCTTCGCCAGGTCGGCGAGCAGCGCGTAGGAGCCGGGGTGGAGCTCGGCGGAGCCCGGCTTGAAGAACACCTTCGCCGGCAGGCGGATGCGGAGCTCTTGCTCGGTCTGCACCATGCGGATGTGGTCATCGGAGGTGTGCTTGGCCAGCGCCTGCTTCATCGCCACCTGGGTGGGCTGCAGGCTCTCGGCGCGGCGCACGGCCTCGGTGAAGGCCTCCTCGACGGAGGTGCCCAGGGCCTTGGTGTTCGCTCCGCCGGTGCCGAGGGCGCGCTGCACCGACTCCACCACCGCCTCGATGCGCTGGGTGTCGTCGAAGTTGGCCATGGCAACGAGCATCACGAAGAAAGCCATCATGAGGGTGACGAGGTCGGAGAAGGTCGCCATCCACATCGGCGCACCGGGCTCACACTCGCAGGGTTTTTCCTTCTTGGGGGGCATCTAGGCCGCCTCTTCGGCTGCGCGGATGGCCGGCGGGAGGGTGGCGTTGAGGCGCTCGACCATGAACCGGGGGTTCTCACCGCCGAGGATGGACATCAGGCCCTGGGCCGTCAGCTCCTTCTGGGCGATCTCCTCGGTGTTGCGCTGCTTGAGCTTGTTGGCGAGGGGGGTGCCGAAGACGTTGGCCAGGATGGCGCCGTAGAAGGTCGTGAGCAGGGCGACGGCCATGGCGGGGCCGATAGCGGTGGGGTCGGACATGTTCTGGAGCATCTGCACCAGACCGACCAGGGTACCGATGAGTCCCATCCCCGGAGCGTAGGCAGCGACGGCGTCGTACACGGCGATGCTGGCCTTGTGTCGCTCGTCGATCTTGTCGATCTCACCGAACAGCACCGACTCGATGGCGCTGGGCTCGTGCCCGTCGACCATCATGCGCAGGCCTCGCTTGAGGAACTCGTCGTCGGCTTGCTCGGCGGCCTCTTCCAGCGACAGCAGCCCCTCGCGGCGGGCGCGCTGCGACAGCTCCTCGAGGAGCTTCACGGTGGCGGCGGGGTCGACGGGAACGGGCTTGAGGGTCGTCTTGCCGGCCACCAGCGCGGTCTTGACGGCCGCGAAGGGAAAGGCGGCGAAGATCGAGCCCAGGGTGCCGCCGCACACGATGGCGACAGACGGGATGTCGATGTAGGGCCCCATCCCCATGCCGCCCATGAGGATGGCCGTCAGGATGAGCCCGATCATCAGGGCCATGCCGAGCGCGGTGGATAGGTCCATGAGCTTCTCCCTTCCTGTTCCGCCTCTCGGATCAGCACGCCCCACAATTGAGAAAGCCCGCGCTGGTGGGCGCGGGCTCGTGGCTCGTCGGGGGGGGGGGGGAGGGCTACCCGCGCGGCCCGAGCTCCTGCAGCGTCTCGTCGGCAGTCGACACGACGCCGGCGTTGGCCTGGTAGCTACGCTGGGCCTGAATCATGTCGACGAACTCGTCTTCGAGGTCGACGTTGCTGCGCTCCAGGGCGTAGCCCATGGTGCCACCGCGGTTGCCGGTGCCGGCCACGCCCAGGGCGGGGTCTCCAGAGTCTTGCGTGGCGCGGTACATGTTGCCGCCGGCCCGCTCCAGCCCGCCCTCCGCCTCGAAGCTGGCGATGGCCAGCTGGCCGAGCACGATCTCCTCTCCGTTGGTGTAGCGGCCGAGGATCTGGCCGTCTTCGTCGACCTGCAGGTTGTTCAGCGTGCCCTGGGCGTAGCCGTCCTGGCCGACGGCGAGGGTGGTGGAGTCGCCCGTGGCGTTGATGTTGATCCCACCGTCGGTCTCGGCGCCAGCGGGGTCGAGGCCGAGGTTGAGGGTCGGCGTCCACACGTCGGCACCGGGCCAGGCCCATGCGGCGCCGGAGACGGCCTGGGTCATGCTGGACAGCTGGCCGTCGGTGTCGAAGGACAGGGTGCCCGACATCACCTCGAGGGCACCGCCGTCGATGGCGCCGGCCACGTCGGTCTCGCCGGCGTCGATGAGCATCGAGTAGCTCCACTGGCCCGGCCCGTCTTCCTGGAAGACGACCAGGGCGTCGTGGGGCTGACCGAGGCTGTCGTAGACGGTGACGGAGGTGGTGTGGTCCATGTCGTCGGCGAAGGTGTTCAGGTCGATGCTGGTGCCGTCGAGGGTGCCGGCGGCCTGCGCGTCGGTGAGCTCGGTGGAGTAGGGGTCGGAGGCGTCCTGGGGGGCCATCGTCAGGTCGAGGTCGATGGTGGTGGTGACCTGCGGAGCGATGGGGGCCTGGTCGATGTGCAGGTCGTCGATGACCGGCGAGACGACGCCCGCATCGGCGTTGTAGCCCTGCAGACGCAGGCCGGTCTGGGTGACCATGAAGCCGTCGGCGTCGACGCCGAAGGAGCCGTCGCGGGTGTAGAAGGACTCGTCGCCGGCATTCACCTGGAAGAAGCCGCGGCCGTTGATGGCCACGTCGAGGGCCGAGCCGGTGCCCGACAGCGCACCCTGGCTGTGCTGCACGGCGATGGAGGAGGTGGCGGCGCCGCGCCCGATCTGCTGGGGACCCGCGAGGCCGAAGGCGCCCCCGGGGATCATGTCGGCGAAGTTCGCCGTGCTGCGCTTGAAGCCGGTGGTGTTGAGGTTGGCAATGTTATCGCCGATGACACCGAGGCTCGCTCCTGACACACCAAGGCCACTCGCACCGGTACGCAGCGTGTTGAACAGGGACATGGGTCACTCCTCGAGGGATGTGGGCTGCATCGATCGGTCAGCAGCCCCCGGGCCTCCTCGGAAAGTTCCTTGGTCCGGCCCGGATAGGGTTGGGGGATGAGCGGTCGGGATGCTTAGGACCCCGATGGCGCCTGGGCATTCGCTGCCCACGATGTTGCTATCGGTCGGGTGCCACGTACGTTGAGTCCAAATCCGTAAAAACCTGACCCAGCGCTTCCTGGCGGGAGAGCACCGTAATGACAGTTCTCTTCGGAACACCGACGATCCAGGCACGGTCGCCGGTGAGCACGAGGGCCTTCTTGGAGCCGCGCTGGTCGAGCTCGTCGATGGCCGACTCCAGCTGGGCCTCGTCGGCGGCGTCGAAGGACAGCCCGCGGCTCTCCAGCCGTGCACTCGCATGCCGTGACAGCTTCACGCCCTGTGCGCTGTCGTCGGCCGGTTCGCCCGAGGTCTCGGTGGACCTGTCTTGCCGCGGCGTCAGCGGGTCGAGCAGCGACTCGAGGGCGGTGTCGAAACCAGCCGCAGCCGGGCGCGACGTGCGGCCCGGCTGCGAGATCGGTGCGAGGGCGTCGAGCCCCCGCAAGGCGTCGAGGGGGTTCATGGGCTGGCTACCTCGTCTTCTTCGGCCGTGAGCTTCAGGATGGCGTCGATGCCGACGACCACGCCCTCGACCGAGGGCTGCGGCGTGCCGGTGGCGTAGTCCATCTCGGTGACCGTTCCGACCACCCGTGTCTCGACCGTGGCCTCGCCGTCGGCGTCGGTCGCCTCGATCTCGAAGGTGTACAGGCCGTCGTCGACGGGCTGGCCGTCGTCGTCGGTGCCGTCCCAGCTGACCGCGAACTCGCCGCTGTCCTGGGCGGACATCTCGATGGTGCGGACCACCACGCCATCCTCGTCCTTGATGGTGATGCTGCCGCCTTCCAGGTCGGTGGCGCTGTCGAAGTGCAGGTCGACCGGCCCGCCTTCCTCCAGGTGGACCTGGTTGCCCGCGGCCACGACCTCGGTGCCGACCAGCGACGCCATGGAGGCGTTGTTCATCGACATCACGCCCATGTACACGCCCTCCATCACGCCCTGCAGGCCCATGAGCTGCTCGAGGCTGGAGAACTGTGCCAGCTGGGCCACGAAGTCTTCGTTCTTCATCGGATCGAGGGGGTCCTGGTTCTGCATCTGCTCGGTGAGCAGGCGCAGGAAGGTCTCCTGGCCCAGGGCGCCGCCGGTGGGGGCGTCGGGCGTGGACTGACCGGGCACCATGGAGTTCGTGTCGACGGTCGGGATCTCGATCATGGAGGGCCTCCGATGGGGTCCCATCGACCGCGGATCCCCAGACTTTAGGAGCGAGCCCGCTGGCGACGGCGCATCACCGCCGCGAGCACCTTGGCGACGGGCTTGTACAGCTCCTCGGGGATCGACTCGCCCATCTCGGCCTTGGCGTGCAGGGCGCGGGCGAGGGACCGGTTCTCGACCTGGGGCACCCGCGCCTCACGGGCTCGCTGCTTGATCTTCAGCGCCAGGGCGTCGACCCCCTTCACGAGCACGATGGGGGCTGCGTCTTCGTCGCGCTTGTAGCGCAGCGCCACTGCGTAGTGGGTCGGGTTGGTGACCACGACGTCGGCCTGGGCGATGAGGGCGAGGTTGACGCTGCGCGCGATCTGGATGGCCCGCTGCCGCCGCTTGGCCTTGAGCATCGGATCGCCCTCGGACTCCTTGTTGTCGTCGCGGACTTCCTTGTCGGTGCGCTTGAGGTCTTCGGTGGTCTTGTACAGCGAGTAGCCGTAGTCGGCGGCGGCGATGATCAGCATCACCGGCAGGGCCGCGAGGATCACCTGCCAGCCCAGATCGACGATCTCGGCGAGGAGCGCCTCGGCGGGGATGGTCGCCAGCTTCGGCAGCTCCCGCAGCCTGCCCCACAGCACCATGGTGACAGCGGTGCCCAGCGCCACCATCTTGCCCAGCCCCTTGACCAGCTCCATGGCCGGGGTTGCCGAGAAGTAGGCGTTCTTCACGCCGGTGATGACGTTGAGGCGTTCCCACTTGGGCTCGAGGGCCTTGGTGGCCAGCTGCATCTGGGTCTGGGAGAGGTTCGCGAGGAGGCTGGCGAGCATGACCATGCCCAGGGGCACGGTGAGGGCGATGAGCACGGCGCGCATCATCGTGCCGCCCAGCTCTCGGATGGAGGCTTGGTCCATCACGTAGGGGCCCTGGGCGTAGAACGAGGTGGCGGCGAGGTCGCGGATGGCCGATACCCCGGGGCCGGAGCCGAAGGTCAGCGCGGCGGCGCCCACGAACACCACCGCGACCGCGGCAATGTCGGCGGACTTGGGCAGCTGGCCCTTCTCCGCGGCGTCACGCCACTTCTTCTCGCCTGGGTCGTGCTTTTTCTCGCCGGCCTCGTCGGACATGCCGCTCAGGTCGGCCGCCGGGTCGCCAGCTTGAGGAGGACGTCAGGTCGACTACTCGGTCCAGGTCTTGGGCCCAGCCACCATCTGCACCTCGCGCATGATCGGGCGCTCCAAGGCCTGATCGAAGCGGATGACCCGCCGCTCCTCCATGTGCCCGAGCATGTCTGCGGTCGTCAGGGCCTTCGTGGGGCGATGGGACAGATCGAGGTCGCTGCGCAGGACGGCCATGACGCGCCCGCGCTTCAACGCCTGGGTGACGCGCTGTGCGTCGTCTGCCGTGACGATGATGGTGATCTGTGGCTTGAGCGTGACGCCACGTCGCTGCGACAGCTCGTGTCGGTCGTCGACGGCCACGACACGCACGTTGCTGAGGGCCGTCGTGGTGACGGCAGGGCTGTCTGCGTCGCGGGGCAGGGTCACGAGAATGTCGACGCGCGCTCCCTCCTGCAAGAACCCTGAGACAGCCTGTTCCGAGCTGAGGTTGACCGACATCGCGCGCATCCCCATCGGCACCAGCGCTTCCAGCCCGCCTGCGGTGCCCGGCTCCGAAAGCCGCTCCTCCCGCAGGATGTCGCCCGCCAGGACTCGCTCCTGCGTGGTGCGGCCCACAGGGTAGGCTGCGGCGGAGAACGCGGATGGTGGCACGAAGCGGGGGGGGAGCTGAACTTCCTGCAGATCGTCGAAGGTGACGATGTGGCCCGGCTCCATGTCGACGCTGGCTACCAGGATGGTGTAGGGCGCGTCGGCATGCATGGCCTCCGCAAGCTGGGTCTCGAAGCCTCGAATGAACTGCAACACGGCCCACGCGGCCAGCGCACCGGAGGAGATGCTCAGCATCAACCCCAGGACCAGGCTGCGCCAGTGCCGGCGGATGGCAGACGGCCGCTTCTTGCGTCTCATCGTCGCGGGGGCTGCTTGTCGAGGCGCATGTGGTGGGAGTACTCCAGGGTGTCTGGGAATCCAGCGATGCTGAAGAACGTGTCGATCGTGATGCGCCCGCGCACTTGGATGATGGTGGCGTCGTTGATCACCATGAGATTGGAGACGAAGGCTGCCTCCTCGTGGCGACTCGAGACGCCCCACGCGGTGTCGGCAGCAGCCGTCGCCTCGTCAGTGGTGAGGTTTGGGTCCTCCTCGGGTCGCCAGTCGTAGGTGGCACCATGGCGGGTGCCGTCCTGCACGGCTGCCACCAACGCTTGCTGGGCGCCGAGGTAGTTCGCGGTGTCGATGAGGCCGCCGCCCAGCAGCACCAGCAACGGCAACAAGAGGGCGAACTCGATGGCTTGGTTGCCGCGGCGCGCGGCTCGCCGCAGCGTCATGGCATGGGCTCTTCGTCTTCGCGCGGCTGTTCCTCCATCCGTCGCTGGATGCTCACGGACGCCATGGTCGGAACCGGCACGAGGCCGACGACGTAGGGCTCGCTCTTCGACACCGTCACCCTCACCACCTGTGGGTCGCCGATCACCGACACCACGATGGAGGGCTCGCCGGGCAGCCCGAGCGCTTCCCAGCGGGCCTTCGCTGCGAGCTCGCCCTGGACCTGGGCGTCGGCTCGCTGCGGCGTCGTGGCAGCGGTGCGCGCGGCATGATGGGTGACGTTCTGCAGCACGTGCTGGGTGGCGAAGAACCATCCGTAGTCCATCACCGCCGTGACGATGGCGAACAGCGGCAGCGCGATGAGCGCGAACTCCACCGCAGCGCCGCCTCGTCGCCGTGAACGACGGCTCGCACGGCGAGGTGTGGGATCAGTGGGCAAGCTGTGCATCACCCAACCCCAGGACGTTCTCGCCCGTCGCCTCGGGGTCGTAGTCGCCCCAGATCTCGTGGGTGTTCACCGGATCGAGCTGCACCCAGATGTTCTTCCTCTTGGCCTCCCCCTGGCCTCCACCACCGCTCTTCACGTCATAGATGATCGCCCAGGTGATTCCTGTGATCTCCAGGTCAGAGGAGAACTTTCCGCTGCTGTCGCAGCTGCCTGCGTCGACGAGGGCGACGGGGCCTTGGATGACGTTGCCCCACGCATAGTCTCGGACGTCGGACAGGCCGGGGTCGTTGGCGGTCGGCCAGGCGCGGTCGGGGGGGCCGGGAACGTCGGCAGGCCAGGCGTCCGGGCTGATTCCGGTTGCGTCGTTGAGGATGTCGCGGATCACGTGGAGCCCTGACGTGTGCGATCCCTCATTGACGTACATCGGCTCGCCCACCTCGATTTTGCCCTGCTCGCACTGGCCCTCGAGCTGAGCCTTGATCTCCGAGCTGTTGGGGTTGCCAGAGGGGTCGCCCCACGCGACGTTGTCGCTGGGAGAGGGCGAGAACGTGAACCGGATGGGCGGCGGAAACTCACCCTCGTCGAGGCCTTCCACGTTGCAGTCCGGGATGGCCAGAGGGAGGAAGCAAGAGCTGGAGCTGGCTCTGCCGTAGGCCCACGGTCGGTGGGCGGTCGTCGACGCCGAGTAGCTCATGCCTTGCGCAAAGGCGGCCATCGACAGGAAGGGCGTGACGGCTTCGTCGAGACGGGCCACGCGCACGGCGTTGACCAGCGTGGGGTCGGAGCTGGTGACGAATGTGTCGGCCTGACGGTCGTAGATGCCGAGCAGCACGTCGGTCTCGGAGAGCTCGACCTCGGCGCCGAGCACCTCGTTGAGGCGAGCGAGGGCGACGGCCATGTCGGTGGCCCGTTCGAGCCCCTCCACCGTGCCGTCGAGCTCGGCGACGGCGCCCAGTGCGGCGGCATCCATCGTCGCCTGCATCTCGGCTCGCGCCGTCTCCGTGAAGCCGACATCGACTGCCAAGGCGGCAAACCCCAACATGCTCAACAGTGTCAGGCCGATGACGATGGCGTTGCCGCGTCTAGATGACCTCGCATGCATGTCCTTCCCCCGTACAAAAAGCTTAGGCGTCGACGGGAGGCATGGCAGTTACCTGTGGTGTCAGCTCGTTCGTGGCTGGTTGACCGCTACGGCATCAGCGCCCTACGGAGCCCACTCACGGCTTCGGCCACCGCCGCGCCGTGCACCGCCATCACCCAGGGCAGGGAGATGGCGACCAGCACGATGCCCACCGAGCTGGTGATGGTCATGCCGACGCTGAAGAACACGTTCATCTTGGGCGCGAGGCGTGCCAGCACGGCGACGAGCACATTGACGAACCACACCATCACCAAGATCGGCCCCGACAGCTGCACGCCCAGGCGGATGGAGGCCTCGGCGCCGACCAGCAGCAGCTGCAGCTGATCGATGTCGAAGCCACCCCCAGGCGGCAGCGTCTCGAAGGAGCGGCCGACGATCTCGAGGCAGCGCAGGTGCAGGCCGGTGCCGAGGAAGGCGAGACCGGCCGTCCACGAGGCGAGGGTGCCCAGGGGGCCGGCCTGCTGCTTCTCGAGGGGGTTGAACATGGTGGCCATCGCCAACCCCATCTGCAGGGCCATCAGCTCGGTCCCCATGTGCAGCGCCGCGAACACGACCCGCACGCTGAACCCGGCCAGCAACCCCAGCAGCAGCTCGGAGGTGACCCCGACGACCAGCACGAGGAGGTTGCTCGGTGCCTCGATGAGCGGAACCGTCGGCGCGATGAGGAGGACCACGCCCACCGCCGTGAAGATGGGAATCGCCTTGGGTACACCCTGGGCGGAGAACACCGGCAGCCCAGCGACCAGGCCAGCGATGCGGCAGAACACCAGGCCCGCCGTCGCCAGCACGGCGAGGTTCACGGGCCCCCCGTCTCGGCGATGGACAGGAAGCTCTGGGTGCCGAAGGCGACCATGATCTGGATCATCCAGCCGCCGGCAATGGCGATGACCGCGAACACCGACAAGATCTTGGGCACGAACACCAGGGTCACTTCCTGCACCTGGGTCACGGCCTGCAGGATGGAGACCGCCGACCCGACCACCAGGGCGGTCAGCAGCAGCGGACCGGCCAGGTACATCGAGGTGAGCAGCGCCTGCTGCACGGTGAACAGCGCGTATTCGGGTGACATCAGTGGATCCCCGCGACCATGCCGGTGACCAGCAGGCCCCAGCCGTCCATGAGCACGAAGACCATCAGCTTGAACGGGAGGCTGATGACCACCGGGGGCAGCATCATCATGCCCATCCCCAGCAGGGTGGAGGCCACCACGAGGTCGACCACCAGGAAGGGCACGTAGATCTTCACCGCGATGACGAAGGCGGTGCGGAGCTCCGACAGCACGAAGCCCGTCACCACCACCGGGGTAGGGACCTCGTCGAGGGTGCTGGGCTTGGGCATGCGCGACAGCCGCATCGCGGTGGCGAGGTCGTCGCGCTGCACGTTGCGAAGCATGAAGGTGCGCATCGGCGTCATGGAGCGCTCGTAGGCCTCCATGGTGGTGAGCTCCCCTTCCATGTAGGGGGAGGCCCCGTCGTCCCACACTTCCTGCAGGGTCGGCTGCATCACCAGCATCGACAGGGCCAGCGACAGGCCGACCAGGATCTGGTTGGGGGGCGACTGCTGCAGGCCGAGGGCCTGGCGCAGCAGGCTGAACACGATGACGAACCGCGTGAACGGGGTCATCGCGAGGAGGAGCCCGGGCAGCAGCGACAGGGCGGTGAGCATGAGCACGAGGCGCACGCTGGCGTCGGTCGCCTCGTCGGGGGCCGCCACCACCGCCCCCTCGATGGCTTCCCCGAGGGAGGGCACCACCTCTTGGGCCCACGCAGGACCAGCGGTCACGAGCAGGGCGACCAAGACGAGGCGCAGGAGCCAGGAGAGGGTGTTCATGCGCGAGTCATCGGTCAGCGATCGGCAGACTTTAGGGGCGGTGTGGGACCTCGATCCAGCCGACAGATCCGCCTCAAGGGCCGGCCGGCGCGGGCCGAAGGATCCCCATCGGAGGTTGCTGTGACCGATACCCTGCGCCGACTCGCCCGACTGCGACACCTCGAAGAGAGCCAAGCCCAGCGGGCGCTGGCGGAGGCTCGTGACGCCGAGGCCCGGTGTGCTGCCGACGCGGCCGCGCTCCAGGAGCGGATGACCGCCCTGCGCGCGTCCGACGAGGTCGACGCCGACGAGCTCGCTCGCCGGCACGCCACGACCCTGCGCATGGAGATGGCGCGTCGCCGCCAGGTGCGACAGGCTCAGGCCCTCGCCCAGCGGGTGGAGCGCTCGACGGCGAAGCTCCGTTCGGCAGTGCAGGAGAGCCGCAAGGCCGACCGCTTCGTCGAGGTGGTGGAAGAGCGCGAGGCCAAGGAGGCGGCCCGCGCCGACCAGGCCCGGCTCGACGACCTCGGGACTCGGAGCTGGCTTCGAAGGAGGGCTGCATGAAGGGGTGGAAGACTAGTCCGCTGCACATCAGCGGCGTGGCAGGGGCGCTCATCCTGCTCGGTGCCGTCGGGGTGGCCTTCGCCCAGGGCGGGGCAGAGCCGCGCCGGCTGTCCAGCGATGGGGTGGAGCAGCTCGCTGCCAAGCTCAATGCCCGGGATCGAGCCATCGAGCGCCGAGAGGCGAGCCTGGTCGACCGGGAGGCCGACCTGCGTGCGGCGGAGGAACGCCTCGAGGCGCGACTGCAGGAGCTGCAAGACCTCCGCGACCGCATCGACGGTCAGCTGCAGGGCCTCGCCGACGACGACGAGCGCCGACGCGCTGCCCTCGTGGTGATGGTGGAGAAGATGAAGGCCAAGGATGCGGCGCCCATGGTGGCGCAGCTGGAGATGGACCTCGCGGTCGACGTGCTCGACCGGATGAGCCCCACCAAGGCGGCCAAGGTGCTGGCCGAGATGGCGCCCGGGCAGTCGGCGCGCCTGGCTGCGCAGCTGGCTGCTCCCACGGAGACCCCATGAAGGCCAACGTGCCCCCCCCGTTGTTCCTGTCGCTGCTCGGTAGCGCTGCGCCGCCTGCGGCAGAGTCCCCCGAGCCCAGTGGGCGCTTCCAAGAGCTCGTGCAGCAGCTGTTCGGCGACCTGCCCCCCAGCGGGCCGGGCCTCGGAGCGCAGGGTGATACGGCCCTGTCCGATGGCCGCGGCGACGACCCGGTCGAGGCGGAGCCGCCCCCGATCATGGATGGGGCGGAGGCGACGGTGGGACTCGCGAACGTGGCGGCACCGGTTGCGGACCCACGGCCGACGGCCCCTGGGACGGCTTGGGAGTGGTCCACGGAGAAAGAGGCCCCTCGTGGCGATGTCGAGCCGACGACGGTCTGGGCAGGGCACCTCGCGCCCGCCGCACCACCGGAGATCTCCCCACCCATGCCGGCCCACGAGGTCGCTGGGGTCGACACCCGCGCGCCTGGCGCAGTGCAGGACCTGGCGCAGACGCCGTCGATGGCCGCGGTGCCCGGGATGCGAACCGAAGAGGGGCCCGTGCAGCAGGCCGCTCCGACCCCGCTGGCCGCCCCGATGCAGCAGGCGGCCCCGATGCAGCAGGCCGCCCCGATGCAGCAGGCCGCCCCGATGCAGCAGGCGGCCCCGATGCAGCAGGCGGCCCCGATGCAGCAGGCGGCCCCGATGCAGCAGGCCG
>CBDUIC010000111.1:0-23770 GCA_965367245.1 uncultured bacterium | reverse complement strand
ACACGCTGGAGCAATGGGTCCGCGACCGGTTCAGTGCTGTGGCGACCAATGGCAAGGGCGCCACCCCAGCGACCGTTCCCATCCTGACCGAAGACCAGCTGGGCGTGAGGGTGAACATCACCCCGCTCGCCGACAGGTCGGAGCGCACCATCTTCATCACCCCGACCGACAGTGCGACCTTGAAGTGGTCGAAGCCCTGGTCGAGCCGGTACGAGATGGCACGGGCCGTGAACAGCGATGCGAAGCAGCGGCGACAGGTGTCGAGGAGCTCCTGCTCACCGTGGATGTGCAGGTAGCTCTCGTGCTGGCCCGCGAAGCTGGCCGTCGGCAGGTCTTCGGCGGTCGCGGAGCTCCGTACAGCGACACTGAGGTCGGGGCCGTACTCTTCGATGAGGGCGCGGTAGGCCGTCAGGATCTGCGCCTGCAGCTCAGCGGACAGCCCCGCCCCGTACACCAGATCGCGTGCCCTGCGCGCGCGGCGAGCGAGGTCGTTGGTGTCGGTCTTGTCGACCCCCCCCACGACCTCCATCAGCTCACCGAGGATCCCGGCTTGCTCGATCATGTCGCGGTAGGCGTCGGCGGTGGTCGCAAAGCCGTTGGGCACGCGGACCCCGTGGGCCGACAGGCGCTGCATCTCGCCCAACGACGCGTTCTTTCCTCCGACGAGTGGGACATCGTCGATGCCGAGCTCCGAGAACCAACGGATGTAGGAAGGCTTGGTCATGTGACGCTCCACGAGTGGTGAGTGCACGGGGCCCGTGACGGCCCTGCTCTATCCGCCAGCGCTTGCCGGGGGGGCAGCTTGGTCCCCCCTTTCCATTCCAAGCGCCGGTGACGCCCAGCGGTGGCGGTTCCCACGCCACCCTGTGCCTTTTCACCCTGGCGGCAACGGCCACCCTGCACAATCCCTGGCACGATCTGTGCTGATCCACCGGGCAGGGAGGGCCCATGATCTGGTGGTGGTTGGTGCTGGGATGTGGTGGTGCAGACGACCCGCCCGTGAACCGGTCCGGTGAGGTCATCGTCGCCGACGCCGCGCGCATCCTCGACGTGGCGACCCTCGACGCCCTCACGGGCATCAGCGCCGACGTCACCACGCTCACCTTCGACGGGAGCACCCCGCTGCTCGACGGCATCGTCGCGGGCGACGTGCTGGTCTCCGACGTGCATGCCAACGCGCCCGACGGCTTGCTGCGGCGGGTGGTGTCGGTCGAGCGCCAGGGAAGCCGCACCACCATCACGGCCGGGCCGGCAGGGCTCACCGATGTCCTCGAGCAGGGGTCCATGCAGGCCGTGCTCGACCTGGGCAGCAGCGGGCTGGCCGAGCGCGCCGGGCCCGATGCGCTGCTGGTGGGCTTCAACGACGAGGTGTTGTTCGACGGCGACGGCGACGCGTCGACCACCTTCGACCAGGTGCGGGTCGACGGCAGCGTGGGCCTCGACCCCGAGCTGGTGATCGACATCGACATCTCGGGCTTCTCGCTGCAGACGGCCACCATCGAGCTGAGCACCGAGCTCGACGCCAACCTCGCCATCGACGCCGGGCGGCACGCGTCCTTCGCGGAGTCCTTCCCCCTCCAGACCATCCGCTTCACGCCGATCACCGTGTTCATCGGCCCCATCCCGGTGGTGTTCACCCCCAAGCTCGTGCTGGAGGTGAACATCGACGGGTCGGTGACCGCGGGCATGGCCACCACACTGCAGGTGGAGGCCGATGCGGCGGTGGGCTTCGGCTACGCCAACGGCTCCTTCGGGCCCATCGTCGAGCTCGACCCCACCGGCAGCCTCGACGTCAACGCCTTCGAGGAGGGCGGCTCGGAGACGCTACGGGTGGGGCTCGCCGCCCGCTACGACGTGGCCGCCTACGGTATGGCCGGGGTCTACGTGGGCCTCGAGCCGTACAGCCGGGTCGGCATCGACACCCTCGGCGACCCTTGGTGGCAGGTGTGGGCCGGGGTCGAGGGCGTGGCAGGTGCCTACGCCAAGCTCGACATCGACTTCCTGTTCTTCGACATCCACGTCGACATCTTCGACTACCAGACCGACCCCCTCGGTCACGAGGTGCTCATCGCCTCCGCCCCGGGAGCCGCCCCCGCCCTCGCCGATGTCGTGGAAGAGGTCACCTGGGCGCGCACCCTGGGAGGCGACAAGGCCGATCACCCGGTGGCGCTGGCCCCCCTGCCCGACGGGGGCGCGCTGCTCGCGGCCGGTAGCCTCAGCGCCAGCCCGACCCCCGAGGATGCCCTCATCGTGCGCCTCGACCGGCTGGGCAATCCGGTGTGGTCGACCGCGCTCCTCGACCTCGGCCCCGCCACCAGCCTCGTCCCCACCCCCGCGGGTCTGGCGATGACGGCGGGCAACGTGGGCGGAGCCGCGGCAGCCGCTACGGTGGTGGGGCTCGACCTCAACGGCATCGTCCGATGGGCTGCCGAGCTCGACCACGCCGACGGCCTGGCCCCCCATCAGCTCACCGTCGCCAGCGACGGGTCGCTGTTCGTGTCGGGGGCCGTGGGCGCCATCGACGACGCCGACGTGTGGGTCAGCCGGCTGTCCCCCGAGGGTGCCGTGCTGTGGTCGGTGGTGATGGGGGGGCCCGGCGAAGACCTCGGCCTGGCCGCCGCACCCACTCCCTCCGGAGGGCTGCTGCTGGCCGCGTCGACCCAGGGGCCCAGCGTCACCTTCACCGCCACCTGGGTGGGTGAGCTCGACGCCGACGGCAACGTGCTGTGGCAGACCGTCCTCGACGGCGACGACAGCGAGCGCCCGCGTCAGGTCGTGGCCCTCACCTCCGGGGACTGGGCGGTGACCGGTGACGACGGGGGCGACGCCATGGTGCTGCGCTTGTCGCCGACCGGCGAGCTGGTGTGGGCACGCCGTGTCGACGGCGGCACGCTGTTCGACAACACCATGGGCGCCACCGCCGCCGACGGCGACCGCGTGGTCGTGGCCGGCACCACCGGGCTCGGCGACGACACCGACGTGTGGCTGTTCCGCGTCGACGACGACGGCAACGTCGACTGGGCGAGCACCTACGGCGGCTCGTTCGACGACCGCACCGGCGGGGCGAGCGCCTACGCGTACGCGGGTCGCCCGATGGTGGCCGACCCCGAGGGCGGCTTCCTCATCGCGGCCAGCACCGACAGCTTCGCCCCCGACCCCGACATGTGGCTGCTCCGCGTCGGCGAGACCGGCTCCATCGACTTCGACACCGGATCGGGGGCCACCCACCTGAATACCTCGGCGAGCGCCGACGACCGCGCGGTGAGCACGTCGCCAGGCACGTGGGTGCCTGCTTCCCTGCCCGTCGACGTCACCGAGGTCGAGCTGCAGCCGCTCTCCGTGCAGCTGCAGGGCACGACGCAGGCCATCCCGTAGCCGGGCGTTGCGGTAGGCTCATGCCCGTGACGCGCCCTCGCCAGGTCGGACGCTATCGGCTGCACGAGCCCATCGGGCAGGGAGGCGTGGCGCGCGTCTACCGCGCTACCCAGGTCGACACCGGCCGGCCCGCTGCTGTGAAGGTGCTCACCCCACGCTCGGCACGACGGCCCGCTTCGGCGGAGTCCATCCGCCGCGACATCCGCTTCGCCGGGGCGCTGCTGCACCCGCACATCATCTTCCTGTACGACCACGGCATCGTCGGTGGCGAGGAGGAGGCGTCGGGGCTGGTCGCCGGCAGCCCGTGGGTGGCCATGTCGCTGGCGGAGGGCAGCGTCGACCGCGCCGTGCACCAATGGGAATGGCCCGACGTGGCCCGCGCCCTCGACCAACTCCTCGACGGCCTCGCCCACGCCCACGCTCGCGGCGTGGTCCACGGCGACATCAAGCCGCAGAACCTACTGCTGCGCGACGGCGACCTGCTCATCGCCGACTTCGGCATGGCCGGCGCCCGTCGTCTCGCCATCGAAGCCGGGCCCAGCGGCGGTACCCCGGGGTTCATGGCCCCCGAGCAAGCCGGTGAGCTGTCAGGGGCCCTCGGCCCATGGACCGACCTGTACGCCGTGGGCGCCACCGCTCTGAGCCTCACCCAGGGCAAGTCTGTGCCCGAGGGCTTCGCCGGCTGGGTCGGGCGCTTGATGATGGCGAGCCCCATCGAGCGCTACCGCTTCGCCTGCGACGCCCGGGAGGGCCTCGCGCGCCTTGGTCCCGCCGTTGCGCCTCTCGTCGGGCTGGCCCCGGGCCAGGCCGCACCGACCCTCGATCTGTTCGAGCCGTCGGAGTCTGTGCCCCTCGCCATCGAGCCCGCGCCGATCGTGCGCGCCCCCCTCCCCGCCCGCCCGCCCCCCGAGCCCCGCGTCGAGGGCGAAGCGGGAGGGTCGCTGTTCGGCATCCGGCCGCCACCCCTGATCGGGCGTCATCAGGAGCGTGAGGAGCTGTGGACCCTGCTTCGCCGCGTGGTGTCGGAGCGAGCCCCTCGCATGGTGTGGCTCGACGGCGCCCCGGGCGTGGGCGTCTCGCGCCTGGCTGGCTGGCTGCGGACGACCACCCACGCCACCGGCGCCGGCTACATCGCTCGTGTTCGGCTCCAGCGCAGCAACGACGCCGACCCCCTCCTGGGGCTACTCACCGCCATGCTGGCGTGCCGCCATCGGCCCGACCGGGTGGCGCGGGCCGTGGAAGAGCTGGGCCCGCCGCTGCACGACGACGATGTCCCCTTCCTTCGCGCGTGGATGAGCGGGCGGGAGACGAGCCACGCCGCGCAGCGTGACGTGGTCGCTCGCACGGTCGCGGCGACCGCCGCAGGCCGGGTGGGGCTGCTGTCGATCGTGCCCGGCGACGACCTCGAGGCGTCCGACGCCCTCGCCAACGCGCTCCTCTCCCTGCCGGAGCCCCTGCTCGTGATCGTCGAGGGGTCCAGCGCACAGGCGGGAGACCGGGTGCACCGGCTGCCCGTCGCCCCCCTCGACGACGCCGACCAGCTGGCCCTGCTCCAGAGCCTCGTGGGCGAGCTGGGCGAGGTGCCGAGCTGGGCCGTGCACGCCACAGCTGGCCGCCCCGCACAGGCGGTGGTGCTGGCCCGGCAGTGGGTCCGAGCCGGCGCTGTGCCCTCCGACACCGCGGAGGGCACGGTCCCCCGCTGGGCCGATCGCTTCGCAGAGCTGTCGGCAAGCGACCAGGATGCCCTGGCCCTGGCCACCGTGATCGGAGTCCCCACCAACATCGACGAGTGGCAGCGAGCGTGCGTGCAAGCGGGCCTCTCAGACGACGCCGGGCGGCTGGGTCGCCTGGTCGACCTCGGCCTCGTCCTAGACGACGGCGACGCGCTCTCCCTCGCCCACCCGCTCCTCGCCAAGGCGGCCAGCCAGCGTGGGGCGGACCGATCGCAGCGCCTCCACCGCGGGGTGGCGCAAGCCCTCGAGGCGGCAGGGGCGCCGGTCCACCGAAGCGCACCCCATCGGGTGGCTGCTGGTGATGCGACCATCGTGGCAGACCAGCTCGGGCCTGCGGTGTACGAGCTGGTGCTCTTGCATCACTACCGCGAGGCGCGCACCCTGCTGGCCGCCGGCGAGCCGCTGTTTCGAGCCGAGGTGACGGAGCCCGACGATCCGCGGCTGGGCAAGCTGGACCACGCCACCCTCGCCCTGCGGCTCCTCGCCGGTCGCGACACCGACTGCCTCGACCGAGCCCGACACGCCGCGCAGCGCGCCGAGCGCTACGACTGGCCCACCAGGGTGCCCCTGCTCAACGTCCTCGGCCGACTGGCGCTGGAGGCCTCCAGCCTCGAAGAGGCGCGAGGAGCCCTGGAGCGCGCCCTCGAGGTCCACGACCACCCCATGCAGACGGTCGTGGCCACCAACCTGGCGATGGTCTGCTACCGAGCCGGGCAGACGGAGCGGGGCCTCGAGCTGTTCGAACGAGCCGCCGCCACGGCCACCAACGCCTCTACCCGGGCGAACGCCGTGCGGGGCCGAGGCCTGTTCCTGCTGCGCCAGGCCGCCCTCGATGAAGCCCACGCCTGCTACCTGCAAGCCCATGAGCTGTACACGGAAGACCACGAGCTGTTGATGATGTCGACCACCGCCAACGACCTCGGGGAGGTGGAGCGCCTACGCGGTCGCCTCCCCGAAGCGAGGCGCTGGTTCGAGAGAGCCATCCACATCGTGTCCAGCCTCGACGTGGCCGACCGCTCCTTCCCCACCGCGAACCTCGCCCTCGTCCACCGTGCCGAGGGCAACGAGGCACGCGCCGACGAGCTGCTGCAGGTAGCCCACCAGGTCTGCCTGGGAAGCGGTCGCCCCGGACCCGCTCGCCTCCTCGACGCTCTGCGCGCGCCGGGCGCCCTGGCCGTGCACGACTGGGGCCGCCTCACCGCCCACCTCGACAGCGCCCAGGCCACCCTCGACGCGGGCTGGCGCGATCCCGACGTCGCGGCAGCTCTGTCGCTCGTCGCCGACACCTGCGACGAGCGACCCGACCTCGCCAACCGCGCCCGCGACCTCGCTGCAGAACACACGCAGTAGACCGACGGCACCACGTGGCGGGCCCTATGGCCCCTCCCACGCAGGCCGAACCTCGGGTGTGAGGCGCAGGCAGCGCTCCCAGTCGGCGTCCGCTCCCCGCAGCCGCACCAGGGCCTCCTCGGGCTCCGTGCCCGAGGGCAGGGCGATGAACCGCGCAGCCACTCCGTGATCCGACAGACGCAGGCCGGCCATCCCCATCTCGTGGCCCGCCAGGTCGTCGTCGACGAAGCGCACCCGCGCGCTACCCAGGTCGACCCCCTCGACCCGCACGGCACAGCGACCTTCGAGGTCGACGGCACGTAGGGGAATGGGACCCTCACCCTGCTCATCGAGGGCCTGCACCAGCCACACTGCGTCGCCCCCGCGCACGTCGAGGGTGGCGGGGCGCCACAGGGCCCGTACGGCATCGCCGCCGCACCGGTCGATGGCGCCGTGCACCTGCGCCCCAGCGAGGGGCGACGGGCCCGACCCGTCGGTCGCAAAGGCCCTGGCATGGGCCTCGCCCGCTTCAGCGCTGTCGGTCTGTGGGAGCGGAAACGCGCCGGGGTAGACAGACCACGGGCCCAGGCGCGACGCGGCGTCGATGTCGTCGGGGTGCACGAGCACCGCACAGTCGGTCGCGAAGCTCAGCCGGTGGTCGCTGCGACGGGGCGCCTGCTCGCTGACCACGACCACCACGACAGGGTGGCTGCTGGAGCTCTCGAAGGCCCAGGCAGGAGGCGGATAGCGACGGGTGGCCCAGCCTACGGTGACGGCCACGACCAGGGCCACGACCGCCCCGGCCCCCACGGCCACAGCGGGGCGACGCCGCAGCACGGCGACCGCCACCAACAGGGCGAGGAGCGCGGCGAACAGGGTGGGCGCCCACCACAGCTCCAGCGGAGGCCGGAAGGCGGCCCCCACCCACTCGGGGTAGCGCGGGTCTGAGAACATGGCGGAAGTGTACCGCTGCGCCGACGTCTCGGAGCGCCACCACCCGCCAACGGCTGGCGGTCCGTGCCATGATGCCTGCTGGGGGGTGTGGATGCGACCAGCCGATGCCACGGCAGAGACGCAGCGGGTGTCGCTGGTCGGGGGCCGCTAAGTGAGTGATTCGATGTCTGACCCCTTCGCGCCTCCCGGTCTCCCCCAACCCGAGCTGAGCACCGAGGTCGACAGCCACCGGGGGCCGTGGCGCGTCGAGGACGGCGTGGTGGGCTTCGAGAGCGGAACCGTCGGCCCTGCGCTGTGCGCCTGGTGCGGTAGCGAGCAGGTGTTGCCCGAGGTCGTGCGCGTGAACCTGGGGTTCATGCCCTGGTACGGCTACCTGACTGCCCTCATCGGTGGGATTCCCCTGCTGATCGCACACTTTTCCTTGTTCCGACGTGGCGAGGTAGGGGTCTACCTGTGCGGTGAGCACCACAAGCGGCGCGCCCTGGTCCGAGCGGCCAAGCCAGCGGGAATGCTCGCCGGGTTCTTCGTTGTGCTCATCGCTGCGGGCCTCTCCCAGTCTGGCTGGGTGTTGGCGGTCGGGGTCGGCGTGCTGATCCTCGCCGCCTACCGCGTGCCGCGCGACGTGGTGCGCGCTCGGCGCATCGAGGGCATGTTCGTCGAGGTCGCTGGCTTCCCTTCGGCCTACCAGCAGCGCCTTCCGCAGATGAGCGCGACCTTCGCGGCGACCATGCGCTCCGACATCCCCGACCTGGACTGACCCACCCTCCCTCGCCCCTGGTGGAACGGCTCGATGGCGCCGACGCCCACGCCACGGATCGGCTGCTACTCACTGCGTGGTCGCATCGACGGATGCAGCTCCACCACGTAGGGGGTTCCCCCCACCTCTTCGCCGAGCCACCCCACCTCGATCTCCCCCTTCGTCTGCAGCCGATCGAAGGGCGACATCACCAGGCGGAGGCGCCCGTCGTCGAACAGCACCTCCTGTCGCGCGTCAGGCTCGTCCAGAGCCAGCCCCAGCTGGGGCCCGCCTCAACCGCCCTTGCAGCGGGTGACGCGCACCACCTGGGAGCGAGGATCCGCCACGACGCGGGCGAGGGCGCGGTAGGCACGAGGGTCGATGAACATGGGACCTCCCCCCCTCTCCTACACACCCCTCGCTCGATGTCACCCCACAGCGCCGTGGCCCGTTACCGGACCGTCGGAGGTGAGTATGCGGTCCGTGACCGGGTCCCTCGCGGCCCACGCCGTAGAGCTTCCTGACGACGCGGTGGCGGTGTCGGCACGGCACGAGCCCGCGTGGGCCACCGCAGAGGCCGTGGAGCGCGCCCTGTGGGGCGAGGCCGGGGCGCGAGCCGCAGCCAAGCGACTGCGCACCGCCCTGCACGAGCTGCGGGCAGGCGCCGTTCCCCCCGAGCTTCGCTGGCGCGACCGCTGGCGGCGCGCCGCTCCCGGGCGTCCGGTGGTCGTGCGCCACGGGCAAGACCTCGACCCGCAGACCGCCCACCTGCTGCAGGTGGCCATCGGCCTGGGGCATCCGGTGCACGTGGTCTTCGATGCCCTGCCCCCCAGCGGCCCGGCCTACCACCTGGCACGCCAGCTCGGGCTGGGGCCCGCCGAGCCCGAGGCTGCGGTGGTGAGGTTGCCCGACGACCCCGCCGTGCGCCTGGTGCTCCGCGCCGCGGCCGGGCAGATGGCCTCGGGGCAGCCCTTCGAGGTCCACCAGGTCGCGGAGCGACTCGACCTCGCCCCGGTGCGGGTGCTCGAGCACCTGCAGCGCGCCGTCGACGCCGGGTTCCCCCTGGCCGACCACGGCGGCGGGCGGCTGAGCATGCCGCCGGAGGCGAGGTGGGCCCTGGCCGAGGGGCTGCTGCCCTCGCTGCAGGAGGCCTGGTCCCGGCCGACACCGCGTGCCCCCGAGGTCGACAAGCCGGCCCCGGCGCCCGCTCCGTCTGCCCCCGCCCGTGCTCCATCGGCTCCGTCCGACGACGAGCAGGTCGTGCGCGGCCGCGAGAAGCTGGAGGAGGCGCGGGCCCTCCGGGCACGCCCCGGGCTCGGCGTGGCGCTGCAGCCTGCCATCGCCGCCGCCCGCGAGGCCGTCGAGCTGCTGCAAGGCAGGGCAGTGCACGAGAGTGCCGCCGCCAAGGCGACCCTGGCCCACCTGTTGGTGGAGCACGGCGACCCGCCGGCCCTCGACGAGGCACTCGACCACGTCGTCAGCGCCAGTCGCGAGCTCGCGACCGCCGGCGATGCGGTCTCCGCAGCGGCGTTGCTCAACGACCAGGCAGAGGTGTGGCTCAAGCTCGGCGATCCGGTCCGCGCGGCCCACCTGCTGCACGCCGCCGACGAGGGGCTGGCTGGCGCGAGCGGTCCGATGGTCGAGCTGGAGCGCGCCGACACGGCCCACCTGATGGCCCGTCTGCCGCTGTATGCCCGCCCGCGCCCGGGCCAGCAAGGCGCCGCCCTCGAGCAGGCGCTGCGTCACCTGGCCGGCGCTGAGGCCGCCTACAGCCAGGCGGGGTGGCTCGACCGCCAGGCCCACGTCCTCGACACCCGGGGCAGGCTGCTGGCGCGGCAGGGCGAGCCCGAGGCCGCCGTGGCCGCCCTGCAGCAGGCCGCCGAGCTGTGTCGTCGCCTGAGCGACGGGCTGGGCCTCGCGCGATCCACCGAGGGCCTGGCGGGGGTGTGGGCCGCACACGGGCACCCTGAGCGGGCGGCCGCGCTGCTGGAGCAGTCCATCGTGCTCAACGCGGCGGCAGCCAGCCCCGCGGGGCTCGCCTTCGTGCGACGTGCCTGCGGCCAGCTACCGGAAGGCCCGCTGCGGCAGCGCGTCGAAGCGCGCCTGCAGGAGGCCGAGGCCAGCGTGGGGGTGTCGCCCCTGCCGCCGCCGCCCTAAGCTACCAGGGCTCGACGTTCGGCCGGATGTCGAGCTCGAGGGACCACGCAGTGCGCGGCTGCGCCAGCAAGAACGACACCGCCTGCGCGTAGCCCGCCGGGCTCACCATCTCCTCGAGGGGTCGCCCGGGTGTTTGACCGGGTCGCGGGATGTGCACCTGCCCGTCGACCAGCAGCAGCGCCACGTGCACCCCCTGGGGCCAGTACGTGCGCGCCAGGGCCTGCACCAGGCCGCGCTGCGCCATCTTGCCCGGAGCGAAAGCGACGGTGAAGGGCTTGCCTCGGGTGCTCGCCGTCGCCCCGGTGACGATCAGCGCCCCGTCGCCCCGCTCCGCCATCTGGGGCAGCAGCTGCTTCGCCAGCAGGAACAGCCCACGGGTGTTGGTGTCGAGGGCGCGGTCGAGCCCGGTGATGTCGACCTTGTCGAGGGTGCCGAAGGCGCCACCACCGACGTTCCAGCACACCGTGTGGATGGGACCCAGATCCCGCTCCACGGCCGCCAGGCCCTCGTGCAGGCTCTGCGCATCGCCTACGTCGATGCCGTAGGCCCTCGCCCCGAGCTCGGCCGCGAGCTCGGCCAGCGCGTCGACATTCCGTCGCGCGATGGCCACCCGGTAGCCGTCGGCGACCAGGCGCCGGGCCACCGCCTCCCCCAGACCAGGGCCCACCCCGACGACGAGGGCGACCCGTCCTTCGCTCGCATCCATGCGACCTCCCAGGCGGCCCTGTATCGTCGGGGCACGACAGGGCACCGCACGCGGGCCTCGGCGACACCCGTTGCGGGCGACGCCTCCTCGTGCGATGAGCACCCGACTGCCCGGGAGACCCGATGTATTCGCGCCGCGACGCCCTGTTCCTGTTCGCTGCCGTCTTGCCCGGCGTGGTCGTCGGCTGCGGTGGCGACGCCGAAGGCACCGACACGCCCTCGTCCCCCGGCACCGGCACGGGCGCCGACACCGGCACCCCGACGGGGCTGCAGACCTTCGACCCCGACAGCGTGCCGGAGTCCGTCACCCGGTTCCCGCGCACCCCCATCAGCGGCGACATGACCGCCACCCGCATCACCATCGCCTTCCACGTCGCCGACGACAGCCCGGTCACCCTGCGGCTGTGGCTGGGCGAGGAGCTGCTCGTCGACCAGGCCGTGCAGCCCTCGGGGGATGGCTTTCACAAGGTCCACATCGACGACCTGACCCCGGGCACCACCTACCGCTACGCCGTGTTCTCCGGCGCCGCCCCCGCGTTCACCGACCGCAGCCTCATCGGGCAGGTGCGCACCGCGCCGGCCGACGACGAAGCCCCCGTCGTGCGCTTCGCCCTGCTGTCGTGCATCGGCCAGGGCACCATCCTGCCCGACTACTACCAGCCCGACGACGCCCCCATCCCCACCCTCGAGCCCTTCCAGTGGGAGCTGTTCCCCCAGGTCGCCGAGCACGACGTCGATGCCCTCGTGCACCTCGGCGACCAGGCCTACCTCGACTACGTGTGGTCCAACCAAGATGGCACCGAGGCCGACTACCTCCACGCGTGGGGCTACTACCACGGCGGCGGCTACCGCGACCTGTACCCGCGGGCCGGCCTGTACGCGACGCGCGACGACCACGAGGTCACCAACAACGGCGACTTCGACCCGTGGGACACCACCCCCGAAGACGACGCCAAGATCGCAGGGGCCCACGCCGCGTGGTTCAAGGCGATGCCCATCGACGCCGACACCGTCGGCCCCGTCTGGCGTGCCTTCCGCTGGGGTCAGACCGTGGAGCTGGTGCTGCTCGACTGCCGCTACGAGCTCGACGGCGTGCACCAGGTCAGCGAGGAGCAGCTGCTGTTCCTCCTCGACCGCATCGAGAACAGCCCCTGTCGCTTCGTCTGTGTGGCAACGCCCAAGCCCTTCGCCGACATCTTCGAGTGGACGGGCATCGGCAACGACAACGACGAGCGCTGGGCGAACTTCCCCGACGACCGCGTGCGGGTCACCGAGCTCATCGACCGCCTCGAGGCGCGCCACGTGATGTTCGTCTGCGGCGACATCCACATGAACTACCTGGGCCGGGTGACCATCGACGGCACCAGCGTCGCCGACACCCGCTCCGAGGTGTGCGTCACCTCGGGCAACATCAACCCCAGCTACCTCACCATGCCCGACGAGCAGTTCGAGTATGTGTCGGCCGAGCCGTCGTTCCCGGTGCTCACCTTCGACCCCGCCGCCGGCACGGTGCACGTCGCCTTCTACCTGTCCGACGGGTCGCTGGGCTACGAGCAGACCGTCACCGACATGTAGCCGCCGCTACCGGATACGGATGGTAGCTTGCCCGACATGAGTCAGACCATCCACGTCAGCAACGGGCGGGTGCACCGCCATGACGACGGGATCATCGACGTCATCTGGGACGACGACGTCTCCGTGGAGGAGGGCGACATCCAGGAGGTGCTCGACGCCGAGCTCACCCTGATGGATGACAGAGCCGTGGTGCTCGTCGACGCACGACGCGTGCGCAGCATGACCCGCGCCGCGCAGCGGATGACCACCGACCACCCGGTCGCAGAGCAGACCGACGCGGTAGCCATCCTCACCGACGGGCCCGTGTCGCGGATGCTGGGCAACTTCTTCCTGGCCATCATGCGGCCGCGCTACCCCACGAGGCTGTTCGGCGACGAAGACGAGGCCCGGGCCTGGCTTCGGAGCCGCTGTGGGTGACGAGCGCCTCCAGCAGCTCCAGCACGCCCTCGTGCAGCTGGCGGGTCGTGACTACGCCGCCCGCGCACCCGTCTCCGCGGCCCGCGACGACGTCGACGCGATCTGCGTCGGGGTGAACCTCCTCGCCGAAGAGCTCGCCCACGAGCACGACGAACGAACCCAGGCTCAGGCCCTGCTACGCGAAGCCATCGAGGCCTATGAGCACGCGCCGGCGATGTTCTGCTCCGTCGAGGGGCAGGCGCGCGTCATCGTCCGGTGCAACCAGACCATGGCCCGCACCCTCGGCACCACCTGTGACGCCCTGGTGGGCCAGACCCTACCTTCGCTGTCGCAGGCTCCCGACGCGACACGCGACGCCCTCGACACCCTCACGGCCACGGGCGGTGAGGCTCCGGAGGTGTTGTGGCTCGACGCCCCCGAGGCCCCCGTGCCCGTGCGCATGGCCGCGGTGCCCTTGACGGGAGCCCCCAACGGTCGCCTGCAGGTGGTCCTGCGCAACGCCCGCGCCGACCTGCAGGCAGAGGCCACAGAGCGCCAACGGCAGAAGATGCGGGCCCTGGCAGAGCTCAGTGGGGGCCTGGCCCACGACCTGAACAACCTCCTGTCGGTGGTGATGATGGTGAGTGCCGCTGCGCGGGAGGCGAGTCCGGGCGACCTGGAGCTGCTCCTGGCCGACCTCGAGAGCGCAGCGCAGAGCGGCGCAGCCCTCGCCCAGCGCTTGCTCACCACCAGCGTCGAGGGCATGCAGCGCCTGCACGTCGACCCCAGCGATGCCCTGCGAGCCGCTGCCCAGCTCGCCCTGCGTGCTGCCCCGGCTGCGGTTCGGGTGGCCACTTCGTTGCCGGCCTCCCTCCCCACCGTCGCCGTCGACCCCACCGAGCTGGAGCGGGTCGTGCTCAACCTCGCCACCAACGCCATCGACGCGATGCCCGAGGGGGGCGACATGGCCATCGAGGCGCGCCATGGTGACGACGAGGTCAGGGTGACGGTCTCCGACACGGGCACGGGCATGAGCGCCGAGATCCGAGCCCGGGCCGTCGAGCCGCTGTTCACCACCAAGCCGCACGGGAACGGCTTCGGGCTCGCCCTCGCATACGCCCTGTGCGAGCGGGCCGGTGGCAGCCTCGACCTGCAATCGGAGCTGGGCGCGGGCACCACCATCACCCTGCATCTGCCCACCACGGCCTGACAGGCGACGAGGCCCCGGCGCCACGATAGGCCACAGCGTGTCGGCCCCTCCCGAGCCCGTCCTGACCCGCCCGTTCCTGCTGCTGGTGGTCGCCCACTTCCTGCAGGCCCTCGGCTACGCGTCGCTCATCTTGCTCCCGCTGTACCTCGACTTCCTGGGGGCCAGCCGGGCCGAGGTGGGCGTGGTGATGGCCGCCTCGGCGGTGGGCGGGCTGGTGGTCAGGCCGGGGGTCGCCTGGGCCCTCGACCGCGTCGGCCGCAAGCCCACCCTCTACATCGGCACCGCGGTGCTGTGCGCGTCGATGGCCAGCCTCGGCCTGGTGCAGTCCGTGGGTGCCGCCGTCGTCGTCATCCACGCCATCATCGGCAGCGCCGAGGGCGCGCTGTTCACCGGCTACTTCACCCTGGCCGCCGACATCGTGCCCGAGCGTCGCCGCACCGAGGGCCTCGCGCTGTTCGGCATCTCGGGGCTGGTGCCGCTGGTGGTGAACCCCATCGCGGGGGGGCTGGGCGTGCAGGGCGGTGGTCTGCGCTGGTTCTTCGTCGCCGTGGCCGGGCTCATCGCCGCCTCGATCCCCTTCCTGTGGCCCCTGGCCGAGACCGCACCGCGCACCGCGACCGCAGGGCCCGGCCTGGGCGAGGTCCTCCGCAGCCTGCGTCACCGAGCCTTGTGGCCCGTGTGGGCTGCGACCCTGGTGTTCGCCGGCTTGGTCGCGATCTTCATGAGCTTCGTCACCGTCGCGGCGGCCGATGCCGGCGCCGGCAACGCCGGGGTGATCTGGCTCACCTACGCCGCCGGTGCCGTCAGCATCCGCCTGTTCGGTGCGTCGATCCCTGACCGTGTCGGGCCCTCCCGCATGGTCCCCCCCTCCCTGTTCGCCTACGTCGCAGCCTTCGTCGTCGCTGCCCTGTCGTCGAGCAACCTCGGCTTCGCCGCGGCGGGGCTGCTGGCCGGCTTCGCCCACGGCGCCTGCTTCCCGGTGCTGTCGGCCCAGGCCATCACCCGCACCCCGGCGAGCCAGCGCGGCGCCGCCATGTCGCTGTTCACCGCCCTGTGGGACCTCGCGAAGCTGCTGCTGGTGCCGCTGGCCGGCTGGCTGGCCGACCTCACCTCCGACCAGACCATGCTGTGGGTGAGCGCCGGCGCTGCGGTCGCCGGGCTCGGTCTGTGGGCCTTGCTGGAGCGGGGCGTCGAGCCCGCACCCGCCCAGGCCTAGCTTCGCTACCTATTGTCGTGAGCGATCTACAAATCCACGCCCACGACCTCCGGGCACCCCCAGAACCCTGGCACGACCTTTGAACTAGCTCCGGGCCCCATCCCCCGGAGACGTCCATGACGCTGCCGCTCCTGTTGCCCGCCCTGCTGCTGACCGGCTGTGGCTCCCCCACGCCCCCGAGCCCCGAGCCGGGCGCCACCACCTCGCCCGACGCCGACGACCTCGCCGTGTCGCTGCCGCCCCCCGAGGAGCCACCGCCCGCCTTCGTCGCCGCGGCGCCGCCCGAGCGCGATCTGCCGGCCGAGCCCCCCCCTCCGCCTCCCCCGCCCAGCGATGCCCCCGAGCTGAGCGCCTCCCTCGGTCGCTGCAGCACGAACAGCTGCGACCCCGTCATCACCTTCAGCCACCCCGTGGTGGCCGACCTCGAGCTCGACCTCGCCGAGATCCCGGCCATCACCCTCGACCCACCCCAAGACGGTGAGTGGCAGTGGATCGAGAACAACCAGCTGCAGTTCGTCTCGGCGGAGGAGGCCTTTCCCTACGGCTCCGAGACGGAGGTGCGCATCGCCGGGCTGTCCCCCCGCGGCTTCGACGACGACACCCTCGGCCCCTGGAACGGCCGGGTCTGGGTGCCGGAGTTCCGGGTGGGCTCGAAGGTGGCGAGCTGGGCGGTGGAGCCTGGCAAGCCCCGCTTCGTCGGCTTCCTCAACCACTTCCGCTTCGAGATCGGGCGGGGTCCCCTGTTCGTGCTCTACGACCAGCCCGTCGAGCCCGACGACATCGCGAAGGGCCTGCAGCTCACCGACGAGAGCGGTCGCACGCTGCCGGTCGAGGTCACCGGCCCCACCGATCTGACGCGAGCGCTGTCTACCTACACCGCCAATGAGGTCGACCTGCGCTACGTCGTCGCCGTCGACCTGCGCTTCGACCCGCCCCGCGACAGCACGCTCACCTTCCGCGCCCCCTCCCACGACGGCGAGGAGGTGTGGGACCTCACCGTCGACGACCAGCTCACCCTCGACAGCTGGGCCCACTACGACGACCGCTACGGCGAGCAGAGCCCCGACGAGCCCGTCTCCCTCGACACCACCCTGCGCCTGCAGCTGTCCGATCCCATCGAGCCCGAGCGCCTGGCCATGCTCGACATCCAGCCTCCTCCCGAGGAGGTGCGTGCTGCCGGCTCGTGGGGCTACGCGGGCATCGGCCTGCGGCTGGCCCCCGGCACCACCTACACCGTGCGTCCCAGCGACGAGGCCGTCGACGCCCTGGGCAACCCCTTCGACCCGTTCACCATCCGGTTCCGCAGCCGCGACCTGCCCCCCGAGCTGCGGGTGCCCTCGCTGCCGATCACCTCGGAGCTCGCCCGGCCCTCACTGGAGGTCCGCGGCCGCAACCTGGCCGACATGCAGGTGACCGCCTTCGACTTCGACACCCCCGAGGCCTACGCCCGCGCCCTCGCCCGAGGCGCCCGGGCCACCTGCGCCGACCACGACCTCGCAGGCAGGGGCCAGCGCCTGGAAGCCCCGAGCTGGGACGCTCCCCTCAACGACCGGGGCACGGTCACCGTCGATCTTCCGGGTGGACCCGGCCTGCGCTGCATCGAGGTGGCCGCCGACAGCCTCGGCACCGAGTCCACCGGCCCCATGACCCGTGCCGTGCTGGTGCAGACCAGCGACCTCGGCGCCACCGCCAAGGTCTTCGAGGGCGGCGTGATGTCGTGGGTCACCTCCCTGTCGGATGCCACCCCGCGGCCCGACGCCAGCGTGCGCGTCGTCGGCGCCGACGGCAAGGCCCTCGCCACCGCTACCACCGACGGCGACGGCATCGCCCGCCTCGCCGACATCGCCGCTGCCCACGGCCACGGGGTGAAGGGCAACCTGTACGTCGTCGCCGAGCAGGGCAACGACCGGCTCGTGCTCACCCTCGCCGAAGACCGGCTGTCGCAGCCCTGGCGCTTCGCCCTTCGGGGGACCACCGAGGGCGCCGAGCCCTTGCCCACCGCCCTGTTCACCGAGCGGGGTGCCTACCGACCCGGCGACACCGTGCACAGCACCGTCATGGCGGGGCCCGGTCTCGCCGGACAGCGCGCGAAGCTCGAGGTCATCGACGCCCGAGGTCAGCAGGTGACCGAGTCCACCAAGACCCTCGATGCCTACGGCTCCGCCTCGCTGTCCATCGACCTCGCATCGGGGGCCGCCGTGGGCGTCTACAAGCTGCGCGCCACCGTCGACGGCCAGGCCACCTCCCGCGACTTCCGGGTCGAGGAGTACCGCATCCCCACCTTCGAGGTGGCCATCGACACCGAGCAGGCCTGGACCCGCGGCGAGCCCGCCGCCGCCGTGCTCAGCGCCAGCTACCTGCACGGCGGCACCCTCGACGGGCGCCCGGTGCAGTACAGCGTCACCCGCACCCCCCAGCCCTTCCGGCCCGCCTCTTTCCCCGGCTTCCAGTTCACCGACGGCCCCCCCGACGCCGCAGCGGTCACCCTCGACACCGGCAGCGCGCGGCTCGACGGCCAGGGCCACCGCACCGTGCGCTTCACGCCGAGCCACCCCAGCTCCACCGGCCCCATGCGCTACACCGTCGAGGCCAGCGTCACCGACCTCGACCGCCAGGAGTACACCGGCCGCCGCTCCGAGGTCGTGCACGCTGCGCGCTTCTACGTCGGCGTGCGAGCCCCCGTCCGCGACGTGGTCGCTGCGGGCGACACCGTCGAGGTGCCCATCGTCGCCGTGAGCCCCGACGGTTCGGCCGTGCCCGGCGTGCAGGTCAAGGCCCGCCTCGAGCGCATCGACCACCACCAGACCGTGCGGGTCGCCACCGACGACAGCACCCAGACCCTGAACCGTGAAGTGGTGGCCGACGACACCTCCTGCACCGTGCGCACCACCGAGGCCGCCGCTATCTGCACCTTCGTGGTGCCCCAGGCGGGCCGCTACCGGGTGCGTGCCTGGGCCCGCGACCCCGACCAGCGCGACGTGGTCGCCGGCTTCGAGCTCACCGCCACCGGCGACCAGCCCACGGCGTGGCCCCGCTTCGACCAAGAGCGCATCGAGGTCGTCGCCGACAAGCCCCGCTACGCCCCAGGGGATGTGGCCAAGCTCGTGGTGCAGACCCCCTTCGAGACCGCCACCGGCCTGCTCACCCTCGAGCGAGACGGTGTCATCGAGCAGCGGGTGTTCACCATCGACGAGGACACGCCCAGCATCGACGTGCCCATCACCGGCGAGATGGCCCCCAACGTCTACGCCTCCATCACCCTGCTGCGCGGGCGCATCCACGACGAGGTCGACCCCACCGGCTTCGAGACCGGCGCCCCGGCCTTCCGCCTCGGCATCACCGAGCTCGCCGTCGACACCACCGAGCAGCGGCTCGCCGTCGGGGTCGCCCCGAGCAAGGCCATCGCCGTGCCCGGCAGCCAGCTGGCCGTCGACCTGTCCCTCACCGACCCCTCCGGCCAGCCCGTGCAAGGCCAGGTCGCCGTGATGGTCGTCGACGAGGCGGTGCTCGGGCTCACCGGCCACCAGACACCGGATCCCGTCGCCGAGCTGTACCCCGCCGAGCCCCTGGGCGTGCGCACCGCCGACGGGCGCTTCGAGCTCGCCCACGCCAAGCGGGCGCGCCGCGAGGTGCTGTTCCCCGGCGGCGACGGCGGCATGATCCCCGGCCAGCTGCCCACCAACGAGCTGCGCAACCTGTTCGAGTCCACCGCCTTCTACCAGCACGACGTGCCGGTCGGGGCCGACGGCAAGGGCACCGTGCGCTTCGAGCTGCCCGACAACACCACCACCTACCGGATCATGGCCGTCGCCATCGACACCGAGGGCCGAGCGGGGTCCTCCGACGACCAGGTCACCGTCAAGCTCCCGCTGATGGTGCAGCCCGTGCTGCCGCGCTTCGTGCACCCCGGCGACCAGCTCACCGTCTCCGCCATCCTCCACAACGGCACCGACCAGGGCCGGCCCGCCACCGTGCGCGTCACCGGCGAGGGCGTGGGCTTCCCCGACGACGCGCTGTCGGCCGAACTGCCCGCCCAGGGCACCGGCACCATCGACATCCCGCTGACCATCCCCGAGGTCCGCGACCGCGACGAGCTCGTGCTCCGCTACGCCGCCGTGATGGGCGACTACGCCGACGACATCGAGGTGCGCATCCCCATCCGCGAGCCCGGAGTGCGGCGCAAGCAGCTGGTGGAGTCTGCCGTCACCGGCACCCGGGAGCTGTCCTTCACCTTCCCCGACGACCGGGTGCCCGGCACCGAGCGGGTCGAGGTCGTCGCCAGCACCACCGCCCTCACCAAGCTCAAGGACAGCGTGCAGTACCTGCTCCGCTACCCCAACGGGTGCATCGAGCAGACCACCAGCACCGCCTACCCCCTCGTCGTGCTGGAAGACCTGCTGCCACAGATCGGCGTCGACGTGCCCCCTGAGGAGCTGCGGGACTACGCGGAGGCTGGCGTCCGCCGCATCCTGTCCTTCCAGACCGAGGGGGGCGGCCTGTCGTACTGGCCCGGCGGCACCGAGCCCCATGCCTTCGCCACCAGCTTCGGCCTCACCGCCCTCATCGAAGCAAAGCAGCGTGGCTACGACGTGCCCCAGGACTCCCTCGACCGCATGGCCGACTACCTCGAGCAGACCCTGCGCAAGGGCGACGTGACCGAGTCCATCCCCCACGGCCGCATCGCCGACGGCGACACCCGCGCCCTGTTCGTGATGACGCTGGGCCGCCTCGGTCGCCCCCAGCCCGCCGCCCTGTCCGCCCTGTGGGAGAAGCGCGACAAGCTCACCCCCTTCGGCTTGTCCTTCCTGGCCATCGCCGCCAGCGAGATGGACGGCGGCCATCCCCTCACCGAGCCCCTCCTCGCCGAGGTGCGCAAGGCTGCCGAGCAAGACGCCGACAGCGCCTGGTTCGAGGGCAAGCCCAAGGGGGGCTACTCGATGGACAGCCCCATGCGCACCCACGCCACCGCCCTGCTCGCCCACGCCAGCGGCGGCACCAGCGAGCCGGTGACCCCCAAGCTCCTCGAGGGCCTGCTGGGCCGGCAGCGCGGAGGCCTGTTCGGCAACACCCAGGAGAACGTGTTCGGCATCATGGGCATCTACACCCTCGCCGCCAAGGGCAGCGCCGGGGGCAAGGACGCCCCCGCCATCACCATGGCCCACAACGGCGTCGACGTGCCCACCAGCGCCCTCGAGGTGCTCTCCCGCAGCACCCGCCGCCTCACCCTGGGCCCCGACGACCTCACCGATGCCCAGCAGACCGTGCAGCTGACCGCGAGCGGCACGCCGGCCAACGTGACGGTGCGCGCCGAGTACGACGTGAAGCTCACCCCCGACAACCGGGCGCCGCGTAGCTCCGGGGCGACCATCGAGCGCACCTACGAGACCATGAGCAGCGAGGAGCTGTCCGACCGCATCGCCCTCGGCGAGCTGGTGCGGGTGCGGCTGCGGGTGACCACCGAGGAAGACCTCAACTACGTCGCCATCGACGACAAGCTGCCCGCGGGCCTCGAGCCCCTGAACACCTCGCTGGCCACCACCCGCACCGTCGACATGGGCGCGCTGTCGCCCGAGGTCGAGCGAGGCCTGGCGCACCTGTCGTACCAGGAGGTGCGCGACCACCGCGTGGCCTTCTACGCCGACGCCCTCCCCGCCGGCACCGTCGAGTACCACTACGTCGCCCGCGCCACCACACCCGGCTCCTTCCTGCGCCCCGCCGCCGGCGTCGAGGCCATGTACGACCTGTCGACCTTCGCCAGCTCCGCCATCGACTACGTCACCATCGCTGCTCCGGGGGCCCCATGAGCCCCGCGGCCCTGTCGGCCACCGCCCGTCGCCTGCGACACGTCGGTCGCTTCGTCGCCGTCGCCGTCGTGGTCGGCCTGCTCGGTGGCGAGCTCGCCCTGCGCGCCCACCCCTACCCGGTGCAGCGCCTCGAGGAGCGCCCGGCGAGCTGGCGCCTGGTCGACCGCGACGGCGACCTGCTCCGAGAGGCCGTCGGGCCCCAGGGCGCGCGGGCCGAGTGGGTCGCCCTCGACGAGCTGTCGCCATGGGTGGTCAAGGGCACCCTCGCCGTCGAAGACCAGCGCTTCCACGACCACCACGGCATTGACGCCCGCGCTGGGGCCCGGGCCGTGGCCGACAGCCTGCGCGCCGGGCGGGTGGTGTCGGGGGCTTCCACCCTCACCATGCAGCTCGCGCGGCTCCTCGCCGACCACCCCCGCACCCTGCAGGGCAAGGCCTGGCAGATGGTCGACGCCGTGCGCCTCGAGCGCAGCGTCGACAAGGCCACCCTGCTCGAGCACTACCTCAACCGCGCCCCCTACGGCGCCGGCACCATCGGCGTCGAGGCCGCCGCGCAGCGCACCTTCGGGGTCCCCTCCCGCCACCTGTCGCTGGCCCAGGGGGCCCTGATCGCCGGCCTGCCGCAGGCACCGTCCCACCACCACCCCTTCCGCGACCCCCAGGCCGCGAAGGCACGCCAGGCCCACGTCCTCGACCGCATGCTGGCCATGGGCTTCATCGACGCCGACCAGCACGCCCAGGCCCTCGCCGAGCCATTGGTCCTGGCGAACCGCACCGCCGATCGGCCCGACGCCATGCACTTCACCGAGGAGGTGTTGGCGGCGGGCCCTGCTCCTGGCGTGGTCCACACCACCCTCGACCTCGACGTGCAGCGGCCCGTCGAGCGCATGGTCCGCGAGCACGTGGCGAGCCTCTCCTACGGGGGCCTCACCCAGGCCGCGGTGGTGGTGCTCGACAACGAGCAGTGCGACGTGCTCGCGATGGTCGGGTCGACCGACTGGTGGGACGCCTCGGTCAACGGAGCCACGGCTCCCCGCCAGCCCGGCTCCGCCCTCAAGCCCTTCACCTACGCCGTCGCCTTCGAGGAGGGCTTTCATCCCGCCTCGGTCCTCGCCGACATCCCCACCCGCTACCTCGACGGGGGCGGGCAGCTGATGCGCCCCCGCAACTACAGCGAGCGGTTCACCGGCCCCGTGCTCGCCGGCGAGGCCCTCGGGCGGAGCCTCAACGTGCCCGCGGTGCGGCTCGCCAACGCGGCGGGCATCGACGGCGTGCTGCACACCCTGCGCCGGGCCGGCTTCTCCACCCTCACCGACGATGTCGACCACTACGGCCTCGGCCTCACCCTGGGCAACGGCGAGGTGACCCTGCTCGACCTCGCCCAGGGCTACGCCGCCTTCGCCCGTGGCGGGCAGACCTGCAGGGCTCGGCTCACCGCCGACACCCCCATCGCCGACGGCGAGCCTCTCGTGTCGGAGGCCACCGCGTGGATGATCACCGACGTGCTGTCCGACGAAGCCCTGCGGATCCGCGCCTTCGGCCCCGGCAACCCACTGCGCTTCGCCTACCCCGTGGCCGTGAAGACCGGCACGTCCACCAACTTCCGCGACAGCCTCACCGTCGGCTACACCGACCGCTACACCGTGGCCGTGTGGGCCGGCGACTTCGGCGGCAAGCCCATGGACCAGCTGTCGGGCGCCGTCGGGGCTGGCCCGCTGTTCCGTCAGGTGATGGACCACGTGGTCCTGCAGGGCAGCGTCGACCGCCGCCCCGTTCCCTCGCCGCCCCCCGACGGCATCGCCCACGTCGAGGTGTGCGCCCTGTCGGGCCAGGCCCCCGGCGACCACTGTCCCCACAGCCGCGCGCTGCACCTCCCCCACGACGCCGTCGACCCCGACGCGACCTGCGACTGGCACCAGGTGGTGCGCATCGACCGCCGCAACGGCCTGCGCGCGTCGGACCGCTGCCCCTCGGAGCACGTCGAGGAGCGCGTCGTGACGAGGCTCCCCCGTGCCTACGCCCGCTGGGAGGCCGAGCATCCCACCGAGCGCGGGCCGTCGGCGTGGTCCCCCAACTGCCCTCCCGACGCGCTCGCTGTCGACGCCGTCGTCGTCACCCATCCCCTCCCCGACGACGTGTTCCTCGTCGAGCCCGGCTACGACCCCACGACCCAGACCCTCGAGCTGTCGGTCGAGGTCGACCCGCCCGTGCCCACCGTCACCTGGTACGTCGACGGGCAGCCGGTGGCCGAGCCCGCGTGGCCCTACGACGCCGCCTGGCCCCTGCAGCCGGGGGAGCACGAGGTGATGGTGCGGGTCGGAGACCGGGCGAGCGATCCGGTATCGTTCCGGGTACGAGGCTGACAATCCGCCTCGACTGTGCCCCCCGTAGAGGATAGGCGGCGCCGACCCCGGGAGCTGTCTCATGAGTACCGTGAAGTGGACCTTTCTTGCCTGCCTCTTGCTCACCACTGCCTGCGGCGGTGACAAAGACGGTGCCGACGACAGCAGCCCGCTGCCCTCCGATGCCGACACCGACACCGACACCGACACCGACACCGACACCGACACCGACACCGAC
>CBDUIC010000110.1:0-23779 GCA_965367245.1 uncultured bacterium | reverse complement strand
GACACGGACACGGACACGGACACGGACACGGACACGGACACGGACACGGACACGGACACCGATGTCGACACCGCAGACACCGGGGTCCGCAGCTGGGACGGGGTGTACGTCGGCGACATGGTGGTGGAGGTCGAGGCCAGCGGGCTGATCTTCCCGGTGCCCGTCTCGGATGTGTGCACGGGTCAAGCGACCATCACGGTCGACGAGGCCGGCGTGCCGCAGATCATCGGGGCTGCACCGGCGATCAGCTGCCCCTTGCTGGGCTACGCGGCGCAGGCCACGCTCGACGGCGGCGTCATGGTGCCCGACCTCGCCCAGGGCGACCTGGTCTTCGACGTGCTTGGCTTCCAAGAGACCGTTCCCTGGGACGGCTTCTTCGTGGTCGACACGCTCGAGGGGTCCTTCACGGGGAGCGTCGACCTGTTCGTCGCGGTCCTCGACGTTCAGGGCACGTTCGTCGTCACTCGCTGAGCGTTGAGCGCTCTTCGTCGCGCCGGTATGTCGCCCCGGCGCACCCGGTCATGGGCGGCGGTGAGCGAGGCCCGCCTGCGACGGTAGGACGCGTCGCGCGGGGCAGGCAGGCGCCTAGGGGTTGGCGCAGCAGCGGAAGCCCGTGCTGTAGTCGTGGTAGTCGAAGGTGTGGCGGGTCGTGCGGTAGCTGCAGCCCGTGCCGTTGATGCTGGCGTCGACGTAGAAGCCACCTCGGAACACGCCGGAGGTGTCGGCGACCCACTCGTGCACGTTGCCGTGCATGTCGTAGACGCCCTCGTCGGTGACGCACGCGTCGTAGTCTCCCGAGGGAGCGAGGCCGTCGGCGAGCTGGTTCAGACGGGGGTCGTTCATCTCGGTGCTGTTCCACTGGGCGCTGCTGCCGAACACCTCGACGATGGGGTGGGGGGAGCGCCCGTCGGCGTTGCAGGCGGTCGGGTCGTAGCTGTTGCCGTAGGGGTAGACGTTGCCGTGAGGCCCTTCGCAGGCGCGGACCCACTCATCGGAGGTGCACAGGCGCTTGCCCGCCGCCTCGCAGGCCAGGGCCGCCGTCTGTCCGGAGAGGTAGCCCTGGGGCACGGCCCCCCGTGCGTTCGCGGCGACGCCCTCGGTCGGGACCTGGTAGGGGTCTTGGCCCACGAGGTGGCCCTCGTAGCGGTCGATGCAGTAGTCCTCGATAGCCACCATGTCTGCTGGGCAGGGGCCGCCCCGACCGGTGTCGACCGAGGTGTCGGGCATCGGCGCGGAGCCCTCGTCGACGGGGTCGGCGACGAAGTCCACCACCAGCTCGTAGGGCCCGGGGTACTCGGCGCCGGTGGCGCTGCGCCAGGTGTCGACGACGACGAATACGAAGCCTGCGTCGACCGCCGCGGAGGTGGCGGCGTTGTCGCGAGCCAGGCAGCTGCCCGCGTCGGTGCTGGTGAGGATGTGCACGTCGACGTCGATGCCGTCGCCGCTCACCTCGTCGACCGAGGCGAACAGCGTCCCGGGCTGGGGCAGGTCGACCACGTACCACACTTCGGTGCCCCCCTCGTCGCTGCTGCTGCAGCCGTACTGGTCGATGTGGCGCTCGCTGCTGTCGGTGGTGTCGCCCTCGGCCACGAAGGGGAGTTCGTCGATCACCAGCGGGTGGCAGTGGCTGCCGGCCTCGCAGGAGGGGTCGTGGCCCGGGGGGTTTCGCGACGTGTCGAGGGGGCGAGCGGTGCCCGCGACGTAGGACGTGCAGGCCACGGCGAAGACGAGGGGGAACGAGCGCACGGCGACCTCCGGTGGGCGGCGCGTGACGCAAGGGGTGTTCCGCGCGCGTTGTGGACCTTGGCCCGTGGATGGCCCCGGAAACGGGATCGTTTTGTCGCTCCGGGGGTCGGCGGGTGGGGAGGGGCAGCCCCACGTTCGGGGGGTAGATAGGATGGAGCCCTTGGAGGGCCCGTGCCGACGTACGAGGTAGGCGACCGGGTGCTGTGCCCGGCGATTCGAGGAACGGACTGTGGGATGGGCACCGTGGAGGCGGTGGAGGACCACCACGGGCGGCTGAGCAACGTCGTCCGCCTCGACGAGGGTGGGGTGGCCGTGGTGCCCGTCGACTTGTCGTACCCGCACCCGCTGCCCACGGTGGAAGAGGCCGAGGAGCGCCTGGCGCGGCTGCTGGCGCCGCTGCCCGCCGACGAGCGCTCGTGGAAGGAGCGCTACGCCGACTTCACCCACCGGATGCGCGACTTCCGCCCCGAGCCGCTAGCCATCTTCCTGCGCACCCAGTGGGCGCGGCCGGGTCGGCCCCCGTTCGGGGAGAGGCAGATGCTGCACATCCTCGAGGGCGTGGTGGTGGCCCCAGTGGCCGAGGCCCTGGGGAAGGACCCTCAGGAGATCGTGAGACAGGCCCGCCAGGGCTCAGCCTGAGGGTCACCGGGTGATCTGGCAGTTCCGCATCACGCAGGTGGCCGACACCGCCGCACCGGGCTCGACCGTGAGGGGAAAGCCGGCGTCGGGGGCGCCGGGCACGCGCAGCACGAGGCGATAGCTGCCCGGCGAGATCGGCCCCGGTGGATGCTCGCGGCCGTCGGCACCGATCAGCACCGCGGTGCTGCCGGCGTCGCCGAGGGCGACGGCCCAGGTGGCCTGGCCCTCGTCGGGCACGGGGGCGGGCTTGGGTTCGGGCTTGGGCGTGGGCTCTGCCTGCGACGCGGGCGCGGGCTCGGGAGCGGGCTGCGGCTCGGGTTCCGGGGCGGGCTGTGGCGCGGGCTCGGGCTCGGTCACAGGCTCCGGCTCCGGCTCCGGCGCGGTGAGGACCTCCTCCGGGGCGGACCCTCCGGCGGAGAGACCGGCGAACAGGGCGAGGCCAGCGACCCCCGCCCCCGCGGTGGCGGCCACCACGATGGCCACCAAGGCGGCGACGACGAGGGGGGCGCGGGAGCGGGGAGCCGGCAGGGTGGGATGCACCGGCGTCGGAGACGGTGCGACCGGCGCGAGGCTGTCGGCGAAGGTGGCGTCGGCGCTGGTGGCCGCGCCCGCGTCGCTCCAGGTGCCGCTCGGCACCTCGCTGGGGCTGGGTCGCGCCGGGGCGAGGGACACGATCTCGTCGGTGCTCCATGGGGCGGGACCGGCGGCGGCCTCGTCGAGGCTTGTCGTGGGGTCCCACAACGACCAGAAGGCCTCGACGCTCTCGACGCGCTGGTCGAGGGGCTGCAGCGCCGCCGCCACCGCCGCCAGCATGGGCTCGGGCACGTCGGGGGCGCGCTCGTGCAGGGGCACGAAGTCGAGCTCGGACACCTGGGTGAGGATGTCGTAGACGTTGTCGGCGTCGAAGGGCGGCCGACCGCACAGCAGCTCGTAGCAGACGGCACCCATTGAGAACAGATCGGCCCTGGCGTCGGCCTTGTCGGCCCCGCGGATCTGCTCGGGGGCGAGGTACTGGGGGGTGCCCATCGTGGCGCCGCTCGCCGTGCGGTTGTGCCCGTCGGTGCGCTTCACCAGCCCGAAGTCGGCCACCTGGGGGACGACGCCTCCGCGCTCCACCGACAGCAGCACGTTGGCCGGCTTGAGGTCGCGGTGCACGAAGCCGAGCTCGTGGGCCGCGCGCACCCCGGCCAGGATCCGTGGCACCAGCAGGCGGACCTCGTCGAGGGTGAGGCGGCGCTCGTCGAGCAGGGCATCGAGGCTGGGGCCGCGCACGTAGCGCATGATCAAGCCCGGGGCGCCGTGGGTGAGGACCACGTCGGTGACCTCCACGACGTTGGGATGCCTCAGGGCGGCCTGCACGCGGCCTTCGTCCATCAGCCGCTCGGCCAGCCCCTTGCCGCTCAGCGACAGCACCTTGAGCACGTGCTCGGAGCCGAGCAGGCGGTGTCGCACCAGGTAGACCGAGGCCATCCCGCCCTCGCCGAGCAGGCCGACGATCTCGTAGCGATCGACCTCGTCGCCGGCGGCCAGCCTCATGGCGTGCAGCTCACCGACAGCTCGTAGCCCGAGCCACGCGACGCGCTCACCACCAGCACGAAGGCGTCGGCGTCGGCGCCGTCGAGCGACAGCGTCACCTCCCGATCGATGGCTCCGCTGGGCCCGGTGAGGGGCAGCCCGAGGGTGCAGCCGTCACGGGCGCAGTAGCCGTTGGGCCAAGCCCACAGCACGATGCCGGCCAGGTCGAGGTCGATGGGCCCGCCGCCGGGTGCCTCGTCGGCCTGGGTGAAGCCCGCGCCCGGCACCAGGCGCACGGTCGCCCGCTGGTCGCGTGCCAGCGACAGCGACCACAGGTCTTCCTGCGAGCCGTACTGCGCGAGCTCTTCGCCGTCGCGGAGGGGGTGCAGGCAGGTGCTGGTGCTCAGCGCGTCGGCGCCGAGCACCGTCGCGGTGACGACCTCCCCGCACCCGATGACGTCGTCGGCGGCAGGCAGGCTGGTGATGCTGGCGTCTTCGTCGTTGCAGTCGGCGGTCATCGGCATGCCGTCGCCGTCGTTGTCGCGGCGCTCCCGGTCGGCCTCGTCGTCGACCCAGGTGCAGGCCGCGAGGAGCAGGCACAGGGTCGGCCTCGCCATGCGCCTCACGTGCCCTCCAGCCAGCCCGCACGGCGGCGAGCGAGGCGGTTGTGGCGCAGCTGGTTGAGGGGCAGGGCCACGACGGCGGCGTAGCTGGCGTAGGCGAGGGCCACCTGGCCGGGGGCGGTGTCTTCGCCGGCCTCCGGCACGCCCCGGAGCAGGATGGGCACCACCGACAGCACGGCGGTGAGCACGGGGGCGCTCACCTTGCGCACGCTTCCGCCCTGGCTGGCGATGGTGCGTCGCGAGCGCTGGGCGTTGACGTCGAGCCAGGCAGGCACCACCAGCATGCCCAGCGCCCCCAAGCTGGTGAGGCCTAGTGCGCCTCCTCCGGTTGCGTCGAGGGTGTCGGCCTCCAGCAGGGGACTCGACGCCAGGAAGCCCACGTGGTTGACCGCGGGAGCGATGAGGGAAGCGGTGCCGAGGGTGCGGGCCCGACGCATGGCCTTCACGTCGACCAGCGCCAGCTCGGCGACCGGCTCCACCCTGGTGGTGGCCGCGCCCCACGCAGGGGACGGCTCGGCGGCGAGGGCAGGGGATGCCGCCAGGGCTGCTGCTACACATGCGAGCGTCCACGCCCGGGTCACGGCGCCTCCTGCGGCGGAGCATAGCCGACGGCGCGCCTCAGGCCGGAGTGGTGCCGCCGCTGCGGGGCGGACTACGCGGCAGCCACACGGTGAACCGCGCCCCCCCCTCGGGGCTGTCGCCCACCGACGCCCAGCCTCCGTGGCGCTCGGCGACCCGGCGCACGATGGCCAGCCCCAGGCCGGTACCCCCCGTGGCGCGGGCCCGGCTGCCCTCCACTCGGTAGAAGGCCTCGAAGATACGCTCGCGCGCGGCCTCGGGAACGCCGTCTCCGCCGTCGTCGACGTGCACGACGACCCCGCCGTCGTCGGGACCTACCCGCACCACTGGGGGCGTGCCGTACACCACCGCGTTCTCCACGAGGTTGCGCAGGGCACGGTAGAGCAGGCGCGGGTCGCCATCGACGAAGGCACCCTGCTCGGGCGCCTCGACGCTCACCCCCTCGAAGGCCAGGGCCACGTCGCCGGCGAGCTCGGCCAGGTCGACGGGCTCGCGCTCCAGCAGGTGCTCCTGACCCCGCCCGAGCCGGTGGAACTGCAGCACCTCCTCCGCCAGCACGCGCAGCTCGTCGACCGTGCCCCGCATCCCCTGCAGCAGCTCGTCGTGGGGCTCGGGACTCTCCTGCAGGGCATCGATGGCGAACAGCAGCCGGGCCAGCGGGGTCTGCAGCTCGTGGGAGACCGATCTGAGCAGCTCCTCGTGGCTCTGGATCAGCTGCTGCACCCGATCGGCCATGGCGTTCACCTGGGTGCTGACCTCCCCCACAGGGCCCACCCGCGGGCCGACCTCCACCCGTGCCGACAGGTCGCCCTCACGCAGGCGCCGGGCCCCCTGGTCGAGGGCCAGCAGCTCACGGCGGATCGGCAACAAACTGAACAGGATCGCCAGGGAGGTCCCGAGGAGGGTGAGCCCCATGCCGAGCTCCCGCCCGCGGACAAAGCTGGGCAGGTCGGCGACCCGCACCGCCCCTTGGTCGGACCACGCGATCCGCGAGCGATCGAGAGCGATGCTCCGCCACGCGAGGCGGGCCCTGTCGAGCTCGCTGAGGGAGGCCTCCTCCTCGGCCGTGGCCGGTCGACCCAAGGCGCGGGTCGCGGGCAACCCCACCCACTGCACGCGACTGCCGTGGTACGACAGCAGCGCCATCTCCACCACCTCGTCGCGGCCGGGCACGAGCGCCCAGGCGGTACGATCAGGGCCTTCGCCGCCGATCACCGGCGCCCCTGCCTCGAGGCGGGCCCGGGCCTCCTCGGTGGCCGGAACCAGGTGGAGGGGCAGGATAGCCAGCGTGTCGCCAGCGCCCTGGCGGGCCTGTGCCAGCACCTCGTTCGGATCGGCTCCTTCCCCGATGCGCTGGGCCAGCGCCGCCACGCCGGGGCCCACGTTCGCCTCCAGCCGCCGGTTCTCGGTGGGGAAGACCGAGTAGTCGAAGATCCCGATCACCAGGGCCCCGGAGCCGAAGACGGCCAGGGCGAGCAGCACGAACAGCTTGAGGAACAGGCGGCTCACCGGGGGGCCACCGCAAACAGGTAGCCGCGACCGTGCACCGTGCGGATCGGGGAGCGGCCGTCGAGGTGGTCGCGTAGCTGGGCGCGCAGCTTGCTGACCCGCAGATCGATGGACCGGTCGAGCCCGTCGTAGGGGATGCCACGCAGCGCGCGGAACAGCTCGTCGCGCTCCACCACCTCGCCCGCCCGGGAGGCCAGGTAGGCCAGTAGGTCGTACTCGGCGTCGCTGAGGGGAATCACCCCCTTGCGCCCGCGCGCTTCGCGGGCACTGGGCACGATCTGCAGGTCGCCGAAGGTCTGCACGGCGCTGGCGGGGTCGGTCGGTCGCGCACGCCGGAGCAACGCCCGCACCCGGGCCAGCAGCACCTGGGGGATAACGGGCTTCGCCACGTAGTCGTCGGCGCCCAGCTCCAGGCCCGCGACCTGGTCGAAGGCATCGCCCCGGGCGGTGAGCATCAGCACCGGCCCGGCCCATCCCGGGCGCAGGGCCCGCAAGATCTCGAAGCCGTCCATGCCGGGCAGCATCACGTCGAGCACCACCAGGTCGGGCTGGTCGCGGTGGATGCGCTCGACGACGCCGTCGCCGCGGTGAGCGAGGTCGACCTGCAGCCCGCCTCGACGCAGCGCGTCGGCCATCAGCTGAGCGAGAGGCTCGTCGTCTTCCACCAGGAGCAGCCTTGCATCGTTCACGGCGCCTCCTACGGCTGGTGGGACAGGGCATCGCCGTCGAGGGGGCCCTCTGCGACAGGCCACCAGCGCAGGGAGACCACGTCGTCGAGGGTCAGGTAGATGACCGGCACCAGCAGCAGCACGACCACCGTAGCCAGGAGGATACCGAAGCCGAGGCTCACCGCCATGGGGATCAGGAACTGAGCCTGGATGCTGGTCTCGGTGATCATGGGCGCCAGGCCCAGGAAGGTGGTGAGGGAGGTGAGCAGGATGGGGCGGAAGCGTCGCTCTCCGGCCTGGGTGATGGCCTCGACCGGGGTGGCTCCGGCGGCGCGGAGCTCGTTGGCGGCGTCCATCAACACCAGGCTGTCGTTGACCACCACGCCGGCGAGGGCGATGACCCCGAAGCCGCTGATCATCGAAAGGGGTAGGCCCACCACGAAGTGGCCGTAGACGGCGCCGACGATGGCGAAGGGAATGACCGACATCACCACGATGGGCTGGCTGTAGCTGCGGAAGGTGGCCGCGAGCAGCGAGTAGATGGCCATCAGCGCCATCAGGGTGGCGGAGATCATGGCGGTCTGGGACTCCTCCTGCTCCTCGGCCTCGCCCCTCATGCGTGCCGACAGGCCGGGGACCTCGGCGAGCAGCTGGGGCACGGCCTCGGCCATCAGCTCCTCGCGGATCGCGGTCGCCGACGCCACGCCGGGGGCGAGGTCGGCGGTGGCCGACACCTCCCGACGCCCGTCGGAGCGACGGATCACCGCCGGCGCGACGCTCGGCACGAGCTCGGCCACCGTGTCGAGGGGCGCCCAGGCGTCGGTGTCGATGCGCACCGGGAGCTGGCCTACCTCGCTGGTGTGCACCCGCTCTGCCTCGGGCAGGCGCACCCGCACGGTGCGCTCGGTGCGTCCGTCGATCTCCTTGTAGGCCTCGGCGCCCTCGAAGGCCGCGCGCACCTGACTCGACAGCCCCTGGGTGGTGAGGCCCAGGGCCTCGCCGGCGGGGGTGAGCTGCAGCTCGAGGGCCTCGGTGCCCACCGACAGGGAGCTCTCGACGTTGGTGAGCGTGGGGTAGGCCCGCAGGGTCTCCAGCATGTGGTCTACCGCCTGGTCGAGGACGAGGGGGTCGGTGTGGGACAGCGAGACGTTGACCGCCTCGCCGGCGTCGGGGCCGCGGGTGGCGCGGAAGGAGAGGGTGCTGTCGGGACCGAGATCGGGCACGGTCCGCGACCAGATGGCCGCCACGCGGTCGGCCCGCAGATCGGGGTCGTCGCTCGACAGGTGGACCCGGGTGATGATCTCCTCGGAGCCGCTGTCGCCGTCTTGGGTGATGCTCTCGACACCCTGCACCATGTGGGCGACCTGCAGGCTGTCGGCTGCGCGGTAGGCGGCGTCTTCCAGGGCTCTGCGCGCGTCGGTGACCTCCTGATCGCTGGTGCCGGAGGGCAGGCGCGCGGTGGCGGTGACCGTCTCGCCGGCGATCTCGGGGAAGAAGCGCACCGGTACCCGCCCGGTGCCCACCAGCCCCACAGCGAGCACGATGGCGGCGAAGCCCAGGGCGTAGGCGGTGGCCCGGTGGGTGACGCCGTAGTGGAGCACGGCGCGGTAGGGGCCCTCGATGAAGCGCCGCAGCACGGTAGCGAACCGGCGGCGCACGGGCTCGGTGACGTTCCACACCTTGCTGTCGCTGACGTGGGACAGGTGGGCGGGGAGGATGAAGAAGGACTCCACCAGCGACATGATCAGCACCGCGATGATCACCACGGGGAACACCGCGAACACCTTGCCGAAGCGCCCGGGGATGCCGAGAATGGGTGTGAAGGCGAACACCGTGGTGAGCATGGCGACGATCACGGGCGCGAGCATGCGACCCGCGCCGCCCACGGCGGCCTCGACGGCGTCGTCGCCTTGCTCCTGCTCGTAGAACACCTGCTCGCCCACGACGATGGCGTCATCGACGACCAGGCCCAGCACGACGAGGAAGGCGAACAGGCTGATCATGTTGATCGACACCCCCCACCACAGCAGCAGCAGGAAGGCGCCGAAGAACGAGGTGGGGATGCCCATCGACACCCACACGGCGGTGCGCAGGTCGAGGAACAGGGCCAGGATGCCGAGGACCAGCACCAGACCCAGCGCGGCGTTCTCCGCGAGCAGGGTGAGGCGCGCGTCGAGGACCTCCGAGCTGTCGGACAGCACCGTCAGCGCCACGCTCGGTGGCAGCCGGCCCTCCATCTCCTCCACCGCCGAGCGCACCGCGGCGGAGACGTCAGACGGGGTCTCGTCGCCGATCCGGTACACGCCGAGGCGAACGGCGCGGTCGCCAGCGAACCACGCGCTGCTGTCGCTGTCTTCGTAGCCGCCCTGGATGGTGGCGATGTCGCCGAGGCGCACGGTGGCGCCGTCGGTGCTGGTGCGCACCGGGATGGTCGCGAAGTCGGCCTCGGCCACCTTGCGGTCGTCGATGCGCACGGTGAGGTCACCCGCTCGGGTGCGCACCGTGCCTGCCCCGCGCTGCAGCGAGCCTGCCGTCACCTGGGCGGCCACCTCGTCGAGGGTGAGGTCGTAGGCCTGCAGGGCGGCGCCGCTCACCTGGATGTCGAGCACGCGCTCGGGGGCGCCGCTGATCTCGACGACGCTGGCGTCGGGGGATGCGGTGATCGCTTCCTTGAGATCGAGGGCGAGCTGGTGCAGGTCGCGGAGGTCTTGGTCGCCGGAGACCATGACGGTGAGCACGTCTCGGCGTCGGGTCAGCTCGCTGACCTCGGGGGTCTCGGCCTCGTCGGGGAAGCTGGAGATGGTGGACACCGCACTGCGCGCGTCGTCGACGGCCTGAGCCACGTCGGCGCCGTCCTGCAGCTCGATGGTCACCGAGCCCGAGCCCTCGGCGGCCCGGGAGGTGACCTCGTCGACGCCTTCGAGCCCGCTCACGGCATCCTCGATGGCCAGCAGCACGCCTTGCTCGACGTCTTCGGGGCTCGCACCCGGGTAGGAGACGGTGATGGTCACCGCCTCGGCGGCGAACTCGGGGAACACCTCCTGCTTCATGTGGGTGGCGGCGACGAGCCCCCCCACGACCAGCATCGCCATCAGCAGGTTGGCCGCGACGCGGTTGCGAGTCATCCACGCGATCAGCCCACTCATCCCTCGCCTCCCTGGCCGCGCACCTGCACGGTCTGCCCCTCGAGGAGGGTTCCGGTGGGCCGCGCGATCACGCGGTCGAGGCCGTCGACCCCCGAGATCACCACCTCGTCGCCCGCCCGCCACAGCACGTCGACGTCGACCTTGTACAGGGTGTTCTCGGGGCCGACGTGCCACACGGCACCCCCGTCGACGAGAGCCTCGACGGGCAGGGTGCTGGCGTCGTCGAGGGCGCCACCGCGCAGGGTGACGTCGACGAAGCTGCCGGGCAGCAGCGCGGGGCCTTCGCTGGTGTCGTAGGGAGCGTCGACGCGCACCAGCACCCTGGCCGTGCGGGTGGTGGGGTCGACGAGCCCGGTGGGGCCGACGCTGTGGGCCACGCGGACCTCACCGGCTGCCCCGCCCCGCGGCCGGAGCTCGGCCTGCACCGTGCCCCGCTCGAACCACGCGAGGGCGGACGTGGGGACCGGCACACTCACCTCGGCCCGCGCGGTGCCGACCCACCGACCGAGCTGGGTCGACGTGGTGACCAGGCGGCCCACGTCGAGGTCTTCCTCCGCCAGGATGGCGTCGAAGGGGGCGCGGATGCGGGTGAGGTTCCGGGCGCGCTCCGCCTCGGCCAGCGCCGCCTCGGCGGAGGTGACGCTGGCCTTCGCCGCTGCCAGCTGCGGCTCGCGGCGGATCAGCGCCGGGTCGGCGTCGGCGATGTCGCCGACCAGCCGGGCCTCCAGGGCGGCGACGTGGCCGGAGCCCTGCTCGAGGGCGAGCTCTTCCTGGGCGGAGGCGAGGGTGGACGCCGCCGCCGCTACCTCGGCATCGAAGGCTGTCGGGTCGAGGCGAGCCACCACCTGACCCTTGGCGACGAACATCCCTGCATGGACTCCGGGATCGACCCACGACAGGGTGCCGCTCACCTCGGAGAGGATGGGCACGTCATGGGCCGCCACGACCTCGCCGACGGTGGTGTGGGCGAGCTGCACGGGCCCCCGCTCGACCCCCACCACGGTGACGGCGGTGAGCGTGTTCTCCTGGGCCTGCCCCTCGGCACGGGTGGACTGCGTCGTCCACATCACCCCTGCGCACAGCAGCGACCCCAGCACGATCCCGGTGGGCGCGAGCCCCCTGAGCAGCTTGCGTGTCATCCTCTCTCCTGAGATCCCACCCAGGCGCCGCGGACCAGCGAGGCGACCTCGAGGGCGGCGTCGAGATGGTCGCGCTGGGCCTGAAGGGCCGTCTGACGTGCCGTGCGGACGCTCTGGATCGAGGTCAACACGGAGTTGTACGTGGAGGTCCCGGAGGCGTAGCCGGCCTGGGCGGCCTGGAGTGCCTCGAGGGCCATCTGTTCGGTCTCGTCGGCCGCGGCGCGGACCTGTGTGGTCTGGTCCCACAGGGCCAAGGCGTCTTCCACGGCGCGAACGAGGTCCACCACTTCTTGCTCGAGGGTGACCAGCGCCTGAGTCTGGGCCCCGGAGGTCTCGCGGATGCGGCCGTAGGTGGTGCCGCCGTCGAAGAAGGGCACGCTCGCCTGCACCCCGGCGGACCACGTGGGGGTGATCTGAGTGTCGACGAGCTCGGTGTAGCGAGCGCCGGTGCTGGCGGTGAACGACAGGTCGGGCAGGAGGCTGCCCCGAGCGGAGCGGGTGCGGGCACGGGCGGCGTCCCAGTCGCGCAGGGCGGACTGCACGCCGGGCTCGCTGTCGAGGAGCTCGGTGGGGCTGGGTAGGGTGACGAGCACCGGCTCGGGCAGTCGGTCGGGGACCTGGCTGGCGAGCTGGTCGGCGGGCAGCCGGAGCAGGGCGGCCAGGGCTCGCTCGGCGCGACCGACGTCGGCGAGGGCCACGGGCAGATCGGCGCGGGTGGCGGCGAGCTGCTGGCGCTGCTGGAGCACGTCGACCCCGGTGACCTCGCTCGCGGCGTACCGCGCCTCGGCGACGGTGAGTAGATCTTGCTCGACCTGCAGCTGCTGCTGGACGATGGCGAGGCTCTCCCGGGCCTGAGTGAGGTCGAGGAAGGCGGCGGTCAGGTCGAGGACGGCGTCGGCTCGGGCGTCGAGGAGGGCCGCGGAGGCGCTGAGGCGGTCGGAGCGGGCCGCACGCTGATCGGGCAGCGCGGTCCATGGGGTCAGGGGGACGGTCAGGTCGGCGGAGGCGCTGTACTGGTCCATGGCGGTGGCGTCGCCCAGGGCAGCGAAGGCCCCGCTCGGGGTGCCGGTCTGCCAGCTGGCAGAGCCGTTGAGCTGTGGCAGCAGCCCCGAGGCCGCCTGGGTCGAGCGACCCTCGGCCTGGGTGAGCTGGGCGTCGGCGGTGGCCACCGTGGCGACCTGATCGACCCCGTCGACGAGCTGCACGAGCTCGTCGCCTCCGAGGGCGAGGACCCAGCCGCCCTCGGCGGGGGCGGACAGCTCGGTCGTGGGCTGCGTAGACCACTGCGCCGGCACCCAGCGACGCGCCGAGTCCGGCAGGTCGAGGGCGTGGGCGGGGGTCGCGAACGCGAGCAGCAGCAGGGTGGCCGGGCCACGGGCCATGATCGGTGCCTCCTGCTCCTTAGGTAGGCTCGGGGTGGGGGCGTGACCGTGGCGTAGGCGTGTGGCCTTGTATGCAGATGTAGGCCGGTGGGAGGAGGCGCAGTGCTACGCTCGCGTCGCATGTGGTGGCTCCTCTCGGCAGCGCTGGCTGGCCCCTGCCCCGACGGCGCGTCGATGGGGAGCGCCGAGGTGCGCGAGGCCCTCGACGCCCTGTGGGCCCAGGGCCTGGCGGGCGACGACGTGGCCTTCCGCACAGGAGTGGCCGAGCTCGAGGCCCGCATCGCCTGTGTGCCGGCGCCCCTCGAGCCCTCCGATGCCGCTCGCTTCCACCGCAACCGCGCCCTGCTGGCCCAGCGATCAGGCGACGACGCTGGCTTGGCGCGGGCGCTGGCCTCGATGCGTCGTGCGGCGCCCGAGGAGGCGGGGGCGTGGCTGGCCGACAGCGACGCCCTGGCGGCAGCGGCGGGGGCGTTCCGGGTGCCGGCGACGGCGGAGTTCGGCACCAGCCTGGCGGTGCAGGTGGTGGTCGACGGGCGCCCCAGCAACGAGCGGCCTCTGGGGCAGCCGGTGGTGGTGCAGGTCTTCGGCGCCGACGGAGCGCTGGTCGACGCGGCGTGGCTGGCGGCGCGCGACCCGCTACCCACCTGGGTCTCCTACCCACCGGTGCGCTGCGACGAGGGAGCGGCAGTGGCCCGCCCGGGGGCCCTGGCTGCGGCCGGGGAGCGCGCCGAGGCGGCCTTCGCGACCCTCGATGTGGAGGGCTTCCAGCAGGCCCTGCGCGAGGTCGCCCTGGGCCTGCCCTGCTCCGAGGCCGTGCTCAGCCCGGTCGAGGCGGCGGCCATCCATCGCCTCGAGGGCGTGCGCCTGTACACCCTGGGGGCCGAGCGCTCCGCCCTGCGCTCGCTGCAGCAGGCCCGCATCCTCGACCCGATGGGGGAGATGCACGGCCAGGCGGTGTCGGAGGGCTCGCCGCTGGCGGCGCTGTGGGCCCGGTCCCTCACGTCGGCACCGCCCCCGTGGGTGCCGGTCGACGCGCCCGAAGGCGTCGATGTGCGCGTGGATGGGGTCCCCAGTCGACTGCGGCCGGCGACGGTGCCGAGCATCGTGCAGCTGACCGCCCCGTCGGGCCAGGTGCTGTGGACGAGCTACGTGCCGGCGATGGCGCCGCTGCCCGCCCTCGACGAGGTGGCGGGGCTGACGACCGACGCGCTCCTCGCCCCGGCGCGGCAGACCTACCTCGACGACGAGGAACGGCGCCTCCGCTCGCTGCCCAAGCAGGTGCTGCTGCTGTCGGGCACGGGCCTGTTGGTGACCAGCGGGCTGCTGTGGCAGGGCAACCGCAACACGATCAGCGACTACGTGGCCCCCGAGACGGCCCCCGAGCGGCTGGAGGGGCTGCGGCAGCGGGCGAACCGCACCGCGACGGCGTCGACGGTGGCGGGTGCGGCGGGGGCGCTGTGTCTCGGGGTGGCGGTGGCCTTCGAGCTGTAGGCGCTGACAGCCCGAAGGTGGTTCTGACCGCTAGCGGGGTCCCAGAGGAAGAGTGGTTGGACCATGCTGTCGGCGTGACGCGGTGCGTGCTGGATGCGGATGCGATGAAGGATGTCGTCACGCATGCCATACTCCACTGAAGAACGGCGAGGGGGTAGGCATGAACGTTCAATATGGAAAGGCGATCGGGGTGGGTATCGCGCTGGGTACGGCTGGCGGTACGGTCGCGTCGGGGTTCACCCTCGTGAGCCTCCTGTGCTGTGTGGCCAACCTCGTCGGCTACCTCGGCCCGGCGCTCTCCGGGATCTGCGCTGCGATCGTCGGCGCGGCCCTGCAGAGCACGACCGACACCGAGCAGGGCCAGGAGATCCTGCAGGGTGCGATGGCCGGGGTCGTGGCCGCAGCGGCCGGCGCCCTCACCTGTGCGGTGATCTTCGGGCTGATGCAGTTCCTCAACCCCGTGCTCACCGGGCTGATCTATGCGATCAAGGCCGACGACGCGGGCGATATCGTGACCGCGATCATGGCGGTGATCTCCACGGGGGTGTGGGCTGCGGTCATCGCTATCGGGGTGGGCATCGTCAGCAGCCTCGGTGGCGTGCTGGGTGGCGCCATCAGTGGCGCTGTCGTGGGCGCCATCAAGGGGGCGATGCGCAACGGCTAGGCATGAGTCGGCGGTCCGTCGTGTTCGCCCTGGGATCCTTCGTAGCATGGCCGGGGGCCTGCGTGCTCGCGGAGGCGGTCGCGTGGTGGCTGGGGCACTCGTTCTTGCCGACGATGGAGTCGCTCACCGGGCCGTGGTGTCACCACGATCCCAGCCGCACCCTCGCCGTGGGGCCGTCGCTGCTGCCGGTGTGCGCCCGATGCACGGGGCTGTATGGCGGACTCGTCGTCGGCCCGGTCCTGGGTCTGGCGCTGCCGTCGCAGGGGCGTGCCCTCGCCTGGGTGGCCGCTCTCGCCATGGCCCCCATGCTGGTGGGCCTGGCCGCCGGGCTCGCCGAGGCGCTGGGGCTGCTGTCTACCGGCAACACGACGCGACTGGTGCTGGGCCTCATGCTCACCACAGGCCCGGCCGCGATGGGCATGGTGGGGGCGCGGGTGCTCGCGTGGGCCCTGACCGAGGCGTCGGGTCGCTAGCTCGAGGGGCGCTGTCGCTCAGGCCCAGGGGGTGCGCGCGGCCCAGTAGCGCCGCACGTACCAGGGCCGCACGTCGCGGGTGTTGTGGGCCAGCTGCTCCGCCGTCCACTTCTCCAGCAGGGCCTGACCCTGGCGGAAGGCCTCCGGCGAGGAGGGCGGCTCGCGCAGCCACCTCGCCTCCTGCGCATCGCGCTCGGCGCGGTAGTGGGCCAGGCGCCGCTCGGGGTCGCGCATCACCAGGCGGTGCAGGTGCTCGTGCTGCCACCACAGCGAGTCGTCGGGCGCATCACCGGGCGACACCAGGGCCAGGGGCGTGCCGACGCGCACGGGCTTGAACAGGGCGGTGCAGGGCGCGCTGGTGGCAGTGACCCAGATCTGCGGCTCCCCGGCCCCCAGCGCCACGACGAGGGACGCCGTGGTCTGGGTGGCGGCGAGCAGGCCGCCGGCGTGGGCACAGGGGGCTGACAGGGCACCATTGACCCACCGATAGCAGGGGCCGTCGGACCCTCCGTGGTCGCGCAGCACCGGGAACAGATCGCCGGCAGTGTGCGCGTCGGCGGCCAGCGCCTCGACCCTCGCCCGGCGCCGGTCGGCCTCGGCCACCGCGGTGTGCACGGCCTTGCGGTGACCGATCAGCGCCGGCAGCGTGAGGCTGTTCGACAGCGCCCGTGCCCCCGACGTGACCTCCTGCACCGCGCGCTCCGCCCCCACCGTCTCCAGCACGAAGGCTTGCCGCGTGTCGGCGATGACGAAGCTGCTGTCGTAGCGAAACCCTCGGTCTTCGTGGCCCATCGCGCCGCCCTGAGGCCACCGATCCAGCAGCTCACCGATGATCTGCACCGCCTCGGCCGCCGTCGTGGACCGCTCCAGCGCCAGGCGCAGCAGGTCCATCCCCGACAGGCCCTCTTTGGGGACGCGGCGCGTGGTGAACACCGCCTCGTTGCCGATGACCACGCCGTGCTCGTTGACCCCCATCTCGGCCCCCCACATCCAGTGGGGACGCGACAGCAGCACCGCGTGGGTGTGGGCGACCTGGGGGAGGGTGAGCTGGCTGCACGTCACCGTCGCATCGGCGGGCCAGTCGCGGGCCTCCACCCACTCCAGCAGCTGGGCCTCGTTGGGGTCGCGGTCGGAGTTCTTCGCGAACAGCACGCGCGGCGCATCGGCAGGGGCGTCGGGGCGAACCACGACCACGGTGTCGCACATGCTTCCTCCTTGCGGGCTTCCTAGCCTCGGTTAACATGAACATGAATTCAAGTTCAGGATTTACGGTGGACCTCGCCTGGGTGAAGGACGCGCCGAAGCAAGGGCGCAGCCAGCGCAAGCTCGAGCAGCTGCTCGACGCCGCCGAGGTGCTGCTCGCCGAGCGCCGCTTCGACGAGCTGACGGTGCGCGATCTCACCTCGGCGGCAGGCTGTGCCGTCGGCACCTTCTACACGCGGTTCGAGAGCAAAGACGACCTGCTGCGGGCGCTGTATGCGCGCTACGCGGGGTCCTCCCGCCTCACCCTCGCGGTGTGGTCGGATCCCGAGCGCTGGGAGGGCGTGGCGCTGCCCGAGCTGGTCGGCGGCCTGGTCGGCTTTCTCGTCGCCGACTACCGCGCCCGCCGCGGCCTGCGCCGGGCCTTCGACGAGGCGATGGGCCGCGACCCGCAGCTGCGCGAGCTCATGGAGGCCCTCACCCTCGACACCGTGGAGGGCCTCGGTCGCCTCCTCGACGCCCGCGCCGCCGAGCACCGCGCCGGCGAGGGAGCCCCGGCGGCCGCCTTCGTGCACCGCCTGGTGTTCGGCGCCCTCGACCACGACCTGCGCTTCGACGGCTTCCCCGGCGGGCACGACCTGTCGGAGGCACAGATGGCCGCCGAGCTCACCCGCGCCGTGCTCGGCTGGCTGGGGGCATGAGCCTGCTCAGCCGGAGGCGGGTGCTGGCCTTCGGGCTCGGTGGCGCCGCGCTGCTGGGCCTCGGCGGAGGCCTGTCGTGGCTCACGATGGGCTACCGCGTCGGCCCCGACGACGTGCCGGTGGCGCTGTCGACCAAGGAGATGGCGGTGGTGCGGGCGCTGGTCGACTGCCTGTTCCCCGCCGAGGGTGCCTTCCCGTCAGGGGTGGCCCTGGGCGTGCACCAGCGGATCGACGAGGAGGTGTGGTCGTCGCCCGCCCATGTGCAGAGCGACCTGAAGGCCGCCATCCAGCTCCTCGAGCACCTGCCGCCGGCCTACGGCTACCCCGGGCGGCTGTCGTCGCTGCCTACCGAGCAGCGGCTGGCCTGCTTCCTCGACCTGCTGGCTGCCGGCCCACAGACGGTCGCGCGCGCAGCCCAGGCCCTCAAGCAGCTGTCGCACCTGTTCTACTACGCGGCCGACGAGGCCTGGGGGGCCATCGGCTACGACGGCCCCTGGGTGTCGACACCGCGGCCGCCTCCTTCGTCGCAGGCCTACGCTGCCGCGGTGGCGGCACGGAGGTCCCCATGATCATCCAGGGGCACGAGCTGACCGCGCACACCGAGCTGGCCTGCGATGTCGTCATCATCGGCTCGGGCTGCGGCGGGGCTACCCTCGCGCTGAAGCTCACCGAGCTCGGGCACGACGTCGTGGTGCTGGAGCAGGGTGGCTACTACACACGGGAAGACTTCGATCAGCGCGAGGCCCACATGCTCGCCAAGATCGACGGCGGGCGCGGCCTCGACACCTCGGCCGACGGCAGCGTGTCGCTCACCTACGGAAACAACGTCGGTGGCGCCAGCGTGCACTACTGGGCCGACAGCTACCGCACCCCCCCCGACCGGCTGGCCCGCTGGTCCGACGACTACGGCCTGCAGGGGCACGACCTGGCGGCGCTCACCCCCCACTTCGAGCGCATCGAGCGCGACCTGAACGTGCACGAGGCCGACGACAGCTACGTCAACGCGATGAACGCCAAGCTCGCCACCGCGGCGAAGGGCCTGGGCTGGGACGTGAAGAAGGTGCCCCAGGCGCGTCGCGGCTGTGCCCGCAGCGGCCACTGCATGCAGGGCTGCGCCTACGACGCCAAGCAGAGCCAGCTGGTCACCCACATCGCCCGGGCCGACGCGCTGGGGGCCCGCATCGTCAGCGACGTGCGCGCCGAGCAGCTGGTGTGGAGCGGGCGGCGGGTCACCGGGCTGCGGGCGACCGTGCTCGACCGGGGGACTCAGCAGCCGAAGGGCACGCTGACGGTGTCGGCGCGGCAGGTGGTGGTGGCGGCGGGGGGCTTCGGCACGCCTACGTTCCTGCTGCGTCAGGGGCTCAAGGAGCGGCTGCCCCACCTCGGCGAGCACTTCTTCTGCAACCCGTGCCCGATGGTGCATGCGCTGTACGACGAGCCCATCGTGCAGTGGCGCAACATCCCGGCGGCGTGGGGGGTGGAGGAGTTCCGCCTCGCTCGGTTCGACGGCGACCGCTACCGCGAGGGTGGCTACCTGCTGATGCCCAACCAGCTGCAGCCCGCCATGCTCGCGGCGGTGCTGCCGGGGGCGGGGCCCGAGCACCGGCGGCTGATGGCGAAGATGGCGCTGCTCGGGGGCACCATCGCGTGGATCGACGACGCCGAGGAGGGGTCGATCCGGCTCGAGGGGGGCGTGCGCAAGGTCGAGGTCCCCCTCGATGGGCTGAACGGGCAGATCATCCGTGACGCGTGGCGCAAGCAGTGCGAGGTGCTGTTCGCCACTGGTGCCGAGGAGTTGCTGTTCGGGGATGCGGCCGACACCCGGATCACCCGGCCCGACCAGATCGAGGCGGCGGTGGCGGGCATCGACCTGCAGCCGGGTCGCAACGTGTTCGCGGCGCCGCATCCCGGAGGCGGTGCGCGGATGGGGCGGGGTCCCCACGACAGTGTGGTGGGCTTCGACCATCGGGTGCATGGCACCGACAACCTGTTCGTGGCCGACCCCAGCGTGTTTCCGACCGCACCGAGCGTCGACCCGAGCCTGACGATCATGGCCTTCAGCTACGTGGCGGCCGAGGCGGTGCACGGAGCCCTGTAGGAACTGGCTTGTAGAGGGTCTCGTTGCCGCGTGGTACCGTGAGGCATGCGTACCATCCTGCCCATCGTCTTCCTCACTGCAGCCTGTGCCCCCACCAGCACGGTCACCACCCACCAGGGCGTTCGCGCCCTGGTGCTCGACATCGACGCCATCCCCCTCACGGTCACCGGCGCCGACGATGCGTCCGACACCACGGTCGAGGTGATCACCGAGTTCGGGAGCTCGCCGCGGAGCGTGCAGATCGAGCAGGATGGGGACGTGCTCACGTTGGGAGACGACTGCGGCCAGGGCGGGCGCAGGTGCGCCTCTCAGGTCATCGTCACCGTGCCCCGGGGCGACGTGCTCGAGGTCGACGGCACCGGGTGGGACTGTGAGCACGTGGTGTTCGAGCACCTCGACGCCGACGTGGAGTTCATGGGGGCCAACGGCGACGACTGCCTCGTGGAGGCCCACGACCTGACCGGTCAGGCCTTCTTCGGGGGCGAGGCCGACCTCGTCGTCAGCGGGCTCACGGGCGACCGACTGCTTCTGGTGGGCTCCATGGTCGAGGCCGGCATCGAGCGCTCCGACGTGATCCTCACCATGCACGCCTCCGAGGGCGCACGGGTCAGCGTGCCTGCGGGCGACTACCAGCTCGACCTGCGGGGCCACACCCCGGTGGTCAGCGGGGTCACCCACGCCGACAATGCACCCGGCCTGCTCAACATCATGTCGACCGACCTGGTGCTCACCGGCCTCTAGATACCGGCGAGGAGGGGCAGGAGGATGCCTGGATGCCTCTTGTCCTCCGCGCTCGCCTGCACCAGAGGAAGCTTGCTAGTGATCTTGACCGTTGTTGTCTTGGGCGTCGCACTCGGTGGTGATGCCCATGGAGGCACAGGCGAGCTGTAGTCGAGTGGTGGGGTCGTCGGTCGTGGTCCAAGGCGTCGAGTTGTCGGCGTCGAACGTAGAAGGCCCCATCGCCCCATAGAGATCGACCACACCGGCCGGACCGAGGTCTTCGTCGGTCATCATGTCCCAGAAGAACCGCATCCAGTCATACTCGCTGCCCTTGTTGGTCAGCGAGCCTACACAGCCGTTGCCGGGCTCGTTCTTGGCATCTTCGAGCCAATCGCGAGCACTCACCCAGCTAGGCAATCCCGTGAGTGGCGTGCCCTCGCACGAATACAGGTCGCCATCGACGATGCCATCGAGGTCGAAGTCGGTGGAGTACCCCATGTAGTACATGCAGTCGTTCTCGGTCTTCTTGTTCCACAGCCACGCGTTGTAGAAGTCGGCGAAGCCCTCGACGACCGCCGCAGACTGCCACTCCTGGGTGCCCACCGCGTGATGAAAGCGGCCCTTGGGAGGCGGGCGCACGTCGCCGTCGCAGCCTTCCTGCAACAAGCCGTAGTTCTTGCTCGGGGCGCCATACAGGTTGGCAACCACCCAGTGGCCAAGCTCGTGGCCGAGCGTGCTCTTGGTGCCCGTGGCGGACTTGATTCGCCCAGCGGTGGCGTTGCAGCACTCGTCGTTGTGGAACGTCGCCACCGTTCCAGGCGTCACGCCAAAGGTGTTGCGGTTGAAGGCCCAGGACGCCACCGCCACAGCGGCGAACGCTTCGTCGGCGGAGCCTGTGCTCGAGGCTTTGGCGGGCACGTAGAAGTCCTGCGTGCCTGCGCCCGTGGGCACCCAGTGCAAGAAGGTCGCGTCGTACAGGTACAGCTCGTTGTCGCTGCTGTACACCTCGATGCCGAGCCCTTCGACCAGGGCCTCGGAGAACACCTGCATCGAATACGAGGCAGTGTCGTCGAACAGCATGGCGGGCGCACATCCGCTCTCATCGTCCACGAAGTCGTCGAACAGGTATGTGCCAGTCCCGTGGTCCGAGATCCTGAGCTTCACGCCTCGGGCCTTCTTGTGGTCATTGTTGTCGTACCAGAAGTCGTCACGCGGGCTGGTCGATGCGCCAGCGATGCCATCCAGTAGGATGTCGTATTTGATGCAGATCTCGACAGAGTGGGTGGCTGCCTGTGCGGAAGGCGCGAGCAGAAGCAGGGTGGTGAGCATGGTGGCTCCAATGGCTGGGGCGTGCAATCGAAGGGCTCCAGATGAGGGCGTCATGGCGTCACCAGGCCGGTGTCGGAGGTGGAGGTCGATTTCGGCTGGGCGGGTGTCGTCGGGCCGAACCACCCGAGTTGGGTGAGAACCGCCCCCGACGCGTCGCGCCGCACCGACACTTCGCCAGGCTGCTGCTGAGTCATCCGGTCGAGCAGCTGCCCTGTCGGCATGTCGAAGAGCAGGACGCTGCTGTCGGCGGCGCGAACGGCGGACAGACCGGGCAACGTGGTGTCGCCAATGCTGTGGCCGGTGTCAGCTCGATAGGTGCGCACGTGAACGATGACCTCCAGCAGGTCGGCGACGGCGCGCTCTCGAAGCGCACTCGGCTCCGAGATGACCACGGCTCGACCTGTGGCGGCATGCAGCAGCGGAAGCAGATCTGCCGTCAGCTGCTGCTCACTGTGAGCGTGTACGGCGTCGCGCTGGGTCCACCGTGCTCCATGAACGTCCACTACTTCGACGCTGATCTCGTGCAGCACGTTCACCCCCATGGGGCGCGTCACCAGACAGCTGAGGCAATCACTCGCCCAAGATGCAGCAGGTTCAGCTTCTCCCTGGGTACATGCACCCTCGTCGGTGGCGGACGACTCGGTGACCACCGACGGTGCCGCGACGGCCAACGTTGTGCAGAGACAGACAGACAGGCCGAGCAGCCAGGTGGTGGCCCCCGCGATGCAGCGTGCTCGTGGTTGGGGGTCAAGACAGATGGGTTTCATCATCGTACTCCGTGTTTCATGTGCCCCCATGTTGCTCGGATATTATGGAACAACCTCGCTCTTGGGGTGACAAGAGACTAGCCAGTGGCTCTGCCGCCAATAGTCACAAGCTGGGCACAGTTTCTCTCGGTCAACGATGGCCGTTGGCTGCAGCACCGCGCTTCCACCTGCTCGACGGACGGGCGGTGGGATGCCATGGCGGCGATCGACGACTGAGGGGCTAGGGCCTGGGCTTCTCCGGCACCCCCACCGGCACGACCACGAAGCCGGTGCCACGGTCGACCACGTAGAGCGTGTGGTCATCCCAGCCGCCCTCCCCGCTGCCCCACTGCAGGTTCGCCCACGACGCCCCCTCGGCCGCGGCGACCACCTCTGGCATGCCTCCGGTCGGGGGGTAGCGGAGCAGCGACGAGCCCGTGCCCACCATGGCCGTGACGTAGACCTGGTCGCAGGCGTCGACCCCCATGCCGGTCATCTCGAAGGTGCTCGGGGGCGGCTCTCCCCACAGCGTCGGCGGGCCCTCGGGGCGGCCGTCCACGTCGACCGGCGTCGACCACACGCCATCCCTGGCCGACACGTACAGGGTGCGGCTGTCGACCGACAGGGTGATGCCGTTGCCGCTCTGCCACGGGGCGCTCTGGAGCGTCAGGTCGTGGGTGGTGCCGTAGGGATCGATGCGATGCACCCCGCCGAGGTCGACCACGTAGACGCGATCTGTCGGGTGGACCTCGATCCCGCCGGCGTAGCCAAAGCCGCTGAGCACCGTGGTCGCGGCGCCGCTGGGCTCCACCCGGTACAGCGAGCCGGTGTCGACGTTGTGGTAGACGAGGTCGCCGGTAGACAACCGTCGCATCGAAGCGGGCCCGCCGGGGGAGCCATCGGTGGGGCTCCAGGGCGCCGGCGTCGACGGCGGGTAGCCCGTGCGCACCAGGAAGCTGCCCTGGTGGCTGATCATCTCGGGCCCGTCGAAGGCGAAGTCTTCGCTGGCGGGAGGCCCGGTGAGGGTCGACGTGGCGAGGGGGAGCGCGGGAAGGGAGCCGCAGTCGATGCCCGACGCCGTGTCGCCGGTGGAGCCCGTGCTACCGGTGGTGCCACTGGTACCGGTGGTGCCCGACGGCCCGGCGGTGCCCGAGGGTGTCGCGGAGTCGAGGGGGGCCGTCCCGCTGTCGGTGGACGAGGTGGGAGGGTCGTCGGAAGGCGACGACGATGGGCAGCCGAGGAGCAGGGCCAGGGGGAGCATGGGGGGCCTCCAGGGAGTCATGGCCTCCGAGGCGTCGGGTCGTCACTCGGCGGGGAGGTACCTGTCGTAAGACGGCACCTGCCGTGACCTATGCCCCCTGCGACGTCTCGCCACCTTGGCGGGCGCCCCGGGGTGCCTACGACAGAGGCG
>CBDUIC010000109.1:0-23821 GCA_965367245.1 uncultured bacterium | reverse complement strand
CCCAACGTGTGGGGTGTGTATGTCGGTCTTCTCTCGCAGCGTGCTCTTCGGTCTGATGGCTGCCGTCGTCTCCGCCTGTGCGGCCCCCGATGAGGGCGGAAAGGGCAAGAACAACGACGGGTTCGACAACAACCCGCCGCTGTCTGAGGCCTGGGTCCTCTACGAAGGATGGCCGGGCAACGACAAGCTCGCCGACGAGGGCAAGGCCGACGCGGTCTACCCCGCCAAGTACGACGCGCCGATGCAGTGGCAGGCACCGATCCGCAGCCAGGCGGGCCGTGGCGTGTGCAGCATCTTCTCGGCCGTGGGCCTGATGGAGCACCTCTACATCAAGGAAGGAACCATCACGGAGCCCGACTTCTCCGAGCAGTTCCTGCAGTGGTCGGTGAAGGTCGAGGTGGGGTCCTTCCCCACGAGCGAGGGCAGCTCCAGCAGCTACAACCTGCAGGCCATCAGCCGGTACGGCGTCGTCGAGGAGCAGGTCTACCCCTACGTCACCCGCGCCTGGGGCGTCGCCGACGACCCCGCCTGCGAGGGCGACGACCAGCCGACGCGCTGCCACACCCAGGGTGATCCCCCCGAGGATGTGCTCGCTGCCCAGCGCTGGCACCTGCCCAGCGGCCGCTGGGTCAGCTCTCGCCGCGACTCCATCAAGGCGCACATGGTGTCGAAGGAAGAGGCTGTCGTCGTGGGGGGCGACTTCTTCTACCAGGCGTGGAACCACGGGGGCTCCGACCTCGTCACCTCCGACGAGTACTTCGCCAACGGCTACGTCACCTACCCCAACGACGCCGACCGTGAGCAGGATCCGGCCGGCCACAGCTTCGTGCTGGTCGGATGGGACGACGACCTCGAGGTGCAGGAGCGCGACGGCGAGGGCAACCTGCTGTTCGACGACAACGGCGACCCCATCATGGAGAAGGGCTTCTTCCTGTTCCGCAACAGCTGGGGCACGGGCTCCTTCGGCACGCGCAACCCCTACGGGGCCGGCTACGGCTGGATCAGCATGCGCTACGTCGAGGAGTTCCTCACCGCCTACGTGTCGGGGCTGCCCGATGTCGACCTGTTCGAAGACTGCGGCGACGCGACCGACAACGACTACGACGACCTCATCGACTGTGACGACAGCGACTGCAGCACCGACCCGGCGTGTGGCCAGGGCGCGGTCGAGATCCACACCTACGATCAGAGCGTGTCGATTCCCGACAACGACGCGGGTGGGGTCGAGCTCGACCTCGACGTCGTCCAGCAGGGCACCATCCAGGCCATGAGCGTCACCGTCGACATCAGCCACACCTACTCGGGCGACCTCACGGTCGAGCTACTTCGTGACGGCGGCGACGCGGTCGTGCTGCACGACCAGGCCGGCGGCGGTGCCGACGACATCAAGCGCACCTTCACGGTCACCGACTGGGAGGGTCTCGATGCCGGGGCCATCTACACCCTGCGGGTCGTCGATGGTGCGGCCCAGGATGTGGGCACGGTGAATGGGTGGTCCCTCGAGATCAAGACCGGCGGCGCGTCGAACACCGACAGCTACGACTCCACCGAGTCGGTGAACATCCCCGACAACAACGCGACCGGCGTGTTCACCAACATCGACGTGAACGAGGGCGGAGCGATCCGGGCCCTCAAGGCGGTCGTGAGCATCGACCATCCCTACAAGGGCGATCTCACGGTGCGGCTGCAGCGGGTGGGGCAGCCCGGCGAGGTCACGCTGGTCGAGGCCGATGCGGCCGACGGTAACTTCGGCACGCAGAGCTTCGCGGTGAGCGAGTTCAATGGCGACGATGCCGCCGGCACCTGGCGCCTGACGGTGTCCGACAACGCGGCCCAAGACGTGGGCACGCTGCAGGGCTGGTCGCTCGAGATCAGCCGCTAAGGCACTTCAGCGCCTCCTCGTCGGGCCGATAGGGAAGCGAGGAGATGTGGATGGCCTGGTGGCTGATGAGCGCGGCTTGGGCCGCAACGCTGCAGGTAGTCGTCACGGGTGTGGCCCACGACGACGGCACCGTGCGGGTGTGGGTCGCGGACCGCTCTGACGCGTGGCTGGAGCCAGAGCGGGCCGTGACGTCGGCCGAGCTCCGCCCCAGCGGCTCGCTGCGCACGTCCTTCGAGCTGCCAGCGGGGGACTACGCGGTGTGGGTCGTCCACGATCGGAACGACAATGGCGCGCTCGACATGCGCTGGCTGCCCTACCCACGGCCCGGCGAGCCCGTGGCGGTGTCGGGCGGCGCACAGCCGGTGCTCGGGCCGCCGACCTTTCGGGGCGCCACGGTCGCGCTCTCCGACGATGGGTTGGTGCTGTCGCTGGAGCTCGAGTGACCGAGACCACCCTCGACCCGTTTCGGCGCAGGGTGCTGCCCTGGGGCCTGTACCCGGGGGTCACTTTGTTCGCGGTAGGGGCGATGGGCCTGGTCGGCTACGGGGTGGCCACCGGGCAGTGGAGAAGCGGTCTTGTCATGCTGTACCTGGCTTGTGCTGTGGGGCTCGGGGGCGCCATGGCCCTGCTCCGCGCTGGGCGGCTGGGCATGGCGGCCCGGGTGTCGCTCGCGGTGTGGGGGCTGCAGGCCTTGGTGACGGGCTGGGTGGGCGACCCCGCGCCGGCGTTGTCGATGGGGGCGGCCTCGTTCGCCTTGTCGGTGGGGCTGGCATCGCTGCTCGACCCGTCGTGGGTGCGTCGGTGGGCGGCGGTGCAGGCGGTGGGGTGGGTGGCCCTGGTCGGAGGGCGGAACGCCCTGGGTGATGGTGCTGTGGTGGGCGAGGCGTTGGGGCCCACCCTGGTGATACCGGCGGTGCTGCTCCTCTTGCTGGGGCAGGTCATGTGGGTGGTGGCTCGCTACCGCGACGAGGCCATTGGCGCGGCGGTGACCTCCCGTGCGGACACGGCGGCAGCCGAGGCGGCCACCCACGCGAAGTCGGCCTTCCTCGCCACCATGAGTCACGAGCTACGCACGCCGCTGACGGCCGTTCTCGGCTACACCGAGCTCGTCCGCGAGTCCCTCGCGGACGGCGACACCGCCGACGCGGGCGACGATCTCCAGCGTATCGAGCGAGCCGGCCGTCACCTGCTGGAGCTGGTGAACAACGTGCTCGACCTGTCCAAGATCGAGGCAGGAGAGCTCGAGCTGGAGTCGATCCCCTTCTCGGTCGACGACGTGATGGCTGCGGTGGTCGACGCGGTCGAGCCGCTGTTCGAGGGGCAGGGCAACCAGCTGTCGGTCCGCGGTACCCACGGGCTGCGCGCCGTCGGAGACCCGCTTCGCCTGCGGCAGGTGCTGCTGAACCTGGTGGGCAACGCGAACAAGTTCACCGACCATGGGCAGGTGGCGGTGTCTGTAGGCACCACGGGCGATGTGCTGCGGCTGGAAGTGCAGGACACGGGCACGGGTATGACGGCCGAGCAGCTCGAGCAGGTGTTCCTGCCGTTCAAGCAGGCCGATGACAGCACCACCCGCCGCTACGGTGGGACCGGCCTCGGGCTGGCCATCTCCCAGTTGCTGGTCGACGCCATGGGGGGCGACATCGATGTGCGCAGTGAGGTGGGGAAGGGCACGTCGTTCGTCGTGCGTGTGCCTCTGCTCGCGGCTGCGTAGCGAACCGCGAGGACGCGGTCTGGGTGGGGGTCATCGCCGAATCGGGGATTGTACGGCGAGCCGCAACTTGCGCGTGGCCGTACATGCAGGTTGTGGCCCACGGGATTGTACGGCGAGCCGCAACTTGCGCGTGGCCGTACAATCCGCCTCGCGAGTGCTCGAGGCCCACCTGTGCGGATGGGCGATCGGTCTGAACGCGCTTGGGGCGGGCTACTCGGGCCGCTTGGGCCACGGCAGGAAGGTGAGCCAGCCGAGGATCATCAGCCACTCGAAGGCGTACAGGTGGCTCATCGACTCCAGCGCGAGGTGGAAGAAGATGGCCACGGCCACCGCGAGCACTCTCAGCTTGCGCACCCACACGATGATCGGGATCACGAACTCGAAGAACAGCGTTCCGGTCGACATCGGCCACGACAGCCATGGGGCGGTCTGCATGATCTCAGGCAGGTAAGGGAAGCGCCCGGCGTAGTCGTCGAGGTGGGCCACCCAGAACATCGCCTCGCCGTTCCACCAGCTCGCCCCGGGCCACTTCTCCATGCCGGCCACACCGAACACGAAGACGGTCTGGATCTGCAGCAGTCGCAGCGCGAAGCCCGACTGCTCAGGCGCATCGGCGGGTCGCTTGGTGACCGCCCACACCCGGCTGGCGTCGATGAAGATCAGCAGGAAGCAGAACAGCTTCATCACGGTGTCTTCGCCATCGTTGATGAACGTGCACCGGTTCTGGAAGCTGATCAACCACACGAACAGCAGCGCGGCGTTGAGCCGGTGCCACACCCCCGCAGCGATCAGCAGCGCGTGGGTGATGGCCAGCCCCCAGCACACCCACAGGTAGTCGCTGGGGATGGCGAACAGCAGGCTCCACGAACCGCGGGCGCGGAACTGGTTGGCCAGCTCGGGGGGACACAGGCCCTCGTCGCCCCACCACAGCTCCACGAAGGGGTACTGCCCCAGGAACACCAGCGCGACGATCAGCCCGAACCCGATCCGAAAGAAGGCCGTCATGCGCGGGTCGACGGGGGTGTGCCAGAAGCGGTCCCATCCGGCCACGGCTCGGCTCGCGAAGTCGCTCATCGTGCCTTGCTCCCCCTACGACGAGGGGGGGACTCCCCCTTCGGCGCATCCGGCCCCAGAGCCTTCTGGGTGATCATCGCCTTGCGCGGGTAGTCTTCGCGGGCGGGGGGCCAGGGCTTGGGCACAGGGTGCGACGCGGCCTGGGCACGACTGGGCACGACCCAGAAGTGGCGGAACATCTTGGCCAGCACCCAGTGCTCGCCCTCGGGAGGCGGGGTCTGTCGCAGGGCGTGGTCGAGGACGACCTTGCGCAGCTTGATGCCGTCGTCGCGGCGGAGCTTGTCAGCGTATTTGTACCAGCGGATGTGCTGGATGCGCTGCAGCTCCGAGAGTTCCTGCCAGTTGGGGGTCGACCAGCTCTGCACCGTCTTCTGGTCGCTCGTCAGCTCGATCTCCACCCACACGTTCATGCGATCGGGATCGGGCGCGAACAGGCGCCAGTCGGCCTGGCCCAGCCCCACCCAGTTCGCGACGCGCCACATGGGCCCGTCGACCGCAGGGATCCCCGGCACGAACTGGGGCAGCCCGGTTCCGAACAGGAAGGCGAGCCACACGACGATGGCTAGATCGAGAAGGCGTCGTGGCATGGGCGGATGGTACGCGATGTGTCGGCAGCTGGCCGTGCGGCAAGGCGTTGCAGGAGGTCCACCGATCCCTCGCCCGGGGGCGACCCCGCCCGATAGGATGCGGGCATCATGAGCTTCCTCGCCCCGTTGGGCCTCCTGCTTGGGCTGCTGGCCCTCCCGCTGGCGGCGCTGTACTTCCTGCGACTGCGCCGTCGCAAGGTGCGGGTGAGCTCGCTGATGCTGTGGCACGCTGTGCGCAAGAGCGAGCAGCTCGCGTCGCCGTTTCAACGCTTTCGCCGCCATGTGTTGTTGCTGCTGCAGCTGCTGGTCCTGGCTGCGCTGGTGCTCGCGTTCGCTCGCCCGTTCCTGCAGACCGAGACGAGCCTGTCCCGCTCGGTGGTGCTGCTGCTCGACACGTCGGCGTCGATGGGGGCGACCGATGGCGCGCCGCTTCGCTTCGACACCGCGCGTGCCGAGGCCCGCGCCCTGCTCGACGAGCTCGGTCCCGCCGACGAGGCCATGATCGTCACGGCGGGTCCTGCCACGGAGGTGGTGGCGCCGTTCTCCCGCGACAAGGGGGCCCTGAGGCTGGCCCTGGAAGGCGTCGAGGTGACCCAGGCCGAGGGCAGTCTGGAGGAGGGCCTGCGCCTGGCGCTGTCGCTGGCGCGCACCCGCGCCGATGTGGAGGTCGTCGTGCTGTCCGACGGCGGTCCCGATGATCTGGGTGGGCTGCCGGCCGGGGCGGCCGACGTGCGCTACCGCAAGGTGGGGTCCTCCGAGACGAACGCGGGCATCCTCGCCCTCGACCTGCGCCGCTCCACGGTGAGCGAGCAGCTGCAGCAGCTGTTTCTCACCGTGCAGAGCTTCGGCGGCCCGGAAGGCCGTGGCACCGTGGAGGTCTACCTCGACAGCGAGCTGGTGGGCATGCGCACCGAGCGTCTGGCGCCGGGCGACCCGGTGGCGATGGTGTTCGACCTGCCCGTGGGCGCGACCGGCGTGCTGCGCGCGCACCTGACGCTCCCTGGTGATCAGCTCCCGGCCGACGACGAGGCCTTCGCCCTGCTCGACCGCCGCGCCGCCCATGACGTGTTGTTGGTCGGCGGCGATGCGCTGCTGTCGCGGCTGCTCGCCAACGACCCGCGCATCGATGCGCGTCGGGTGGCCGCCCATGCCGTCACCCCCGAGCTGCTCCAGACCGCCGATGCGGTGCTGTTCGCGGGGGCGGTGCCCGATCGCGGCCTCGACGGCCTGTCGTATGCGGTGCTGGGGCCGCAGCACGGGGGGCCGGTGCGCTTTGGCGGGGTGAAGGCTGCCCCTCGGGTCCTCGACTGGCGCCGGGCGCACCCGCTGCTGCGGTTCACGCAGTGGGATCGGCTGGTGATCACGGAGTCCCACGCGGTCGAGGATGCCGCCGGGCTCGTGGCGGTGGTGGAGGGTGACTGGGGGCCGCTGGTGCTCGCGGGAGAGCGGCGAGGCGGCCGGGTGGTGCAGCTGGCCTTCGATCCGTTTCGGTCCGACCTGCCCCTGCGGGTGGCGTGGCCGGTGTTTGTGATGAACACGGTGGGCTGGCTCACCGAGGGCGACCAGGGGGAGGCGGCGGGGCAGCTGTCGACGGGCTCCGCCTGGGTGCGCACGGTGCTCGACGCCCAGGGCACCCCGGTGGTGAGCGGCCCTGGCCGCCCCGTGGCCCGGCTCGACGACGATGTGCTCAGGGTCACGGGTCTCACCCAGGTCGGGCTGTACGAGGTGCGCCTCGGGGCCCTGAGAGAGCGCATCGCGGCCAACCTGCTGTCCGCCGATGAGTCGCGCATCGCTCCGCGCGCCAACCTGACCCTCGCGGGAGGGGATGCCGACGGCGTGGCGCAGGCGTCGGTGGGAAGGCAGGAGCTGTGGCGACCGCTGCTGTTCCTGGCGCTGGCCTTGTTGCTCCTGGAGTGGTTCGTCTACCACCGCAAGGCGGTCGCATGACGGGCTGGTCGCTGGGGCTCGAGCGTCCCGATCTGCTGTGGTGGCTGCTGCTGGCGGTCCCCATCGTGGTGATGCCCTGGGTGTCGCGGCGACGGCTGTCGCGGCGGCGCTGGGTCGTGGCGGTGGGGCTGCGGTTGGCGCTGCTGGTCACGGTGGTGCTGGCCCTGTGCGAGCTGACGATCCGGCGCACCGTCGACGACCTGGCGGTGGTCTTCGTCCTCGACCAGTCGGCCTCCATGGGGGCCGATGCGCGGCAGCAGGGGGTCGACTTCGTGCGCTCCGCCCTCGACGCGAGGGGCCCCAACGACCAGGCGGCGGTGGTGGTCTTCGGCGCCGAGGCGATGGTGGAGGCCGAGCTGTCCGACGACCTCGACTTCCACCAGGTCGAGGCGGCTCCCTCGCCCCATCACTCGGATCTGGCCGCTGGCCTGCGGCTGGGCACGGCCCTGCTGCCGGCAGATCGCGCGCGCCGCCTGGTGCTGCTGACCGATGGAGAGCAGACCCGCGGCGATGCGGCCGCCCAGGCCCTCCTCACCGCCACCGACGATCTGCGCATCGCCACCGTCGACCTGTCGCAGCTACGCGGCCCCGAGGTGGTGCTGGAAGACCTGGTCGCTCCGGCCCAGGTCGACGCTGGCGCGACCTACGAGGTGAAGGTCGTGGCTCGTAGCGAGGAGGCGGTGAAAGGCACCCTGCGGCTGTACCGCAACGACGCCTACCTCGGTGCGCTGCCCATCGAGCTGCCCGCCGGTCGGGCCACGGTGTTCCCGTTCCGTCAGGAGGCCGAGGAAGCGGGGCTGTACCGGTTCCGTGCGGTGGTCGACATCGACGAGGCCAGCGACGCGCGTCCCGAGAACAACCAGGTCGTGAGCACCGTGCAGGTGCTGGGTCGGCCGCGGGTGTTGGTGGTCGAGCGCGACCTGGCCGCGGCGAGTCACCTGGTGGGCGTGCTGCGCCGCGAGGGGCTGCAGGTCGACCTGGTGGGGGCCGACCGGCTGCCCGGCGACCTGGCGGGCCTTCGCCCCTATGCGGCGGTGTTCCTGTCCGACATCGCGGCCTACGTGACCACGCGGCAGCAGCAGGAGGCGCTGAAGAGCTACGTGCGCGACCTCGGCCGCGGGCTGGTGATGATCGGCGGCGACGAGAGCTTCGGCGTGGGGGGCTGGTTTCGGAGTCCCGTAGAAGAGGCGCTGCCGGTGCGCATGGACCTGCAAGACAAGACGCGCTTCCCGAGCCTGGCGATGGTGCTCGCTCTCGACAAGTCTTGCTCGATGGGCGGTGGCCAGGCGGGCACGAAGCTCGGGCTGGCCAAGGAGGCCGCGCTGCAGTCGGCCGATCTGCTGAGCGAACGCGACAGCCTGGGCATCATCAGCTTCGACGGCGCGAGCACCTGGATCAGCCAGCTGGCGCCCCTGACCGATCGGCAGCGTGTGTACGACGACGTGGCTGCCCTGCGACCGGGGGGCGGCACCGTGGTGTACAGCGCCATCGAGGAGTCGATGAGGGCGCTGCGGGCCAGCGACGCCGCGCTGAAGCACGTGATCGTGCTCTCCGACGGCATCATCTCGGGCCAGGATCCCGAGCCCCTCATCCGTCAGGGGCAACGCGACGGGGTCACCCTGACGGCCATCGGCATCGGCACCGACGCCGACCGTGCCACGGTCCGCGACTACGCGAGCTGGGGGGGCGGTCAGCACTACATCGTCACCGACAAGCACTCGATCCCGGCGATCTTCACCCGGGAGACCCTGCTGGCCACACGGTCCTTCCTGGTCGAAGAGCCGTTCACGCCAGTGGCGGGCGCCCCCAGCGAGCTCACCCGCGGGCTGGGGCCGCTCCCGGTCCTCGACGGCTACGTGGCGACCGAGGCCAAGGAGCGCAGCACCGTTGCGCTGTGGGTGCCCGACGACGACGGCGACCTGCCGCTGCTCGTGCATGGCCGCTATGGCCTGGGCCGGTCGGTCGCGTTCACCAGCGACGCAAAGCCGCGGTGGGCGACGCGGATGCTGGGCACCCCGGAGTTCACGACCTTGTGGTCGCAGGTTGCCCGCTTCGTGGCGGCAGATGGGGCGAGCGACAACCTCGACGTGACGGCGCGCATCGAGGCCGGCGAGCTGGTGGTCAGCGTCGACGCGATGGATGGGGCCGGAGGCTTCCGCAACTTCCTGGAGGGGCAGGCACGAGTGGTCGCCCCCGATCTGCAGGTGCATCCCATGCCCCTCGAGCAGGTGGGTCCGGGCCGCTACGAGGCGCGTCGGCTCGTCGATCAAGACGGCAGCTGGCTGGTGGGCGTGGAGCTGTCGGCGGATGGGGTCGCGGTGGGGCAGTCGGTGGCCGAGGCCGTGCAGCCCTACTCCCCCGAGTACCGCTCCGAGCGCGGGGGAGGGGCTCTCATCGCTGAGATCGCCCGCGCGGGGGGCGGCGGTGTGCTCGTCGATCCCGCGACGGTGTTCGCGCGTCCGGAGGTGTCGCGGCGGGTGCCACGCCCGGTGTGGCCCTGGCTGATGGCCGTGGCGGCCGTGCTGCTGCTCCTCGACGTGGCCTCCCGCCGGCTGCAGCTGTGGAGCGATCCCGGCGCGCGCGTCGTTCGGCAGCCTTCGCCGGCCGCGGCTCGCTACCGCCCGTCGGCGCCGGTGGCGACATCCCCACGCTCCACGGTGCCCGCCGAGGCCCCCGAAGCGCTCGATGAGGGGGCGCCCGTAGCCCCCGAGGTTCCGCCCGACAGCTACGCAGGGCGGCTGCTGGCTGCCCGCAAGAAGGCCCGCAAGAAGATGGACTAGCGGCGTCGCGCGGCGACGAGCAGGCCCAGCCACAGCCAAGGCCCCGGCCCCCGCTGTGTGTCGCACCGGCAGCCCGCCGCGGCCTTGTTGGGGGCAGGAGCCTGCGTGGTGACCGCGCTGTCGGTGGGGCCGGTGCCCGTCGTGGGCGTGGTGGGCCCTGCCGTGTCGGCGGTCATGCCCGTCGTCGGCAGGGCCGTCTCGGTCGCTACCGCAGTGTCGCCGGTGGTCGCCGTGGGGGAGGGGACCCCGGTGTCGCCGGTCGGTGCCGTGTCGCTGGTGTCGACAGGAGGCAGCGGCTCGACGGCCCCGACGTAGTCGCCCTTGGCGCCCCCCGACGCGAGGGGCGACGACGCAGGCGGGGCGAAGCTGTCGAAGCCGCACGCGAACGGTTCCGCGATGCCGGTGCCCTGGCCGATGGCGACGAGGTCGGACTGCTGCACCTGCCCGTTGGTGTCGGCCGCGTTGCCCTCGTAGGCGTTGAAGGTGCCCACGGTGTCGCTGGTGTTGTCGGAGTACACCGCCTCGTCGAGCAGCCCGTGCCAGCCGATGTAGCTGTGGGTGAGGGTGAGCTGGTCGCGGTCGTTCCACAGCGCGTGACCTCGGCCCCCCAGGGCCGTGTTGGCCACCAGCGAGACGTGGTCGAGGGTCAGGTCGGCGTTGCCTCCGATGCCGATGTGCAGGCCCCCGCCGTTGCCGTTGGCCTGGTTGGCCCAGAACGCCGTGCGCTCGATGGTCGGGTCGGCCCCCTGCAGCCAGAGCGCCCCCCCGTCGCCGGTGGTGGTGTTGCGGCAGAACAGGCTGTCGCGCACGATGGGTGGGGTGCCGCTTCCGTCGTCGAGGCCGTACAGCGCCCCGCCCCCACTGCTGCTGCCGGAGGCAGCGTTGGTGTCGAAGGTGCTGCGCTCGATGATGAGCCCCGAGGGGTTCTCGACATAGATCGCACCGCCCCCCCGGTCGCCGTAGCCGGCGTTGCCCTCGAAGTGGGCGTCGCTGATGAGCAGGCCGTCGGCGCTGTGCACGTAGATGGCGCCGCCACCGCGGCTGTCAGACTCCGCGGTGTTCCCCTCGAAGATGGCACCCGAGATGACGGAGCCGGCCCCCGACTCGAGGTAGATGGCACCGCCACCGCGGTCGCCGTCGACCGCGTTGTCGTGGAAGGTGGTGCCGCTCACGCTCAGGGTGCCGTCGACGACCTGCACGCCGCCCCCTCGGCCTCCGGTGCTCTCGCAGTCGAACACCTCGCCCCCCGACAGCTCGAGGTGACCGCCCGACTCCACGCGGGCGCATCCGCCCTGGCTGGCTTGGCCGCCGCGCAGCCATACGTCGGCGAGGATGACCTGGGCGTTGACGATCTGTAGGGGTCGCTCTCCCGCACCGTCGAGCTCGACGCCGACGAACAGGACCGAGCGTGCGGTCGGAACGACGAAGAGCGGGTCGCCATCGTCGTGGGTGATGCGCGGGCGGCCCGCCAGGGGGGCGGGCTGCAGGGTCAGGTCGGCGCTCACGACGACGGTGTCGGCCAGAGCGTAGTCGGCACCCTCCAGGCACACGACCGAGCCGGTAGGCGCGGTGGACAGCGCGAGATCGAGGTCGCCCGCCACGATCTGTGGGGGGACGGTCAGGGAGCAGGGCAGCAGGGCGTGCGCGACAGAGGCGGTGAGGAGGCTCAACAGCATGGCTCAGAGGGCCCCGGCTCGGCGGCGGAGGAGCACGAGGGGGACGAGCAGCGCGCCCCACAGCGGCCCCCCGCCAGGGGTGGCGCAGGAGCATCCGTCGGCGGCCTTGGCGCCGTTCGCGGTGCTGGGCGTCAGCGGGGTCGTCGTCGCATCGGTGGTGGGATCGGTGTCGGTGTCCGCGTCGGTGTCTGCGTCTGCGTCTGCGTCTGCGTCGGTGTCGGTGTCGGTGTCGGTGTCGGTGTCGGTGTCGGTGTCTGAATCGGTGTCGGTGTCGGTGTCGGCGTCGCCGGCGCCGCCGGTACCTCCCGGGGTGCCCGCGGTGTCGGCCGTGGTGGCGGTGCCGGTGCCGGTGCCCCCCATGCCACCACCGGTGTCGATCACGGTGGTGGTGTCGACGGTGCCTGTGCCAGCGGGGCCCCCGCCGGTGTCGGTGGGCCCGGTTCCGGTGTCGGCGGTAGGGGCGCCCGTCGCGGTGTCGGCGGTGGGCGTACCCCCGCCCGTGGTGCCCGTGTCGCCGGTGGCTGCGGTCGTTCCGGTGTCGCCGGTGGTGCCGGTGTCGCCGGTGTCGACCAGCGGTGCGACCGCCCCGACCAGCGCCCCTCCCAGGCCTCCGTCGGCGAGGGGCGAGCCCGCGGGGGGGCGGAAGGCGTCGCGTGAGCACGCGAAGGCCGGCGCGAGCCCAGAGCCAGCCCCGAGGGCCACGACGTTGGTGTCGGCGAAGTTGCCGGTGGTCGCCGCGAAGTTGTTCTCGTAGGCGTTGTAGCTACCCTCGATGTCGTTCGCGCCGTCGGCGTGGACCGCCTCGTTGGCCAGCCCGTGGTAGCCGAACCAGCTGTGGGTGAGCTCGAGCACGTCGCGGTTGGAGAACACCGCGTGCCCATCCTGCGCCTGGGAGACGTTGGCTGCGAAGGAGCCATTGGTCAGGTAGGCATCCTCGCCGCCCGCGTCGTCGATGTACACGGCGCCGCCGACCCCATCGGCCTGGTTGTTCCAGAAGATGGAGTACTCCACCGACACGTCGGTCTTGTTGCTGTAGATCGCGCCACCGCCCCCCGAGGTGTGGTTGCGGCAGAACAGGCTGTCGACCACGCGGGCCTGCGGGGTGTCGGCGTTGCGGAAGTACAGGGCGCCCCCTCCCTCGTTGGTGCCGCCGTCGTGGTCGTTGTCGAGGAAGGTGATCCGCTCGAGCAGCAGCCCGTCGGGGTTCTCGGTGTACAGCGCCGCGCCCCCACGGTTGCCTTCGGCGCGGTTGGCGTCGAACACGCTGTCGCGCACCGTGAGGCTGCCTGCGTTGTGCACGTAGATGCCGCCGCCCCCGCGACTGTCTGCTTCCGCGGTGTTCTGACGGAAGGTGGCGTTGACGATGGAGCTGCCTGCGCCATTCTCGAAGTGGATGGCCGCGCCACCGCGGTCGGTGTCGACGGTGTTGTCGATGAACAGGGTGCCGTCGATCTGCACGGTGCCGCTCGCGACCTGCAGGCCTCCGCCGCGCCCCGAGGTGCTCTCGCAGCCACGCACCTCGCCGTTGGTCAGCGTCATCGCACCGCCGCCATCGACGAGCAGGCAGCCTCCCTGGCCGTCGACCCCATTGCGGACGTGCACGTCGTCGAGAATGGCGTGACTGGACGCTCCGGTCGACAACACGATGCGCCCATCCAGAGCGCCGTCGAGGGTCACATGCTCGAACGTCACCGTGGCGCTCTGGATCTCGAACAGGACGTCGGAGTGGGACTTGGTGATCACCGGCCGGTCGGTGGGAAGGAGCGGCTGGATGGTGATGTCGGACGATGGCTGGGCCTTGCCGCCGAGGGTGTAGCTGAGCCCCTCGAGGCACAGCGTCTCGTCGCCGCTGGCGTTGCTGATCTCCGCCTCGAGGTCGCCTCCTGGCTCGGGCGCGACGGTGACGTCACACGGGGAGATGGCGTAGGCGGGCAAGGCGAGCAGTAGGGTGAGCATGCCTACATCGTAGCAGCGGAACGCACCGCTACGCTCGCCGACGTGCCCATCCGGCAATCCGTCGGAGCCAGGGCGCCGCGCGCGCTCCGTGGGCTACTCGGTGAGCTCGTCGCTGGTGACGCTGCCGGCAGGCACGAACGTGATGTCGACCTCCTGGCCGCCGGTGGGCGCGTCGCTCACGAAGTAGACCGCGTTCTCCGCGGGCAGCCAGGCCCAGCTGGTGACGACCTCGCCGTCGACCTTCACCTCGATGGAGTCGGGGTCGGGGTCGCCGAGGAGCACGAAGGTGTCGCGGGTGACCGACGAGTCGGCCAGCAGGTCGATGTCGTTCTCCCAGCCGTCGCAGATCGACAGGAACTCCCCGCCCGTGGAGGCCGAGGCCTCGGCGTAGCCGGCCGCGGGCTCCGCGGTGGGCACCGAAGGATCGTCGGCGCCGCAGCCGTCGGGCACGTCGCCACCGATGACGGAGATCGTCACCAGGCCCGCGTCGCCCTTGGCATCGAGGATGTCGTCGACGTAGTCGGCCCAGTAATCGGGCACCGTGTCCCACCCGGGGGACTCGTCGTTCTCGTCGGTGATGAAGATGACGTGCACCGGCACGTCGTCGCGGAGGAAGCCGGTGTTGCAGCCACCGTTGGCCTCGGCGAGGGCGTTGGCGACGTTGCGCAGCCCCATCTCGTCTTCGTCGACGTTGGTGGTGGGCTTGCGCTGGATGCCCTCCGAGAAGGCCGCCTCCCAGTCGGCGACGTCGGGGCCGAGGATGCCGCCGTTGTTGCAGCCGGTGGGGCTGGTGACGGCGAGGAGCTGCCAGTCGCTGGCGAGGCTGTCGAGGCGGTTGGTGAACCCGTCGATGTTGTCGACGAGCAGCTCGAGGTGCCGACGCATGGAGTCGGACGTGTCGGCGTAGAACAGGATGTCGGCTGGCGCTTCGTCGACCACGAACGACTCGGTGACCGGGTCGCTGTTGGGCAGCGGGTCTTCCGCGTCAGGGCGTTGGGTGACGCCGTAGTCGATGCAAGCGAGCAACACCAGAGCGAGCATGGGCATGGAGACCTCCTCGACGGGCGCGGTGTAACCGATCCTTCGGCGACCCGCGCGGCCGCTGTGTCTCCTCTCAGTGACGTTTTAGAGGGACTGAACGATCGCCCACAGCACCGCGACCACCGCCATGCCGAACACGAAGGCAGCCGTCGACAGCATGCCCACGGCCGCCAGCAGCAACAAGCTACGCCCCCAGCCTCGACCGCTGGGGGCGGCTGCCGCGGTCGGCGCGTTGCGCGGCACGCCGGGGGGCAGCTGCTGCAGCCGGGTGTGGGCGTGGGGGTCGGCGCCTTCTTCGGACAGCCCGTCGTCCCAGTAGGTCGCGGCCATGCCCTCCTCGCCAACGAGCACCGAGTCGGGGGCGAAGGAGTCGGAGGAAGGATCGAGGGTGGCGTTGGCATTGCCCACGCCCTGCTTCTCGAACAGCAGCGACTGACTGAAGTCGTGGCCGACCGCCACGGTGCTGGGCACGTGCTGCACTTCTTCCTCGGCCCAGTCGCGCAGCCACGGCCCGTCGAGCTCCTTGCGCAGATCGAGGCAGCGGCGCTCCAGAACCCGAGCGGTCGGCCGGTCTGAGGCGCGGTAGGCGAGCAGCTCACGGAGCAGCGACTCGACCCCCTCGGGGAGCTCCGGGAGCTTGGCCAGGGCGGCGTCGACGATGGCGCGGTGCTTCTCCTTACGCAGGTCGCCGCCGGGGAATGGCTCGTCGCCCAGCAGGTCGTGGAGGACCACCCCCAAGCTGTAGACATCGCCCGCCGGCAGTTCCTCGGCCATCATCCGCTCGGGGGCGAGGTAGCCGGGGGACCCGAAGGTGACGTTGTCGACCGTCTTCGCCTTGCGCGACGCGTAGTTGGCGCGGGCGACTCCGAAGTCGACGACCTTCACCTCGCCGTGGCGGGTGAGCAGGATGTTCGACGGCTTGATGTCGCGGTGCATCAGCCCCAGGGGCTCGCCCTGATCGTTGGGCTGCGTCTGGGCCACGTGCAGGGCCGCAGCGACCTCGCCGATGATCTCGATGGCAGGGCCGGCGGGGATCGGGCCTCCCTGCACCAGGCGCCGCAGGTCGACCCCGTCGATGAACTCCATCACGATGGTCCAGCGGCCGTCGAGGGCCACCAGCCCGTCGACCTTGACGATGGACCGGTGGCGCAGGAGCCCGAGCAGACGGGCCTCCTCCCGAAGGCGCTCGGCGATGTCGGCGGTAGCTCCCCCGTCGTTGAGGACCTTCAGCGCGACGGGGCGTGCGAAGTCTTCCGCGCCGAGCTGATCGGCTCGGTAGACGGTGCCGAAGGCGCCGCGGCCGAGCACGCCGCGCACCTTGTACTTCCGGCCGATGGGGTCCGAACCGATGGGCTGCTCCAGGGTCGTCGCATTCTGGCATACCGCGGGGACTCCGCGTGCTGGCGTGGTCCCAAGAAATGAACTAAGATTCACTTCTTGGGAGCACCGTGGCCTACCGCCCGACCGACAAGACCCGCGCCAAGCGCGATGCCACCCGGCGGGCCCTGCTTTCGGCCGCCCGTCACCTGGTGGCCGAGGGGGGCTTCGCCGCGCTGCAGGTGCAGCCCCTGGCGGAGCATGCCGGCGTCGCGACCGGCAGCGTCTACCGCTACTTCGACGGCAAGGCGGCCCTGGAGGTGGAGGTGTTCTCCGCGGTGAGCCAGGGGGAGGTCGACGCCATGGCCTCTGCCCTCGGGGAGGCAGGGCTGGCCGCGGCGCTGCGCACCTGGATCGCCCGAGCCCAGGCGCGCCCGGTGCTGGCGCGAGCGCTGCTGAGCGAGCCGGTGGGGCCGCAGGTCGAGGCGGCGAGGCTTCGGTTTCGCGCTGCCTACGCCGAGCTCCTCGCGTCGCACCTGCGGGAGCGCATCGCCGCGGGGCAGCTGCCCGCTCAAGACGCGCGGCTGTCTGCGGCGGCGGTGGTCGGTGCCCTGGGCGAGGCCGTGCTCGGCCCCCATGGCGCGGCCGACCCCGACGCCATCGTTCGATTCTGTGTCCAAGCCCTGGGAGGGTCCCCATGAGTGCAACCCACGAGGTCATCAACCAGTCGGTGCCGCTGCCGGCCTTCGACGCCTACGCTCTCGATCCCGCCCTGCAGGCGATGGTGGCCCGGTATGGGGCTGAGGCGGCGACCGACCGACTCGGCGCCCTGGGGCGGGTGGCGGGGTCGCCCGACAGCGAGGAGCTGGCGCACCTGGCCAACCACAACGATCCGGAGCTGCGGCTGTTCGACCGGTTTGGTCATCGGGTCGACGAGGTCGACTTCCACCCCAGCTACCACCGGCTGATGGCCCTCGCGAAGGAGCACGGCGTGCACAGCTACGACTGGGCGCGTCCGGGGGAGAAGGGGGCCGTGGTGGCTCGCTCGGCGCTGCACTACCTGTGGTGCCAGGTCGAGGCGGGCACCACCTGCCCGGTGACGATGACCCACGCGGCGGTGCCGAGCTTGCAGCACAGCCCGGAGATCGCGGCGGAGTGGGTGCCGCGCATCCTGCCCGAGGCCTACGACGAGCGGATGATCCCGGCGGCGGGCAAGCGCGGCGTCACCTTCGGCATGGCGATGACGGAGAAGCAGGGCGGCAGCGATGTGCGGGCCAACTCGACCCGCGCCGTGGTGGCGGCCGACGGCACGGCGCGGCTCACAGGCCACAAGTGGTTCTGCTCGGCCCCGATGTGCGACGCCTTCCTCACCCTCGCTTACGAAGAAGAGGGCCTGTCGTGCTTCCTGGTGCCTCGCTTCCTGCCGGATGCAAGCCGCAACGTGTTCCTCATCCAGCGGCTGAAGAACAAGCTGGGCAACCGGTCGAACGCCAGCTCCGAGATCGAATACCGCGACACGTGGGGGCAGCGGGTGGGGGCCCCCGGCCGCGGGGTGGCCACCATCCTCGAGATGGTCGCGCAGACTCGCCTCGATGTGGCGGTGGGCGCCGCGGGGGCGATGCGCCAGGCCGTTCGCTACGCCGTGCATCACGCACTGCATCGCGAGGCCTTCGGGCGTCGGCTGATCGACCAGCCGCTGATGCGCAACGTGCTCGCCGACCTCGCCCTCGAGGCGGAGGCGGCCACGGTGCTGAGCTTCCGGGTCGCGGCCGCCTTCGAGCGGGGCGAGTCGGCGCTGGGGCGCGTGCTCACGCCGGTCGCCAAGTACTGGCTCGCCAAGCAGCAGATCAACCACACCGGTGAGTGTCTGGAGTGCCACGGCGGCAACGGCTTCGTCGAAGACTGGCCGATGGCCCGGCTGTATCGCGAGGCGCCGCTGGGCAGCATCTGGGAGGGCTCGGGCAACGTGCAGTGCCTCGATGTGCTCCGCGCCATGCACAAGGAGCCGGAGAGCGTCACGGCCCTCCTGGCCGAGCTGGGGCGCCATCGGGGCACCGACCCGGCCCTCGACCGGCTCCATCACCGCATCAGCGGCTATCTGGAGGACCGCGCGTCGCTCCCGTTCCACGCCCGTCGCCTCGCCGAAGACGTGGCGGTCGCGGTGCAGGCGGGGCTGCTGATCGACGACGCCCCCGACGGCGTGGCGGAGGCGTTCCTTGCGCGCCTCGACACCGGCGGTCGCCAGTATGGGCGGCTGCCGGCGTCGGTCGACACCGAGCTGTTGCTGGCCCGGGCGGGGTGCCCGGGCTGATCGCTACTCGGCGGCGCGGGTGAACACCGCGTCGATGCGCAGCTCCACCTCGTCGGACACGGCGAGGCCGCCCGCCTCGAGGGCCTGGTTCCACGACACGCCAAAGGCCTGGCGGTCGATGGTGCCGGTGGCGCTGGCGCCCACGCGCAGGTTGCCCCACGGGTCGCGCACGGCGCTGTCGAGCCCGCTGGCCGTCAGGGTGATCGGCTGGGTGACGCCCCGCAGGGTGAGGTCGCCACGCAGCTCGAAGCGGTCGTCGCCCAGCGCCTTCACGCCCGTGCTCACGAAGGTCATCGTCGGGTGGTTGGCCACGTCGAGGAAGTCGCTGTTGCGCAGGTGGTCGTCGCGCTTGTCGTTGGAGGTGTCGACGGAGGCGACATCCACGGTGACGCTGGTCTTCAGGGCGTCGAGCTTGCCGACCTCGTAGTCGAGGGTGGCCTCGACATCGGTGAAGGTGCCCTCCACGTAGGTGACCATCATGTGGCGGACGCGGAAGCCCACCTGGCTGTGAGCCGCGTCGAGCTGCCAGTCGGCCGCCGCGGCGACGGAGGGGACCATGAGGCTGGCAGCCAGGCTGAAGAGGAGAGTGCGCACGAAGGCCTCCACGCGCCGGGGGCGCGGTGAACGGGGATGCTCCCCGGGGTTCATGGAGCGAGGGGGACAGCCCGTCGCTCATGACAGAGACGTAGCGTCTTGAACGTTGCTGTGACGAACCAACCCGTGGTTCAATGATTGTGAACCGAGGTGAAATAGTGGACGACCGCGAGGTCTTTCTCCGGGTGATGGAGGTGGGGAGCTTCACCGAGGCGGCGGCTGCCCTCGACGTGTCGACCTCCTACGTGAGCCGCAGGGTGCGGGCCCTCGAGTCACAGCTGGGCGTGCGGCTCCTCGAGCGCACCACGCGGTCGGTGGCGCCTACGGAGATCGGCGTCACCTACGCCGCGCGGGTAGCGCCCCTGCTGGAGGCGCTCGCCGATGCGGATGCCGCCGTCCTCGACGAGCGGCTGGCACCCACGGGGAGGCTCCGGGTGGCCCTGCCGCTGGCTTTCGGGCTGCGCTACCTGCAGCCTCTGGTGGAGGACTATGCTCGCCGCTATCCGGAGGTGGTGCTCGAGGTCTCCTACAGCGACCATCCCTCGGATCTGTTGGCGGAGCGGTTCGACATCGCAGTGCGCGGCGGGCGGCTGGAAGACTCCTCGTTCACCGCCCGGCGGCTGTGCGGGATCGAGGGGCACCTGGTCGCCAGCCCGGGCTACCTCGCGGAGCGCGGGGTCCCCCAACACCCTGACGACCTGCTGCAGCACGATGGCATCGAGTACTCAGCGCAGCGCACGATGGAGGCCTGGGTGCTCCGACGCGGCGACGAGGTGGTGCAGGCCCGACCGCGCACCCGCCTGCGGACCGACAGCGGGGAGGCCTCGATGCGCGCCGCCATCGCGGGGTTGGGGCTCGCCGAGCAGCCGGGTTTCTTGGTCGACGGGCCGCTGGCGACCGGGGAGCTGGTGGCCGTGTTGCCGGAGTGGGTGGGGCTGCGGGGGGCCTTCTGGGCGGTGACCCCGAGCCACCGCTACCTCACGCGCAAGGTGCGCCTGTTCCTCGATCTGCTGGTCGACGGGCTCACCGGCTCGGCCGGCCCAGGCGCCACGTCGCCCAGCCGATGACGATGGTGGCGACGGCAATGCGGGCCATGCTGGCCATTCCGAGGCTCAGCTCGGGGCCGTAGCTGGTGGGCCTGCCTGTCAGCGGATTCCACACCTCGAACAGCCGACCCAGGGTCCCCCGAGACCCCACGAGTTCGGCAAGCACCGGCACGCCGAACAGCTGCAGCAGCGCGACGCTGACGCCCAGCACCCACACGGCCCTCGACGCCGCGAGCAGGCCGATGGCGGTGGAGGTGGCCGCGATGCAGCCCGCGGAGGTGGCCAGCAGCAGCGTGATGGTGCCGACGATGGCGCCGTTCCCCAACCATCCGTGCCCCACGGGCCGGTCGAACACGGCGAGGCCGAGGAAGGCTGATCCCAGCGCGACCAGGGGACCCACGGCGACGGCAGCGGCGCTCAGGTGAGCCCACACGATGGAGCGGCTGCCCTGGCCGGCCAGCACCAGCAACTCGCGGGTGCGCGGGGAGCGATCGGTGGCGGTGGTGGCCAGGGGCAGCAGGGTGGCGACGAAGCAGGCGGCGGACCACGACACCGCCATGGGGAACAACCATACGTCTTGTTGGTCGAAGCCCGCGACCAGGGGGGTGACCAGCGCTGCTAGGCCCACGACGGCCACCGCCGTGCGGCGTACCGCGGTGGCGCCACCTCCGAGGTTGGTGCGCAGCAGTCTCCACAGCAGGGGCCAGCGCCCGACGGTGCGGCGTCGCTCGGCCAGGCCGCGGCGCTGGGCCGCCGCGCGACGGGCTCGGTGCCCCGCCGTGCGCAGCTGGCTGGTGACCGCCTGCAAGACCAACAGGCCGGCCACGGCGAAGGTCCAGGCCCACAGAACCACCACGACGGCCGACCACATCTTGGTCTGAAGGCCGAAGGTGGCCATGACAACCAGTGCGCCGGAGCAGGCGACGGCGACAGCCAGCAAGGCGGCGACCCGACGCTCGTAGCGCCTCAGCGTCCACACCTCGGGGGACAGAAGCCCCAGCTCGTCGTCGCCGCTCTCGCCGGTCGTCAGGCGAAACAGCAGCGGACCCAGCCACGCGTGGACGGCCACCACGGGAGACCACACCACCCACGGCAGCCACCCCGCCAGGTCGTCGTGGAACATCCCCTGCAGGGGGGACAGGGGCCATTCGGGGTCCACCATGAACCCCAGCGATGTGAAGAAGGAGGCGCCGATCAGCCAACACAGCGTGGCCGCGGCCGCGAGCAGGGGCCCCCCGCGCTGTGCGACGACGAGGCAAGTGGCCACCTGGGCCAGGAGGATGCCGAGGAGCAACAGATTGAGCGCGAGGTTCACCACCCGCAGGGGAGCGATGGCTCCGAAGGTGCTCAGCAGGCCGAGCACCGGCAGGCCGCCGGCAAGGAACAGAGCGGTGTGTAGGAGCCGTGACCCGACCTTGCCCCACAGCACTCGCCCGCGCGGCAGAGGGGTGAGCACCAGCAGGTCGAGGCTGTGATCGGTCCGTTCCTCCTCGACGGCTTGTGCCGCGCTCATCGGAATCGTGAGGACCACGATCCACAGCGCAGCGACGGTGAGGGCCTGCAGCGCCAGGCTGGCTCGGCTGGCGAGCTGGGCTACGTCGTCGAGCTGGTTGGTCTGGCTCGACGCGACGAGGGCGAAGCCCACCGAGGCTGTGGCCACGCGGGCCACCCAGGTCTTCCGCCGACGGGAGAGGCGGCGCAGCTCCCGCGTGAGGACCGGGTGGTCACTCCAGGCCACTACTGCACGAGGCCCTTCGTGAGCTTCATGAACACCTCCTCGAGGGAAGGGGCCCGTCGCTCGAGGTGGCGTAGCCCGATCTGCTTGCCGGCCAGGCACGCCGAGATCTCGGCCAGATCGAGGCCCTTGCTGACGTGCAGCTCCACCTGGCCCCGCTCTTCGTCGATGGCCGTCGACAGCACCCCTGCGACCTCTCGCACCACCAGGGCCGCCCGGGCGTCGTCGTCGGTGCGCACCCACACCGTGTGCTCGGTGGTGGCCTCCTCGATGATCGTGTCGACGGTGCCCTGCGCGACCAGCTCGCCTCGCTCGAGAATACCGATGCGGGTGCACACCGTCTGGAGCTCCGACAGGATGTGGCTCGACAGCAGGATGGTCTTGCCCATCCGCTGCAGCTCTCGCAGGATCTCGCGGATCTCGATGCGGGCGCGGGGGTCGAGGCCACTGGCGGGCTCGTCGAGGATGAGCACCTTGGGGTCGTGCACGAGGGTGCGGGCCAGCCCCAGCCGCTGCTGCATGCCGCGGGAGAGCGACTCGACCAGCGCGTCGGCCTTGTAGGTGAGGTCGGTGAGCTCGAGCAAGCCGCCCACCAGGCTGTCGCGCCCCTTGCGGGGCAGGCCATAGGCCGCGGCGAAGAAGTGCATGTACTCGGTGACCGTCATGTCGGGGTACACGCCGAAGTCGTCGGGCATGTAGCCGATCAGGCTGCGCACCTTCTCCTTGTGGTCCCACACGTCGACGCCGTCGATGGTCGCTTCGCCGGCGGTGGGCTCCATCAGGGTGGTGAGGATGCGAATGGTGGTGGTCTTGCCGGCGCCGTTGGGGCCGATGAAGCCGTAGACATCGCCCGGCTCGACCAGCAGATCGATGCCCCGAAGGGCCTCGAAGTCGGCGTAGGTCTTTCGGAGCTGCTTGGTCTCGATCATGGCTGGTGCTCCTCGCACTGGGCGACATCGACCTCGTCGAGCTCGCAGCGGTAGCGCCCTCTGGGGGCCTCGAGGGTGGTGAACCACACGTTGCTGCCACCCATGAAGCTGATCTGGCAGGTGCCCCGCGGGGTGCTGGCGTGAGGGAACAGGGCCTCGCCGTCGCTGACCAGCCCGTTGTAGGTCTGGCCCTCGCACGCCATCTGGACCCGGGTGCTGCTGTCGAGAGGCGGCCGCAAGACCAGGGCGACGTGGCTGCCCTCGGGGAGGGGAGGAGGGCGGAAGGTCGTGGGGAGTGCCTGGCGGAAGACGACGATGGGCTCCTCCACCGGCGACAGCCCGTCGAGGGTGAGGGGCTCGACAGCGTGGCCCTCCGCCCATCCGATGAACAGCATGCCCTGCTCGTCAGGGGCGAGGTCGCCGTGGTCGCGCATGGGGGGACGGTGGAGCACGTGCAGCCGCCACGAGGCCTCGTCGCCGGCGTCGGCGTGGGGAAGGGGGCTCCAGCCGCTGTAGCGGAGGGGCAGCTCGACGGTCTCCCCCGCCCGCATCGGCCCCAGCGACCGCATCGACGGCCACGAGCCCGACGGCGAGAGGACATAGGCCTCGTCGAGGTCGACGCCGAGGTCGTTGCGAAGGGTGATGCCCTCCTCCAGCGGCCCCACCGCCATCTGCTCCTCGCGAGGGGTCGACCAGGTGCTGCGTGCGTAGGCGAGGGTCCAGGTCTCGGCGCGGTAGGCCAGCTGCCCCGGCCCGTTGCCGGCGGCCAACCGGGGGTCGGGGAGGAAGCCGGGCTCGTCGAGGGGGGCCAGCACGGCGTCGTCGAAGCCCGAGCGCACGGTGAGGTCGACCTTGCGGGTGGAGAACACGCCGAAGAAGGTGTCGCCGCGCCAGCGACCGGCATCGGGCAGCACGTCGACCAGCTCGATGCGGGTGAGGATGGCGGTGGACCCCTTGGTGTAGCGGGTGCCCAGGATGGCCAGGCCGGTGAACGCGGCGATGGCCAGGGGGAAGGTGATCCAGGTGAGCGGCTGCCGCCCGATGGCCCGCAGCACGAAGTAGTCGAGGGGCCCGATGACCAGCAGGTAGAGCCCGGCGAAGGCGACCAGCCACGACATCGGCAGGGGCGACACGCCGGGGATGTCGTCGAGCCGGCCGCGGATCTGCGACTCCCAGTCGGCGTAGGGGTCGGTCTGGTCGAAGCCGATGGGGGACCACGTAAACGGTGGGTA
>CBDUIC010000108.1:0-23862 GCA_965367245.1 uncultured bacterium | reverse complement strand
GGGGGCGTGTTTTTCGCCTTCTAGGGTGACAGCAGGTTGGCATGACGGTGACCACCTCGAGATCGCGGGTCTCCCAGAAGGGTCGTCGGTGGAGGTGAAGTGGAAGGCCAACGACGGAGAACAGGTGGTCGAGATGTCGGACACCTACCTAGCGGCCGGCGTTCTCCACGCTCCGGTGCCCAGAGGCTTGGTGACCGACGGCGTGATGTGGGTCGTCTCGGCGTCGGTGTGGGTGGACAGCCCCTCTGGGGAGACGGTCGCACACTCAAAGAGGCAGCGATTTGACGGCTCGACCGCTGCCGCAGCGGCTCCTTCGCTGACGGATGTGTGGGTCGGGTCCGGGCTTCGGGTCGACCTTGGTGGTCGCCAGGTGAGCATGGAAAGCGTAGGAGAGGTGCGGGTTGTCGAGCCTCGGCCCGACGTCGACCTAAGCGACAGCGAGTTCTCGAGAGCCGGTGGCATCGCGGTGCGCAGCAATGTCGACCTGCCGAGTGCACGGGAGGTGACGCGGTGACAGTGCCACCTCTATTTCTGTTGCTGTTGGTGAATGCGGCTGAAGCCTATGATGTACGATTGTGTGCGCAGTACGAGCCGGACTACTCCGAACAGGACACTGCTGATCTGGATCCTGGAGACGCGGACGGTGATGGTGTCGTCGACAACGATTGGCAGGACTTCATGAACCCGGACACAGAGTACGAGTCGTTTCCGATGCGCGGGTTGCTCATGAAGGCTCACCGACAGATGCCGGATGGCAGCTGGGAACTCGCGTGGGAGGGCTACGCCGAGCCGTCTGGCCCCCATGTGGGGTGCACGGAGGCCTTCGTCGCACCGCCCCTCGTGGGCCCGTTCGGGGCTCCTGGGCGGGTTCGCCTGATGGTGTTCAGCGAGGTGGAGGTGAACGACCTGCACGTGAACGTCAAGGACGACCCTTCATCGAACAAGAACGCGTACCACCTTTCACCGGAAGTCGACGTCTGGAGTTCGGGCAGTATCGGCATCGACTTCGGAACCGGCGACGCTCGCTTCGACATGGCCATGGCCGTGGCATTCGCCTTTGTGCGCGAGGATGGTGGCGTCCCGCAGCTGACCTACGACATGTTCGTCGACGGCGTGGGCCCCCGACACTACGCGGGCGACAACGAGATACATCTCGGAGGGCATCGCTCGGTGTTCGTGGCACTTCATGAGCTTGGCCACGCCATTGCCTGGACACGCATGCCCTTCGTGATTGTTGGCCGTTGGGCATACAACGACTACGAGTGGTCGAACTACGATGGGGGTGACACGGAGTGTCCGGCGTGGGATGACAGTCCGGTAGACCAGACCCACTATTTCGACTCTGACGAAGCCAGCGCCGATGCGATCGGAGAGGGGTTCGCGAGCTACTATGCCCTTTCCGTACTGAACCGCAGAGATGAAGGGGATGCATTCTTTTTCTTTGCTTACACCGATTGGGATCACGACCAATTGTCAGAATGGGGATGGTACTCCGCCGAGCAGAGGCCCCTCACGACCCACCCAACCACGATGAACGCTGACTACTGGGAGCACGAGTGCCAGCAGCCAGTGCAGAACATCGCCAGTGAGTACGACTGGATGCGCGGCCTGTGGGACCTGGACACAGACCACGGTGTCAGCACGGCCGAGATCCTCTCGGTATTCGCCGACGTCGGCCCTTCGGATTGGACGGTCACTCCCGATGTGGACTGCGGTGCGGCAGGCATCGAGTGCCCGGCCATCGAGATATTGGATGCGGCGGGAGCCTATTGGTTCGGTAGCTCTTGGAGCTTCGAGTGCGAAGACGGGATCTGCCGATGACCCTCCTCACCCTGTGGATGTGTGCGGCCTGCCGGCCAGGGTCGGATGCCGGCCCTTCCCCGGCCGGCTCGTCGGGTTCCGATGTGGTCGACACGGCCGTCAGTGAGGCGCTTGGCGGTGCGTCCTGGGTCACGGTGGCGGAGGGGGTCACGTTCGGCAGCGAGCTCGTCGTGGGCAGCGATCTCGATCACGACGGGGTGCGGGAGTGGGCCGCGCAGTCCCTGGGCTCCCTTGCGTCGCCGTCCTATGTGCACGTGTTCGAAGGGGAGGAGCCACTTGCCGTCTTCCCCGGGGGGGGGGACGAGCCCGACTACCTGTTCGGGATGGAGCTCGATGCGGGGCGGGATGCCAACGGCGATGGGTTTCCAGATCTGGCGGTGTCTGGTTTTCGTCCGTCCGATGAGCGCGGGCCGTTGGTCGCGACGTCGACCGAACTCACATCGGCAAGCGCCGCTTGGTGGCCCGATCGCGAGTATTTTCCCGCCTTCGAGCAGGTGGCGCTCGCTTCGGACGGCGCACTGTGGGTCCTCTCGGGGAGATGGAATGATGGCTCCCATCTTCGGGTCGACCGCGTCGCGGCTCCTTTCGACGGGGCGCAGGAGGTGACCGAGGTGTTCGAGTTGGACACGACGGGCCTGTTGCCGACCGACCTCTCCGTTCGAGATCTGGACGGCGATGGTGCAGAAGAACTGGTGTTCGGGCGCGCGGACTCCTTTCACCAAGGCGTGTGGATGGGGGAGGTCTGGGTCTGTCCGTCGTTGCACTTGCTGGACCCCATTCTCCAGTGCACCATCTTCATGGGGGAAACAATTGGGGTTCCCATTGGCACGTTCGTTTCCGCCGCGTCGTTGTCTGACGGCACGCCGGTGCTGCTGTCCTCGAGCACCGGCGACCATGGAGACAATGGCGCGTTCGTCGTGTTCGAGCTGGATGGCACGGTACGAGGGGTGGTTCGCGGAACGAGGCAGGTGCGTTTCGGAACCGCCCTGGCGGTGGTCCCCGACGAGCAGGGGGTGCCGTGGGTCTACGTCGGCGACCTCGACTTCCACCAGCAGCGCGCCGACAACCAGCTGTACCGATTCCGACTCGATGACTTGCAGGGAGAGCTGACCGACCAAGATGCGCACACCACGTGGTCTACGGGTCGGGCAGCCGTGCTGGGCGCCCAGATCGTGCCCTACCAGGCGACCGAAGCCGACCCGGTGAAGCTCCTCGTCAGCGAGCCCTACCGTGGGCAGGGGTACGTCTACTTGATGGACCCATGGGCCGAGACCCGATGAGGCCGCGACGGCGGCATCGGTGGCCACGGCGGCGGTGGGCCCTCGGTGCCGTCAGAACAGTCGGCGCTTGAACCACACCCACTCGGCGATGCCCCCAACCACCAGCAGCACGGTGACGATGGCGAAGGCCCAGGGCTCGTCGGCCCCGGGCATGCCGCCGACGTTGATGCCCAGCAGCCCGGTCAGCAGGCCGAGGGGCAGGAAGATCGCTGCGACCACCGACAGGATGTACATCGTGTGGTTCATCTGCTCGGCGAGGCGGTTGCCTAGCTCCTCGTAGGTGACCGCTGCGCGCTCGCGGCACGCGTCGATGGTCTCCAGGTAGCGGGTGACTCGGTCGCTCGACTCCCGGAGCCTCGCGCGGGTCAGCTCGGACATCCACGGCACCCGCTCGGTGTGCAGGCGCCCGATGGCGTCACGCTGCGGGGCGATGTAGCGGCGCAGCGCGATGGACTGCCGGCGCAGATCGGACAGCTGGGTGCGTACCTGGCGCCCCTCGGCGGTGAGCACCCTCTCCTCGAGGTCGTCGGTGCGGTCTTCGATCCCTTGGACCACGTCTTCGATGCGGTCGAGGAGGCGCTCGGTGATCTCGTGCAGCAGCTCGCCAGCGTCGTCAGGGCCGTGGCCTGCGCGCAGCTGCCCGGCCACCTCGGTCATCGCCGCCAGGCGGCGCTGGCGTAGCGTGATGCAGCGGTCTTGCTCGAGCCAGATGCGCACCGACACCATCTCGTCGGGCTCGGCCCCGTCGCTGGCGTGGATGCCGCGCAGCACGACCAGCAGCCCCGCGCCGCTCACCAGGCTGCGAGGCCGCGGGCTGGGCGCGAGCAGGGCCTCCACCACCACCTCGTCGAGGCCGCTGCGCTGTCGCATCCAGGTCGAGGCCTCGTCGACGGAGTGGTCGAGGTGCAGCCACAGCAGGCCCTCTGTGGACCTGCCCTGCGCCACCTCCTCGGCCGTCGCCTCGCGACAGCCCCCGTGCCCGTCGAGGACCAGGCTGTGCAGTGTCTCGGTGCTCATCCCGCCCCCTTGGCCCCGCTCGGTCGCCCAGAATGGTTGGGGCGACGCGCGGTGTATCCGCTCCTCGACCACAGGGCGCCCGCACGAGTTCGCCTCAGAACTGGAAGTAAATGAACTCCGGCCCCTTGATCCCGAACAGCACGATGTACAGGAACATGCTCACGCACGCCGTCAGCCATGCCGCCTGGCTGCCCAGGATGCGCTCCTTGGTCTGCCACCAGCGCTGGCTCTCGTGGGCGAGGAACACGAGGAGCATGAACGCGAAGCCCTCGCCGTAGTGCGGCAGCAGCGGGAATCCGCGCCCCGCCCAGTCCACCCACTGCATCGGGTTCGTCAGGAACAAGCTGCTGACGTAGCTCTTCGCGACCTCCCGGGTGTCGGAGCGGAAGAAGATGTTGATGAGGCTGATCATCACCATCGTGTTCCAGCAGCACAGGTAGAAGTAGCCGATCTCAGCGGCCCGACCGAGGCCGGTGAAGAAGGCCGAGATGGGCCTGAGCACCGGCAGCAGCAGGCGGTGCCCGACCATCGTGAGGCCGTTGAGCAGGCCCCAGATGACGAAGTTGTACGACGCGCCGTGCCACAGCCCCGACAGGAACATCACCGCCATGATGTGCAGCAGCGTGCGCGTCGTCCCGTGCCGGTTCCCCCCGAGGGGGAAGTAGATGTAGTCGCGGAACCAGTGCCCCATGCTGATGTGCCAGCGCCGCCAGCGCTCGGGAATCGAGGGGACCACGAAGGGCAGGTTGAAGTTGGGGCGGATGTCGTAGCCGAGCAGCCGACCGAGCCCGATGGCGATGTCGGAGTAGGCAGAGAAGTCCACATAGATCTGCGTGGTGAACAGCAGGATCGACGTGAGGGCCTCTGGGCCACTGGTGAGCGGGTTGGCGAAGTGGGGCTCGACCCAGCGCCCCAGCCGGTCGCCGATGCACACCTTCTTCACGTAGCCGAGGAGGATCAGGTAGACGCCCTCGTAGACTTGCGCCCGGGTGAGGGTGAAGTCGAGCTTGTACTGGGGCAGCAGGTGGGTGGCGCGCTCGACGGGGCCGGCGACCAGCTGCGGGAAGAAGCTCACGAACAGGGCGAAGTCGCGGAAGTTTCGGTCGGCCTGGAAGTTTCCGCGCCACACCTCGATGGTGTAGCTCAGCGTCTGGAAGGTGTAGAAGCTGATGCCCACGGGCAGGATGAGGTCGAGGTGCCACGCACCGATGGCCTCGGCCGGCAGCCCCACGAGCTCGAAGCTGCCCTCGAGGGTGTTGAGGAAGAAGTTGTAGTACTTGAAGAAGCCCAGCGCGCCGAGGTTCATCGCCAGCGACACGCCCAGCCACGCGTTCTTGCCGCGCTGGGTGGGGGCGCCGTCGATGCGCAGGGCGCACAGGTAGTCGACCACGGTGCTCAGGAAGATGAGGCCGCACAGCCACGGGTTCCAGAACCCGTAGAAGACGTAGCTCATCACCAGGAGGAACCAGAGCTTTCCCTCCTTGCCGAGCCGGTAGTACACCGCCAGCACGAACAGCAGGAAGACGACGAAGACCTTGCTGTTGAAGAGAATGCTCGGCCTCCTGCCGCCCCGACCCGCGGCGGACGGCCATATCCACCGTCACGGGATCCGGCAGGGTGCCTCAGGGGGCTGGCGCGGTGTCCATGAAGCGCACCACCCCTCGCGCCAGGTGCACCCCCTCGGGCGACGCCACGGTCGTCGGGCTCGCGCAGCTCGGCCCGGGGGGCGAACCCTGGGACCCGTCGACCGCGCGCCACGTCTCCTTCGGGCCCCGGACCCACACCGTGCCGTCGCCGAGGCGGACCTCGGCCACGCCGTCGGCCAGCACCTTCTCTGCGCCCAGGCCAAGGGCGAAGACCTTGTCGCCGGCGTGCACTACTACGCGCTCGTCGGGCAGGGATCCCACCAGGTTGGTGCGCTGGTCGAACACCCACAGACGCACGACCTCACCACGCGAGAGGTCCCACAGCTGCACCAAGCTCGCATCGCCCCACCACCCCAGGGTCGTGAGCCAGCGGCCGTCGGCGCTCAGACGTGGCGTGACCACGCGAGGGCCGAGGTGGGCGCCCGGTCCGCAGCTCGCGATGGCGTGGTCTCGGGAGCGCGCTTCGACGTCGAGGGAGCGGTGGGGCCCCAACGTCGCGTCGCGGGGCTGGTCTAGCGGTAGGGCATGCAGCAGCTGGCCCGTCGCAAGGTCGATCACGAGCGCCATCCCCTTCTCGAGGGCCACCACGGCCACCCTCTCTTCGGCGTCGACGACGGCGTGGCCCACGGCAGACCGCTCCAGCGGGTGGCGCCTGCGTGCCTGCGGGTCGGGTAGGGCCGATCCGTCGATGCGGACCGCGGGGCGGTCTCGATGCCACCAAATCACCAGCTCGCGAGGGTCGGCGGTGAGCGCCCAGTCACCCGCGGCCCCCGCGGCCAGCAGGTGGGGGATCCAACGATGGCCAGCCCACTCTGTCAGCTGTCGACCCATCGGATCGTGCGTGTCGACCGCTGCGCCTCGGGCCACGACCAGCTGGCCGTCGGCTCCGATGGCCACCGCGGCATCCGCATGAGCATCGAGCGCGGGGAGCGCGGTCACCGCCCGTGTGGCCGTGTCGACTCGCACCCAGCCCTCCGCGCCGCCCAGCAGGAAGACCTCGCTGTCGGCAGACCACCGCACCTGGTGACCCGTCGCCGAGACCGAGCCCAGCGGCTGGTCGGTGTGCAGGTCCACGACGGTGCTCCGACCAGGTTCGAGGCGGACGCCCCACCGACCGTCGGGGGACACCTCGGTGGGCTCGGGCCAGGGCGCCGCGACGACCTGTTCGTCGGTCACGACCAGGCCCATCGTGCGGCAGCTGACCCAGGCGCGGCCTCGCCCGTCGATGCCTCCGAGCCTGCCGTCGGTGCAGGGGAGCTCCACGGCGAGCGGGGTGTCCTCCACCTCATCGAGGCGCCACAGCCGAGACGGCCGGGCGAGCATGCCTGCTAGCTGCCCCTTGGGACCTCGCACCAGCCGGCTCAGCGTCGGGGGAGCATCCAACGACCGGTCGCCGCTGGGATCGACGACGATCAGACGGTCTGCGGCGGCGAGCACCACCGGCCCCGTGCCGGGCGCCCACAGCTCCCGGACCCCGCCGAAGTACAGGTGAGGCTCGTCACCCTGCCAGCGCACCGCGCGCCTGCCCGCGACCGTCCACAGGGCGCCCTCGGCGTCGAAGCCCACCGCCGACACTCTGGCGTCGTGAACCCGCGGCTCCGCCGCCAGCGCAACGGCGAGCTCCAGGCCCAGGATCAGCGTGGGGGACGGGATGGCAGACTCCGAGGGGGCGGCACCTGTCTCGGTGTGCGGGAGGCCGGCTCTGCAAACCGTCGGCCGGGCATCCACACGTGGGCGCCGAGGGCGACGTCGGTGTGGTCACGGGGGCCGTTGAGGGTGTGGACTGCCCGGGAGGCGGTCACGTGCACCCCGGTGTGGTCCGAGGTCGCCACCGACACCTTGGCCTCGACCCGCACCTGGCGAAAGGCCACCACCCCCCAGCGCTCGCCGGTGTCGTAGAAGCGCTGCAGGTAGTCGGGGCCGTAGTCGACGCCGCCCAGCTGGTGGTGCCCGTGGACGGCGCCCTGGAGCCGCACCACGCCCAGGTCGCCGTGGGCGGCAGCCGACCACTGCACGGCATCGCTGGGGAAGCGCCCCTCGAGGCCTTCGACCGGTCGGCCGAGTCGGGCGACGTAGCGCCCCTCCACGAAGCCGCCGATGCCCTGGTGCTGCCCGCCCCCCGAGGCCTCGGCCACGCCGCCCCAGGTGCCCTGCCCGACGTTGACGTAGCGGGTGCGGGTCGCGGCGTTCCACGCGTCGGAGCGCGGGCCCGCGGCGACCCGGCCCGTCAGCCCACGCCAGCGGCTCCCGACGTGGAGCAGGGCATGGGCATCGCCCACCGACACGACGCCGCGGCAGTAGCCCTCTTCGGCGCTGGGGCAGGGGCGGAAGGGGGCGTCGGCGGCGATGGTGCTGGCCACAAGGGGTGCGCCGCCCGACAGCTGCAGGTAGTCGGTCAGGCCTACGCCCGCCCAGGTGTCGATGCGGGCGATGGCCGCGGGATCCCGCCGGTTGCCCGACATCCCCCAGCGCCAGGTCGACACGCCGCCACCGCCGTACAGCGCTGCCGACCCCGCGGGCAGCAGCGCGGGTGCGGCCGTGGCGATGGTGGTCAGCAGCAGGAGGAGTCCCATGGGACCGCGCCTGTATCTGCCCGGGAGCAAAACGCTACGGCCTGGGAGGGTGGCCGGTCGGCGGTGGGAGCGGTACAACGATGCGGTGAACACCACGATGACCGCCATCCTCGACGATGCCCAGCGCATCGCGCGTCAGCCCGGGCGCTCCCTCGCCGACCTCGCGGCGATGGCGGCAGCGATCGAGCTGTCCGACGAGGAGCTCGCCGAGCTGCTCCAGGTCGACCCCGAGCGCCCCTACGGCCGGCGGGTGCTCCTCGACGGCGAGCACCTCGAGGCGATGATCGCCCGGTGGACGCCGGGCATGCCCTGCGCCCCCCACGACCACGGCCAGAGCTCGGGGGTGGTGCGGCTGCTCCGCGGCGCCGCCGACCACGTGCGCTGGCAGGTGCGCGACGATGGTCTGCACCGGGCAGCCGAGGAGCGGGTCGAGGCAGGTCACGTGATGAGCTGCGGGCCGCAGATGGTGCACTCGATGGGCGATGGCGGTGCGGAAGAGCCCCTGGTGACGCTGCACTTCTACATGGGTCCCATCCCCCACATGATGGTCTACGATCTCGACGAGCAGCGCACCTACAAGGTGAGCGGCGGCTGCGGGGCCTGGATTCCCCACGACCAGCCCGAGCTGATCGACGCCATGCGCGACGGCATCCACCGCTCCCTGTGAGCGACGGGCCCCACGACGTAGCGAGGCTGCTGGCTCGGGGTGTGCGCGCCCTCGGCGTGCAGACGGCCTTCGGCATGCCCGGCGGCGACTCGCTGCCGCTGATCCGGGCGCTGGCCGCTGAGGGTGTGCGCTTCGTGCTGGTGCGCGACGAGGCGAGCGCAGGCTTCGCGGCCGACGCCAGCGCCCAGCTCACCGGCGTGCCGGGGGTGTGTGTCAGCACCCTGGGGCCGGGCTTGGCCAACCTCGCCGGGGGCGTCGCAGGCTGCACCCTCGACCGCGCCGCGGTGCTCGCCTTCACGAGCCGCTACCGCACCGACCAGCTCGGTACCTACACCCACATGATGCTCGACCAGACCAAGCTGATGGAGGGCACGGGCAAGGGCTGGATGCGGCTGACAGCGGCGAACGCTGCCGGCGAGCTGCGCCGGGCCGTGGCCCTGGCCCAGGCCGGCCGCCCTGGAGCCGTGTGGATCGAGGTCCCCACCGAGGTGGCCCAGGCAGCCACCCAGGCCGAGGTGCTGCCGCCGCCTCCCGCGCCGTCCCCCGTCGGGGCAGACGAGGCCATCGCTTCCCTCGTCGCGAGCTGGGAGCGACCGGTGGTGCTGGTGGGCTTTCCCGGGCGCCACGCTGGGATCGAGGCGCTCTCTGACAGGCTCCGTGCCCCCGTGCTCACCACCTACAAGGCCAAGGGCGCGCTGCCCGAGGGGCGCGGCTGGTCCGCGGGGGCGGCGGGGCTGTCGCCCGTGGCCGACGCGGTGCACCGCACGCTGATCGACCGAGCCGACGGCCTGCTCCTGGTGGGGTGGGACCCGGTCGAGCTGCGGGATCACTGGCTTCCGGGCTGGGGTGACGTGCCCGTGGTGGCCCTCGACGCCCACGCTCCGACCGATCTGCCCACCAGCCTGGCTGCCGTGCACGTCGGCCCCCTCGCGCCCGCCACGGCCAGCCTTCGCGGTGGGGCCAGCGGCTGGTCCCTCGACGAGGTGGCAGCGCACCGAGCGGCCCACGAGGCGGTGTTCGCCGAGCGCACCTTCGGCCCGGCGTCGGTGGTGCAGGCGGTGCAAGCGGCCGTCGACAGCGTACCCGGCGTGGTGACGACCCTCGACGTCGGTGCCCATCGCATCACGGCAAGCCACGTGTGGTGCTGCGAGCGCCCCGACACCCTGCTGCAGTCCAACGGCTGGGCCTCGATGGGCTACGGCCTGCCGGCGGCTCTCGCTGCCGCTGCCCATGGTCGCCCCGCGGTGGCCCTCACCGGCGACATGGGGCTGCAGATGGTCCTCGGCGAGCTCGGCACGGCTCGGGAGATCGGCGGCACCGTGGTGGTGGTCGCGCTGCTCGACGCCAGCCTGTCGCTCATCGAGCTCAAGCAGGAACGGCTGGGGCATCCCAGCGAGGGCGTGCGCTTCGCCAACCCCGACCTGCCCCGCCTCGCCGAGGCCTATGGGGCGCACGGCGTGGTGGTCGACAGCGCCGACAGCGTGCGTGCCGCTGTGGCCGATGCCCTGCATCGTGGCGGGCTGAGCCTCATTGGCGTCCGCTTCGACCCTGCCCCGTATCGGGCGCAGATGTAGGCTCCCGCAGGGGTAGGGCGGCGGAAGGTGTCTTCACCGCCGCGGTTCGTGTATCGTCGGCTCGGAGAATTGGATGCGCACCACCCCCCTCGCTCTCGCCACCCTGGTTCTGGGCACGACGTTGCTCGGCGCAGGTGGGCAGATCTCCTACTACGAAGAGGCCCTGCCGAGCTCCCTCAACCCGCTGTTCGCCCGCACCATGGTCGACCGGCGGAGCCAGGAGCTCGTCTTCGACCGGCTGTACTACCGGTCGGCGGTCACCGCGGAGATCAAGAGCCGTCTGGTGGAGAAGGCCGAGCCGCGCGGCGATGGCATGCAGCTCGCGCTCACCCTGCGCGACGGGATCAGCTGGCACGACGGCCAGCCCCTCGTCGCCGCCGACATCTGCTTCACGATCGACGCGATGCTCGATCCTGGCACGCCCTCGCACCAGGCCAAGGCCTACAAGGAGCTCATCAGCGGCTGTGCCGTCGAGGGCGAGCAGGCCGTGGTGAGCTTCACCAAGGCCTTCTACAACCCCGAGGAGCGGCTGTCGTTCGCGGTGCTTCCCAAGCATGTCTTCGAGGGCAACACCGCCATCATGCCCGACAACGAGTTCTCCGTGCGCCCCACGGGCACCGGGCCGATGAAGGGCAGTCGCGGTCGGCGTGAGGTGCGCTTCACCGCCGTCCCCAACGGCCACCACCAGCCCAACATCGACATCCTGTCGCTGGGGGAAGGTGGCGACCCGCTCGTGCAGGTGCGCACCATCATCAACGGTGGCGTCAACGGGCTGATTACCGTCGCGCCGCCGCTGCGGTCGGAGATCGCCAGCACCGACACGGTGGCGCTCAAGTCCTACGACCTGCGCTCCTGGTGGTTCATCGCGGTCAACACCAACAAGCCCCAGCTCGCTGACGCGCGGGTGCGGCAGGCCCTCAACCTGTCGATCGACCGGGAAGAGCTGCGCCGGCTCACCATGGGCTACGACCCCGACGACATCCAGCAGCCGAGCCAGTTCATCTCCGGGCCCTTCGTGCCCAGCTCGCCGTTCTACAACCGGTCGGTGCGCCCCACGAGCCGCTCCGATCTGTCGAAGGCCAAGCAGCTGCTCACCGAGGCGGGGGCTGTGCAGGAAGGGGGGCTGTGGGTGCTGAATGGTGAGCCCCTCAGCCTGAAGATCGGCATGAACGCGCCCCTCGACCTCGAGGCGAAGGATCTCCTCAACCAGATCGGCAACCAGCTGCAGTCGGCCGGCTTCGGCCGGCAGGTGCACAAGGTCAGCTCCGACGACTGGTCGCAGAAGGCGGTCACCGGTCAGCTCGGCGACTACGACCTGCTCATCGGCAAGTGGTCGTTCGGGGTGGTGGAAGACATCGCGCCCATGTTCCAGACCCGCAGCGGCGGCAAGGGCACGCTCAACATCTTCAACTACAGCAACCCCGACGTCGACCGGCTGCTCGAGGCCCACGACATGGCCACCACCGACACCGACGCGCAGGATGCCTACCACGAGCTGCACCACCTGATGTCGAAGGAGCTTCCCTACCTGTTCCTGTGGAAGCTCGACACGAAGAGCGCCTGGCGGATGGAGGTGAAGAACAACACCATCACGCCGTTCTTCTACTTCACGGAGTTCGACAGCTGGACGCTGTGATGGGCTATGGATGGCACTCACCCCTCCGAGGCCCTCCATGCACATCAGCGCCCCCTTCGACGCCGGCAACATCGCTGTCCTCGATGCCTCCGACCCCCGCGACATCCAGCTGGAGATCGTCCGCGACGGGGAGGCTGACCATCGCCAGTGGTTCAGCTTTCGGGTGACCGGCGCGAGGGGCGTCCCCCTGAGGATGCGGCTGACCAACGCCCACGCCTGCTCCTACCCCAAGGCCTGGGAGGGCTACCGGGCGGCCTACAGCACCGACCAGGTGCACTGGGCTCGGGAGGCAGCCACCTCCTACGAAGACGGCGCGCTGATCATCGAGCACACCCCCACGGCCGATGCGGTGTGGTTCGCCTACTTCGCGCCCTACCCGCTGGAGCGCCACGAGCGCATGCTGGGTCGATGGCAGCAGCAGGCCGAGCTGGTGCGGCTGGGGGCCACGGTGGATGGCCTCGACCTCGACCGGCTGCGGGTGGGGTCCCCCGGTGAGGGAAAGAAGGTGATCTGGGTCATTGCGCGGCAACACCCGGGCGAGACGATGGCCCAGTGGTGGATGGAGGGCTTCATCGAGCGGCTGCTCGACCGGTCCGATCCGCTGGCCCAGTCGCTCCTCGACGACGCTGTGTTCTACATCGTCCCGAACATGAACCCCGATGGCTCGCGGCGTGGCCACCTGCGCACCAACGCGGCGGGGGCCAACCTCAACCGGGAGTGGCACGAGCCCACGGTGGAGCGTAGCCCCGAGGTCTACTGGGTGCGCGAGGCCATGGATGCCACCGGGGTCGACCTGTGCCTCGACGTGCACGGCGACGAGGAGCTGCCCTACAACTTCGTGAGCGGTGCCGAGGGCATCCCGGGGTGGACTGAGCGGCTCGCGGGGCTCCAGGAGCGCTTCCTGGCGGCCTACATGCAGAGCAGCCCCGACTTTCAGATCACCCACGGCTACGGCATCTCCAAGCCGGGGGAGGCGAACCTCACGATGTGCACCAACCAGATCGCGCAGCGCTTCGACTGCCTGGCGATGACCCTGGAGATGCCCTTCAAAGACAACGCCGACCGTCCGCAGCCGGATGTGGGCTGGTCGCCGGCGCGGTCGATGCGGCTGGGGGAGGCGGTGCTGCACCCGATGCGCCAGGTGCTGGGCTCGCTGCGTTGATCGCGTTGCTCGTCGGCCTGCTCGGCTGCGGTGCCGACGACCCCCCGGTGGCGCTGTCGCCCCCGACGGCGGTGGTCGACACCTCGTCGGGCGGCGTGGGGGAGCTCAGCGTGGTCGACCGCGCCAGCGCGCCGGTGGTGCAAGACGATGCCTTCGGCAGCTTCAAGCGAGGCCGGGGCTGCACCGTGAGCGACCTCGACCTCGATGGCGATCTCGACCTGATCCTCGCCAACCCTGCCGACACCTCCTACGTCGTGCTCAACGACGGGTCGGGCGGCTTCGCGGCGGGGCCCGTGCTCGCGTCGGAGGAGCTGGTGTGGGCCGTGTCGGCGGCCGACCTCGACGGCGACGGCGACGAAGACCTGTTCCTCGCGGTGGGGGGCTTGGAGGGCCTCGGCTACGACCGGCTCCTCCGCAACGACCTGGTGGAGACCGGTCGCCTCGGCTTCACCGATGTCACCGCCTCGGCGGGTCTCGCGGGGCCCGCGGCCTTCGACCCGCGCATCGATGGGCCGGTGCCCGTCGCGTCGCTGGGGGGCCACTGGGTCGATGTCGACGGCGACGCCGACCTCGACCTGTATGTCGACACCACGCCGTGGCCCTTCCTGGCAGCCGACGAGGTCCCCGAGCAGTCGGTCATCGGCCGCAACCTGCTGTGGCGCAACGATGGCCTGGTGTTCACCGAGGTGGCCGCCGAGCTGGGGCTGCAGGGTCAGCAGTCGAGTCGCTACAGCAGCTGGCTCGACATCGACCACGACGGCGACCTCGACCTGCTCGAGAACAACATGAACCAGCGCAACGTGCTGTGGCGCAACGACGGCGGCCGGTTCACCGACGTGACGGCGGCCTGGTCGCTGGGCGGTGGCGACCTGGGCTACCCGCTGGAGAGCTTCGCCTCAGCCGCCGCCGACGTGAACCTCGACGGCTGGGACGACCTGGTGCTGTTCGTGCGCGGCTACGCCACCGAGGGGCCCTACCAGCTCGGCCACACCCTGCTGCTCAACGCCGCAGGCCAGGGCTTCGTCGATGCCACCGAGGCCGCCAACCTCAACGACCCGTTCTACTCGGGCTTCCGCGACCACCTCAACGATGGGGTGATGGGGTCGACCCTCCGCGATCTGACGGGGGAGGGGATTCCCGACCTGTTCGGCGGCAACGGGGGGCCCGGCGCGGGCTACCCGAACATGCTGGCGGTGGCGACCGAGCTGCAGCCGGTCGACTTCGGTGCCCCGGTGGGGGTGCTGCCGGTGCCGGTCTACACCGACGCCTCGGCGCTGATCCAGTTCCCGGCCGAGGAGCTATCAGGGTCGCAGGGGGCCTACCCCGACTATCCCTACCGCACCCACGCGGGCTGTGCGGCCGACCTGTCGGGCGACGGGGTGGTGGAGCTGTACGTGATGAACGGCGGCATGAGCTGGGTGGGGGGCGACGCGGTCCAGGAGCCCAACCGGTGGTTCGAGGTGCAGTCCGACCTTCCCCGGCGCTGGCTCGAGGTGGCGCTACAGGGCGACGGGGAGCAGGTGCCCTTCAGCCCCTTCGGTGCGAGGCTCGAGGCCCGCGTTCGCGATGCCGATGGCGGCGAGCGGGTGGTCACCGGGGCACTGCAGTCCCTCAGTGGCTTCGCGGCCCAGCACGGCACGGTCGTGCACCTCGGGCTGGGCGACGCCGCGTCCATCGAAGAGCTGGTGGTCACCTGGCCCGACGGCGCCCAGACGCGCCACACCCCAGGCCTCGACCAGCGCGTGACCCTCAGTCGCTGAGGGGCTGCAGCCACAGCGTGTCGTCGTCGTCGAGGCCGAGCAGCCACACGCCCTGATCGGTCACCGCGAGCTCCACCTGGCTCACCCCGACCTCCACTGGCACCTCGACGAAGCCCTGCCCGCGGTCGACCGCCACCCGGGCGTGCCCCCCCACCTCCTCGGCGGCCACCCACAGCGCCTCCCCGTCGTCGGCGATGGCCGGGAAGCCCCAGGGCACGTCGTCGACCAGGGGGGCCTCCTCGGGGCTCCAGCTCGCCCCTCCGTCGTCGCTGCGGGCGACCCACACCCGCGACACGCCGCTGGCGGCGTCGACCCAGGTGACGGCCAGCTCGTCGTCGGATCGCACGGCCATCCGCGGGCCGTCGAAGGGGCAGCCTTGCACGAACCAGCCGGTGTGCGAGACCTGGGCGGTGCGGTCGAAGTTGGTGGACCCCGCGTCCGCTCGCGCGACGTAGATCTCTCGGAGGTTCAGCACGTCGTTGCGCACCGTGATCAGCGCATCGCCCCCCGGCGTGAAGTCGAGGCGGTGGGGGCAGCACTCACACGGGCGGCCGGGGAACAGGTCGAGGCGCTGGGGCGCGTAGCCGTTGCTGCGCAGCCCCAGGAACAGCGCCATGGTGGGGTGGTCGACCTGGCCCTTGTACAGCAGCCACAGCTCGCCGTCGGGGGCGAAGGCCACCTCGGGTTGGTCGAGCCAGTCGGGGACCTCCCCTGGGCCGGCCACGGCGATCGCTTCGGGGGCGGCATCGCCCTCGGCCCACAGCCACACCGTCGAGCTGCGCACATCACCGGTCGACCACGTCGCGGCGAGCTCGCCGGCCGGGCCGAGGGCGACACTGGGCTTTCGCGCGAGGCCCACCACCACGTCGCCGCTGTCGATGCGCTGCTCGACACCGAGCCGGCCGCTGGTCAGGTCGCGCAGGTGCAGCTCGTCGACACCCTCGACCTCCTCGGTCCACGACGCCACCATCCGCCCGCCACCGACGGTGAGGTCGGCGCCGGTGGCGCCCTCGGCGACCACGACCGGGCCGAGCGGTTCGGGGGACGGAGCCGCTGGCGGCTGGCAGCCGGCCAGCAGCAGGGCTCCGATCAGTCGAGCAGCTGAAAGAAGAACGACACCACCCCCAGGGTGATCTCCTCACCGCCCAGCAGGCGTCGCGCCACCACCCGCTGCCCGTTGACCTGGGTGCCTGCGGTGGAGTCGAGGTCTTCGAGGTAGAAGCGACGCTCGCTCTCATACACGCGGCAGTGGCGGCGGCTCACCTGGGGGTCGTAGCGGATCTGCACGTGCACGTCGTCGCCGCGGCCGATGACCAGCCCTTCGTCGATGACCGGGGCCACGTGCTCTCCCCCTTCGTCGAGGTAGATGAGGTTGGCGCGGCTCAGGGCCTTCGGCACCTCGAGGAAGGCCACCTCCACCGCCGGGCCGGCCGCACCCTCGTCAGCGTCGGCGGGGAAGTAGGTGGTGTCGAAGGACCGCACCCACGCGCTGTCGGGATCGACGCCCAGCGCCTCGCCGATCTTGTCGATGGCCTGGGCCTCCTCCGACGAGATCGAGCCGATGCCGAAGAAGCCACCCGCCGCCGCCGCGACCTGGTGCGAGAAGGCGATGACATCGTCGAGCAGCTGGAGATCGGCGGGGCCCTTGCTCGAGCACAACGCCAGCAGCACGTTCTGCCCGGCGGTCACCGTCTCGCGGGTGGGCGGGAAGGCCAGCCAGTTGGTGAGGTGCATCTGCCCGTCGTCATCGAGGCCGTAGTCGGCGGCGATGCTGAGGATCAGCGTGCGCTCGCTGTCCTGGATCTCGCCGTCGGCCCACGCCACCTGCACCAGCGGCAGCAGGGGCAGGGCGCGCCAGCTCTCCTTCGACATCCCCAGGCCCTTGAGGGCCTCGCGCAGCTCGGCTTCGTGCATCCATGGCTCCGGGTGGACTACGGTCGTACCCGGGGAGGATGACATGGGTTGGTGGTGCTTGGCACTGTTGGCGTGCGCGCCGCCCGCGTCCGGGCCGACGGAGGGGGGCTCGTCGGTGCCGTCGGGCGCCACGGGATCGGCGCCCGCGTCCGGGGCCGATGTCGTCGGGGTGGCGACCACCGGCGACGACGGCGCCTTCGTGGTCTCGGTGACGGTGCGGTCCCCCGACGAAGGCTGCGATCGCTACGCAGACTGGTTCGAGCTGGTCACCGACGACGGTGCGTTGCTGCATCGACGGATCCTCAACCACAGCCACGTCGACGAGCAGCCGTTCACAAGGTCCACCGAAGGGCCCGTAGAGCTGGGGATCGATCAGGATGTGTGGGTGCGCGCCCACCTGCATCCCGATGGCTACGGCGGCACCACATGGCACGGCAGCGTCCAGGCGGGCTTTCGGGCCGAGGCCATGCCCCCGGGCTTCGCCGAGGCGCTGGCGACCACCGAGCCGCTCCCGACCGACTGCTGGTTCTAGCGCCGCACCCCGGCGCGGGGGTTACTGCAGCCCCTTGGAGACCCCTCGATGGCCCACCGCATGGAAGAAGTCACCTTCGCCCGTGACACCACCGTCGTCCTCATCCCCGACGGCTACAGCCAGGAGCTGCCCGAGGGCACCCGCGGCTGGGTGACGCAGGTGCTCGGCGGCAACTTCACGGTGCAGCTCGAGACGGGGCGGCTCGTGCGGGTGTCGGCCGACGACGCCGAGGCCATCGGCCGCGAGAGCGAGGTCCACCAGGCCACCTTCGACCCCGATGCCGAGGTGAGCGAAGACGACGTGTGGGATCAGCTGCGCACCTGCTACGACCCCGAGATCCCCCTCGACATCGTGGAGCTGGGGCTGGTCTACGGGCTCACCCTGTCAGAGGCGGAGGAGGGCGGCACCGATGTGGCCGTCACCATGACGCTGACGGCGCCGGGGTGCGGCATGGGCCAGGTGCTCGCCGACGACGTGCAGCTGAAGGTCGAGAGCCTGCCGGGGGTGCACAAGGCCCAGGTCGAGCTCACGTTCGACCCGCCGTGGAGCCCGGAGCGCATGAGCGAAGAGGGGCGCCTCGAGCTCGGGATGTTCTGGTAGGCCCGATCAGCGGCTGAGCACTACCCCGACGGTGCCGAAGGCCCCGAAGGCGCCCATGCAGCCGAGGATCAGCAGCACGATGCCGGCGATGAACGCGGCGATCTTGAGCTTGCTGTAGGGCGCGTCGCCGTAGGCCTTCCCGGAGTGGCCGTTCACCAGGTAGCGGTAGACCTGGCCCTCGTAGCGGTAGGCGGCGATCCACACGGGCAGCAGGGTGTGCTTGAACCGCACGTCGGCGAAGGTAGTGCGCACCTGCAGCCCCCGCTGGGTGTCGCCCGGCACCTCCTTGCGGCAGGCGTTGCGCTCGGCGGCCCCCAGCTCCTTCTCGGCGGTGCCCCACGCCTCGTCGAGGCCGACGGCGTAGCGCTCGGCGCGGAAGCCCGACAGGTAGCTGGAGGCGTAGGGCTTGAGGGCGGCGAGCTCGAATGGCAGCAGCCCCTTGAGCGCTCCTTGGTCGAGCCCCCCCGAGGCCTGCACCAGCCAGTCGTCGTAGGTGCCGTCGTGGGTGCCGGCAGCCTGTGACCAGCGGGTCTTGCGGACCGTGCGGGTGCGGCGGACGGTCTTGCCGTCTTCCTCGGCCTCGTAGCTCTCCTCCTCGTCGTAGTACTCGCCGCTCTCGGCCTGCCAGTCGCTGTGGGCGTGGGCGTCGAAGGCCCAGGCTGGCACATACACCCCGGCGATGGACTCGAGCTGGGCGGCACTCTTCAGGCTCGACGGCCGGAACCACAGCCCCGACAGCCAGCCGCGGAAGGCGTTGCGGGCCTGGTTTCGCTCGACCGCGAAGGGCAGCACCGACTCGGGCTGGAGGACCTCGCCAGGCGCCGCGTCATGGATCTGGACGCTGCCGCAGAACGGGCAGCTGCCGGCGGTCACCTCGGGCTCGAGGTCGTGCACGGCACCACACCCGTCGCACGACACGGTGCGCGTCTCGGTGCCCCAGCCCTTGGGCGCGGCCGCTGCGGCCTCGTCGAGGGCGTACTCTTCGATCTCGTAGGCGCTGCCGGCGTGGGGGTCGTCGACGGTGGTGCCGCAGTGAGGGCACTCCATGGCGCCTGCAGTGGGCTTCCAGTGCAGCTGGCCGCCGCATCCGGGGCAGGGAAAGTCCATCGGGGGCTCCGGGGCCTAGTCTTCGTCGCGCTTGCGCGACCGGAGTCGCTCGAGCAGCGCGTCGGCTTTGGTCTCGTTGGGGTTGTCGTCGCGCTCGGGTCGCGGTCGGGCGGCGCGACGGGGCCTGGAGGGCCGTGCCGGCGTGCCGGCGGGGGCGGCGGGGGCTGCCTCCTCGGCGGCCTTCTCGCCGCGTGGGGACCACGATCGCACGCCCCGCAGGCTGGCGTTGGAGCGGTCGTCGTCGGGGCGGGTGCGGCGGCGCACGGGGCGGCGGGCAGGGGTGTCGCCCTCGGTGGCGGAGGGCGGGTCGCCGGGCCGCCCGCCCTTGAGCCGGCTCTTCAGGGTCTCGGCGTCGAGGGCGGCGGTGGCGTTGACGTTGGCGCGCTCCTGGCGCCGGCGGCGGAAGCGCTCTCGGCGCTCTTCGTCGCGGACCTTGCGCTGCGCCTCCTCCTGCTGCTGGCGTGCCTCTGCTACCCGGGCGGCCTCCGCCTCGGCCTTTCGCAGCGACGCCTGCGCCTGCTCTTCCGCCTTGCGGGCGGCCGCCACCAGCTTGTCGCGCTTCTCGGCGAAGGCCACCTCGCACACCGCGACCTTCTCCAGACCATCGAGGGCCTTGCCCAGCGCGGTGTGGGCTTCGTCGGCGAGGTCTTCTACGTCGTCGGGGTCGGGGACGGTGGCGGCGGCGGCGGCGGCGGCGCGGGCGGCCTCGGCCGCCTCGGTGGCTCGCTGTGCGCCCTGCTGGGCAGGCTCCACGAAGCGCACGAGCACGTCGTGGTGCTCCGGCAGCTGCTCGAGGGCCCGGGCCAGCTCGCGGGCGGTGAGCTCGGCCTGCTCGGCGGCCTGCTCTGCGGCGTGGGCGTGGTCTTGCGTCTCCTGGCGGGTGAGCTCGAGCTGGGCGAGGCGCTCCGCGAGCTCGTCGGCGGTGCCACGGAGAGCGGCGAGGGCATCGCGGGCGGCCGCGCCGGCGGCTACCGCCTTGTCGGCGGCGGCGCGCACCGCTTCCTCGCACAGGGCGGCCGCCTGGAGGGTGGCCGCCTCCCCGGCGGGCTCGGCGGCCTCGTGGGCGTCGTGAACGGCCTGATGCAGGGCGTCGACCTTCGCCTGCAGCAGGGCCCACTGGCGCTGGATAGCGCTGCGGTCGGGATGGGCCTCGGCCACCTTGCGGCCGGCGTCGAGCCACCCCTCGGCCTTCAGCCGCTCGGCCTGGGCTTCCTGGGCAGGGGCCGCGGCACGGGCTCGGGCCGCGTCGAGCTGCTGGGCCTGGGCTTCCTTTTGCTGGCGGACGCGGTCCATCGCGTCGGTGACCAGGTTGGCGACACTGTCGGCCGCCGACTTGCCGCGGTCGAGGGCGAGCCGGCTGGTGCGGAGGATGCTCTGGGCCACCGCCAGGTCGTCGGCGGAGGCGGCCAGCGGGGCGGCGGCACGCACCTTGGCGGCGGCGTTGGTGGCTGTCTGCACGTGCTGGGTCACCTCCTCGGCGACCGCCTTGACCTCGCTGCGGGGGACCTCGCGCAGGATGCCCAGGATCCGCTTGGCCTCGGCCTTGGCCTTGGCGACCTCCTCGTTGGCCTTGTCGACCATCGAGGCGATCTCGTCTTTGACCTGGGCCAGCGCCTCGGCTTCGGCGGCTGCTGCCCGGGCGAGGTCGTTGGCCTGCTGCACGAGCTGCTGCACCCGGTGGGAGGCCTCGGCGAGGCCCTCGGTGGCGGCACGGGCCTGCTCGGCAAGGGCCTCGGCCACGGGGGCGTCGTCGGTCGCGGTGGCCTCGCGAGCGAGACGCTCGACCTCGGCGACCTGGGCGCGCAGCTGATCGCCCTGCTCCAGCGCCTGCTCGAACACGGCCTTGGCCTCGGGGCTGTCGACCTCGGCGGCCTCGTCTTCGGCGTCGTCGAGCACCTCGTCGAGGCGCTGCACGAGCTGGTGGGCGCGCTCGACCTGGTGCCCGGCGTCTTGGTGGGCTGCCTCGACGCGCCGCCGCGCGGCCTCGGCTCGGGCCTTGGCCTCTTGCGCCGCCGCCGCGACGCCTCGCGCTTCGTCGTCGGCGACCTGCTCGCGGTCTCGCTCGACCTGGGCCGCGAGCTTGCGCGCCCCCTCGGCGGCGCGCACCGCGACCGCCGACTGCTCCGCTTCGTCGGCCACCTTGCGAAGCTCCAAGAGCTTGGCGTGGGCCTCCTGCACCCGCTCCGCGGCGGAGCGGATCGACAGGGCCGCGTCGTGGGCCTCCGAGCCCTGTGCGTCGTGGGTGTCGATGGCCTCGGTGAGGCGCTGCCCGGCGCCGCGGACGGTGGCCAGGGCGTCGCCCGCTGCGTCGAGGGCCTCGGCGACGGCACGTCGGGCTTCGTCGAGGGCGCCGGCCTCGGTGGCAGCTTGCTGCACGGCCTTCGACAGGGCCTCGCGCAGGGCCTCTGCCTTGAGGTCTTTGGCCTTGGCCCGCTGCAGCGCGGCGTCGGCCACGGGGATCAGGCTGAGGGCCTCGGCGGCCTCGTCGACCTGCTTGGCGCGGTCGCGGGCGTACTCGGCCTCGGTGAGGTCTTTGTCGAGCTCGGCCGCCAGCGCCTCGAGCTGCTCGAGGCTCGCCGCGACCGACGCTACCTGCGACCACTTGGTGGCGTCGTCGCGGGCCTCGTCGACGACGCGGTGGAGCCCCTTGACGAGGGCCTGCACCGAGGAGAACACCTCACCGGTGTGGCCCCGGGCGCGCTCGCGGTCGGTGACCTCCTTGCGGGCGAGGGCCTCGGCCTCGTCGAGGGCGTGGATGGCCTCCGGCAGGTCGAGGGCGATGCGCTCGGCGAAGGACTGGGCGGTCTGGGCGTGGGCGCGCGCCTCGGCGGGGTCTTGCTCGCCCTCTGCCATCGCCGCGGATGACGCGGCTTCGCCAGCCTGGAACTCCGCGATGTCGATGATCTCGAGGGCCTTGCGCTTCAGCTCCGCGGCATCGTCGTGGGGGGCCGTCTGCAGGAAGGCCTCGACCTCGCGGGCGCGCACCCAGGCGCCCTTCACAGCGTCGCGGCTCTGATCGGCATGGGCGCGGGCCTCCGCGGCGGCCTCGGCGGCGGCCGCCCGGGCTGCTTCCTGGCGGCGCAGCTCGGCCAGCTCGCGCTCCGCTTGGTCGCGGGCCTCCCCGGAGCGTTCGTGAGCACGGCGGGCGGAGGTCTGGACGCGCTCGGCCTGGTCGCGGAGAGCCTCGAGGCGAGCGGTGAGGGTGGCGAGATCGGACAGGGCGGCGAGGGTGGTGAGCTCGGCCTCGACCTTCTTCACGCCCCGCTCGGCGGACTGCACGAACTCCAGGGCCTCGGCCCGAAGGGTGACGGCGCGGTCGCCCGACACCCCGCGGGTCTCGGAGAACAGCTGGTCGACCTCCTCGCGGGCCTTGGCGGCGACCCGTCGGACCGTCTCGCCGTGGGTCTCGGCTTCGGCGCGGGCCTTGGAGATGGCCGCTTGCTGCTCGGCGACCTCGCCGGCCAGGCGCACCACCCGGTCCGACAGCGTCTTCGCCTCGTCGAGGGCTTCCTTGGCCCGCCCGGCGGCTTGGCTGGCCGACACCGCACCCGCCGTGGCCCCGGCGGTGGCTGGGGAGGCCTCGGCGGCCCGCGCGGCGGTGGCGGCGCTCGCTGCCGCGGCCGTGGCCGTCTCGACGTGCCGCTGGCACCGCTGCCGTAGCTCCTCGGAGGACGCCGACCTGGCGAGGGCCAGCGCCTCGTCGGCGCGGGCGAGGGCCTGGGCGGCTTGCTCGGCGGCCTGCTCGGCCGCGTCGCGATGCTCCTGGGCGCGGCGCACGGCAGCCTGCCGCCCATCGGCCTCGAGCTTGCGGGCCCGCTCGGAGGCGTCGACGGTGGCCTGCAGGCCCTCCTCGGCGCGATCGGCGGCGCGGTCGGCGGCATCGGCCGACTTGGTGGCGCCGTCGACACGGTCGGCGGCCCGTGCTGCCTCGGCCTGTGCACGGGCTTCCTCCGCGGCCGCGTGGGATGCCTCAGCGGAGGTGATGGCGCTCTGGATGGCCTCGGGCACGCCGTCGGCGCCCAGCAGGCCCTGGCGTGCGTCGTCTTCGAGGGCCGTGACCAGGTCGTCGGCGCGGTTGGCTGCGTCGGTGGCTCGGTTGGCGCCTTCGTCGGCCCGTCGGACGGCGTCGGCGAGGGCCTTGGCTTGCTGCCGCTGCCGCTCCAGCACCCGGTCGAGCTCGGCGAGCTGCTCCACCACCTCACAAGCAGACTGCTGGCACTGCTGCTCGCCGTTGCGCACCAGATCGAGGGTGATCAGCGCGCCGGCGGCGTCTTCATCGAGCTCGAGCAGCGAGGCCGCGCTCTTGGCGCTCGCAGCCGCCTTGGTCGCTCGCTGTGCGTGTTGCTCGGCGGCACGGATCAGGATCGGGCCGTCGTCGGCCTCGTCGGCGCGGCCGCGCAGCTGCTCGAGGGCCTGCTCGGCCGAGGCAGCCATGGCCAGCGCGCGCTCGACGATGAGCCGGCCGTGCTCCTTGACCGCAGCCAGGTCGGGCTGGATGGGCAGCTCGGGCACCGCGTCGGGCAGCGAGGGCGGGGCGCTGCGTCGCTCCCGGGCCACCATGACCGGCGGCACC
>CBDUIC010000107.1:0-24298 GCA_965367245.1 uncultured bacterium | reverse complement strand
GGCACGTGGACGACGGCGGTGTTCGCCCAGCGCACCGAGCGCCGCTACCGGGCCTGCCTCGCGCGGGCTCAGTAGGAGCTGGAGCCGGTGGGGGTCGTGTCGCCGAGGCCCGCGAACAGGCACTCGGTCATGTCGAGGGTCTCGCCGAGACAGGCCGTGGAGCTGTACTGGCCGTAGACGCAGCTCAGCTCCTCGTTGGCGAGGCAGAACTCCATCGCCTCGAGCTCGGCCGTGCAGCCGGCATCCGCGTAGTATTGCCGGCTGGCTTCCCAGCCCTCGACGCAGGTGTCGACGCTCATGGCGTAGCCGTAGGTGCCGTAGCCCGTGCCGGCGGTGTCGGCGGGGGCCGCCTGCGCGGCTTCGAGGCACTCCACCTGCCCCTCGCAGTAGGCCTCGACGTCGAAGGCCTTCTCCTTGTCTTTGCAGCCCAGCAGTGCCAATCCCAGGATCCACCAACGGTTCATCGCGACCTCCGTACCCGTCAACATGCCACAGCGGGCCGCCGCCTGCGGCGCAGCAGCAACCAGGCCATCGCCCACGTCGCGAACAGGCCCGGTGCGGGGCTGGTGCTGCAGCTGGTGGTCTGGAACACGCGGGGCCCGTCGACGACGCCGTCGCAGTTGCGGTCGACCCGGTTGTCGTCGTCGGGAGCGCCCGGGTAGGTGAACGGGTCGCTGTCGTCGCAGTCGTCATCGCGCTCGAAGCCGTCGAGGTCGGCGTCGAGCACGCCGTCGCAGTTCTGGTCGACGTCGACGGTGGGGTCTTCTGGGGCACCGGGGTAGCTGGTGGGATCGGCGTCGTCGCAGTCGGCCCCGCCATAGTCGAGGCCGCGGTAGCCGTCGCGGTCGAAGTCGAAGTCGTCGCCGCGGTCGCAGTCGGAGTCGAGCCCATCGTAGGGCGGATCGTCGGCGAGAGGGTAGACGGCGGCGTCGCCGTCGTTGCAGTCGTAGATCAGCGGGGAGCCGTCGTTGTCGAAGTCGCTGAGCCACACGGTGGGGCTGGCGTCGGGGCCACCGTAGGCGCCGATGTCGGCGCGGGTGCCGTCGAGGTCGGTGACGGTGGCGTAGCCGGCGTCGCGCAGGGGGGATGCGTAGCTGGGCCAGTCCTGCACGACCTCGCAGGCCTCGGAGGCGGCGTAGCGGTCGAGGAGGGGGTCGTCGAAGATCGCGTCTTCGGAGATGGGGGACAGGCCCTCGATGTCGCCTCGTTCGTTGTCGTACCAGGCCGTGCGACCGAGGGTGACCTCGCCTTGCGCGCGGTCGAGGACCGCGACCGAGCCGATGCTCCATCCCACCAGGGTGTGCCCCAGGTGCAGGGGGCCAGTGGTGAGCACAGCGGCGCCCGAGCCGAGGCCCGCTGAGTTGCCCAGGAGGTTGGCGAAGGACAGGGTGAGCTCGGCGCCGCCGCGGTGGGCGATGCCGCCGCCCTCTTCCACGGCGATGTTGTCGAGGAAGCGCACGTTGCGGATGGTGGCGGGCTGCTCGATGTTGCTGAACACCCCGCCGCCCTGCGACGCGGTGTTGTTGCAGTAGGTGGTGCGCACTTCCTCGGCCCAGGTCGCGGCCACCGACAGGAACAGGGCGCCGCCATCGCCGATGACCGCCTGGTTGCGCAGATAGGCCACGTCGACGGCGTGCAGCGACGCGTCTTCGATGTGCACCGCGCCCCCCGAGCCCAGGGCTTCGTTGCTGGTCGCGAGCACGGTGTCGAGGGTGACGATTCCCTGGCCGCGGGCCGCGATGGCCCCACCGCGCTCGGCGGTGTTGTCTTGCAGCGACACCCCCGTCAGGTCGGCGGTGGCGCCGCGCACGAACAGCGCCCCGCCGCCTACGAAGGCGGAGTTGTCGCGGAACTGCACGACGTCGAGGCTGGCCACCACCCCCGGGCCGAGGGCGATGCCGCCTCCGTCGCTGGCCGACGACGACTCCACGACCACCCCGTCGAGATCGACCAGCAGGTCGCCTTCCAGGCGGATGGCGCCTCCCTCCAGGGTCGCCGAGCAGTCGCGGTACACACCCCCATTGATGGTGACTTCGTGCACGAGCCCGTCATCGGCGGTGGCGTGCAGGCAGCCACCCTCCGCCGCGCCGCCCCGCGCCATCGACGTGTTCTGCAGTGTCAGGTCGGCGTTGTGCGCCCAGATCAGCCCGCCCTGCAGGCCCACCGTGCCGTCGGTGAAGGTGGCGAGGTTGGTGGTGAACGATCCGCCCTCGATGGCGAACAGGCCCCCGCGGGTGCCCAGCCCTCGGCCGAACACCGAGCCCAGGGTGAAGCTCACCTCCGAGTCGACCGCGGAGACGGCCTGCCTCAGGTTGGCGTCGAGAGCGAGGCCGCCGAAGTGCACGGAGGCGGAGGTGACCTGCACCAGGGGCACGCCGTTGGGCACCGTGTGGGTGAGGACCACCGGCGCGAGCTGCGCCACGGGCGCGGTGAGGGTGATGTTCTTGCCTGCGTCGACGATCAGGGTCTCGTCGTAGGTGCCGGGCTCGATCACCACGATGCGGCTGCCTTCGGCGGGCACGGAATCGATGGCCGCCTGGATCGACGTGTGGGTGCAGCCCGACGGGCACACGTCTTGCGCGAGGGCGAGGGTCGCGAGCCACCACATCAGTACTCCCCCCACACGCGCCCGAAGGTGAGGGCCACCCGCGACGAGCCGACGTCGAGCTGGTTGTCGGGGCGTCGCTGCTCGGCGAGCTGCCCACGGCTGAAGGCGATCGTCAGCCCGCCCCGCCATGCCCCCACCCGGTCGGGGGTGCTCCGCTGGCTGATGTGCGCCTCGAGCACGCCGTGGGCGACGGACGCTCCCCCGCCCAGGGTCAGCCCCGTGTGCCACCGCATCCCTCTCCCTCCTCGGAGGTGGACCGTGCCCAGCGCGTAGCGAGGCATGTGCACTCGGTGGGTCTCGCTGGACTCCGGCAGCGCGGTGGCCAGCGGCGTGCCTCGTCGGGGGCCCTGCAGCTCGTCGAGGGAGGTGGCCCCGCCACCGGCCCCGACGATCAGCCCTCGGTACGTCCAGATCGCTGCCGCGTGGGCGTCGAGCCCCGGGCTGGCCCCCCACAGCCAGATGGTGCCGCGCGCGTACAGGCCGAACGGGCTGAAGAAGGTGACGGCTCCCTGGCCGTCGACGGCGACCGAGGCGGCCGTGCGCGTGCCCGGCTCGATGGTCTGCACCCAGTCGGTCTCGAAGTCGGGCACCTGCAGTACCGACGCGACGCCCGCCCCACCGTCGACGGCGAGGAAGCTGATGAGCCGGGGCGGCTGCTCCACCGGGGAGGTCGCCCAGCCGCTCGGCAGGGGGGCCTCGGGCTCCACCAGCACCGAGTTCCAGAACCGACCGTCGGTGCGCTGCACCAGGTGGACCTCGCCTTCGCCCGGCAGCGCCTCCGCCGGCAAGCCGTCGACGAACAGGCCATCGCGGGTGACCGAGGCCCCGGGCTCCGCGCCGGCGGGCGGCTCCCAGCTCGCCAGGGGATGCCGGCTCGACACCCCGCGCTCCACCGCTGGGTAGAGCCGCAGCGCGCTGGCCATGGTGGGCTCCCAGGCTTCGCCGCGGGCGAAGCGCACGATGGACTCCCCCACCAGGTAGGCCGCCCACTGCCGCGGGCGCGGGGCGAAGTCGAAGCACGGGACCTCGCGTCGCACCTCGGCGACGATCTCGCCCGACAGCGCCAGGTCGCCGCGGTCGATCCCTGCCTGCAGCTGCAGCAGGAGGTCGCGGAAGCCCGCCTCGTCGAGGGGCTCACAGCTCGGACTCGCCGCCCACGCACTCGCCCATAGCAGCAGCCAGGTGCTCATCGCTCGGCGTCACACGCGAAGGTCATCGCGTTGCAGCGGAAGGTCAGCTGCCCTCGGGAGGGGACCTCGAACACGCCGAACGAGTCGACCTGCCCGCCGCGCTCCAGGAACACCTCGTAGCGCCCGCCCGGCACGGTGCCGGTGGTGAAGGTGCCGTTGTCGCCGACGAGCTTCACCAGTCGGCCGCCGTGCACGGTGACGGTGCCTGGCTCGGGTGCCACGGGCTCGGGCTCGGGCTCGGGCTCGGGCTGGGGCTGGGGCTCGGGGGCGGGCTCCGGGGTTGGCGGGGGGGCTGGCAGGGGCGCGGGCGCTGCCGGGACCCGGGCAGGCACCGGGCGTGGCGGTGGCGGAGGCGGTCGAGTGGACCACCACAAGGCGAGGCCCAGCCCAACGAGCAGCCCGAGCGCCAGCGCGGCGATGGGAGCCCGCCGGCGAGGGGGTGGCGCCTCGGTGGGCAGCGGGTCGACGACGGTCGGCCCTTCCACCGTGGCGACGGGGCCGTCGAGCTGAAAGGTGTCTTCGGTGGGGTCGGGCTCGTACGAGAGGCTGGTGCCGATGGAGCCGCTGCTGACGGTGCCATCGGACAGCATGCGGCCGTCGTAGGGGCTCGGCACGAGCTCGGGAGGGGGCCAGTGCCGCTGGCGGGCCCAGCGCTTCAGCGAGGGCCCCCCGAGGCGGCCGCCGATCTCCTCGCAGCGGGCCGCCACGTCGGCCGCGGTCGGGCGCTCCGCCGCCGCATGCGACAGCATCTCGTGCAGCAGCATGACGATGTCGTCGGGGATGGTCAGGTCGAGGGACTCGAAGGCCTGGGCCCGGTGCTGGGCATAGGCGTCGGCGCTGGCGGCGAGGCGCACCATGTCGATGGGCACGGCGTCTTCGTGGTAGCGCCGCCCGGCGAGGGCCTCGTAGAGCACGCAGCCCAGGCCGTAGATGTCGGCGGCCGGCCCGGGGGCATCGCGGTCGAAGCGCTCGGGGGCCATGTAGGCGAGGCTGCCCAGCGTGGCCTGCGACGCGGTGTGGGCCTCGCGATCCGCAGTGTCGGCCCGAGCGATCCCGAAGTCGAGGATCTTCACCTCGCCGTGGCGCGACAGCCGCAGGTTGCTGGGCTTGATGTCGCGGTGGACGAGGTTGAGGGGCTCGCCGGTCTCGGGGGAGCGAGCTTCGTGGGCGGCCTGCAGCCCCTCGGCCACGTGCTCGATGACCTCGAGGAGCACCTTGAGGGGCATCGGATCGGTGTCGGGATGGATGCAGCCGGTGAGGTCTTGCCCGTCGACGAACTCGGTGACCAACCCGACGCGGCCCTCGAGGACGGCCAGGTCGTAGACCCGCAGGATGGTGGGGTGGCGCAGGGCCGCCAGCAGCTTGCCTTCGTCGCGCAGGCGGCGCATCGCCTGGCCCTGCTGGTCTTGGTCGAGGCGCAGCAGCTTGACCGCCACCTCGGCCTTCAGGCCGCCCTGGCTCGTCATCGTGGCGCGGTACACCTCTCCGAAGCCACCGCGGCCCAGGCCGTGGTGGATGCGGAACTGCCGCTTGGGCGCTGCCTCCATGGGCCGCATCCTACAGCCGGAGAGGGCCGCCGTGGGGCGGGGGCCGGTCTGGGTCAGGCGCGACGCCGGCGAAGCCACCCCAGCAGGCCGAGTCCCAACACCCCGAAGGCCCCGAGCACCGCCCCCAAGCGACTCGCGGCGTGCAGCCAGGGCGCGGTGTGCCGCACCTGCACCACGAGGGGCGTGGAGGCGTCGACCCAGAAGCGCTCGTAGTGGCGGACGGCGCTGCTGTTCGGTGTGGGGAGGGCCGGTGCCGGGCCCACGGCCGCCATGGCCCCTCGGTCGGCGAGCCAGTCCCCCGAGCCCACCCGGGTCTGGGAGCGCACGTCGGCGGTGAGCTCGCCCCAGCGGTGGGACTCCGGCAGATGCACGGTCCAGTCCACCGCCGCCGCCGGAAGATCGAGCTGCGGCAGCGTCAGCTCCGTGGTCCCCCGGGGACCCGGCGCATCGCGATCCCGCCCCAGCACCAGCTGCAGGGTCTGGGCCCGCCCGTCGGTGGTGCGTCGCAGCGGCAGCACAATCCCCTCGGGATGCTCGGCGGGGGTGACGGGCTCGCCGTCACGGGCCGCACGGGTGACCTCGCTGCCCGGCGGGAGCCGCACCAGCAGGCCGTGGCGGCTGCGGTTCTGCAGCTCCAGGGTGAGCTCGGTGACCTCCCGCCCGCGGGCCGACAGCACCGTGCGGGCGTGCACGGCGTCGATGCGCTCCGCGCTCACCTCAACCTCGGGCAGCCGGGCCGCATCGAAGGACAGGCTCGCAGGCCCGTCGAGGCGCCAGGCGTCGAGGAGCGGGCTCACCGAGGCGTCGCGCACCTCAGCGGGCAGCTGGTGGACCGGCAGCGGGGTCATGCCCGTGCCCTCGCGGTCGGTGACCCGCACCCGGCCTGGGACCTCGAGGCCGACCCAGCCGTGCTCGCGAGCCACGCCGCGCGCCTCCGGCAGGCTGAGAGCGAGGTCCCCCTCCGGAAGGGGTCGCTGCAGCTGGATCGACAGCTCGTAGCGGTTGCGGATGGGGTGCTGGGTCTGGCCGCGGAGCAGCTGGCCGCCGGGCACGTCTTCGAGCACGTAGTCGAAGGCGCCCTGGCCGTCGGCATCGGTGACCGCCAGGCCCTCGGGCACGAACACCTCGAACGTGCGGCTGGGGGCGTACAGGATGCTGTAGCGCACGACGCTGAACAGCTCGACGCGGTGGTCGTCGATGCTGACGAGGTGGGAGGTCTCGGCGAACAGCTCGGGGGGGCGGCTCGCCTCGGTCTGCAGGTCGCGCAGCCCCACGATGTGCAGGCGGTTGGTGGGAGACAAGTCGGCGACAAGGTAGGTAGAGCCTCCGCGATTCTCGACGTGCGTGCGCACGGCGTGCTGCACTTCGGGGCGCAGATCGGCCTGGGGCAGCTGCAGCTCGAGGTGGGTCGCGGGGGTCTGCGGGATGGCGACGTCGTACTCGAGGGAGCCCCGCTGGTGGGTAGGCGCCAGCCAGCCCTGCAGGCGCACGGTCACCGGCCCGCGGGCGTTGGTGATCCAGGTGTGGTGGCCGCCCTGCAGCCCTACCGGAACGATCTGCCCGTCGACGGTCACCTGGGTGAGGACGGCGCCCTCGTCGAGCAGGGCGACGTGCTTGTAGCCGTCGCCACGCAGGTCGACGGTCAGGGTCGCGTCGAGGGCGATGGCGCCGCCGGGCTCGATGCGGCCGGTCCAGCGGGCCTGGCCGATGCGGGCAGACGGGACAACGGCGGCGGGGGCCTGCTTGAGGGCCTCCACCTCGGCCAGGGGCAGGGTGACGGTGGCCTCGACGGCGGACGCGGTCAGGGCGGTGGCTAGGAGCAGGCCGATCATCGGGTCCTCCAGGCGAGCAAGGTGAGGGCGACGACGCCGAACAGGGGCAGGTAGGCCGACAGCAGCAGGCTCATGACGCCGAGCATGGGCAGCGCCGACAGGGCGATGACCACCTCGTAGGGCTTCGGGCGACGTCGCTGGCTCCATAGCCAAGGGAGCAGGCCGAGGATGAGTCCCACGAAGGCGCCCTGGAGGATCAGGCCGTAGGTGCCGAGCAGGTAGTGGCCGAGGACCAGGCTGCCCACGGCGCCGACGCCGGCGGCCCCGAGGGTGAGCGGCGAGCGGGGGCGACGGGCCCATGCGGCAGCGAGGCACAGGGCGAGGGCCCAGCCGACGGTGCGGGTGGCGGTGGCGGCCCGCTCCCCGACGTAGCGAACGGTGGCGCGCGGGGCCTCGGTGCCGAGGAGCTGGCCGCGGAAGCGGATGCGCTGCCCCACCAGCGGCCAGGACGACAGCGGCTCGGCGACCTGCTCCTGCACCGTCGCGAAGTACGACGAGCGCCGATTCATCAGCGCGTTCTTGTACATGTCGCCGGCGTAGGCGGCGCCGCCGAAGGTGCCGCTGTGCACGAGGAAGTCGACGGCGCGGGTGAGGGGGTCGGTGCGGCGACCCGACAGCTGCACGAGGTTGGCGTCGATGGTGAGGGGCTCGAGGTGCTCGGGCAGGTACAGGTGCCAGGTGGCGGCCATCACGTCGAGGTCGAGCTCGGGCAGGCCGATGGTGCGCTGCCCGAAGGCCGCCAGGGGCCGGGTGCTGCGCTCCCAGCCGAGCTCCAGCACGAACGACTCGGTCTCGGCGTCGGCGAGGACCGGCAGGTCGATGACCTGCCCCACCTGCAGGTTGTGGGAGGCAACGTTGGGGTTGGCCAGCTGCACCTCCTGCCAGCGGTTGGCGTCGCCGTAGTTGTCGGAGGCGATGCCCGACAGCGTGTCGCCCGGCTGCACCGTGTAGGAGCGCGACGCGGCCTTGGCGGAGCGCGACAGGGGCACGATGACGTGGCCGGGGTGGGCGGGGTCGGCGGCAGGTCGCAGGGCGGCGCCGTCCCGGAAGCAGTGGGTGAGGCGGGCGCCCTCGGGCAGCGCGACGGTGAGGACCTGGCGGTCGGCGTTGCGCACCGCGAGGCGCAGCTTGCCGACCTCGGTGCCGTCTTCCATGAGCAGGCTGATGCCCTGCAGGTCGTCGATGCGGCTCGCCGAGGTCAGCACCTCGCCGGTGCGGTGGGTGGTGGCGGTGGCGGTGGGCGGCTCGTCGAAGGACAGCGCCGCCCGCAGGGGGTCGGCAGACAGCTCCACCAGGCCCTGGGGCACGTCGCGGGGGGCGAGCTCGGTGCCGCCGTCGACGGTGCTGAGCGCGACCTGGGTGGCGACGGGGGCGACGATGCCCAGGGCACCGCGCACCTCGCCGTCGGGGTGGGGCATGAGCAGGTCGGTCGGGGCATCGAGGCGGGCGGGGTACTGGTAGGCGACGGTGAGGCCCACCGACTCGTCGACGACGCTGCGCAGCAGCACGTGCAGGCGGCCTTCGGCGGTGTGCCACTGCAGCACCTGGGGCCCGGCGACCTCGACGATCTCGACGCCGGCGGGAAGCGACAGGGCGAGGCGGTCCAGCTCGCCGGCGAGCACCTGGGTGGTGAAGGTGGCGGTGCCGTGCACGAGGTCGCCGCCCAGGTCGAGCAGCGCGAAGGCCTCGGTCTGAGTGCGGGCGTCGGTGGCGGTGTGGGTCGTCCGCCGCTCCCAGGCCAGATCGAGGTCGGCACGGGCGTCGAGCCAGCCGCGCACCCGGGTGCGGCTGCCCTGCTGGGTGACGGAGGTGAGCACGCCGTGGGCGAGGGTGACGTCGACGGGCGCCTCGGGCAGGAGGAGGTCGAAGGCGGTGGACCCTCCGTCGGGCAGGTCGAGGTGTACGCGGCGCTCGAAGCGCTCGGAGGTGCGGCCCTGGAGCAGGTCGACCTGCAGGCGGTGCCGGCCGGCGGCGAGCTCGACCTGGTAGTCGCCGGCGAGCTGCAGCGGGGCGGGGGCGGAGTCGAGGGTGGCCCGGGCGATGGTGGCGTCGCCGTGGAGCAGCGGTAGGGCGAGAGGGGCGAGGCTGATCACGTCGGTGGCGAGGTCGGCGGTGAGCAGCCCGTCGTCGATGCGGCCCGTCAGGGTGCGCGACAGGGTGAGGGCGGCGGGGGGCGCGGCCGGGGGCGCTGGGCGGGCCTGCAGCTGCTTGAGCTCGGCGAGAGAGAGGGTGACCTCGCCGGGGGTGGCGTGGGCCAGGGGCCCGAGGGCGAGGGTGAGAAGCAAGGGGTGCAGCATGGAGCCTCCGTCTGTGGAGGCGTAGCGCGAGGTCCACCCGAGCTCGGTGCGGAGAAGGGGGGATTTACCGTGCAGTTACCGTGCAGGGCCACCGGAGCGGACGGTTCCGCTCCCGATACCGCTCACGCGTCGACAGGCAGCGCCTTGGGGCGCTGGGGATGTGTCGGATCGTGGCAAAGAGACCACCGAGGTGTGCTTGTTGGCACACACCGGCAGGTGGTGCTGGCGGAAATCGAGGGGTTGGCGGGTAGACGCGCGGCAGATCCGAGCGTGGCGTGAAACTTGCACTTTAGAGGCTCCCCATGCCTGCGGCACCGATGTGCACAGGCTTCTTTGACCAGGAGTGATCCATGTACACGACCCGCGCTTCCTCCCTGCTTTCCTTGGTTCTCCTCCTCGCCGCCTGCGGAGAGGGCGACAAGGAAGACACGACCGGGTCGCCCACCGACGCTGATCCGATCGTGACCGAGACCGATACCGACACCGATACCGACACGGACACGGACACGGACACGGACACGGACACGGACACCGACACAGACACCGACACCGACACCGACACCGACACCGGCATCATCGACACCGGCGGGCACGGTCAGGGCCAGGTGCTCGACCCGGAGTCGGTGGAGATCCCCGACCCGGCCCTGTACGACTACAGCACCTCCATCCAGTTCGACATGCTGCAGGTGCTCGGGGCCCACGATGGGATCACCGCAGCGGATGATCCGTCCATCCTCTGTGACGACCCGCTGGTGTGCAGCGACCGGCTCGATCTGGCCCCCAGCCCCGACATGGCGGCCATCGACAACGCCTTCGGCCACTGGGCGCAAGACTTCCTGGGAGCCTTCCCGGAAGGCCGCGACGACGACTACGACGATGGGTTCGTCGGCACCCTCTACGATGAGGGTGGGGTGCCCAACGGCATCGAGGTCTCGTCGGTTGCCACCCAGCTCTACCAGGCCGGCTACCCCCTCGGCGCCTGGTGTGGAGGGCTCGGCCAGGAGCTGGTGAAGTGCTCGACCGAGCACTTCGTCACCCTCGAGCACGCGCTCACCTGCTACGAGACCGTGCCCTACTACAACTACGATCCGGTCACCGGCGACCCGCTCGATCCGCTCTTCGCCCAGGTCTGCGACCCCCTCGAGACGATTCCCACCCAGGCCATCGAGCAGCTCGAGCCCTACCAAGACGACTACGTCGAGATCCTGGCCAGCAACGACTACGCGGTCACCCTCAAGGACGACGGTAAGTACCTGTACCGCTGGGGAACGTGGGACAAGTCGCCCACCGACGTGCGGCTCACCGTGTCCATGCCGCTGCCCGCCGACTGGAAGACCGGCGATGTCTACGAGATCACCCGCGCCGAGCTGGCCATCGTGCACACGATCTCGAACAGTCCCAACGACCAGGTGCGCCCCGAAGACATGGAGAACGAGTACGCGACGGGCCGCAAGCCGGCGTACGACGTGCAGCCCGACGGCAGCTGGACCTCCACGCGCGACTGCTATGAGGCCGACGGCGACTTCATCCCCGCCGGCACGGTGCTCAAGAATCCGCTCTGGGCGGATCCGAGCGGGGGCTCCTCCGACCTGATCGGTGGCTTCACCAACGCTTGGTACACGAGCATCGACCGCGACCCGTTCGAGGCCGATCCGGTGTCGGGCAAGGGGCCGCGTTGGCGGCTCAAGGCGCCGAAGTTCGGGCAAGACATTCCCGGCGTCGAGGTGCCCAACGTCGACTGCGCCGAGCCTCCCTACCAGAAAGACATGATCAAGTACCCGAACGGTGAGCTGACGGCGACCATCATCAACCTCCTCGACTGGAGCGACACCGAAGACTCTCCGCTGCGCTATTCCACGGGATGGATGGAGCCTACCGTGCAGGATATGTCGGCGACGCCGGGGCTGACTGTCAATGGTGTGTGGCTCACCGAAGACTTCGACCTGTCGGTGTACGTCAAGGGTGAGTACAAGTCGACCAACCTGTACAAGGCGGTGCTCTACGTCGACTACGAGCTGGTTCCCTGACGTGGCGCTGGTCCGCTGGTTGGGGATGGGCTGCCTCGTCGCTGGGGCGGGCTGCGTCGACGATGGGGGGCCGGTGGGCTCCACGTCGACGGCCGAGCTGTCTCCGCTCCAGCGGATCGAGGAGCTCCTGCGCGCCGACACGGCGTCGGCCATCGACGTGCGGGTGACGGTCCCCCACGACGTGGTGGTGCCTGGCGACCCCTTCCCGCGGCTCGTCGACATGCTGGAGGACGTGACCGACAAGGTCGACGGTGCCTCGGTCGACCTCACCTACGACGAGGTGGCGGCCCGCGACTGGACCCTCGCCGAGCTCGAGGCGGAAGTCGTCGCCCGGGAGCAGCCTGTCGACGCGGGCATCGCTGCCATCGAGGTGCTCGTCGTGCGGGGGGACTACGTCGACAACGACGACGTGCTGGGGCTCAGCTGGGAGTGGTCGCGCATCGTGCTCTTCGCCGACGCCCTCGAGGCGGCATGCGCATCGGCGGGGGGAGGGGGAGGTGCTGGTGACGTCGGGGACCGCGTCTGCGAGGCGTCGTGGGCCACCATCCTGCGCCACGAGGCGGGGCACGTGCTGGGGCTGGTCAACAAGGAGCTCCCGATGGTTGCCGACCACGAAGACCCGGAGCACGAGCACCATGATCCCGACCCCGACTGCCTGATGTACTGGTCGTGGGACCGCTCGGACGTGTCGGGCAAGGTCGCCGACGAAGACCTCGAGCTGTGCCCTGCGTCGCTGGCCGACCTGGCCGCCGCCCGGGATGCGGAGCCCCCCCTCTCGGTCATGCAGTGAGGTGCTGGGTGTGCCTGTGCAGCTTGGTAGGTAGCGTCGAGGCTCACGCCGCCGACCTGTCGCTGGTGCTGGCCCGGTCGTACGACCTGGAGGCGGCCGGCGAGGTGCGGGCCGCCCTCGATGCGCTGCTTCCCTGGCAGGCGTCGTTCCCGCAAGACTACGCCCTCGTGCTCCGCGTGGGCTGGCTGGCTTTCTCCGTGGAGGAGTGGGAGGTCGCTCAAGCAGCCTATGCGCAGGCCCATGAGCTGTCGCCGAGGGCTCTCGAGCCGCTGTTGGGACTGGGCTGGACGGGGCTGCGCCGCGGTGACCCCGAGGGTGGCGAGGTCCTCACGACCCTTCAGGCGCTGGCCCCGGGCGACGAGCGCGTCGCAGAGCTGCAGGCGGCCTACGACGCGCAGGCGCCCCTCCGCCGGTTGACCCTCGCCGGTGTGCTCCTTCCCGGGGTAGACGGCGACACGGCCTGGGGCGGCCGGGTGCGCTACGACGCAGGCGGGCGGGCGGTCGCCGGCGTGGCGGTGCAGGCGCTGCTCTTCCCCGACAGCAGTGGGTGGGGGTCGGGTTCGTCGGGTGCAGCGGCCGCCCGGCAGGGGCCGGGTGGTGCCGCGGGGCAGGCGGACGGAGCGGCGTGGAGCGCGGGGCCCGGCGGCAGCAGCTCGTCGATGCTGGCCGAGGTCGACCTGTGGGGTCGCGCTGGTCTGGCGCGGCCCTCGTGGGGCGCTGAGGCCGTGGGCGCCCTGCTGCTGCACACCGCGGCGGAGGGTGCACCGGGCTGGGTGGCGGGCGGGATCGGTCGGTGGTCGTTCGTCGGCACCGTGCGCGCCGAGGTGTCCTGGACCCAGCCTCGCTGGGAGGAACCGGGGGTGGGGCGGGTCGGGGCGAGCTGGTGGCTGCCGGCCGGGGCTTTGGCTCTGCAGCCCGCTGGAGCCGTGCAGCTCGACGAAGGCGCTCTGCGGCCGAGCGCGGGGGCGACGGTCTGGCTGGATCCCGAGCCATGGGCGCTGTGGGTGGGGGGCGGCGCAGGCACGGTCCGCCATCCGACCCTGCTGACGCAGCTGACCACCCTGACCTGGTCGGCCCCGGTGGCGGGCAGCATCTGGGGGGGCGCCCGGGTGGGGGCCTCGCGCAGGAGCTGGTGGGCGGTGGCGTGGTCCACCGACTGGTTGCGTTCCCTCACCACCCCTTCCGATCTCACGGCGCGGCACAGCCTCGTCGTCACGTCTTCCCTACGTCTTCCCTAGGAGAACCATGAACAAGCTTGCCGACCTGGCTGTCAGTGAGTCGGGCTTTGTGTTCGATCCCTACTCGGGGGCCACCTTCAGCGTCAACGCGTCGGGGCTCGCGATCCTTCGTCTGCTCAAGGAGGGCAAGGGTCGTGACGACCTGGTGGCCTCCCTCGAGGAGGCGTTCGATGTGCGCGGTGACGACCTGTTCCGCGACGTCGACGAGTTCGTGGCCCTGATGCGGCGCCACGAGCTCGTGCCCTCCGACTTCGGGCTGGAGTGAGCGTGGCACCCACCATTGCTGTCACGGGGCTCAACGCCACCGACAACCCCGCGCCGGGGGTGGCGGTAGCCCGGGCCCTCAAGGCCGCGGATCCTGACGTGCGCGTCGTCGGGCTCGCCTACGACCTGCTCGACCCCGGCAACTACGCGGCCGAGTGGTTCGACGACGTGTTCCTGGTGCCGTACCCCTCGCAGGGCACCGACGCCCTGGGGCAGCGCCTGCGCTACATCGACGAGCGGGTGGGGCTCGATGCAGTCATCGCCACCCTCGACAGCGAGCTGCCGGGCTTTATCGCCCTCGAGCCGATGCTCCACGAGCTGGGCATCGGCACCTTCCAGCCCACGCGGGCCCAGCTCGAGCTGCGCGGCAAGTCGCACCTCGACGCCTTCGGCAAGCAGGCGGGCATCCCCGTGCCCGACACCGCCGTGCTCGCATCACCCGACGAGCTGTACACGCTGCACGAGCGCATTCCCTACCCCTTCGTGGTGAAGGGGGTGTTCTACGGCGCGCGGGTCGTTCACACCCTGGGAGAGGCCCTCGATGCCTACCACCACACCATGGCGAAGTGGGGGGGGCCCGTGCTGGTGCAGGCCTTCGTGCGTGGCGAGGAGATCGACGTCGCCGCGGTGGGCGATGGGGAGGGGGGGCTGTTGGGGGCCGTGCCGATGAAGAAGACCCTGCTCACCGACAAGGGCAAGGGCTGGGCCGGTGTGGCCATCAAAGACCCCGAGGTGATGCGGCTGACCGAGCGGTTCATGGCGGCGAGCCACTGGCGTGGCGGCTGTGAGGTGGAGATCACCCGCGATGCCGACGGTGGCTACCACCTGCTGGAGATCAACCCCCGGTTCCCAGCCTGGGTGTTCATGTCGGTCGCCGCCGGGGTGAACCTGCCCTGGATGGCTGCCCGAAAGGCCCTCGGGCAGCACGTGGAACCCGTGACCGAGGTGCGCGTGGGCACCATGTTCGTGCGCATCAGCGTCGACCAGATCGCATCGATGGACGACTACGCCGCGCTGGCCACCGCCGGCGAGCTCGTCGACCGTCATCATCGTGACCAAGGAAGCTCGGAATGACCGAATCACTGAAGCCTGCGTGGGAGCGCCCCGTATTGGTCCGGCACGCGTCGGGCCTGATGAACAAGTATGCGCGGGCCCAGTCCGCAGATCCTGTGGAGGCCTTGGGCGGAGTCCCCGTGCAAGAGCTGATCGACACCTACGGCTCGCCGCTGTTCGTGTTCCGGGAGGAGGCGCTGGTCGAGCGCTACCATGCCCTGCACGACGCGGTGGCTCGGCGCTGGCCCAAGGTGCGCATCGCCTGGAGCTACAAGACCAACTACCTCGACGGCATCTGCCGGGTGTTCCACCGGGAGGGGGCCTGGGCCGAGGTCGTGTCGGAGATGGAGTTCGACAAGGCGGTCGAGGGGGGGGTGCCGCCGGAGCGCATCCACTTCAACGGGCCCTACAAGCCGCCGTCGGCCCTGCGCAAGGCGTTCGAGGGCGGCGCCCACGTGCACATCGATCACTACGACGAGGTGCTCCGTGCCGAGGCCGTCGCCTCTGAGATGGGCGTGCGACCCGGGGTAGCGATCCGGATCAACCTGGCGGCGGAGGGGGTGCCCCCCTGGACGCGTTTCGGCTTCAACCTGGAGTCGGGGCAGGCCGCCAGCGCCGTGAAGCGCATCCTCGCCGGCAACCAGCTGGAGCTCGTGGGGCTGCACTGCCACCTGGGCACCTTCATCCTCGACCCGGCGGGCTACCGGATGGCGGCGGCCAAGCTGGCGCGCTTCGCCAACGAGCTGCGCGCAGAACACGGCATCCAGCTCGACTTCATCGACCTGGGGGGGGGCTTTGCTTCCCACAACGTGCTCAAGGCGCAGTATCTGCCCGCAGAGCAGGCCACGCCCAGCTTCGAGCAGTATGCCGAGGCCATCGTCGAGGGGCTGTCGGAGCTGGACGGGCCCCCGCGCGAGCGCCCGACGCTGGTGCTCGAGACGGGCCGTGCCCTCGTCGACGACGCGGGCGATCTGATCACCACGGTCCATGCGTCCAAGCGCCTGCCCGACGGGCGCCGCGCGTTGGTGGTCGATGCGGGGGTGGGCGTGCTGTTCACCTCGTTCTGGTATCGGCACGATGTGGTGCCCACGCGGCGCGTCCCTGGGATCCCGGAGCCGACGGTGATCTACGGGCCGCTGTGCATGAACATCGATGTCGTGCGTGACCAGCTGTTGCTCGCGCCGGTGGAGGTGGGAGAGCACCTCGTGCTGCGGCATGTGGGCGCCTACAACGTCACGCAGTGGATGCAGTTCATCACCTACCGACCGGCGGTGGTGCTGGTGGGGCCCGACGGTCGGCATGGGCTGCTGCGTCGGCGGGAAGACCTCGACGCCCTGCGCTCCTACGAGGAACTCCCCGAGTGGCTCTGAGCCCCCAGCTCCAGCCGCTGGGGGCGCTGCTTCGGTCCTACAGTCAGGTGCTGTTCTCCGATCACCTCGGGGTCGGGCTGCTCCTGCTGCTGGCGACGTTCGTGGTGCCCTCGGTGGGGGTGCACGGGGCGACGGCGGTGCTGGCTGCGGCGGCGGTGAGCGCGGCCCTGCGGTTCCCGCGGGAGGCCGTTGACGCGGGGCTGTTCGGGTACAACGCGCTGCTGCTGGGGCTGGGGATCGGAGCCTACTTCGCCGTCGGCCCGATCTCGCTGGGCCTGGCCGCCGCGGGCGGGGTGGCGACGGCGGTGGGCACAGCGGCGTGGAGGTCGTCGACGACGCTGCCGGTGCTGACCGCGCCGTTCCTGGCCTGTATGTGGGGCATCGTCAGCCTGGGCCATGCCCAGGGCTGGCTGCAGGCTTCGGCGGCTCCTGCGGCGGAGGGTGGGGTGCAGCGGGTCCTCGAGGCGGTCGGAGCACTGTTTTTCGTGCCGTACGTCGCCGCGGGTCTGGGGGTGGTGGCCGGGTTGATCGTGTGGAGTCGCCAGGGGCTGGTGCTCGCCACGGCGGGGGCCGCCCTCGGAGCGGTGCTGGCAGGAAGGCTCGGTCTTCCCGCCGAGGTGGTGGGGGTCAACCTCGCGCTGGTGGCGGTGGCCCTCGGTGGGGTGTGGTTCGTGCCGTCCTGGTCGTCGCTGGGGCTGGGTCTCGGGGCCGGCGCGCTGGGGAGCCTGGTGGCCGCGGCGCTGTGGCCCTGGTTTCAGGCTTGGGGTCTGCCGCTGCTGATCGCACCGTTCAACGTCACCGTGTGGGCCTTCCTCCTCGCCATGCGCCAGCGGTCGCTGGATGGGCACCCCAAGGCGGTCGACTTCGTTCCCGGCACCCCCGAGACCAACCTCGAGACCGCCCGCACCCGCCTGTCGCGCTTTGGCGCCCGCTACTGGGTGCGCTTTCGTCTGCCTGTCTTGGGCCGATGGATCGTCACCCAGGGGGAGGGCGACGGCCCCACGCACCTCGGCGCATGGAAGAGCGCCATCGACCTCGAGGTAGGAGGCCACGACGGGAGCCTTCACCGTGGCGAGGGCACGCGGCGCAAGGAGTACCACTGCTACGGCCTGCCGGTGCTCGCGTGCGCTGACGGCACGGTGGCGGGGGTCGTCGACGGGGTGCCTGACAACGAGGTCGGAGAGGTCGACCTCGAAGACAACTGGGGCAACGTGGTGGTGTTGTGGCACGCGCCGGGCCTGTACAGCCTCGTCGCCCACCTGATGCCAGGGAGCCTCGAGGTGGTGGAGGGGCAGCGGGTTCGCCGCGGAGATCCCCTCGGCAAGTGCGGTAGCTCGGGTCGCTCGCCTCGGCCCCACCTTCACTTTCAGCTCCAGGGGACCGCGCAGGTGGGGGCACCGACCCTTCCCCTCGAGGTGCACGACGTGGTGCACGTCACCGAAGCAGGGCCACGGCTGCGGGCCGCGTGGGCGCCAGCGGTGGGCGACACGGTGGTCAACCTCGTGCCCTCGACCTCCTGGCGCCGAGACCTCGGCTTCGAGCCGTCGCAGCGGATGGTGTTCGACCACGACGGACGCGAGGTCGAGGTCGTGAGCGAGCTCGACCTGTACGGGCGCCGCCTGTGGCGCGACCCGCGGGGAGGGCTGCTCGTCTACGGTCTCGACGACGACCTGCTCACCGTCTACCAGGTGCAGGCTGCCGCCGACTCGGTGCTGCACCTGATCGCCGCGGCGTTGCCCCGGGTGCCCCTCGACGACGACCTGGCCGAGCTGGAGTGGGTGGACCACCTGGCCCCTCGGCAGCACATGCCGCTGGGGTTGCGCTGGCTGTGGGATGCCGTGGCCCCCTTCGTGCCCTGGCAGGGCCTCGAGGTGGCCTACCGGGTCGACCGTGACGGAGCCGACCGGCGCGTGGTGGGCTCCACCCGCGACGGGCGTGTGCACACCCTCGCGCGGGTTCGGTCAGGTGTGGGCCTGGTGCAGCTCGAACGAACCGTTGCCGAGCGTCGCTCGGTGGCGACCCGTATTCTGGAGGAACGATGATGTGGTGGCTGTGGATCGCGCTGGCCTGGAGCACGCAGGTGCCCGAGCTGTACCAGCGCTCCTATGAGCAAGAGGCCGCCGGTGCGGTCAGCTCGGCCCTGGATGCCCTCGAGCAGATGCCTGCCTCCGAGCGCTCCGCCTACACCTGGCAGCTGCGGCAGGGCTGGTTGCTGTACCTCGACGGTCGCTACGACCGTGCCCTCGAGGCCTACGATCGCGCCATCGCGGCGGAGCCGGCGGCCGTCGAGCCCAAGCTGGGCAAGCTGCTGCCGCTGCTGGCCCTCCGTCGCTGGGTGGATGCCGAGAAGCTGGGTCAGCAGGTGCTGAAGGCCGACCCGCGCAGCTACCTGGGGCGGAGTCGCACGGCGTGGGCGCTGTACAACCTGGGCCGGTATGCCGAGGCCGAGGCGCTCTATCGGGCGCTGGTGGCGGACTACCCCTCCGATGTCGAGATGCGCTCGGGCCTCGGCTGGGCACTGCTGTCGCAGGGCAAGGGCGCGAAGGCGGCGTCGCTGTTCGAGGCGGTGCTCCGGGTAGCGCCCCGCCACCAGATGGCCAACGCGGGGCTGGAGCAGGCCCGGCAGAACTGACAGCGCCCCTCAGGCGGCGATCGACGCGACCCGGTGCTTCGACAGGAACACCCGTCGCACGATGCGCGCGACGCTGTGGGGGCTGATCCGAAGCACGCCCACGGCCGGTAGCTTCTGGGCCACGGCGATGGTGCGCTGAAGCTCGAGGCCGTCGGCCATGGTGTGGGCCAGAACGTCGGCGAACTGCAGCACGGCGACCTCGCGCTGCAGCGCCGCGTCGGGGAGGGCGGCCGGGTTGCGGTGGTGGTGCTCGACGGCCACGGCGATGTGCTCCGAGAACGACCATCGGCGCAGGCAGGCGGCGCCGAGCTTCGCGTGGTCGACCCCGAACACCTCGCGCTCACGGGTGAACGCCACGATGGCGTTGCACTCGTCGGTGGCGTGCAGGCCGGCCATCCGCTTGGGCTCCAGCACCAGCATCAGCTGGCGGCCCACGTCGTGCAGCAGCGCCGAGATGAACGCACTCGACGACGCGCCGCGCTTGAGGTGCTCGCCGATGAGTCGGGCGCTGACCGCCGTCCACCGGGCGTGGTGCCACAGCTCTTCGCCCGCCTCGGTGCGCTCCTTGCCCACGCCAGCGAGGGCGAGGGCGAGGGCCACGTCGCGGGTGCCGTGAAAGCCCAGCATGCGGATCGCGTGCTCCAGGGTCTCGACCCGCACGGCGCGGGCGAACATCGGCGAGTTGGCGAGCTTGATCACCCGCCCCGCGAGCACCGGATCGGTCGCGACGGCCTCCTCCAGCTGCTTGCGGGTGGCGCTGTTGCTGCGGGCAATGGACAGCACCTGCTGGGCGGCCGCAGGAAAGAGCTGGAGCTCGTCGATGCGGAGGAGCAGCTCGCGCAGGGGTGGAGGCGTGGCCATGGGGTCTCTCCGGGCTGGCCCCCCTTCGGCGCACGCGAGGCGGGAGTTGAGGCTCCCCGACGACCTGTGGTCAGGGGCCGATCGCCCGGCTCATACCTCCCGCTGGTACACCCGCCAGCGCCGGTACACCGTCATGCCGGCACCCTCCACGACGGCGCGCATGGGCGCGTTGCGCGCGTCGATCACCGAGGCCTCCAGCCGCGTGTAGCCGGCCTCCTTCACCCCCCGGACCACCTCGTCGATGAGCTTCGCGTGCACGCCCGTGCCTCGGTAGTCGGGGACCACGCCGATGAGCTTGAACGACGCGGTGTGGATGGTGCGCAGCGCCAGCGCCGTGCGCAGCCAGCCCAGCGGCATCACGTCGCCGTGCATCGCCTGGATGGCCTCGTTGAGGTCAGGGAAGGTGGCGGCGAAGGCCACCGGGCGGCCGGACACCCGCGCGACTTGGATCAGCCGCGGGTCGGCGACGGTGAGGTAGGTGCGGCCCAGGGCGAGCCACTGCGACAGGGGCATGGGCGCGATGTCGGGCACGGTGGCGAAGGCCTCGTTGAGCACCACGTGGGCGTCGCGCAGGTCGCGGCCCATGCGCAGCCGCCGCGCGGCGCGGATGGTGAGCCCGTCGATGTCGCAGCCGTCGGCTTTGGACTTCAGGGGCTCGGGTAGCTCCCGCTGGTAGCCGAGCTCGTCGGACACCGGCGTGTCGTAGGCGAGCCCGTCGTGGTGGGGCTCGAAGCCCTCGGCGACGACCAGGGCCTCCAGCCATCGCCCGTGATGGGCCTGCATGAAGGGGGGCAGGGTCTCGTGGCCCTCGACACTGAGCCCCATGCACTCGAAGCGGGTGAGGTTGCGGGGACCACGCAGCTGCCCACAGCGCCACGCCTTCGCCTGCTCCTGCGCCTGCTCGAACAGCGCGTGAGCCACCTCGGGGTCGTCGATGCACTCGAAGTAGCCGAACCACGCGACGCGCTCGCCCTTGTGCTCGTTGTAGCCCTCGTCGAGGAGCGCCGAGATGGTGCCGACGACCACCCCGTGGCGCTCGGCGGCCCACAGGTGCAGCCGCCCCCGCTTGAGGAAGCCGGCGATCCGGCGCGCCTCCATGGCCTCGACGGGGGCTACCCATGACGGGTCGTTGGCGTAGAGCCGCCGCGGCAGGTCGAACAGGGCGGCGAGGTCGTCGACGCCGAGGGAACGTAGGTGGACCACGGCTTCTCCTTGGCGCGCTGGGAGTGTAGCGCATCCCGTCGGCGGGGAGCGGGCAGGTATAGTAGGCGGCACGCATGGTCCCGGGGGGGAACACCCATGAATCGCTTGATGCTCGTCGCCCTGCTCCTCGGGGGCTGCAAAGGGGATGCCGACGGCCCCGGAAAGGCCGGCACCGTCTCCACCACCGACACCGACACCGATGGGGTCGGCCCTACCGATGTGCCGGAGGTGGAGCCCAGTCTGGGTGTCGGCGAGGTCGGCGCCCGCCGCCTGTCGCGTGCGGAGTACGACGCCACCATCGACACGCTGCTGGGCGACGACACCCAGCCCGCCACCCTGGGCCTGCCCGCCGACGTGGTCGACCCGTTCGACAACGACTTCACCACTCAGGAGGTCTCCGCGGTGCTGGTGAGCGGCCTCGAGGGCCTGGCCAACCAGGTGGCCTCGCGGCTGGTGGCCGATCCGGTGCGCCGCGCCGAGGTGGTGCCCTGCGAGCCTACCGGCGCCGACGACGTGGCCTGCCTGGAGGCTTTCGCCCGCGACTTCGGGCGCCTCGCGCTCCGCCGACCGGTGGAAGACGACGAGGTAGACGCCTGGGTCGCGCTGGGGGCGACGTTCGCCGCCGACGCCGGCGACTTCTGGGACGGCATCGACGTGATGACCCGGGTGTTCCTGCAGCATCCGCACTTCGTGTACCGCATCGAGCTCGGCACCGAGACCCAGGAGCCCGGCGTGTTCCTCCTCGACGGCTACGAAGTCGCGACGCGGCTCTCCTACCTGCTGTGGGGCACCACCCCGAGCCGATGGCTCCTCGACCAGGCCGAGCAGGGAGTCCTCGACACCCCACAGGGCATCCGCACCACCGCGGAGACGCTCCTCGACGACGAGGCGGCACGGGCTCGCATCGACCGCTTCCACGCCATGTGGCTGGGCTATTGGCAGCTCCCCCACGATCCCGACCTCACCGCCGCCTTCCGGGCCGAGAGCCGGGCACTGGTCGACGACGTGGTCTTCGACCGGCAGGCCTCGTGGCTCGAGCTGTTCACCGCCCAGGAGACCTGGATCGACGACACCCTGGCGGCCCACTACGGGCTGGCTTCGCCCGGGGGCCCGGCGTGGGTCTCCTACGGCAACAGCGGGCGGCAGGGCCTGCTGTCTCACGGCAGCTTCCTGTCGGTGAACGCCAAGTTCGGCGACACCAGCCCCACGCTGCGGGGCAAGCTCGTGCGGGAGCGGCTGCTATGCCAGGTCATCCCGCCGCCGCCGCCGGGGGTCAACGTCGACGAGCCGCCCCAGGGCGAGGTCGGCGACTGCAAAGAAGACCGCTATGCCGTGCACGCCTCCTCGGGCTCCTGCAGCGGCTGCCACGCGCTGATCGACCCCATCGGCTTTGGTCTGGAGAACTTCGACCAGCAGGGCGTCTACCGCGAGCACGACGTAGGCGACCCCGACTGCCTCATCTCCGGCGAGGGCGACCTCGACGGCGACCCTTTCCAGGGCCCGGCCGGGCTGGCCGACCTCCTCGTCGAGGGCGAGACGCTCACCCGCTGTGCCGTGCAGCAGTCCTTCCGGCTCGCGCTGGGGCACAGTCCCACCGACCTCGACCTGCCCTACCTCGACCGTCTGAACGACAGCTTCCCCGCTGCCGACCACCGCCTCGATCAGCTCCTCCTCGACCTCGTGTCCGACGAGGCCTTCCAGTACCGCCGCGAAGAGGAGGCCCCATGAACAACAAGGCACTCGACCGTCGCACCTTCCTGCGCGGCGCCTTCGGCGTCACCATGGCGCTGCCCGCCCTCGAGATCATGTTGGGGCCACACGGGGAGGCTCTCGCTGCGGGGGGCCTGCTCCCCAAGCGCTTCGGCTTCGCCTTCGCCGGCTGTGCCCTGGGCTGTGACGGCGACGAGGTGCACAACCTCGTCGTGCCCGACGCGGTGGGGGCTGGCTACGACCTGAAGCTGGGCAGTGCCTCGCTGGCCAACCACGGCAACATCCGCGACCACGTCAACATCATCAGCGGGCTGCGCATCCCCTACGACACGGGCAGCGGCATCCCGGCGGGTGGCTGGTCGTGGGACTTCCACATCCAGGCGCTGGGGCCGCTGCTGTCGGGCATGCGCAACGAGAGCGCGAGCGACTACAGCGTGCGCGGGGTCACCGCCGACCAGGTCGTGGCCAACGCCATCGGCCAGGGCACCACCTTCCCGTCGCTGCAGTATCAGGTGCAGGCGGCGTGGTACCTCACCGTCAGCGCGCCCTACGGCCGCGACATCATCTCCTACCGCGACAACGGCTACGGCGGCGTCACCGGCGTGCCCGGCCAGATCAGCCCCAAGGCGGCCTACGACTCGCTGTTCACCTCGTTCGTGCCCCCCGACGACGCCGAGGCCCTCGCCCAGGCCCAGGAGCTGCTCAAGCGCCAGTCGATCATCGACATCGTGAAGGGCGACTTCGAGCGGCTGGTGCCCAAGCTCGGCACCGTCGACAAGCAGCGCATGGAGCAGCACCTCGACGAGCTGCGCGACCTCGAGCGGCAGCTCGACGCCATCAGCCCCGACATCACCGAGACCTGCTACCAGTTCCCCGACCCGGGAGCCGACCCCGCCGTCGGCGGCGCGCAAGACTCGACCGGGGGCGGCGACTTCGACGTGAACCAGGGGTGGTCCGACGAGACGGTGCGGGCGCAGCGCTTCGCCGACATCATCGCCATGGCCTACACCTGCGATCTGTCGCGGTCGGTGGCGCTGCTCTACACGATGGCGCAGTCCCACATGAACAGCCACCCCTACAGCGGCCAGCCCTACGACCAGCACGAGCTCGGTCACAGCTGGCTCGGCACCGATGTGCACGCGGTGGTGCCCAACTGGCACATCGACCAGTTCGGCTACCTCGTCGCCAAGCTGCGCGACACGCCGGAGGGCGCAGGCACGGTCCTCGACAACTGTGCGCTGGCCTTGCTGTTCGAGGCCGGTCACGGGTGGGACCCAGGTGGCCAGCAAGACAACACCACTCACTCCACCGAGAACATGGCGGTGCTCACTGCTGGCGGGGCCAGCGGGATGACGCAGGGCGAGCACATCGTGGCGACCGACTACCATCCCGTCCACGTGCTCAACACGTGCATGGCAGCGGTCGGGGTCAACGAGAACCTCGGCGAGGTCGTTGGCACGATTCCCGGGCTGCTGTAGCCCTGAGGCCACCACCCGCTCCCGCTCCCGCTCCTTGCGGGGGTCGAGAGGGGGCGAGCCCCCCGGCAACCCGTAGCCGGACGCCCGGGTCAGCGAGGCCGGTCCCGCCTGGGCACCTGTCCGGACCCGCCCACCACCAACGCCAGCACGACCACCGCGACCTGCCGCAGGGCACGCGACGCCGACCGTAGCGAGCTT
>CBDUIC010000106.1:0-24558 GCA_965367245.1 uncultured bacterium | reverse complement strand
ACGGGGCCCGCCCATGTCGACGACGAGGTGTTGGTGTGCGACGGCCTCGGGGGCGTGGTGGTCACGGTCTCCGCCGGCGAGCTCACGGCGAGCGCCACGACTGCGTGCCGCCCTGGGCTTCAGATCGCCCAGCCCACGACGGTGCACGCCGTCCGTGGTGAGCGCGTGCCCCTGCACGCCCCCGCCACCACGCCGGGGGAGCCCCTGAGCTGGGAGGTCGACGTGCCGGCGGGCTTGCGACGAGACGGGGAGAGCCTGTGGGTAGAGGAGCCTGGAACCCACACCCTCCGGTGGGCCGTCGGAGGCCTCGAGGCCACCACAAAGGTGGTCGTGCCCGATCGGTTCGACGCCTCGTGGGTGTGGGTCCGACGCCAAGGCCGCCTACAGGCCATCCGTCCCGACGGAACGCCCGCACCGTGGCCCCATCAGCAGACCAGCGTAGACGCCGACCTCGTCGATCTGCCCCGCGGGAGGTTTCTCCGCGAGCGGGAGGGCCGCGTCGAGGCGATCGTGGCCGGAAACGTCTCTACGGTCGTGGCCACCGACGGTCCCTGGGTCGTCGACCATGACGGAACGGTGTGGGTCGTGGTCGATGCCGGCACGGAGGGCCACGCCATCGACGGCAGCACCCGAAGTGGGCCCGAGGTCCCGAGCGGCGGAACGCTCGCTGGAGCCACTCGTGGTGTCCTCTGCTTCACGACGGGTCCCGCCTACTACCAAACGGTGACCTGCTCCGATTCCCGCGGGGAGCGAGCCGTCGGGGGGAGCAGCGGCGCGTCGCCCACCCTGCACGGAGCCTTTGTCGATGGCCTCGTGCACTACCAGGTCAACCGCCAGGCCACCTTTCGAAGCACGCTGTACGACCCCGTGAGCGGAGCAATCGTCTGGTCGCTGGCCGAGGACAGCCCCGGAAGGGTCCTCGTGGGCCCGCGAAGCGCGGCGTGGTCTCATGCCTACGGGGCTTCCATGACGGTCCGTGGTCCGTGGAACACCGAGTTCGACGGCGACTGGTGGCCGGTCGCGCTGTCCGACGACGGGTCGTACCTGGTCGCGAGCTCGCGCAAGCTGGGGGCCATGGTGCACCTGGGGCCCGAAGGAACGACGCGGCTACCTGCGGCAGAGCCCCACGACACCCCCCGCACGGTCTCTGGCGCCGTCGTCGTTCGCGACCCACCAGACCTCGATGCCCTGGGAGAGCTCACCTGGCCCCCACCGTGGTCGCCCAGGGTGCCCATGCCCGTGGCGCACTAGCCCCTCGCTGGGCACCGTACCTGTCGGCCCCGCGTCGGGGGGGGTCTGAGCCAAGGCATACGATTTCGCATGGCCCAGATGCAGAATTGGGTCCCCTACCCATTGAGTACGCATGAGTACATGGAGCTCCCACGCAGGAGCCTCCTATGCAGACCGCCCACGCCCCCCTCCTCGTCGGGTCGACCCACGCCGAGAAGAGGTCGACCGACGCGGCGGCCTCCATCCAAGCCACCGCACGAACGGCCGGCTTTCTCTACCTGCTGCTGATTCCCCTCGGCATCTTCGGCATGCTGTACATCCCCCACACGCTGTTCGTGGAGGGCGACACCGCCGCCACCGTCCGCCACATCGTGGCCAACGAGGCGCTCTTTCGAGCCAGCATCCTGACCGCCCTCGTCACGCAGGTCGTGCAGGTCTTCGTGGTCTTCTTCCTGTACAAGGTGCTCGAGCCGGCCGGTCGCGGCGCCGCCCTGCTCATGGTCGTGTTCATCCTGCTGGGTGTGCCCATCGCCATGCTCAACGAGCTCAACCACATCGCCGTGTGGGCGCTGCTCGACGGCGACGTGGAGCTCGTGACGTTGTTCCTGCGCCTGCACCATGCTGGCATCGTCATCGCGCAGATCTTCTGGGGGCTGTGGCTCGCTCCCATGGGCTACCTCGTGTTCCGGTCTGGCTTCCTGCCCAGGGTCATCGGGGGGCTGCTCGTCGTCGCTGGCTGCGGCTACGTGACCGACTCCGTCTTGTTCTTCCTCGCGCCCGGGTTCGGTGTCACCTTCAGCGAGTTCACCTTCCTCGGGGAGCTGCTGATCACGTTCTGGCTGTTGATCCGCGGCGTGGATGTCGAGGCGTGGGAGACCGCTGCCGCACCGGCCCACTAGCAGGTCGAAGCGGTCGATCTCCATCGGGAACGCGGACGAGCCCCGACGAGGGCGGTGAGGTCGGGCTCGCGGAGGCACGAGTACTACGCAGGTACGACCTCGTCCATGGCTCCTCCGAGCCACCTCTGCGCTGCCAGCTCGGAGGCACGACGACCTCGCTCGACGAGGTAGATTGCGCCCATGAAGTATGTGAAGCGCATCCTGCTCGGCCTCGGCATCCCGTTCGCCCTCCTCGCCCTGGCCATCGGCGCCTTGTTCACCGCCCAGTGGGTCGACCCGCAGGCCACGACCCGCATGCTCGTGGGTGACCCCGGGGCCGCAGAGCTCATCGGCAGCCCGGCACCCGACTTCCAGCTGCCGCGGATCGGGGGCGACGGCGAGGTCTCCCTGGCGGACTACCGAGGCAAGGTCGTGGTGCTCGACTTTTGGGCCACCTGGTGCGGCCCCTGCAAGCAGACCGCGCCGACCCTCGCTGCGATGCACGCCGAGCGCGGCGACTTCGAGGTCATCGCCATCAACGTGCGGGAGGGCGAGCGCGACGACCACGACGCGGCGAAGCGGGTGGCCCGGTACGTCCAGCGCTCGGAGCATCCCTTCATCTACGCGATGGGCACGGGCGAGGTGTACAAGGCGTATCGGACTAGCGGCATCCCGCTCTTCGTCGTCATCGACGGCGAGGGCATCGTCCGCTACGCAGGCGCCGGTCTGCACGACCGGAACAACTTCGATACCGCCCTGGCCTCCGTCGCTCGCTGATCGTGCCACTTGACGGTAGAACGCCTCGGTCCCAGGCGCCGAGCAGCGAGGCCGCGGGGAGGCCTGGCGACGCTACGGGTACTGACCCTCGGGCGTGTAGGTCTCGGACGGGTCGAAGGCCCAGTCGAAGGTGACCGAGCCGCTACCTATGTGCCCGGCGCCGATCTCGACCTCCTGCGGACAGTGATCTCCCAGCACATTCCAGTTGATGGGAATCGTCAGGCTACCGGTCTCCTCGAGCAGCGGCCCGACCGGGGACCGGTAGTCGCTATCCGGTTCGCCGCGGTAGGCATTGATGCCCCCCACGTCCACCCAGTGCGCCAGCTCGTCGACGTCTGGCGAGGACACTGAATGCTCGAACTCGGTGTGGAAGGTGGAGAGGTCGGCGTCGCACGAGAAGGTGTTGGTGAGCCCACTGTCGTCCGTGATGTCTTCGCCGACTACGTTGATGGTGAACCGATTCCGCGCAGTCTCCTCAGGCACGTCCCACTCATAGACATGCAGGCCGGTGGCGTTCCGCAAGCCGTCCGCCTGGATCTCTGCGGCGGTGCTGCCCGCCACGGTGATGGAGCCGTCGAAACCGACTCCTTCGTCCAGCGTGAAGGTAACGATGACCTCTCCGCCTCCGTAGACGCGGTCGTTGTTCTCTTCCGGCTCGGGCTCTCCGACCGGTGTGCACGCGGCAAGGCAAGCAAGCAGGGCAATCCAGGTGCGCATCGACACTGCCGAGGCACCGCACCAATAACCTCCAGTCATACCAAACCAACGCTGAACGGACCGTGGTGAGCACCGGGCATGTGGATCTGCGCGGGATGGATACAGAGCAGGGACAACTGGAGTTCGGCCGCCGAGCGCGCGGGAAGCCGACCCACGCACGACCCGCCGCTACCACTCCAACCGCCAAAGCCTCGCCCACCCCACCGCACACGTCCTCGCCGACGGTGCGCACGCGGCCGTCCTCCACGAAACAGGTAACGATGCCACCGTCGCCGAGAAACGAGTCCCGTTCAGGCCCAGAGAGCCGCTGAAGGCCTACAGCACGTCGAAGCGGTCGAACTCCATCGTCAACTGGCCCGACCGTCGATGAGCCCGGCTCGCCCAACCTCGTGGCAGGGCAGGTACTACGATGGTACGACCGGCTAGTCCGGCTGGTTCGGGGCGGTCTGACGCCGCGAATCCCAATGCGTGTGTTATCGGCGCCGCATGCTTGGTCGGAAGAACGTGGCGGCCGGATGTGCCGCCGCCCTGGCTTTGTGCCTAGGGGTCATCGGCTTGGCCGCAGTCACCATGATCGGCCTGCCGCCTTCGCCCTACGGCCCCTTGCCCAGTCCAGATGGGCCGCTGGTCCTTCGCGGCGGGACCGTGTTCGACGGGAATGACGTGCGTGGCGTTCTCGACGTGGCCATCGACGGAGACCGGATCACCTGTGTCGCGCAGAGGTGCCCCAGCCCGCCGGGCGCAGCGGTGCTAGACGTCTCCGGGCATTTCGTGATGCCCGGGCTGATCGATGCCCACGTGCACTGGCTGATCGCGGAGCATGGGCTGTGGTCCTTCAATGCTGGCAGCCCCGAGACGCGCCGCGCCTACCTGGAAGCCGGCGTGACCTCGGTGCGCTCTCTCGCGGACACTCCCTTTCGGCTCCGACAGCAAGCCGAAGGGGCCGAGAACGGATTCGCGGGACCGCGGTTCCTTTCCTCGGGACCCGCGTTCACCGCACCCGGCGGCCATCCGATGAACCACTGGAAGGGCGGCCCCGCCTACCTTACGGACGCCGCGATCGAAGTCGACGACCCCGCCGAGGCGCGGGCCCACGCGGAAGGCCTTCTGGACGCCGACTCGGTCGGCATCAAAGCCATCTTCGACGACGGGGACCCGGCAGTGGGCGTCCTACCACGCCTCGATCGCAGGGTCCTAGAGGCGCTGGTCGAGGTGGCTCACAACCGCAACACGTGGGTGGCCGTGCACGCCCAGGACGATGCGGAGGTGCGAATCGCCGCAGAGCTCGGCGTCGACAGCATCGAGCATGGGTTCGTCTGGGACGCACCGAGTGCAGCGACACTGACGGCATTCGCCGAATCTGGCTCCGTGCTCGTTCCCACACTCTCGGCCATCGAACACTTCGCGGAGGCGTTTCAGAGCGAGGCGTTGACCGCCCTTCAGCGAGAGCTACCCCAGCGCGTCAAAGCGGCCTACGACGCGGGAGTCCCGATCGGGGTGGGGTCGGACAACCAGATCGGCATGGTCCAGGGCGAAGCCACACTCCGTGAGATGGACCTACTGCATGCTGCAGGCCTCCCCGCAGTGGATGTGCTGCGTGGCGCGACGTCCGTCAATGCCCGAATCCTTCGGCGACCCGACCTGGGCGTCCTCGAGACGGGCGCGGCGGCAGATGTCCTCGTCTTGCGACGCTCCCCGTTGGACGACTTCTCGTCCATACAAGAGCCCGTTCTCGTTCTCTCTCGAGGCGGCATCGCGGTGGACCTGAACTGAACGGACGTCGGCGCAGGCGAGGCTCTGCCCTACAGCACGTCGAAGCGGTCGAACTCCATCACAAACTGCCCGCGCCCCTTCGTCCCACTCCGCAGCGTCGTGGCATACCCCAGCAGCTGACTCAGCCCGCACTCCGCACTGATCGTGCTCATCTCCCCCGGCTCGTGGCCGAGGATGCTCGCCCCACGGCTCTGCAGGTCGCCGAGCACGCTGCCGGTGTTCTCGTCGGGCACCACGACCTCGATCTTCATGATCGGCTGCATGAGCTTGCCGTCGGCCTCCTGCAGGGCCTCGCGGACAGCGGTGGCGGCGGCGATGCGCAGCGCCTGCACGTTGGCGACGCCGGCGTGGGTGTCGACCCGGGTGATGCGCACCTGCACGTCTTGCAGCGGCGAGCCCTCGACGGGGCCCCCCGACAGCGCATCACGCGCCCCCTGCGCCACGGCCTCACGCTGCTCGGCGGTCGCCTCGACGTCGTTGGGCACCCACTCGGCCTCGTCGGTGTGCACCTCGATGCCGCTGCCCCGCTCCATGGGCTCCACGTGCACGGTGCAGGTGGCCTTGAGCTCGAGGGTGGTGGACCCCGCCTCGATGGTGCGGTCGACCCCGCTGGTGACCTTGGCGGCCTTGGTAATGGTCTCCCGGTGCACGACCCGGGGCTTGCCGACCCGCAGCTCGAGACCGAACTCGCGCTTGAGCCGCTCGAAGTTGATCATCAGGTGCAGCTCGCCCATGCCCGACAGCACCTTCTGGCCGGTCTCCTCGTCGTCTTCGTAGACGAGGGTGGGGTCTTCCTCGGTGATCTTGTTGAGCGCCTCGACGAGCTTGTCTTCGTCGCTGCTCTTCATCGGCTCGATGGCCAGGCCCAGCACGGGGTCGCGGGCGTCGATGCGCTCGAGGAGCACGGGATGCGCAGGGTCACACAGGGTGTCGCCGGTGCTCGCGTCGCGCAGCCCAGCGAGGAGCACGATCTGACCGGCCTTGGCGCCCTTCACCCGCGTCTTGCGGTTGGCCGACACGTCGAAGACCCGCGCCGCCCGCTCGACGGTGTCGGTGCCCGCGATGCGCACCTTGTCGCCAGGCTCCAGGGTGCCCCGGTACAGCCGCGCGAAGCAGTGACGACGCCCCTCGAACAGCTGGACCTTGAACACCAGCATGCACAGCGGCCCGTCGTCGACCATCTCCACCAGCTCTTCGTTGCCCTCGGCGTCGGTGCCGATGACCGTGGCCCGCTCGAGGGGCGACGGCATCAGCTTGATCATCGCATCGAGGAGCGGCTGGACGCCCCAGTTGCGCAGCGCCGACCCCGAGAAGGCCGGGCGCACCTTGCCCTCGCGGGTGAGGCGCCGCAGCACGGCCCACAGCTCCGCCTCCTCGACGGGCTCCTCCATGAGCACCTTGTCGGCGAGGGGCTCGTCGTGCTCGGCCAGCGACAGCAGCAGCTGCTCCCGCCATGGCGCGAGCTCCTCGGCCTCGTCGTCGGTGAGGTCGCGGACGGTGACCTCCTCCCCCTTGTCGCCCGTGAAGGCGTAGGCCTTCTGCTCGATGGCGTGCAGCACGACCTTGTCGTGGATGACCGGGATCCCGACCGGCACCGGCTCGTCGCCGAAGCGATCGCGGACGGTCTGCAGCGCGCGCCCGAAGTCGGCCCCGGGCCGGTCCATCTTATTGATGAACACCATGCGCGGCACGTCGTGCTTGTTGGCCTGCCGCCACACCGTCTCGGTCTGCGGCTCCACGCCCCGCACGCCATCCATCACGATGACGGCACCGTCGAGCACCCGCATGGAGCGCTCGACCTCGATGGTGAAGTCGACGTGCCCGGGGGTGTCGACGATCTGGATGAGGTGGTCGCGCCAGGGGCACTGGGTGACCGCGGCGGTGATGGTGATGCCGTGCTCCTGCTCCTCGGGCTGCCAGTCCATCGTGGCGGCGCCGTCGTGCACCTCGCCGATCTTGTGGGATGCGCCGGTGTAGAACAGCACCCGCTCCGTCAGCGTCGTCTTGCCCGCGTCGACATGGGCGGCGATGCCGATGTTGCGCACCCGCTCCAGCGGGTAGGTAGGGGCGTCTTTGTCCTTGGCCATGGGGGGACTCCGTACAGAGCGCCTCCCTATTGGGTGCGCCCGGCCACGACCAAGGAGATCACCCTCAATCGAAGACGCGGGCGTTCGATGAGCGGTCATGACCACCTCCCACGCCACCGCCACCGATCCGTTCCAGCCTGCCCAGGAGGCCCTCGCTCGCGAGCTGCGCCGGCTGGAGGAAGACCCCCGCGATGCCATGGCGTGGTCCGACGCGGCCCAGGCCATGCTCGCCCTCGGGCAGCGAGACGACGCCATCCACGCCCTTCGCCAGGCCGCCAGCCTGCGGTCGGATCCTCGCCTGTTCGTGCAGCTGGGCTCCCTGCTGTCCGCCAAGGGCACCCGCGACGAGCCCGAGGCCTGGTTCCGACGCGCGGTGAAGGCCGACCCGAGCTACCTCGAGGGCTGGCTGCTCCTCGGCTACGTGCGCCTCGCCGACGCCGACACCGACGAGGCCGGCACCTGCTTCGCCACCGCCCTGGAGCTCGACCCGCACAACGGAGACGCCGCCGCGGGGGGCGCCGAAGTCCTCGACCGCCGGGGCCGCAGCGGCGATGCGTGGCGCCTGGTGCAGGAGGCCGTCTCCCGCCGGTGGAGCTCCGCGCGACTGGGGATGGCCGCGGCGACCGTGGGGTCCCACACCGGCCACGAGGAAGAGGCGCTGGTGATCGTTCGCCAGAGCCTCCGGCGCGCTCGCCCCCAGGAAGCGCTGCTCCTTCGCCATGCCCAGGGCGACCTCAACGACCGCCTCGGCCGCCACCAGGACGCATGGAAGGCCTGGGAGAAGGCCAACGCCGACCGCGAGCTGTCCTTCGATCCTGAGCGCCACCTCGCCGGCATCGACGCGGTGATCGCCGCCACCTCCACCCTCCCCGAGCCGACCGGTCCCGACGACGAGCGCCCGGTGTTCGTGGTCGGCATGCCACGCTCCGGCACCACGCTGGTGGAGCGCATGCTCGCGAGCCACCCGGCCATTCACGGGGTCGGCGAGCTGGAGACCCTCCGCGACGTGAGCGTGGCCCTGGCCCGCCAGTGTGGCGGCAAGAGCTGGCTGCACGCAGCCGGTGAGCTCGACCTGTGGAGCCCGGTGGTCGGGCGCACCTACCTGTCGGCTCTCGACCGGCTCCGGCCTGGGGATGCCGAGCGCATCGTCGACAAGATGCCCAACAACGCCCTGCACCTCGGCCTCGCCGCCACCGCCCTGCCCCATGCACGCTTCGTGTGGTGCGTGCGCGACGACGACGACGTGGCCCTGTCGTGCTTCAGCAAGGCCCTGTCGGGAGGCCTTCCCTGGGCCGCCTCGATGGCCGGGATCCGCGCCTGGCAGGAGGGCCTGCGCCGCCTGCATGCCCACTGGAGCCAGGTGATGCGCCAGCCCATCCTCACCCTCCGCTACGAGGATCTGGTGAGCGACCCCGAGGCCCAGACGAAGCGGCTGCTCGAGCACGTCGGGCTCCCTTGGGACCCCGCTGTCCTGCAGTTCCACGAGCACGCCGACGGCGTCAAGACCTCCAGCTGGGACCAGGTTCGCCAGCCCCTGCACCGCCGCGCCGTGAACCGCGCCGCCCCCTACCGCCGGTTCATGGGCGACTGAGCGGCGCTGTCAACGACCACCGGCCCTCGGGCCAGGCGCCGTCTTCGAGCACGCTCTCCACGCAGGCCCACGCCTTGCCGTCGACGCTGCCCGACACCTTGGCGGCAGCCACCCGCCCGTCGGCAGCGGTGATCCGCACCACGAGGTCGGACCCCGCCTGGCAGCTGGCCAGGTCGTTGACCTGAGCCGCCAGCACCCGCTGTGCCTCGACCGTCGGCACCTTGGGCGCCCAGTACCACAGCGCCCCGACGACCCCGAGGGCCACCGCCAGCGAGCCGACCCCGACTGCGCCGATGCCCATGAAGCCCGCAGCCCCCGCCGCACCGGTCGCCACCCGCGCCACCGGAGCCGGCGTGGCCGACGGGCGGGCCGCGGGGGCCGGGGTGGAGGTGTGCGACGGAGGCTCTGGCAGGTCGACCGTGGCGGCCAGCTCGTCGCGCCGCTCCGCCGGAGCCGGGGTGGGCGGCGCGGGCAGCTCTCCCGCCTTGAGGGTGGTGACCGGTGCCGCCTCGGCGAGCTGGCGGCTCTCGAGCCACCGACGCAGCGCCGCCTCGAGCTCGTGGGCCGTGGCCAGGCGCTCCTCGGGCTCTTGCTTGGTCGCCGACACCACGATGTCGGCCAGGCCCGCCGGGCAGGCCGACAGCCAGTCGCGGGGATCGAGATGCAGGCGCTCGACCTTGTCTTTCATGATCCGGACCAGGATGGCCGCGTCGCCCCCCGCCTGCCCCCGCGGGTGCACGCTCTCGCCCGTGAGCACTTCGCACAGCGTCTGGCCGAGGGCGTAGACATCGGCGACCTCGGAGTCTTGGATGGCTCGGCTGTTGTCGTCGAAGAAGATCTCCGGCGGCAGGTAGCTGGCCGTGCCCACCACGAAGCCCTGCCGGGTGACGTGGGCGGTGTTCGTCTGCCGCGCGATGCCGAAGTCGATCAGCCGCGGGATCCCGTCGTGGCCGAGCATGATGTTCGCCGGCTTGATGTCGCGGTGCCGCACCCCCTTCGCGTGCACCTCAGCCAGCCCGCTGGCCAGATCCGCGAACCACCTCGCCGCACGCTCCGGCGCGATCGGGCCCTCGGAACGCCGGGTCTCCTCGAGGTCTTTCCCGGCGAGCAGCTCCATCTCGATCCACGGAGGGCTGTCTTCGTCGTGCAGCACGTGCACCTTGAGCACGTTGGGATGATCGAGGGACTGCAGCAGCCGCGCCTCGGCGGCGAAGCGCTCCACCGCCCCCTTCTGCGAGTCGGTGAGCACCTTCACGGCGAGCTCCCGCTCCCCGTCGCGCACCCGGTAGACCTCGCACATCCCGCCCTGACCGAGCTTCTCGAGGGTCTCGAGGTCGGCGAAGGTGGGGAGCGGCTCGTCGTCGTCAGCCATGGCGCCCAACATACTCCGAAACCGGCGACCTTCCCCATCGATAGGCATCCTATGGACTCGGCGCCTCGATTCACGGGAACCGGCGCCCGGATCCGTGGTCGGAGGCAGAGCGCGCGATGGACGTCACCATGCACACCCTGACCCTGTGGGGCTCCCTGCTCGGAGCCTGCTCCCTGCCCCTGTTGCTGTCGGCCGCCGCCCTGGCGGTGCAGAGCCGGCGTGACCGCGCCGAGCCGGGGGAGCCCCTCCCCCAGGCCGCCGGGCGGTGGCTGCGCGAGCTCGTGGCCCGCCGCGGTGACGACGTGCAGGTCGAGGTCCACCCCCACACCGGCGTCGACGCCTACTGGCCGGGCACTGGCGCCATCGGCCTGTCCGACCGCACCTTCGGCTCGCAGCTCCCCACCGCCTACGCCATCGCCGCCCACGAGCTCGGCCACGCGATGAACATGGCCCACTCCCCCCTCGTGGCCGACCTGCTGCCCACCGCCCGCCTCGCGCGCACCTTCGCCTTTCGCGCCTTCGCCGGCGGCTTGCTGTGCAGCGCGCTGTTCGCCAGCCCCTGGCTGCTGGTGCTCGCGGCGGGCTTCCTGGCGCTGTCCATCGCGTCGAGCGCGATCATCCTCGCCGACGAGCGCATGGCCAGCCGCCACGGCCTGGCGCTCCTCCGGGCCGATCGCCGCGTGCCGGCCGCTGCCGTCGCCGTCGCCGAGCGCTCCATGCGAGGCGTCTTTCAGGTCTACGCCGCGGCGATGGTCGGCGAGCTGGTGGTGGCCGCGTCGCTGCCGTGGCTGGCCGGGCTCCTCGACGGGCTCGCGCCCCCGGTCGCCGAGGGCGGGCCGTGGGCCCCCGCCGTGTGGGTGATGGTGTTCTTCGTGCCGGCCCTGCTGCTGCGCGCGGCCCACGTGCTGCACCAGGTGCTCAAGCCCGAGCCGGTCCGCTCCGACTTCCGGCTGTTCACCGTGATGCATCGCGAGGCCCAGTGGGAGTTCCTCGCCGGCTTCGCGGTGCTGTTGGTCGTGCTCGGCCTGCACGCCTTCGTGGCAGGCCCCGTCGGCCAGCTCGCCACCGTGCTCGCCACCACCACCGCCGTCGGTCCGGTGGGCGGGCTGCTGCGGGCCCTGGTGCTGGTGCCGGTGCTGCTGGTGGCCTGGCGCCTCGGCTGGCTCGATCAGACCGACGAAGATCTGGTGCTCATCCCCGAGGCCCGCGGTGCGGAGGCCGCACCGGCGCTGATGGCGCTGTACAGCGATCCGCCCTGGTACCTGCGGGTGAGCTGGATGACCCACGTCGCCTACCTGCCGATGCTGCTGCTCCTCGTCGTGGAGCTGTCGGGCTGAGGCACCATTGTGATGGCGACTCACTATGTGATGTACGTCATACTCTCGTGGCGCGAAGCCCGGCCAGCACGATCTCGAGGCCCTCTTGGAACTCCGCCCGCGCCCCGCCGGGGTCGCTGCCGGCGGCGGTGTGAAAGACGCCGTGCCCGACGACGAAGCTGAACAGGGTCTGAAACGCGACGACGGCCTCGGACTCCTCCCAGCCCCCCTCGGTGAACACCGCGATGCCGTGGTCGAGCACCGCGACGGCCGCGGGGGTGGCCGCCGGTCGGGTCGCCAGCAGCGGCACCGCACGAGGGTGAAGGAAGAGGACCTCTCGGAAGGCGGTGGCCAGCCCCCGCGCCCGGTCCTCCCAGGGGCCCGCGCCCGGCGGCGGCACCTGCCCGACCAGGTGATCGTGCAGCGCATCGAGCAGGTCGGCCTTGTTCGCGACGTGGCGGTACAGCGACATCGCCTCCACCCCGAGGCGCGACGCGACCTTGCGCATCGACAGCTTGTCGAGCCCCTCTTCGTCGACCAGGGACAGTGCGGCGAGGGTGATGCGTTCGCGGGTCAGGGGCTCGGCCATGGCTCATCTTGCCACGGCAAGACTTACAGCGTAAGCTTACGCTGTAAGCAGGAGGCCCCATGTGGGTGCGACAAGCGAACCCTCTTCGTCGGGCGGAGCCCACGAGCGACGCCGCCCGCTGGCTGCGCGCCAAGGTGGGCCAGCTCGCGGTGCCGCGCCACGCGTTCGCGGAGGCGCACCGCAACCAGGCCACGGCCGAGGCGCTCGCCCTCGAGCTGGAGCACTACGGCTATGCCGTGCGGCTGCAGGGGCCCCACCGCAACGTGGTGGCCTTGCCACGCGGCTCGCACGGTCCCCTCACCCTGGTGTGTGCCCACTACGACAGTGTGCCGGGCACGCCAGGGGCCGACGACAACGCCAGCGCGGTGGCGGTGATGCTCGCCGTGGCTCGCCGCTCGCGACCCGATGTGGCCTTCGTAGCGTTCAACCGTGAGGAAGACGGCCTGCTCGGCTCGGCCGACTTCGTGCGGTGGCTGGGCACCGAGGAAGCGCCGGCGGTTAGCGAGGTCCACGTGCTGGAGATGGTCGGCTACACCGATCCACGGGCGGGCAGCCAGCGCCTGCCTCCCTTCCTGCCGAGGTGGCTGCTGCCCCGGGATCGAGGCGACTTCGTCGCGCTGGTCGGGCTGGGGGCCGGGCACCGGATGGCGGCCGCCGTCCGCCGCACAGCCGACGGCGTGCTGGGGGTGCCTCCGGTGGTGTCGCTGCAGGCTCCCCGAGCGCTGCTGGGCTGGGCCCCCGACCTGGGGCGCAGCGACCACCTCCCGTTCCTCGAGGGAGGGCTGCCCGCGGTGATGTGGACCGACACCGCCGAGTTCCGCACGCCCCACTACCACCGGCGCAGCGACACCCCCGACACCCTCGACTACGCCTTCATGGCCGGGGTGCAGCGGCTCCTCGAGCTGCACCTGGAGGCTGCGGGATAGGTCGGTCCATGGCCTGGTTCCTCGACGTTGCCGCTGCGCTTGCCCTGTTCGCCGTCGTCGGCCTCGCACGGCTCTCGGGGGGAGCGCACTGGAACGTGATGGCGGTCGTCGCGATGGGGTGGTGCGCCGGTGGCGTGCTGCTTCGGGTGTGGGGCCTGCTCGTCGCCGACCCGGTGGGGCTCGGCTGGCCCCCCGACCAGGGCCCATGGCCCCAGGCCTGGCACTCAGCGGTGCGCGGGGGGGCCTGGGTGTCGGTGGCGGCCGCGACCCAGGTGGCCATCGTGCAGTGCCAGTTCGACCGGCGAGGCCTGCGACAGGTGCGCGGTCAGCTCCTCGGGCTGTATGCCCTGTGCCTGGCAGGGGCGCTGCTGCCCGTGCCGGGTCGGGGGGTGGTGGTCACCGCCGCCCTCGGCCTCGTCGGCGTCGTGTTCGCCTACGACCTGGTGCGAGGCCTGTGGGGGTCGCCCTCCCTGCCTCATGCCACGCTGCACAGCCCCTTCGCCGAGCCCGCCTTCGTGTTCCACGGTGGCGACAGCCCGCTGCTCAATCACCACCACCCCATCCCGCAGCAGCGCCACGCGGTCGACCTCGTCACCACCGTCGACGGCTTCGAGACCCCCGGCGACCCCACCTCGGTGGAGGGCCATGCCTGCTGGAACCTGCCGCTGCTGGCACCCGCCTCCGGGGAGGTGGTCGGCGCCCGCGACGACCTGCCAGATCAGCGCATCGGGGAGACCGACGACGAACACCTGGTGGGCAACCACGTGGTCCTCAGGATCGACGAGGAGCGCTACGTGCTCCTCGCCCACCTCCGCCAGGGCAGCCTCTCTGTCGCGACGGGCGACCGGGTGCAGGTCGGGCAGCCCGTCGGTCGGTGCGGGAACTCCGGCAACACCGGGGGGCCCCACCTGCACATCCAGGTCAGCAACCGCGCCACCTTCTCCAACGACGATGCCGCGCTGCGCACGTTTCCCATCCGGTGGGTCCTATGCCAGCGACGCGGTCGCGTGGGCCCCGGAGTCGCCCGTCGAAACGACACCCTCCTGCCGTCCCGAGCACGGGAGGAGGCCTCGTAGGCGATCCCCCCGGCGGTTTGCACGTGCTGCAGGGGCATGAAGGCGGACCGGGTGCGGACTTCGCCTGCAGACGATAGGGCGTCCGCCACCCCGGGGGCTCCATGGGAGCGATCTTTCTCCTCGAGGACGGGCGCCGCTTCGACGGCGACGCCTTCGGTGCTCACACCACGCGCGTCGGCGAGGCCGTCTTCCACACGGCCATGACCGGCTACCAAGAGATCCTCACCGATCCATCGTTCGCAGAACAGGTGGTGGTGATGACGGCGCCTCACATCGGCAACACCGGTGTGAACGACGAAGACCCCGAGTCCGACCGTGTGTGGGCCTCGGGCTTCATCGTGCGCAGCCTGTCGCGGTCTCCCAGCAACTGGCGCTCCAAGGGCAGCCTGCACCACTACCTGGTGGAGCACGGGGTGCCCGGCATGCAGGGGCTCGACACCCGCGCGCTGGTGCGGCACCTGCGCGACAAGGGCGCCATGAAGTGCGTGATCAGCACCGACGGCACGCCCGAGAGCGAGCTGCGGGCCCTGCTCGACGACTGGCCGGGCATGGCCGGTCGCGACCTGGCCAGCGAGGTGAGCTGCTCGAAGGCCTGGGTAGCGGCCGACCCTGCCGAGCCCACCGCCCGGTTCGCGGTGGTCGACGGCGGCTGCAAGCGCAACATCCTCCGGCTGCTGGAGAAGGCGGGCTGCTACGTGCGGGTCCACCCGCTGGGCGACCCGGCCTCCGCATGGATGGAGGGGGTCGACGCGGTGCTGGTGAGCAACGGCCCGGGCGACCCCGGCGCCATCGACGAAGCGGTCGTCGGCGAGCTGCGCAAGGTGATGGGCCAGATGCCGCTGCTCGGCATCTGCCTGGGCCATCAGCTCATCGCGCGCGCCCTCGGCGCCACCACCTACAAGCTGAAGTTCGGCCACCGCGGCGGCAACCAGCCAGTGCGAGACGAGCGCACGGGCAAGGTCCAAATCACCAGTCAGAACCACGGCTTCGCGGTCGACCGTGCCTCGCTGGAGGCCGTGGGGGCCGCCATCACCCACGTCCACCTCAACGACGACAGCATCTCCGGCTTCCGCAAGGGCAAGGGCAACGACACCGTCTTCGCCGTGCAGTACCACCCCGAGGGCAGCCCTGGCCCTCACGACGGGGAGACACTCATCGACGAGTTCGTCGCCCTGGCCCGAGGAGCGAAGGCATGAGCGAGCCCACGCTGCGTTTCCCGGTCGGCTCCACCCTGCTGGTCATCGGCTCCGGCCCCATCGTCATCGGCCAGGCCTGCGAGTTCGACTACTCGGGCACCCAGGCCTGCAAGGCCCTCAAGGCCCTGGGCTACCGGGTGGTGCTGATCAACAGCAACCCCGCCACGATCATGACCGACGAAGAGCTGGCCGACGCCACCTACGTCGAGCCCCTCACCGTCGAGGCCGCCCGCCAGATCATCGCCCGGGAGAAGCCCGTGGCCGTGCTGCCCACCGTGGGTGGTCAGGTCGGGCTGAACCTCGCCCTCGAGCTGCACCAGCAAGGCGTGCTCGAGGAGCATGGCTGTGAGCTGATCGGCGCCGACCCGGCTGCCATCGAGCTCGCCGAAGATCGCAAGCTGTTCCGCGACGCGATGGTCGAGATCGGTGTGGGCGTCGCCGACTCCGACGTGGCCACCACCCTCGCCGAGGCGGAAGTGCTCCTCGAGCAGGTCGGACTGCCCGCCATCATCCGCCCCGCCTTCACCCTCGGCGGCGCCGGGGGCGGCATCGCCTGGAACCTCGAGGAGTTCCGCACCATCGTCACCGAGGGCCTGCGCCTGTCGCCGGTCACCCAGGTGCTCGTCGAGACCAGCCTCCTCGGGTGGAAGGAGTTCGAGCTCGAGGTCATGCGCGACATGGCCGACAACGTCATCATCATCTGCTCCATCGAGAACTTCGACCCGATGGGCATCCACACCGGCGACTCCATCACCGTCGCCCCCGCGCTCACCCTCACCGACCGTGAGCTGCAGCACCTGCGCGACCTGGCCATCCGCATCATCCGCCGCGTGGGCGTGGAGACGGGCGGCAGCAACGTGCAGTTCGCGATGAACCCCGACAACGGGGATGTCATCGTCATCGAGCTCAACCCGCGGGTGAGCCGCAGCTCTGCCCTGGCGAGCAAGGCCACCGGCTTCCCCATCGCCAAGATCGCCGCGCAGCTGGCCGTCGGGCTCACCCTCGACCAGATCGACAACGACATCACCCGGGTCACCCCCGCGTGCTTCGAGCCAGCCCTCGACTACGTGATCACCAAGATCCCCCGGTGGAACTTCGAGAAGTTCGCCGCGGCCGACCGCACCCTGGGCACCGCCATGCGCTCCGTGGGCGAGGTCATGGGCATCGGGCGCACCTTCCAGGAGTCCTGCCTCAAGGCCATCGACTCCCTCGAGGGGGGCTACCCCGACGTGCGCGGCTGGAGCGACCAGGCCATCCGCGAGGCCCTGGCCACCGCCACCCCCGACCGCCTCGCCTCGATCTTCGAGGCCTTCCGCCGCGGGTGGGACAGCTCCGAGATCCGCGACACCACCCGCATCGACAAGTGGTTCCTCGCCCAGCTGCAAGACATCGTGCGCTTCGAGCAGGGCCTCGACGGCCGCTTCCTCGACGACCTGTCGCCACGGGAGCTGCGCCGGGCCAAGCGCATGGGCATCTCCGACGCGATGATCGCCCGCTACCTGGGCTGCGAGGCCGCCGACGTGCGAAAGGTCCGCGTCGCCCACGGGCTGGTGCCGACCTTCAAGCGGGTCGACACCTGCGCGGCGGAGTTCGAGTCCCACACTCCTTACCTGTACAGCACCTACGAAGACGAAGACGAAGCAGGCGACAGCCCCACCGACCGCGTCGTGGTGCTCGGCAACGGCCCCAACCGTATCGGCCAGGGCATCGAGTTCGACTACTGCTGCTGCCACGCCGCCTTCGCCGTGCGCGACGCGGGGCTCACCTCGGTGATGGTCAACTGCAACCCCGAGACGGTGTCGACCGACTACGACACCTCCGACAAGCTGTACTTCGAGCCCTGCACCGTCGAGCACGTGCAGTCGGTCCTCGACCGGGAGAAGCCCCGCGGCGTCATCCTGCAGTTCGGCGGGCAGACCCCCCTCAAGCTCGCCCACCACATCGGCCCGGTGCTGGGCACCAGCCCCGAAGCCATCGACCTGTGCGAAGACCGTGAGCGCTTCGCCGGGCTCCTCGCCGAGCTCGGCATCGCCCAGCCCGAGGGGGCCATCGCCCACAGCGTCGAGGAGGCGCGGGAGGTCGCTCGCACCCTGGGCTACCCCCTGCTCGTGCGCCCCAGCTACGTGCTCGGCGGCCGCGCCATGGCCATCTGCTACGACGCCGCCGATCTCGAGCGCTTCGCCGCCGAGGCCGTCGCCACCGCCGATGCGAAGTCCCTCCTCCTCGACCGCTACCTCGCGGGAGCCCGTGAGGTCGATGTCGATGCACTGTGCGACGGCGACGAGGTGCTCATCGGCGGCATCATCGAGCACATCGAGGAGGCCGGCATCCACTCGGGCGACTCCGCCGGGGTGCTGCCACCCGTCAACCTGTCGGCGGCCGAGATCGCCACCATCGAAGACGCCACCAAGCGCATCGCGCTCCGCCTCGGCGTCGTCGGCCTGGTCAACATCCAGTTCGCCGTGCAGCAGGGCAAGGTCTACGTCATCGAGGTCAACCCGCGGGCCAGCCGCACCGTGCCCTTCGTGGCCAAGGCCACCGGCCTGCCCCTCGCCAAGGTCGCCACCCGGCTGTGCCTGGGCGAGAAGCTCGCCGATATCGACACCACGATGAAGGGCAACGGGCTGTTCTTCGTCAAGGCGCCGGTGTTCCCGTGGCGGAAGTTCGCGGGCCACGACGTGGTGCTCGGGCCGGAGATGCGGTCGACCGGGGAAGTGATGGGTGTGGGCTGGAGCCTGGGCGAGGCCTACGCCAAGGCCCTCGTCGCCGCGGGCATGGCGCTTCCCACCGAGGGTGGCGTGTTCTTCAGCATCCGCGACGCCGACAAGCCCAAGAGCGTGGCGGTGGCCGGTGCCCTACAGCACCTCGGCTTCACCCTGTACGCCACCGGTGGCACGGCCACCTTCCTGCAAGAGCACGGCATCGAGGCACAGAAGGTGTTCAAGGTGCGCGAGGGCCGCCCCGACGTGGTCGACCTCATCAAGAACGGCCAGATCCAGCTCATCCTGAACACGCCGCTGGGCAAGAAGGCCCAGTACGACGAGCTCGCGATGCGACTGGCCGGGCTGGAGCACGGCGTGCCCTGTGTGACGACGCTGTCGGTGGGCCAGGCCCTGGTGAGCGCCATCCGCTCGCTCAAGGCCGGGGAGCTCAAGGTCATCAAGCTGCAGGAGATTCACTAGCTCCTAGGGCTTCGGCACCTGGCAGGGCAGCATCGCGAGAGGCTGCCCGGCGTGGGTGAGGAGGACCTCGGTGCCAGGATCGACCGCGGCCATCGCCAGCCGCGCGGCCCCCGGCAGCGCATGGGACAGCTGGTTGCGCACGAAGCGCGCCGGGTCGAAGCCGTCGTGGGGCGACAGGTGCACGGCGGGCACGCCGGGGAGGCTGGCGAGCTGCCGAGCGCGGTCGATGGCGTCGAGCAAGCTGCCTTGCCGGTCGACCAGGCCCCGCTCCATGGCGGCGCGCCCCGTCCACACCCGCCCGCGGCAGTGGGGCTCGAGCTCGTCTTCCGTCTTGCCACGGCCCTCCGCGACCCGAGACACGAAGCCGTCGTAGAAGCGCTGCAGCGAGGCCCGGAAGCGAGTGCGCTGCCCGTCGGTGAACGGCTTCGACGGCGCGAACAGGTTGGCGTTGGGGGCCCCGAGCACCGCCTGGGTGTGCACCCCCACCTTGCGCATCCCCTCCCCCACCACCAGCTTGCCTCCGAACACCCCGATGGACCCGGTGAGGGTCGCGGGCCGCGCCCAGATCTCCTGGGCCGGCGCCGACAGGTAGAACCCACCCGAGGCCGCCACGTCTTCGAAGGCTGCCACGACCGGCTTGGCCCGCCGCAGCCGGTCGACCTCCCGCCACATCAGGTCAGACGCGACCGCCGAGCCCCCCGGGCTGGCGACGTGCAGCACCACCGCCGCCACCTCGTCGTCTTCCTCGAGCTGCCGGAGCACCGGGACCACCTGGCGTGCCCCCACCCCCGTGTGCGGTCGGTCCATCGCGATGGGCCCGTCGAGGTGGAGCACCGCCACCCGCTCCCGGCGACGCCCCCATCCCGCCAGCCACTCGTCGCCCGCATCGACCCGAGACCACTGCGCGAAGGGCACCCGCACCACCGAGCTGCCGTGGGCCTCCTCGAGCACGTCGTGCACCTGGTCTTCGTAGGCTAGCTCGTCGAACAGGCCGCAGGCGACGGCCTCGGCCGCCGACAGCGGCGCGCGGGCGAACAGCTCACGGACCGTGTCGGGGGCCAGGTTGCGGCCCGCCGCGATCTGGTCGACCAGCTGCGCCTGCATGTCGTCGACCAGGGCACGCATGGCTTCCTGGTTGTTCGGCGAGGCAAACGACCGCGTGAACGGCTCACCGAACGACTTGTAGGCGCCGGCAGCCTCGAAGTCGGGCTCGATGCCGAGGCGCTCCAGCAGTGCCCCGAAGAAGGTGAGCTCCACCCCCACGCCCACCAGCCCCACATCCCCGCTGGGCACCAGGAAGCTGCGGTCGGCCGCCGATGCTACCGCTACCGCCGCATTCCCTGGGACCTCGCTGTAGGCGTAGACCGTCTTGCCCGCCTGCCGCAGCGACGCGATGGCCTCCACCAGATCTTGCAGGGCCGCCCAGCCCGCCGGGCCCTCGTGCACCTTGAGCAGCACCCCCACCACCATCGGGTCGGTGCCCAGGCGGCGAAGCCGGTGCAGCCAGCGGTGCCGATCGCGCAGCCCGGGGATCGAGACCACGTCGACCTCGACCACCGCGCCACTGCGCAGCCAACCCCGCCGCGCGCCCCAGCCCATCGCGCGCAGCGGACGGGCTGCCGTCCGCGCTACGGCCCGCACAAGTCGTCCCACGCTCGCCTCCGTCGAGCTACCGTATCCGGATGACGCTGCGCCGTGCGGGAGCCTGGTTGTTGGCGGGGGTCGCCGTCACGGGCGTCGCCCTCGGCACCCTGTGGTCGAGCTGGCCGCTGCTGGCTGCCGCGGTGGCCGCCAGCAGTGGCCTGGCCTTCGAGATCACCCGGGGTCCCACATACTCCTCACATGCTGGGGATCCACCAAACGGTTAGGCGCGTGCGGTCAGGGAGGTGGCCGTGAGGACGAAGGACTGCCCGAGCTGCGGCGAGGAAGTGCCCACCGTTGCCTACCGTTGCAAGCACTGCTTCCACGACTTCGACGCGCCGAAGACGTCTGGGTCGTGGGCAGGGCCCATCGCGCTGCTGGTGTCGTTCGCGGCCATGGCCGTCGTGGGCGCGGTGACGCTGTTCGTCATCGTCAGCCGCCCCATCGAGGAGCGCATCCTCGTCGACCAAGACACCCGCTCCGTGATCTGGACGACGCAGTACCGCACCGGCATCACCACCGATCGGCTGATGTGGAGCGACATCCTCAAGCTCGAGTATGTCACCCAGTCCAGCGGCACCTTCGCCATCAAGGCCCTCACCACCGACGGCAGCCGGCGCACCATCCACGAGGGCCCCAGCCCCCTCACCTCGGAAGCGAACCAATACGCCCAGCTGATGGACAAGGAGCTGGTGATCGTCGACGAGACCACCGGGTTCCACAAGATGGGCCAGTAGGCCCGTGTTCGGCTCCCGCGCCAAGCCGTCGGCTGACCTCGCGGTCGATCTGGGCACCTGGGCCACCCGCATCGTGTCGCGCACCGGGGGGCTGGTCCTCGAGGCCCCCACGGTGCTCGCGACCGCCGCTCGGCCGAGAGGTCGCGAGATCGTGGCCGTGGGAGAAGAAGCCAAGCGGATGATGGGCCGGGCCCCTCCCGGCACCGACGTGATCCGGCCCGTGCGGGGCGGGGTCATCGCCGACTTCGAGGCCACCGAGCGGCTGCTCAAGGTGTTCCTGGGGCAGCTCGCCCGTGGGTTGCGCCGTCCCCGCCTGCTGGTGTGCATCCCCAGCGGCACGTCCGAGGTCGAGCGACGCGCCGTGCAGGAGTCCGCCCGGGCGGCGGGGGCGGGTGAGGTGTTCCTCGCCCCGAAGGCCATCGCAGCTGCCCTCGGCGCTGAGCTGCCCGTGTCCGACCCCGTCGGCTCGATGATCGTCGACGTAGGGGCCGGGCGCACCGAGGCGGCCATCACCTCGCTGGGGGGCCTGGTCGTGCGCAAGTCGCTGCAGGTCGCTGGCGACTCCCTCGACGATGCCATCCAGGCCTGGCTCCGCCGCAACCACGAGCTGCTCATCGGCGAGGCCACCGCGTCGCGGCTCAAGCATCACGTCGGGTCCCTCACCCCCGAGACCGACGGGCACCTCGCGATGCGTATCCGCGGTCGCCACCTCGGCACCGGCCGCCCCACCGAGGTCGACATCACCGCCCAGGCCCTGTCCGAGCCGATCACCGAGGCGGTCCGGCGGATCCGCGACGTGGTCAAGGAGGCCCTGCGCGAGGCCCCTCCCGAGCTGTCGGCCGACATCATCGACCGGGGGATCCTGCTGTGCGGCGGCACCTCCCACCTGCGCGGCCTCGCCACCCTGCTGTCGGAAGACTCCGGGCTGCCCGTGCTGCAGGCGGAGAACCCCGAGCACTGCGTCGCCCTGGGCGCGGGCCATCTGCTCGAGGATGCCGACCTGTTCGAGCGGGTGGTGGCGTCGCAGTGACGGCGCCCCTCGCCGACCGGATGCGGCCTCGGGAGCTGTCCGAGGTCACCGGCCAGGAGCGCTGGCTGGGGGAAGACGCACCGCTGCGGCACGCCCTCGACCAGGGCAAGCTCGGGTCGATGGTGCTGTGGGGGCCCCCCGGCTGCGGCAAGACCACCCTCGCGCGGGTGCTCGCGGGGGCTGGGTCGTACCGCTTCGTGCAGCTGTCGGCGGTGTTGTCGGGGGTCAAAGACCTCCGCCAGGTGGTCGAGGTGGCGAAGTCCACCCCCCTCGATCCGCGGCCCACGTTGCTGTTCGTCGACGAGATCCACCGGTGGAACAAGGCGCAGCAAGACGCGCTGCTGCCCCACATCGAAGACGGCACCATCCTGCTGGTGGGCGCCACCACCGAGAACCCGTCGTTCTCCCTCAACCCGGCCCTGCGGAGCAGGCTGCTGCTGGTTCGCCTCGAGCCGCTGGCTCCCGAGCAGGTGCGTTCGTTGTTGGACCGTGCTCTGAGCGATCCCCGCGGCTTTGGTGGCGTCCACCCACCGGTCGACGACGACGTGCTCCAGGCCATCGCCCGGGCCTCTGCCGGCGACGTGCGGCGGGCCCTGACCGACCTCGAGCGCTGCCTTGCGGCCACCCCTGACGACCAGACCCTCGACCTCGAGCGAGCCACCGCCGCCCTGCAGCGCACCGACGTCCGCCACGACCGCGATGGCGAAGACCACTACAACGTCGCCTCGGCCTTGATCAAGAGCCTGCGCGGCTCCGACCCCGACGCCGGCCTGTACTGGCTCGCCCGCCTCATCGCCGGTGGGGAAGACCCACGGTTCATCGCTCGACGGCTGATCATCTTCGCCTCCGAGGATGTCGGCAATGCCGACCCGCGGGCGCTGCAGGTGGCCATCGCCGCCGCCGACGCCGTCGACCGCGTCGGCATGCCCGAGGGCCGGATCCCCCTGGCCCAGGCCACCACCTTCCTCGCCGCCGCTCCGAAGTCGAACGCCGCCTACCTGGGGATCAACGCGGCCATCGAGGATGCCAAGCGCGACGGAGCGCTGCCCGTGCCGCTGCACCTGCGCAACGCGAGCACCGGGCACATGAAGGAGGAAGGCTACGGCGCTGGCTACCTGTACCCCCACGACCACCCCTTCGGCGTGGTCCGCCAGAGCTACCTCCCCGAGCGCCTGCAGGGCCGGCGCTACTACGAGCCCAAGCCGTGGGGGGAGGAGCGCACCATCAAGGAGCGCCTGGCCTTCTGGCGCCGCAAGCTCGACGAGAGCTGATCACTCCGTGAGGTCGAGCTCTTCGGTGGTCGATTCGCCACCCTGCAGCGAGGCGAGCAGCTTGTAGTCGACCGTGATCACGTCGAGCTCCTTGGGAAGGTAGTCGACGAAGGTGATCGAGTTGCGGGGCGCGTCGTAGACGAACTCGGTGCCACGCTCGAACACCGTGACCGCCCCCTCCGACTCCACCTGCACGGCAATGGTGGCTTCCACCGGGAGCTGGCTGAGGAAGAACTCCTGCTGCAGGCCCGCTGCGCGGAAGCCCAGCAGCTCAAGCACGCCATCCCACGCCGGGGTGCAGATGCTCCAGTCGACCCCGCCGACACCTTGGGTGATCGACAGGTAGTCGCTGCCGGGCTCGAGGGCCGTCTCACAGCCGGTGGCGGGGCCCACGATGGAGTTGAATGACACCAACTGCCGGTTGTCGCGGGCACCCAGCATGTAGTCGATGAACTCCTGACGAGAGATCGGGGAGCCATCGGACTCGTCGTCTTCGTCGGAGACCACGGTGATGTGCAGGCCGGCTTCTTCGCGGATGAAGCCCTCGTTGGTGGACTCCTTGAGCAGCTCGACGGCCGTGTAGGCCGCGGCCCGACCCTTCTCGACCCAGTGCCCCTCGGTGCCCATGTTGACCATCTGATCGAGCAGCCCTTGGGGGTTGGCCACCCCTTCCTGCAACCACCGGTAGCTGTCGACCTCCCGCAGCGCGCCCGCGTGCAGCGGGTCGTACATGTCGGTGGACACCACCCCCACATGGTAGTCGAGGCCGCTTCCGACGAAGAAGTCGAGGAAGGCATCGAAGTTGGCGCCCAGGGCCTCTTGCTCCTCCTCCATCGAGCAGGAGTTGTCGACGACGAACAGCACATCGACCTGCGGGATCGTGACCTGGACGATGCGGTCTTGCCCGTAGGGCGTCTCGATCACCGGCGGGTTGGACTCGCCCCACACCTTGATGTCTTGCGAGAAGTTCGCATCGGACGTGCAGGCAGACAGCGCTGCCATCGCGACCATCACCGCGCCGAGCTGTCGCTTCATCCAACCTCCCCACAGAAGTGTAGCGTACGCAGCGGCGGATCGGCGGACCAGCAACGCAGAATGACCACACAGCGGTCCCGCCAAGGAACCAAAACGCCCCCGCTGCTTGCGCAACGGGGGCGAAAAGGGTGGCC
>CBDUIC010000105.1:0-24921 GCA_965367245.1 uncultured bacterium | reverse complement strand
ACCCTTGGAATCGAGCGGTGATGCGGCCCAAGGGCGGTGAGACCGGACGTCGAGAGGACTTGGTCGGCAGGGCCCGGACACGGCGGAGGCTTGGTCCGACCAAGTCTGGAATTTGGCCGGCCTGACGGACGGACGTCCGTCGGTGACGGACGTCAGTTCCGTTGGTCGAGCTCCACCACGTTGCGGTCGGGGTCGCGCACGAAGGCGGCCTGCTGCCCCCCCGGGAAGGTGGCGCGCTCGGTGATCGGGAAGCCCGCGGCCTCCAGCTCCCGGCACGCGGCGTCGAGGTCGGCCACCCACAGCGCGATGTGCGTGTAGCCGGGCAGCTTGCCAGGCACGTCCATCAACGGGTTGGGGACCTCGCCCTCAGCGGCGTTGAGGATGAGGTTGAGCTCGATGCCTGCGGGGTGGTGCAGCAGGGCCACGGGCTCGGGACCGATGGGGCCAGCGGTCTTGGTGAAGCCGAGCAGCTCGTAGAAGGCGACGGACCGCTGCAGCTCGTGGACGCGAATGCCGACGTGAGCGATGCCGGTGACGGAGATGGGCACACAGACCTCCTGGAGGAGCACAGGGCGTATCAATATTTGAAAAGAACTTCACGTGAAGAAATCTTCACGTTACGATTCCGCCTGGAGGCGTCATGGAGCCCATCGACGAGGCGGCACGGTTGTTCTCGGTGCTGTCGCATCCACAGCGCCTGCGTGTGCTGTCCTTGCTGTCCGACGGGGAGCCGCGCTCGGCGGGCACCCTGCAGGAGGCGCTGGGGCTGGAGCGCACGGCGATGTCGCACCAGCTCCGGATCCTCAGAGACGCCCGCCTGGTGAGCGCCACCCGCGACGGGCGCCACCAGCTCTACTCCCTCACCGATCACCACGTGGCCCACATCGTCGGCGACGCCATCGCCCACGTCTCGGAGGCACCATGAGCGACTATGCGGCCCTGCCCGTCCTCGCCGCCGCGACCCTGTCGCTGGCCATCGGCGCACCCCTCGCGCGCAGCTGGGTGCAGCACCGAACCTTCGCGCTGATGCGGCCCGGCACGGAGCTGCAGCGCTTCCTCCACCTGGCCTTCGCTGGCTGTCTGGTCGGCTACGGGCTGTGGGCGACGGCGCTGGTCACCCTCGGTCCCACGACCCTTGGGGTCCTCGCCGTGCCGCCGTGGGCGTCCATCCTGGGCTACGCGCTGTCGGCCGTCAGCCTCGGGCTGGTGGTGGTGGCCCAGGCCCAGATGGGTCGCTCGTGGCGTATCGGCCTCGATCCGAAGCCCAACGAGCTCGTCACCGCCGGCGTGTTCCGCATCGCCCGCCACCCTATCTACCTGGGCATGCTCGGCATCGTGCTGGGCGTCGCCGTGGTCGCCCCCTCGGCATGGACGGTGATGGGCCTGGTCCTCGTCTACGTCGTGGTGGGCTTCCAGGCCCGGGCGGAGGAGGAGCACATGGTGCGCCAGCATGGTGAGGCCTACCTGGCGTGGGCGGGGCGGGTCGGCCGCTTCGTGCCGGGCATCGGCACCCTGCGGAGCGAGTCGTGAGCCACGACCACGACCATCACCACCACCACCATCATGGTGCCGGGTCGAGACTGGGGCTGGCCTTCGCCCTCAACGTGTCCTTCACCCTCGTCGAGCTGGTGGGGGCCTACCTCACCAACAGCACGGCCATCGCCGCCGACGCGGTGCACGACCTGGGCGACAGCCTCGCCCTCGCCTTTGCCTGGGGGATGCAGGGGCTGTCGGGTCGGCAGGCCACCGACACCTACAGCTACGGGTTCCGGCGGCTGTCGCTGGTGGGTGCGCTGGTCAACGCCCTGGTGCTGGTGTTCGGCAGCATCCTGGTGCTGACCGAGTCGGTGCCTCGCCTGTGGGACCCCCCAGAGGCCCACGCAGGGGGGATGCTCGGGCTCGCCGTGCTCGGCGTGCTGGTCAACGGTGCGGCGGTGCTCCGGGTGCGCTCCGGCACGACCCTCAACGAGCAGGTCGTCACCTGGCACCTGCTCGAAGACGTGCTCGGCTGGGTGGCTGTCTTGGTGGTCAGCCTGGTGATGATGGTGGTGGATGCCCCCGTCCTCGACCCGCTGCTGTCGGTGGTGATCACGCTGTGGGTGCTGCTGCAGGCCACCCGGGCGCTGCGGCGCACGGTCGATCTGTTCCTGCAGGCGGTGCCTTCCGATGTCGATGTGGAGGGGCTCGCCGCGACGGCCCGTGCGGCCGGTGCGGTCGACCTGAGGCACGTGCACGTGTGGTCGCAGGAGGGGGAGTCCCACGTGCTCACCGGGCAGCTGCAGGTGCCGCCGATGCCCTTGGAAGAGGCGATCGCGGTCCGAGAGCGGGTGCGCGAGGCCATGGAGGCCGACGGCATCGCCCACGCGACCCTGGAGCTGACGCTGTCGGCGGAGGGCGACGCGATCGGCTGCACGAAGGCTGACACCTGTTGACGATCGGGTGTGTGACACTGCCTGCCTCAAGGAGGTCGCCCCGTGGATCCCGTCGCGCTCACTGTCTTCGGCCTGGTCACCGTCGGGCTGCTCGTGGCGGTCGTGGTGGCCCGGTCGCGGGGGCTGCCTGACGGTCCACCCCAGGAGCTGCCCCCGCTCCCGGGGCGTCCCCGCACGCCCGATCTCGATGCCTACGCCAAGGCGCCGCGGGCCGACGGCTGGGTGCGCACCGAGCGCGACGTAGAGGGGCTCCCCGACGCGGTGCTGGCCTTCGCCGCACTGGCCACGCCGGCCCACCCGGTGGAGCTGCCGGTCACGGTGTCGCAGCACGCCGAGGGCTTCGCCGTCGTGGGCTTTCCCGACGGGGTGCCGCCGATGGTGGTGGCGGGCCTGGCCAACTGGCTCGACGGCGAGGGCTACCTCACGCCGCCCGACAGCACGGTCCGCTACGCGCTCTACCCCGACAAGGAGAGCGTGCTGGGCGAGACGCTACGCGGCACGGGCTCCGACGGCAGTCGGATCGAGGTCCACCTCGACGACGGCACGGTTCATCCCGTGGCTTCGGCTCGCGCGCTCCAGGAGCCCGATCCGGCCAAGGCCACCGAGGTGAAGCGCCTCACGGTCACGGTCGACGGGATGGCGCCGTTTGCCGTCACCGGCACCCCGCCGGGCGTGCCGACCCAGGAGCGGGGGCGGGTCGATGCCGCGCTGTGGGCGCTGTCGTCGGATCCGAGCCCCAGCCTGGAGTGCCTGTTCCAGCCGGATGCCGACCAGATGGAGGTCAGCGCGGAGGATCTCGAGGCCGAATACGGCGGCACGCTTCGGTTCAGCACCACCTCCTTCCACGACCAGTGGCTGCTGCTGAAGCCCGACGGCAGCTGGGTCGAGGCGCAGCTCGAAGACGGCGTGCACCAGGCCTACCCGAGCTCCGCCCATCTGGCAGCCGAGCTGCTGATCCGCGCCTCCGAGGAGGCGGTGAGCGACGAGGCGCTGGTGGGCTTCGCTCGGGCGCTGGGGCTTCCCCCGGAGGCAGCGTCGGTCGTGCGGGAGGGCGGCGGGGGCGGTGACTACGACGCGTGGAAGGCCGAGGTGATCGACCACGTCGCGTCGCTCGGCTAGCGCACGCGCCCGGCGTCGCAGCTCGCGGTCACGCCCACAGCCTGCAGCGCCGCCACCGCTGCATCACAGTCCTCGCTCATCCCCACGGCGAGCTCGGGCACGACCCCCACGCCGCCCAGGTCGCCGGCCAGCTGCAGCCGAGGTGACTGGAGCAGCACACTGCACAGCGCCCGCAGCCCCTCGTCGAGGTCGTCGAGGGCGTCGTCGTCGAGGGAGGCGACGACGGTGTCGAGGGAGTGGCCCACCAGGTCTTCGAGGAGGGGCTGCTCGGCCGGGTCGACCACGCCGTCGCCGGTCAGGCGGTCTTTGAGGGCCTCGACCACGGCCTGCACGGGCAGCTGAGCGTCGATGGCCTCGCCCAGCCACTGGTCGAGCTGGTCGTCGGTGGTGCCGACGGGGCCCTGGCAGACGCGGTAGTGCGACTCGAGCTCGAGGAGCGCCTGGAAGCTGGTGCCCTGAAACCCGCGATCCTGCTCGGACAGGTAGGCGCCGAGCACCACCCACAGGGCGCGGGTGTCTTCGTCGAGCCCCCACTCGTCGGCGGGGACCCAGCCCATGGCGTGGTCGATGGTGCGCAGCAGGGTGCGGGCGCGGTGGGTGCGCAGCCGGTCGCCGACTCCGTTGCCCCATGCGTTCGGGTCGGTGGACTCGACGGAGAACGGGTCCCACAGGGGGGGCATGGGGTAGGCCCCCGAGGCGCAGGTGCCGGGGGCGCCCGCGTTGTAGGAGGGGTCGGTGGTGACCGCGACGAGCAGCGTCTGCAGCGAGAAGCGCTCGGCGACGAAGGGGTCGGTGAGGCGCTGCAGCTGGTCGCGCTGGGCGGCGTTGCGCGACAGCCCATGGGACAGCACCAGCGACGAGCCGGTGGCGGTGGACCACACGTCGTCAGCGAGGGTGGCACCCAGGGCGTAGGCAAAGGCGGCGCGCCCGTCGACGGCGCCGTCGGGCCCGACAAGCAGGCCCTGGCCGTCGAGGAGGTCGACCCCGTCGGCGAGCTGCTGCTGGAGGTCCCACGCCGAGCCGGTGGGCCCCAGATCGTCGATGAACCAGGTGGTGTCTTGCCCGGCGAGGTCGGGCTCGGACGGGTCGACCCGGTTGAGCTGGCCGCAGGCGGCGTCCCACCCCCAGGGGCTCGGGGACGCCGGGCCCCCCACGAGCTGCCGGAAGGCCGAGTAGACCTCGTCTTCGGGGGCACCGAAGGAGCTGCCGAGCATCGCCTCGGACAGGTAGCCCGGCAGCGCCCACGACCGGTCGAGCCAGGGGTCGGGGTGGTCGGTGATGGAGTACTCGTTGTTGTGGCAGGCCAGGCACTCCAGGTCGCGGCCGAGCCAGGTGGCGAAGAAGGTCTCGCCGAAGTCGCGGCGCCGGTCGAGCTCGTTCTCCACGTCGGTGGCGTTGGGGCAGGGGATGGGGGGGCGGGCCATGCGGCCGAGCAGCCAGGTGCGGTAGACCACCGACAGGTCGTCGGCGACGAGGGCGTCGCGCAGCACGTCGGCCATGGTGAAGGTGTCGCCGTAGGCCTCGTCGGGGTCGGCGGTGGTGAGCCAGGTGGTCAGCGTGCCGTCGTGGGTGTCGAGGGCGGGGTCGTCGAAGCAGTCTTTGGCGCGGCGGTAGCCGTCGCGGTCGACGCCGAGGTCGTCCATCATCCAGGTGGACCACGCCTCGAGGTAGGCGGGGTCGTGGGCCATGGCGCGCACGGCCACGTCGCGGCCCCAGGTGGCGGCGATGTCGGCCCACAGCTCGACCTCGTGGGCGCCGTGGGCCTGCCTTCCCCACAGCAACGGCAGCGTGCGCCGCACCCACACGGCATCCCCCGCGTCGCAGGGGGCCTCCACCACGTGCTCGACCATGGTGGTCGCGGGGCGGTCGACCTCGTCGAGGACCGGCTCGGTCGGGGTGCTGACCCTGGGGCCCTCGGTGGGGGCGCAGGCCAGCAGCACCAGCGGGAGGAGGCGGTTCATGCGGACCTCCCGAGGATCATCTCGTACAGGCGGCTCAGCCCCTCGGCTTCGCTGGCGACCCCGACGACGTCGCTCACCCCGAAGGACTCGTTGGTGAACGGGTTGATGCCGAGCCCGGCGAGCAGGCCCGCGCGCACCTCGGCGGGGGTGGCGTACAGGGTGGCCTGCGCGTCGGGGCCCAGCGCGCCGTAGATGCCGGCGTGCTCTTCGCGGATGGGCCCACCGATCAGCACGAGCACGAAGCCCTGGGGCCAGTGGTTGGTGGCGCCGTCGCGGGTGACCGGGTCTTGGTAGGGGGTGCGCCCGAACTCGGTCGACAGCACGATCATCGTGTCGTCGAGGTCGATCTTGTCGGGGTCGGACTCCCCGGGCGCGTTCACCCGCTGCACCAGCGCGTCGGTGGCCGCGTAGGCGTTGGTGGTGGCCACGTCGAGGTGGAAGCCGAAGTGGGTGTCGAGGTTGTAGGCGAAGTCGATGCCGGCATCGATGATGCCGGCGTAGCGCGCGCCGGTGGAGGGCGAGGCGAGGAGGTGGGCGGCGGCGTCGAGGGCGCTGCCGAGCTCATGGGCGGTCTGCTGGAAGGCGCAGGCCACCGCCGACACCTCGGGGAGGAAGTCGTTGCCGAGGAGCTCCTCGAGGGTGGGGCCCTGGGTGGCGGCCGCCGCCGCGAAGGCATGGTCGGCGAGGCCGGGGCTGCGCAGGGGGCCGGCGGTGGGGTGGTCGAGGTGCGCGGCGGCCTGGTCGTTGTAGAAGCGCAGCAGCGCGTCGGCGGCCTCGCGACGGTCGCCGAGCTGCCCGCGCTTGAGCAGCTTGGTGAGGCGCTGGCCGCTGTCGATGTCGATGGCCAGCGGGCGGGCCGAGGCGGGGTGCACACCCACGGCATCGATGGCGTCGAGGTTGTCGGTGCGCAGGTAGTTCTTGGGCCAGAAGGTGTAGCTGCTGGGCAGGGCCTCGGTGGAGCGGCTGGCGTGGTAGCGCTGCACGTGGGCTGCCGTGCCCGTCATCCTCGGGCTGCCGAGGCGATGGCCGGTGAGCACCCGGGGAATCGCCACCGGGTGGGCGGTGTCGTCGTGGCGGACCACGATCATGCGCATGCGTGCGAGCAGATCGGGGCGCTGCCGCAGCGGCCACAGCCCGGGGCCGAGCTGCACACTCATGCCCTGGGCGTCGGTGGCGAAGGGCTGCAGCCACTGGTCTTGGGGGACGCCGCACAAGCCGGTGAACACCCTCTCGTGGTGGCGCGTGAAGCTGTGCCAGCCGGTGTCGGGCACGTCGGGGTCGTCGGGTGCTCCGTACTCGGGGACGACGTAGAAGGTCTCCAGCGGCGACAGCCCGCCGTACAGGAAGATCTCGAGCATCCGCTCGGCTCGCTCGCCCTGGCCCAGCAGCAGCCCCTCGAGGGCATGGGCGGGCTCCCCCCAGCCGTCGGCGCGCCCGGAGAGGGCGGTGAGGGCCCCGAGGGCCGCGGTGCGGGCGAGGAAGGCTCGGCGGTTCATCGCGACTCCGCGTACAGGTAGGTCTCGCTGCGCAGCCCCGTCGCGTCTTCGACGACGAAGGCCCACTCCACCCCCAGCGTGCCCTCGGGGCAGAACTGCACGGTGGCGTCGGCGACGGCGGTGGTGCAGGTGCCCCCAGCGAAGGGCAGCTCCACCCGCTCGGCGTCGACGTTCTGGAGGACCTCGCCGTCGGCCACCTCGTCGTGCCATGCCCACAGCACCGCCGGCGACAGGTCGCCGTCGGCGTCGTCGAGGCGGAGCACGAAGCCGATGCATGGCGCTTGGGCCGCGGCGGGCTGCACGTCGAGGATGGCGGGGGCGGTGCCGCCACAGGTGGCCAGGGCGGTGTCGGCGGTGGGCGACGACGTCGTGGAGGGCGCTGCGTCGGGCTCGGGAACGCAGGCGCACAGCAGCCATCCGGCGAGGGTGGGTAGCAGACGCATCACCTGGTCAGTAGCGGGCCCGTCGACATTGTTCACGTCGGACGTGAGGATGGTCGGGTCGGTGCTATCGTCGGCCCATGCCCAGCTCGCCCACGTGGTCCGATGTCGATGCCTCCCCCAGCCCCGGCGACACCTTCGGGCGCACGACGGTGCTGCCGCGCCGTGAGGGCGACCAACGCGCGACTGAGGCCCCCTCGGGCCCGCGCTTCGACGGGTTGTCGGAGCTCGGGCGTGGCGGCCTGGGGGTGGTGCTGTCGGCCCGCGACCGCGACATCGGCCGGCGGGTGGCGATCAAGCAGCTGCGGCCCGACCGGCGCAGCCCCGCAGCCCTGCTGCGCTTTGCCGAGGAGGTGCGCACTGTCGGCACCCTCGACCACCCGAACATCGTGCCCATCCACGACGTGGGCGTGGATGCGGAGGGAAGCCCCTACTTCGTGATGAAGCATGTCGACGGGGTCACCCTGCAAGAGGTCCTCGACCAGCTGCGGGCAGCCAACCCCGAGGCGCATGGGCACTGGACCTTCACCCGGCGCATCGAGGTGTTCCGCAAGGTGCTCGAGGCAGTGGGCTTTGCCCACGACCGGGGCGTGGTCCACCGAGACATCAAGCCCGAGAACATCATGATCGGGTCGCATGGCGAGGTGCACGTGCTCGACTGGGGCATCGCCCAGCGGCGCGGGGTGCCCGACCTGCCGGCGGGGGAGGGTGACGAGGCGCCGGCGCGGGTCACCCAGACGCGGGCGGGCGCGATCATCGGCACCCCCGCCTACATGTCGCCCGAGCAGTCTCGCGGCGAGCCCATCGACACGCGCTCCGACATCTACAGCCTGGGCGTGGTCCTCCACGAGCTGCTGGGGCTCACCCACTACCTCGACGACATCGACGATCTGGAGGAGCTGCTGAAGGGCGTGCAGCAGCGGGAGGCGCCGGGGCTCACCGTTCTGAGCGTTCCCGGGCAGAGCACGGTGGCGCCGCACCTTCACTGGCTCGCCAAGGGGGCCTTGGCGAAAGACCCAGCGGATCGCTACCCCGACATCGCGACCTGGCTCGACCGCATCGACGGCGTGGCTGAGGGCGACATCCCCGTGCAGTGCCCGTTCACGCTGCAGAAGCACTGGGTGGCGAAGCTGTCGAGCAGCATGGATGCGCACCCCGTCTTGTGGACCTTCCTGTTCCTCGGCGCGGCGACCGCGGCGATGGTCGCGCTGGGCATGACAGCGGTGTTCGGGTTCACGGCGGGTGCGTTGCTGATCTAGCGCTCGCCCGACTATGTTGGGGCACGATGCTCATTCCCCTGCTGTGGCTGATGGCCTGTGCCACGACCTCTTCTCCTGCCGGTCCTTCGTCACCCGACGACACAGCCACCGCGGGCCTGGAGCTGGGCCTGACGACGGGCACGCTCCTGCCCGTGACCACCGACACGGCCCACCCCACCACGTCGCTGCCCACCCACGACGAGTGCCTCCCGCCCGGTGAGCGCATGTCCGACGAGACCTGCCTCGCGGTCATCGAGCACGACGGTCGCCTGCCCGGGCAGTCCTTCGACAAGTCGGGGGTGGAGGTGGTGGGCGACGACCCGCGGGTCGGCAGCGACGATCTGCTGTGGCTGACGGCGGAGATCGAGCGCTGCACCTGCTCGTGCTGCCACCAGTCGTCGCTAGGGGGCCCCGGCGCCTACTTCTGGGACCTCGACTACGACGGGGTGTGGCTCGACTCCGCCAGCCGCTGGTCGCTGCAGGTGCTGGCGGGCATCCACGACAGCGAGAACCAGGTGTTGCCCACCGATGATCTGCCGCGGGTGCAGCAGATCGTGCTCGACGAGATCGCTCGGCGCGACGCTGCCGACTGATTCGACGCGGAAGCGCTGGGGGCAGCGGTAGGATGGCCTGTGATCTGGTTCGCGCTGCTGCTGGGGTGTCCATGGGTCGGCTCGGGCTACCTCGACGAGCTGCGTGACCGCGACGGTGATGGGGCCTTGGGGTGTGCCTTCGCACCGGAGTCGACCTGCGACTGCGATGACGACGACGCCAGTGTCGGCGCGCCGGTCTGGGGCCCTGGCTTTCTCGATCTCGACGGTGACGGTCTGGGGGCCGGCGATGAGGTCGTTCCCGAGGGGCGTAGCTACTGCCCGAGCCTCGGCTACGTGAGCAACGCGCGCGACTGCGACGACACCACCTCTGCGATCGGAGAAGGCACGTTCTCGGTGTGGTTTCTCGACGGCGACGGCGACGGCTACGGGGGGGCGTCGACGACGGCCTGCACCGCGCCCCCGGATGGCGTGGCTCGTGGCGGCGACTGCAACGACGACGACCCGGAGGTGAATCCCGACGCCGTCGAGCAGTGTGGTCCCGTCGACGAAGACTGCGATGGCCGCGTCGACGACGACGACCCCAACGTCGACGCGGACACGCTCTGCTTCGTCGACGCCGACGGCGATGGGCTGGGCGACGACGCGTCCGCGACGCTGCGGTGTAGCTGCGAGGCCTTCGGCGAGATCGAGGTGGGGGGCGACTGCCCGGGGGGCGACGGCGACGCCGAGCTGCACCCAGCCACCCAGTGGTTCACGGATCTCGATGGCGACGGGGTCGGAGGAGCGGCGTCGGGTACGGGTTGTGCCCCGCCGTCTCCGACCGATGTGCGCGTCGACGGTGACTGCGACGACCTGCTGGCCAGCGTCTACCCGGGCGCCCCCGACATCCCCTACGACGGGATCGACAGCGACTGCGGTGGCGGCACCGACCTCGCCCTCGATGATGGCAGCGATGCGTCCCCCGACTGGGTGCTCGAGCCCGCTCCGGGGGATCCCTTTCCGCTGGTGGCCTCGATCGACCAGGCATGCTGGGGCCCTCCCATCGAGGTCACGGGGGGCGGGGTCGCGCTGCAAGACGCCATCGACGCAGCACCGCCCTCGAGCTTTCTGTGGGTTCGCTACGTCGCGGGGGCCGACAACGACTATGCGCCCGTGGAGCTCGCGCAGAGTGCCTGCCTGGTCGCCGATCCGGGGGTGCGCATCACCTCGTCGGGCGTGGGGGACGTGGCCCTCCGGATCGTCGCTCCGGGGCCCGAGATCACGCAGGTGCTGGTCGAGGGCATCGAGCTCGCCACCGACATCGGCGTGGTGAGCTCGTCCGACCACCTCGACCTGATGTTGTCGCGCGTGTCGATGAGCGACTTCGAGCGGCTGCTCGACATCGTCGCCGAGTCGAAGCCACCGCCGCCCGAGCGCTCGGTGCGTCTGCACCGCATCGACCTGGCTCGCGGGGAAGCCATCGGCCTTGCCCAGTTCGGCGCCGTGCTGCGGGATGTGCACGTGGCCAGTCTGATCGCCCCAGGGCACATCCTCGACATGGGTGGAGGGAGCGCCGACATCGTGGGGCTACGAGCCGTCGATGTGGCCACGGGAGGCGCCTTCATCGGTGCAGGGGCCGACCTGGCACTCCGCGACGCATCCATCGACGGCATGCTGGGCGCCCTCGTCCAGCACACCCAGACCGCCGGCGTGTCGCTGACCATCGAGGGGCTCCGGCTCACCGACGCGGCCCACACCGACTCCTTCATCGCTGTGTCGGGCCCGAGCGGCGGGGGCTACCAGGGTTCCTACGGCGATGGCGCGGCCGAGCTTCGCGACGTACGCATTCGCGGGTCGCTGCTCGGGTCCACGTCCTTCGCGGTGAGCCTGATCTCGCTGCGAACGGCCGTGGTGACCGACAGCGTGTTCCTCGTCGGAGGCGGCGCGGGCGTGCTGGAGGTGTTCGGCGACGGGCCGGCGCTGAGCGGCCTGGCGGTGGGTGGCACCGACGTTGGCATCTCCACCAACGCGACCAAGTTGGAGCGCGTGACCATCCGCGCGGGCACCTGCGTGCTGGGCAACCCGGTCACCCCGACCCAGATCTTCGACCACTACCTGGCGGGCTGTGACGCCCATCCGAACGCCGTCATCGTGGGTGGAGACTACTTTGCCGACACCAACGCGACGTTCGATCTGCTTCGCTACCACCCCTACGCGCCGGCTTCCACGTGGGACCTGCGGCCGAACCCTCGCTCCTACGAGAAGATCGGCGACTGGCTGCCTGGCTTCGTCGGCCACCAGCTCGTCGTGTCGGGAGCGAGCCTTCCCTACGGCGCCTACACCGCGGGCACGCTGGTGGAGCAGCTGCACGATGCGGATGGTGACGGCATGTACGACAGCTGGGAGCAGCAGTTTGGTGCCTACGACCCCGCCGCCGACCTCGATTTCGACGGTCTGACGAACTTCGCCGAGTTCGGCGACTACGACCTGTCGGATCTGACCGACCCCACGGCCCACACCACCCTCTCCGGCTCCGACCCCACCCGAGCCGACACCGATGGCGACGGCACCCGGGATGATGTGGACTGCGCCGTGCTCGACCCCGTCGATGTCAGCGAGTGCCCGTAGCGGTCGGCAGGGTCATCCCCACCAGCGCGCCTCCGCTGGGTCGCTGGCTCGCCCCCGCCCGCCCGCCGTGGGCCTCGGCGATCTGCCGCACCAGTGCGAGGCCGAGGCCGGTGCGCGCTGATGACGGGCTGCGTGAAGAAATGCTACGCCCGCAGACGCAGGCACGCGACGGGCTGCTCGAAGCCCTTGACGCTGATGGCCTCGGGCTCCCCCGCGTGACCTGTCTCCTCGGCGATGCTCGCCTGCACCACCACCTCGCCGGCCTTGGCGGCCGAGCACAGCCTCGCCGCGAGGTTGACCACGGCGCCGATGACGGTGTGCTCCATGCGCTGCTCGCTGCCCATGTTGCCCATCACCACTTCGCCCTCGCTCACCCCGACCCCGATCTCCACGGCGTGGTCGAGCACGGCGTCGTCGTTCATCTGGCCCACGGCTCGCTGGATCTCGAGAGCCGCCTCGAGGGCCCGCTGGCAGCGGTCGGGCCCCTCGAACACCGCGAGCACGGCGTCACCCATGTACTTGTCGATGGAGCCGCCCCGCTCTCCGATGACTTCGGCCTGCACCCGGATGTACAGGTTGAGCATCCCGATGGTCGCCTCGGGGGTCATGTGCTCCGACAGCGACGAGAAGCCACGGATGTCGCTCTCCAGCACGGCCACCTCGACCCGCTTGGCCACCGCGAGGTCGACCTGGGAGGCGTTCTCGATCATCGCCTGGGTGTGCTTGGGCAGGAACTTCAGCATCTCGAAGCGCTCCCGCAGACGCGGGAAGGTGTCGTTGAGGGCAGCGGCCACGACGGCGAGCTCGTCGCCCCCGTGCAGCTGGACGCGATGGTCGTACTGCTCGTTGCGGATGGCCTCGGTGCCCTCCAGCAAGGCGGCCACACGCCGGTTGAGCCACACGTAGGTGAAGCTGCCCCCGAGCAGGAGCGTGAGCCCCAGGAAGAACGCGAGGCCCACCAGGGTGAGGGACCGCTGCTGCACGGCGTCGACATACTCGTGCACGTCGTGGTCGACGTGGAGGATGCCCGCGAGGGAGCCATCGGCGCGGCGGATGGGGGCCAGCCCGCTGATGAAGGTGCCGTGCTCGTCGGTGTACAGGCCGGTTCGGGTGGGGCGGCCGGTGCGGGCTGACTCGGTGTAGCGCTCGAGCAGGTAGGCGGGCGGGGTGTAGGGGTCGCCGACGAAGGGGGTGCTCTGCAGCATCACCACGAAGGCCCAGCGGTCGCCGTCGGGGCGGAGCACGTAGACCTGGTGCTCCTTGAGGCCGTTGGTGTCGCGCACCCGCTCGAGCTGGTCGCGGAGGCGCTGGAAGGCCGCGCCCGGCACGTCGTCGTTGCTGCGCACCGCGTCGACCAGGGCGGCGTCGAGGTAGGGGGCAGCGGTGCCGGCGATGGACTCGCTGGCCAGCCCGAAGCGCAGCTCGATGTCGTGGCGTGCTTCTTGGTGCAGCCACAGGATGCCCAGGCCGGAAGCGACGGCCACCCCCAGCACGAGGCCCCCGACGTAGCGCGCGACGATGGAGCGCCAGACGGGGACGGCGGAGCGGCCTTGGCGGGAGGCGTTCATGGGCCCGAAGCTACCGGAAAGGGTGGGTTGACGCGAGCCTCAGCAGCCACAGCACCGCGAGACGGTGCGCGCTACCATCGTGTGGTCCGCGTCGTACACCCAGGTGGCGCAGTCGTCGTCGATGACCCGCTCGGGCTTCCCGTCTCCGGTGAGGTCGCGCTCGGCCCATAGCCAGTGGGGTGTGGGACCCGGCCCGAGCGGCTCCACCTCGGTGTCTTGTGGGGACAGGGTGAGCTGCACGCCGTCGTAGATCGCGTTGCCCAGCTCTCCGAAGGCTCCGGTCTCCCAGAACACGGCTCCCAGCCAGCGCGCTCCGGCCGGCGCGAGGGTGACCCGCGACACGGCGCGGCCCTCGGCCTTCGTCTCGCCGACCGTCCGCGCTCGGGCCAGAGCCTCGTCGTGGTCGAGGGCAGGCGGCTCCACGACGTTCTGCCAGCTGGCCGGCGGCTCCCCGCGGTGGGCTGCCAGCGCCTGCTGGCCTGCCGGCAAGGCGGTGGTCAGCTCCAGGGTGACCACGCGAACGGCATCGTCCGCGCACTCGTTGCCGGTGACTGAGCGGAAGCCGACCACCCGGGCCGACACGGCGGGGCCAGTCGCTGGCAGCACCCACCACCCTTGCTCGGGATCGAGGCCGTAGCTGCCCCAGCGGCTGCGGGGCACGTCGCCCCGCTCCCGCCAGTAGCCGCTGCTCCACTCCACCTCGACCCGGCGGGTGAGCGCCCCCTCGGCAGCGCGGTCGCGCACCGGGAACAGGGTGTGGGGCCATGCCAGCTGCGCCCGCACCGCTCGGGCCCTCCGGTCACCCAGCGCGGCGTAGGCCTCCGCCAGACCCTCCAGGGCTTCCCGGCTGGGCTGGATGGCCGCGGCGCGCTGCCACCAGTCGAGCTGCTGCTCGGGGGCAGCCGCGGCCTGGGCCCGGGCGATGGCGTCGCTCAGCAGCAGCCGCTCCGGCGCGAGGAAGTCTCGCGCGACCCAGCCCTCGGTCCCGTTGGAGACCTCGACCTGCGCCCACGACTCGGTCAGCTCCAGGATCTGCACGGGGGTGTTGATGGCCAGGCTGCCCCGCACCGACCCCTCGGAGCTGGGGGTGGCCCGCAGGCGCAGCGTGGAGGCGATGACCCAGGCGGGGGCGCCGACGGCGAGTTGGGCCGGCACCGCGGCAGGAGCGGTGGGGGGCGCAGGGGCTGTCGTGGCGACGGGCTGCACGGCCTCTTCCGCCGTAGGGAGCGCCGAGGTGCAGCTCAGGAGCAGGGCCAGCGTCAGCATGTTGCCTCCGGCGGCAGCGTACTCCACCGCGACCCGCGCTGCGGGTGCCGCCACCAAGAGGCAGACTGGGACATGGAGGAGGCACCATGATGCGCTACACGCTGCCCCTGGCGGTGCTGTGGGCTTGCTCGGGCGGTGGGCCAGACGACCCCTCGAGCACCGACACCGACACCGACGAGGTGAATGGCCCGCACTGCGAAGACACCCCCACCGTCGTCGCCCTCGACGAGGTGACCCCGCTGGGTTTCGCAGCGTCCGAGCTCGCGGCCTGGGCCGAAGGCACCCATGCCGAGTCGTTCGTCTACGCAGAGGGAGGGTCCACCCCCCTCACCCTGACGGTGACCGTCGGCCCAGAGGCCCGCTACGTCACCTCGGTGGCGGTCTACCCCGACGACGGCACGCAGCCCGCGATCGGCGTGGAGTGCTTCGACCGCGTGGAGATCGACGTCTCGGTGGCGCTGGTGACCGACGATGGCGCCTTCGACGAGGGCTTCGACACGACGCTGCAGAGCATGGATGGGCTGTCGGCCGAGTGGTTCGCGTCCCTCGATCCCGGTGCGCTGGGAGGAAGCTACGACCTCGATGATCCGGAGGTGGACTGGTCGGAGCGCAAGCTGTTCGTGCAGGCTCGCTTCGATGCCGAGGGAACCTCGGGCTCGATCACCGGGCAGCTGTCGGGCCAAGACGACTGCGAGGGCCCCGACTGCGCGGCGTGGGCCATGAACGTCGAGGTCGGCCACTGGGGAGAGGGCGAGGCGTAGGGGCCGCGCCCCGATCGGTGCGGCATTCGTTTCGCGCCGGCTCGGGCAGACGCCGCGCATCGGCGAGCGCGGCGTCGGCACGCATGCTGCAGATGCTCTCTGCATGCTCCACCCCGCACCGCTACCGCCGTGTCCCACCTCAGAGGTCGACACCGTGCTGGCTGCGCGCCCTCTGCGCTTTCGTCCCGCGCCGTGGCCGCTGCTGCCGATGGTGGCGGCGGTGATGGCGGCGGGGGCGATGGTGTCGGTGTCAGTGGCCGTGGTGGGGCTCAGCGCGCTGTCGGTGGCCCGCTCGGCCACGACGCCCGTGGTGGTGGTGGCGGCGCCGCCGATGCCCGCTCCCTTGGCGGCACCGACCGACTAGCAAGCGGGGGGCGGGGCAGGGTAGGGGAGGGCATGCAGACCCACCAAGCCCTCCTCACGCGTCGCACCGTCCAGCGCTTCACCGGCGAGCCGGTGCCCGACGATGTGCTCCAGCGCGCCCTCGCTGCGGCCCACCAGGCGCCGTGCCACAAGCTCACCTGGCCGTGGCGCTTCACGCTGCTCGGTGCCGACACCCACGAGTGGATGGTGCAGCTGGCGGCCCAGCTCAAGGCGGCGAAGAAGAAGCAGTGCACCCCCGCCGAGGTGGCGGCCGGCGTGCGGGCCAAGCTCGGCAGTGCCGGCCAGCTGGTGGCGGTGTCCCAGGTGCTGGCCGACGACGCCTTCCGCCGCGAGGAAGACTACGCAGCCGTGGCCTGTGCCGTGCAGAACCTGTGCTTGTCGCTGCACGCCGATGGCTACGGGTCGAAGTGGTCGACCGGCGGGTTCACGAGCCATCCGTCGACCTACGAGCGGCTGGGCATCGATGCCGAGGCGGAGCGCATCGTGGGGGTGATCCTGGTGGGGCGCCCCAAGGAGCTGCCTCCCACGCCACCGCGGCCCGACGTGGCTACCATCGTGCGGCGCGTGGCCTAGCCGTCAGAAGCGGTCGAGGTCGTTGCCGCTGGAGACTGGCCCGCCGTAGGTGGACTGCACCTCCCGCACGATCGACGCCTCGTCGTGGCCGAAGAACAGCTGGTGGTAGAGCACCACCTCCTTGGCCTGGGCGAGGGTGGCGATCTCGCCGACCTCGGGGCCGGAGGTGTGGAACGTGGAGTGGTAGCGCTGGAAGCTCTTGCTGGTGGTGCTCTCGAAGCCAGCCTCGCTGTAGACCTCGTGCAGCAGCAGGTCGCAGCCGCTGCACGCCTGGCTCACCGCCTCGCTGCGGTCGGTGTCGCCGCTCAGCACCACCGAGCGCCCCCCCGCGTCGACGCGGTAGCCGAAGGCATGGGGCCAGGTGCCGTGGGGCACCGTGAACGCAGCTACCTTCACCCCGTGGGTGTCGAGGACCTCGCCGTCGGCCTCGATCTCGGTCACCTCGACCTTGAGTCCCCGCGGCGGGAGCTCCTCGACGCCCTGGCGCACGTCGATGTCTTCGACCCAGCCGGCGAGAATGCCGTCGACCAGCGCCTTCGTGCCGGGAGGACCGAACACCCGCAGCGGCGTGGCACGGCCCAGCACCCAGCCGCCCAGCATCAGGTCAGGGAGCCCGGTGGTGTGATCGGAGTGCAGGTGGGTGAGGAAGACGTAGCGGACCTTGCCTGGCTCGAGGGCCGGCTGCCGGTGCGTGACCGCGGCGGCCGCAGCCTGTCGGACGACGCCCGGGCCCGCGTCGAAGACCATCGACATGCCCTGGTAGACCATGGCGATGGCCGGCCCCTGGCGGTTGGGGTCGGGCACGGGGGTGCCGGTGCCCAGCAAGATCACGTCGAGCCCGCTCGGGTGCAGACCCTGCGCGCGCGCCGCCTCGGCCACGGGGGCCGGAGCGGGATCGGCGCTGCTGCTGGGCTGCCCGGACAGGCAGGCGGCGAGCCAGAGGATCAGGTGCACGGCTCCACACGCTGGAACACGATGCCGGCCGACCAGCCGCCGGCCGGCAGCTGAGGCGCGGACGGGATCTCGCCCATCACCAGGCTGGCCTTCACGCCGTCGCGCACGGCCTCGACCTCGGCGGCACCCATCTGGCCTGCGTCTGGCATCGCCCACCCGGTGTCGAGCAGGTGCTGACGCAGGGTGTTGAAGCCGCCGCGGGCGTCGTTCATCGGGTCGGCGCTGGGCTTGGCCCCGGGCACCGAGTGGCCCTTGGGCAGGTACATCGTGACCCACGAGGCCTGCTGGACCTTGCCGTCGCACAGCTCGAGGCCGAGGTTGCCCTCGATGCCGGCGATGGTGCGTCGCTGTGGCTTGCAGCGCATCTGGTTGTTGCCGCCGAAGGGCACGCACACGGAGCGCGCCTCCTCGGGGGGGGCCTCACCGACGACGAACTCGGCGAGCTGAACTGGGGAGCCGGCAAAAGCTGCCGACAACGTCAAAGAGAGAAACATGATGGTCTCCGGTGCAATCAAAACCCCCGCCGCCACGGAACCGATAGCTCGGTCAGTGTAGCAACATCGGGCGCCCCTCGCGCTGGCGGCCACGGGTTAGCTGCTGGGGGATGCTTCTGATCCACCTGCTGGCCTGTCGCTGGTTGCTCGCCCCCGACCCCCTCGACCTGCCCCCGCCCACCGCGCCGGCGACGGCGCCGAGTCAGCGACCCGTGCAGGGCGTGTTCAGCTTCGTGCGCCACGGCGCCGACGGTCGCTACGAGCTGCCCGATACCAACCGTCCCGACGGAGCGGCTGCTCCCGAGGCCATCGCGCTGGTGGGGGCGTTCCGCAAAGAATCCGGCGGGTTCGAGGGGCAGCAGGTGTGGGCCATCCCGCTGCCGATCCACGACAACCTGCTGCCCACCCGCACCGAGGGCACCCACTTCTTCGGCACCGAGTGCCCGCCGGGGCTCGAGGTCGTGGGCCCCGAGGGCCCGCTGAAGTTCCGGCGCTTCGGTCGAGCGAAGCCCGACAAGTATGTCTTTGGCTTCGATCGCGAGTGGCTGTACATCGGCCGGGATGCCCAGCTGGGAGCTCCCGATCCGGCGACGCTCACGATGCGCTTCCCCACGGCGACCGCGGCGGAAGACGCCCTGAACTTCGGCACCTCGGGCCGAGCCACCGAAGACTTCGTCGTGCGCACGCAGACGGTGGGTGAACACAGCCACGCCGGCCTCTACTTGCCAGCTCCGGCCTCCGCGAGCTGGTCGCTTCAGGTGCCGGAGCGGGGCACCGTGGGCTTCCGGGCCCAGGTGCTGCCGCCCGCCATCGCCCACCCCCAGGCCTCCGACGGGGCAGAGGTGGTGGTCGAGGTGGTGGCCGGGGGCCAGGTCACCGAGGTGGCGCGTCAGCCGCTGTCGGTGGCGACGTGGGCGCAGGTGCGCGCCGACGTGTCGGCCTTCGCCGGGCAACAGGTGCAGGTGCGGTTCCGCACCGAGACAGGTCCCGACGGCACCTTCGACTATGTCTTCCTCGAGGCGCCGACGCTGTACCCGTCGACCGACAACCCACGGCGCTTCCTGCTGGTGTTCGTCGACACGCTGCGCCCCGACCACCTGGGGATGTACGGCTACGACCGGCCCACATCACCCAACCTCGATGCGTGGGCGGCCCACGGCACCCGGTTCACCGACGCCCGGTCCATCGCCCCCTGGACGCTCCCGTCGGCCCGCGCGCTGCTCACCGGGCGGCAGCCCGAGCTGTTCTACGACGGGCCTCGGCTGCAAGATCGGTTCGCCGAGGCCGGCTGGCGCACCGAGGCCTACGTCACCAACGCGTTCCTGTCGCAGCCCTTCGACATCCACCATGGGTGGGACCACTTCCACTACGAGCACCTGGGCGACGCCGCCGACGTGGCGGCGCGGGCGACCGAGGCCCTGAACGCCTGGCCCGATCGCGACACCTTCGTGATGGTGCACTTCATGGAGCCGCACATCCCCTACCGGGAGGGCCGCTACCACCGCAGTCTGTTCGCCCCGTGGTCGCGCCCCGACGAGCTCGAGGCCCTCACCCGCAAGTTCCTGGTGACGATCGACGAGGAGTCCCAGGGCTACGACGCCATCCGCAGCTACGTCACCGACCGCTACGACCAGAACATCCGCGCCGTCGACGACGCCCTCACGCCGCTGCTCGAGGCAGCAGGCCCCGACGCCACCACGATCCTGATGTCTGACCACGGCGAAGAGCTGTGGGAGCACGGTGGCTTCGAGCACGGGCACAGCTTCTACGACGAGCTGCTCAAGGTGCCCCTGGTGGTGCGCTCCCCCCACGTGCCGGCCGGGGTGGTCGACGTGCCTGTGAGCCTGCTCGACATCGCCCCCACGTTCCTCGAGCTCGCCGGGCTTCCCCCCGCCGCCGACCACACCGGCGACTCGCTCGTGCCCCTCGCCTGGAGCGAGGCGGGGGTTCCGGAGCGCTTCGCCGCTCGTCCCCACGGCTTCGGGCGCCCGCTGTACGGCGACAACGGCTGGGGCGTGGTCATGGCCGGGAGCAAGTACTGGGCGCGGGAAGGCGACAAGCACGAGTTCGACCTGGCCAGCGACCCCGGCGAGCACAGCGACCGCTTCGGCCCCGGCACCGACGAGGCCTCCTTCCGTCGAGGGTTGTCGCAGTCGCTGGGGCGGGAGGTTCGGCGTGCGTGGAAGGTGAGCCTCACCTCCCCCGAGCTGGAGCGGGAGCAGATCATCGGGTGGACGCACCCCGAGGGCTTCCACGACGTGGTGCTCGGCTACGACCCCCGCGGCCGGCTGGAGCACGCGCGCCCCGCCCTCGACGAGGAGGGGCAGGCGGTGATGGCGGTGCCGGCGGGCAAGCCCGTTCCCGACACCGTGCTGCTCTACCCGCAGTCGGCAGATGCCGACCCGTCGGGCCTGCAGATCCACTTCGACGACCGGGTCTTCCGTTGCCCCAAGCCCCGATCCGACGACGTGCTGTGCATCTCGGGAGGCGGGGAGCAGCGCATGGTCGTCGAGGGAACGTGGGCGCCAGTACCGCGAGGCGTCGAGGTGTCGGGCTTCCACCCCGACGTGGAGCAGCAGCTGCGAGAGCTGGGCTACCTCGACGACTGACGCGGTCAGCCGGTTTCACCTCGGTTGCGCAACTGGACTGTCACGAACGAGGTTGGCGGCCAGTGCTCGAAAGGGTTCTCCTGTCGGGGCCGGGAGCGAGGGTTCGCTCCCAAACGGTCCATCAAGGAGACATCCCACCATGTTTGCTGCCCTCTCCCTCCTGCTGTCCACGGCTGCGATGGCCGAAGAGTCCGAGTTCGCTGGTACCGAAGAGCCGGTCCTGGAAGAGAAGAAGGAGCCTGTCACGAAGGTCTCTGCGGAGCTCGGCACGGCCTTCGCCACGGGCAACTCCATCTTCTACACCGTCAACGGCAGCCTGCAGGCCTCCCACGAGTGGCAGCGCAACAAGCTCGCCCTCGTCGGTGGCCTGAACCTCGGCGCGGCCAAGGCCGACGCCGACGGCGACGGGCTGCTCAACGCCGCTGAGCGCGCCGCCGTCTACAGCCAGAACGTGAAGCGCTACTACGGCGACGCACGCTACGACCGGTTCTTCTCCGACTACGACAGCCTGTATGTGCTGGCCGGCGCCTTCCACGACCCCTTCGCGGGCTACGACCTGCGCTCCCACGAGCAGCTCGGCTACAGCCGGCGCCTCGTCAAGAACAGCGCCACCGAGCTCGTCGGTGAGATCGGCTTCGACTACGCGCAGGAGAACTACACCGACGCGGCCGTCGAAGGTGGCTCCGTCGAGTACCAGGATGTCTTCGCCGCCCGCCTCATGCTGGGCGTCAGCCACCAGTTCAACGAAAACGTCTCGTTCACCGACACCTTCGAGCTGTACGAGAACGTCGTCGACACCGAAGACCTCCGGATCCTGAACACCGCGGCCCTCACCGCCGCTCTCAACGGGAAGCTGTCGATCAAGCTGTCCCACGCCCTCATCTTCGACAACGTGCCGGTCGCGGGCTTCGTCAAGCTCGACCAGACCACCATGGCCACGCTCGTCGCCAACGTACTGTAAGGAAAATCCAATGACTCCCGAACAAATCGAGATGTGGACCTCCCAGGGCATCGCCTGGGCCCTGCTGGCCGGCCAGGCACTGTTCGTGCTCATGGTGGGTTGGGTGGTCTCCAACATGTTCTACAGCCGCGTCGTGGCCCTGGTGCAGAGCCGTGGCCTCGACCTCGCCCTGGGCCGCTTCCTCGCCCAGATGGCGCGCTGGTCGATCCTCGGCGCCACCATCATCGCCGCCCTAGGCATCGTGGGCGTCGAGGTCATGGGCCTGATGGCGGTGTTCGCCTCCGCCGGCGTCGCGGTAGGCCTCGCCCTGCAGGGCAACCTGTCGAACTTCGCCAGCGGCGTGATGATCCTCATCTTCCGCCCCTTCGACGTGGGCGACGTGATCACCGCGGCCGGCTCGACCGGTGGGGTGCAGGAGATCGGGCTGTTCGCCACGACGCTGCACACCCCGGGCAACGAGAAGCTCATCGTGCCCAACAGCGCCATCACCGGCGGCACGATCACCAACCTCACCACCCTCGGCACCCGCCGGGCGGCCATTCCCGTCGGCGTAGCCTATGGCAGCGATGCCGTGCAGGTGATGGGCATCCTCAAGAAGGCGGCCGAGGGCGTCGACATGGTGCTGTCCGACCCCGGCGTGGGCGTGGGCTTCACCGGCCTGGGCGCCAGCAGCATCGACTTCACTGTGCTGGTGTGGGTCAAGTCGGGCGACTGGGTCGCCGTGCAGGGGGCCGTGCGCCATGCCTGCTACGACGCGCTCAACGACGCCGGCATCGACATTCCGTTCGACCAGGTCGTGGTGCACCAGGCCCCCGCTGCCTGAACGAGTGCGGTCGAAATTTGGCCTCCCCCTGATCTATATGTTCAGGGTGGAGGCCTTCTTGATGGATCATCCTGATTGGGACTGGGGGAGGGATGTGCGCCCCGGCATGCTCTTCCGAATCGACGACGAGCGCTTCGTGCGGGTGCGGGCGCGGCGAGGCCCACGGGCATCCCCCGACGAGCCCGACCCCGACGATGTGTTGAGCCTGTGCCGGGCGCTGGGAGCCGGGCGACGGGTGAGCCTCGAGCAGGCCGATCCCGCGACCCGTGGGTGGCTGGCAGACCGCGCGCCTCGGTCTAGCGGCTGAGGTCGTGGCGCCGCGGCAGCGTGATCGAGAAGGTGGTGCCGACCCCCAGCTCGCTGTCCACGGTGACGTCGCCTCCCAGCGCCCGTGCGAACTCCCGGGTGATCGCGAGGCCGAGGCCCGTGCCCGCGTGGCGGTGCGAGCCCGGCTCCACCTGGGTGAACGGCGCGAACAGGGCAGGGAGCCGATCGGCGGGGATGCCGATGCCCGAGTCGGTGACGCGCACGGTCACCTGGTCGTCGTCGGCGTCGACGGCCACCTCCACCACGCCGTTCTCGGTGAACTTGGCGGCGTTGCTCAGCAGGTTGACGACGCTCTGCCGCAGCTTGGGCCCGTCGGTGTGCACCACGAGGCTCGGCGGGGCGCTGACGCGCACGTCGTTGCCCTGGCTCTCGAGCAGCACCTGGGTCGCGCTGACGGCGTCGGCCACCAGCTGGCTCACGTCGACCTCGCTCAGGTGCACCTCCAGCACTCCCGCCTCGATGCGCGACAGGTCGAGCACGTCGCTGATCACCGACAGCAGCTGCGTGCCTGCCGAGCGAATGCGGGCGAGGTCTTGCCGGCCGTCGTCTGACAGCTCCTCGCTCTCACCGAGCAGCTCGGAGTAGCCGAGGATGGCGTTCAGCGGCGTGCGGAGCTCGTGGCTCATGTGGGCCAGGAACGACGACTTGGCGCGGTTCGCCCGCTCCGCCTCGTGCCGTGCGGCCACCGCCTCCTGGGTGGTGTGCGCCAGCTGGCGCTGCTGCTCGACCAGCTCGCTGCGCATCTGCGCGAACGCCTCGCTGAGCTCCGACACCTCGGTCATCCGAGACTGCGGCAGCGGGTGCCCCCGGCCTTCACGCAGGTGGCGTGAGGCCTCGGCGAGCTGGCGCACGGGGAGGGCCACCTGCCGCGAGACCCACAGCGCCAGGAGCAGCGCCAACAACCCGGCCGACACCCACAGGGCGGTGGTCTGCGCCACGTTGTCGCGCAGCTCGGGAGTGAAGTCCACCCGGGGATGGGCGACGACCAGCAGCCAGTCGAGCCCTCGACCGTCTTCGAACGGGGCCACGTAGACGAACGCCACATCGCCCTCGAAAGGGAGCTCGAGCTGCAGGGGGGCTCGGATGCCCGCCAGCCCTCCCTCGAGGCGGTGCAGCTCCGCCGTCACCGCCTGGGTGAGGGCGTCGGGGGCGGTGGCTGCCTGGAGACGCTCGGCCTGTCGATCGGCGGTGACCTCGAAGGGGGGATCGACGGAGCTGTGAGCGACCAACAACCCGTCTCGCTCCATCGCGAAGGCGCGGCCCCCGCTGCGGAGTCGGGGGGTCGACATCAGGCGGCCGAGCTGTGCCAGCACGATGTCGGTGCCGAGGACGCCGAGCCGCGTTCCGTCGTCGTCGTTCCATGGCTGCACCGCGGTGACGCCGAGGCGCACGTCGCCGCGGCTGCTGAACTGGTAGATGGAGGACCACGTGGGAGCTCCCGCATCGACGGCCGCGCGGTACCAGGGCCGGGAGGTCGCGCGGTAGCCGGGCACGGCGTCGATGGGCGGGCCTACGCGGTGGCCTCCCTCGTCGAGGTCCCACACCTGCTTGCCCGTCAGCTCGGGGTCGGTGCGCTCCACCCGGAACCCACTCTCCAGCCGCTCCACCCCGACGAAGGCGCCGCTGTCGAGGCCGAGCTGCACGTAGCCGGCCGAGGGGAAGCGGCGGAGCTGCGCGAGGAAGTGTCGCTGTAGGCGGTCGTGGTCTGCCGGGTCGACCGCCCCCTGCCGCAGCAGGTCTTCGTTCAGGCCGTTGAGCAGGTGCGGAGGCTCCAGGGTGCGCCGCAGGGCCTGCTCGGCGCCCGACGCCACCTCCAGCTGGAGGTCGGCCACGAGACCGCGCACGAGCCGCTCGCCATTGCGTACCGACAGCCAGCCGGCCAGCAGGACGGCGACGAAGACGGGCAGCGTGGTGAGGGCGGCGAGCACGCTGCGTAGGGGAACGCGGCCAGGGCGGGCCCCCTGGGTGGTCGACTCGGGCATCGCCCTGAGTGTACCGCCGGCGATCGGGGTGGCGTCGTCGTAGAGGCTCGGGGGCCTGGGCCGGGACGGTGAGTACCCTCCGGCGGGGTGAGCGGGAGGGCGGAGCTGGTCGGTGTGGTGGCCGCTGCATGCTGCAGTCTGGTGTGCGGGGTATCGCCTCCTTTACGCGCTGTGCCGAGCTCGGGGAGCGACTGCAGGACCCGGGCCCGCGACGGGCAGCGGCGCTCCCCCAACCCGACCGTTCCGTGGGCGCTCGCGCTGCGCTAGACGATGAAGGCTGGTGATCCGCTGCGGTGCTGTCCCGATCCCACGAGCCGTCCGTCGAACGGGCTCGAATGGGAGTGACGGGGC
>CBDUIC010000104.1:0-25036 GCA_965367245.1 uncultured bacterium | reverse complement strand
GCGTGGTGCACGTCGTGCTGGCGGGCGGGAGGTCGAGTCCGCGACCGGCCAGCTGCCGCTCCGAGCATCCGGCTACCAACTACCGGGGCTCTGCCCCGAAGTGAGATCTAACACCTAGCGTCCTGACCCCCGTTTCGAGACCGCGACGTGCATGGCGGCCCGCAACGCTGCGTCCGTGGCGTGGTGCACGACGTGCTCGCAGACGGGAGGCCGAGACCGCGACCAGCCAGCTGAGATCTAACACCTAGCGTCCTGACCCCGGTTTCGAGCCTCGTCGACATCTAACACCTAGCGTCCTGACCCCGGTTTCGAGCCCGGTTTCGAGCCTCGTTGACGTCGCTGCGCAACGGAACCACATAGGAGGGGGAACCTCGGCCCCTCGCCGAATCCCATCAATCTGTGTGCAAACCCTATACAAGGTGTATACAGTTCAGGAACCTTCCGAGGAGGATGCCCGTGACGTCCCCTGCTCCCCAGACCGCCATCGTGATCGGCAGCGGCATCGGCGGCCTCTCCGCCGCCCTCCGCCTGCAGAGCCTCGGCATCGACACCACCGTGGTCGAGCGCCTCGACAAGCCCGGAGGCCGCGCCTACGTTCGTCAGCGCGACGGCTTCACGTGGGACATGGGGCCGACGGTGCTCACCGTGCCCCACTTCATCGAGGAGCTGTTCGCCCTCGAGCGTGACGACGCCATGCTCGACCGCGACGACTTCCCCGCCGACGTGCTGAACGCCGAGCGGGTGCGCGAGGGCATCAGCGGAGGGCCCCGCACCTCCGAGTATGTCGACATCATGCCGATCCTTCCATTCTACCGGATCTACTTCGACGACGGCACCTACTTCGACTACGACGGCGACCCCGAGTCTACCCGTCGGCAGATCGAGGCCATCGAGCCGGCAGACCTCGACGGCTACGAGCGCTTCCACGCCGACGCCCGCGCCATCTTCGAGCGCGGCTTCCTCGAGCTTGGCTACACCCACTTCGGTGATGTGTGGACGATGCTCAAGGTCGTCCCCGACTTGATGCGTCTGGGTGCCGTGCAGAACCTGTTCCGGTTCACCAGCAACTACTTCCGCTCCGACAAGCTGCGGCAGGTGTTCAGCTTCGAGACGCTGCTGGTCGGCGGCAACCCGCTCAAGGTGCCGGCGATCTACGCGATGATCCACTTCGTCGAGAAGACCTGGGGCATCCACTTCGCCCGCGGCGGCACTGGGGCCCTGGTCAACGGCTTCGTGCGCAAGCTCGAGCACCTCGGCGGCTCGCTGCGCCTGAACGCCGGCGTGGAGCGCATCCTGGTCGAGGGGGGCACCGCGAAGGGCGTGCGTCTGGAGAGCGGCGAGGAGCTGCGCGCCGACATCGTGGTGTCGAACGCCGACGTGGTCACCACCTACACCAAGCTGCTCGCCGAAGAGAACCGCTTCTGGATGCCCGACTGGCGGGTCAAGGCGATGAAGCAGTCGATGAGCCTGATGGTGATCTACTTCGGCTTCCGCAAGACCGAGGAGCCCCTCGACCTGCAGCACCACAACATCATCCTCGGGCCCCGCTACGAGGCACTGCTCACCGAGATCTTCGACAAGCTCGTGCTGCCCGACGACTTCAGCCAGTACCTGCATGTGCCCTCGCTGACCGACCCCTCTCTGGCCCCCGAAGGCCATCACGTCGCCTACACCTTGATCCCGGTCCCCCACAACGGCAGCGGGGTCGACTGGAGCGTGGCGGGGCCCAAGCTGGCACGCACCGTGCTCGAGTTCCTCGACGACCGCGGCTACATCCCCGGCCTGCGCGAGCGCATCGTCACCCACGAGTTCATCGACCCGAACTACTTCGAGCACACCCTGCAGAGCTACCTGGGCAACGCCTTCGGCCCCGAGCCGGTGCTGCACCAGTCGGCCTTCTTCCGTCCGCACAACCGCTGCGCCGACATCCGCAACCTCTACCTGGTCGGGGCCAGCTGCCAGCCGGGAGCGGGCACGCCGAGCGTGATGATGTCGGCCAAGATGACGGCACGGGTCATCGCCGAAGATCACGGCCTCGCCCTCGGGAAGCGCTCAGCCGCAGCCAGCGACGCCGAGGTGGCAGCGAAGTAGGCTGGTGGGCACAGGAGCGCGCGTTGCCCGAGCCCGCCATCACGCTGTACGCCGCGGAGGTGTCGCTGTTCAGCGGCAAGGCCCGCGCCTACCTGCGCTACAAGGGCATCCCCTTCCGTGAGGAGCTGCCTACGTGGCGGGTCGTGCGCGAGGTCCTCGTGCCGAACACCGGCCTGGCCATGGTGCCGGTGGTGCGCACCGTCGACGGGCGCTTCGTGCAAGACACCTCCGAGATCATCGACCACTTCGAGGCGTCCCACCCCGAGCCCGCCGTGGTGCCCGTCACCCCGCGACAGCACGTCGTGTCGCACCTGCTCGAGCTGTATGCCGACGAGTGGCTGGTCCTGCCCGCGATGCGCTACCGCTGGCGCATGGGCCACCTGCGCTATGTCGCGCGGGCCTTCGGAGGCCTGTCGATGCCGGATGCCCCCCGGTGGTCGCACGGGCTGCTCGGCCTGCCGATGGCGGCCTACTTCGGTGTGGGTCACGTGCCGGTGCTGGGGCTGGGCCCGAGGATGCGACGGGCCGTCGACCGGATGTACCCCGCCTTCCTCGCGAGCTTCGAGGCTCACCTCGCCGTGCATCCCTACGTGCTCGGCGGCCGCCCCACCCTGGCAGACTTCGGTCTGTACGGCCCGCTGTACGCACACCTGTACTGCGACCCTCGCAGTCACGACGAGATGAAGGAGCAGGCGCCTCGGGTGGCCGACTGGGTCCGTCGGATGACCGACCCCTCGCCCGACGCGATGGGGGCGGTGCTCGCCGACGACGAGGTCCCCACCACCCTCGAGCCCCTGCTTCGCGACCTGTTTCGCCACCAGTGGCCCGTGGTGCTCGACACCTGGCACCGCATCGACGCCTACCTCTCCGAGCGGCCAGGGCAGCGCCGGCTGCCGAGGTTCGTCGGCCGCCATGCATTCGAGCTGGAGGGCGTGCGGGGCCGTCGCTCCGTCCACACCTACACGGCCTGGATGTCGCAGCGGGCGATGCGCGCTCGCGAGGCGCTGACCCCCGACGACCGAGCCTGGCTCGATCGCCTGGGCGGCGCCTCGTTCCTGGCATTCCGCCCCTCACGCGAGCTCCTGCGTGACCACGGCCGCATCGTCACCCCAACGGAACCCCCCATGGTGGACTGATCGACCTGCCGGGCCGATGATCCGTGGGTGGACCACGCCCCCGCCAACGCCCAGCTGCTGCTGGATGCCCTCGACGCCGACGACGCTGCCTTCCGCCAGCGCATGACCACCGCCGTCGCGTGGGCCACCCTGGCCCTCAACGTGGCGGCCCTGTTGTTCTCCGTGGTGTTCCTCACCCGCAGCGACCAGAACCTGTTCATCGCGGCCTGCCTGTTCGCGTCTCTGGGCCCCCTCGCCGCGCACTACCGCTACGCCGGCATCGCCCTGCTGGTGCCGACCCTCACCGGGGTCGGGGTGCTCAGCTGGACGACCCTGTTCGTGCCCTTCGCCACGATGTCGCCGCTGTACCTGCTGCTGCTCGCCATCATCATCGTGATCGTCGTGGAAGACGGGCGCACCCGGCTGGCGTCGGTCGTGGCCCTGTGGCTCGCGGCCATCGCCATGCGGCTCGGCCACCACGCCCTTCACGACGTGCCCGTCGAGGAGACCGCCACCTACCTGTTCGACACCGTCAACGTGTTCGGCGTCGGCGCGCTGTTCACCCTGCTGCACCGCCGGCGCCGCAGCCACGACCTGCACCGCCTCCGCGACGCGCTCCTCGACAACCATGCCCTCACCGTGAGCGCCCTCGAGGCCCGCGACGCCGCCCGGCAGGCCAACGACCTCAAGAGCGACTTCCTCGCGCGCATCAGCCACGAGCTGCGCACCCCGCTCAACGCGATCATCGGCTACAGCGAGCTTCTCGAGGAGGAGGAGCTGGTCCTCGAGGAGGGGCGGCCCGACCTCACCCACATCCACACCTCCGGCAACAACCTCCTCGGGCTCGTCGACGATCTGCTCGATCTGACGAAGGTGGAGGCAGGGCAGCTCGAGCTCGTCGTGGCACCCGTCGACCTCGGCCCGCTCCTCGAGGAGGCGGCCGCGTCGATCACCCCGCTGGCCCGCCGCCACGACACCGAGGTGGTGGTCGACGTCGACCTGGCAGAGCTTGTCGAGCTCGATGCGCAGCGGGTCCGTCAGATCGTGCTCAACCTGCTCGGCAACGCCGCGAAGTTCACGATCTCGGGGCGCATCACGCTATCGGCCAGGGTGGAGAGCAATGTCGTGGTGATCACGGTCGCTGACACCGGCGTGGGCATCGATCCCTCCCGGCTGCCGCGCCTGTTCGAGCCCTTCGTGCAGGGGAGCCGGGCCACCCAGTACGAGCAGGGAGGCACCGGGCTGGGGCTCGCGATCTGCGACCGCTTCGTGCGGCAGATGGGGGGCCACATCGCCGTGCAGTCCACCGTCGGAGAGGGCTCGACGTTCACCGTCGTGCTCCCGCGCACCAGCTAGCGCGCTACGCCTTCCCCAAGGCGGCCCGCAGCGCGACCTCGACGTCGGGGCCGCGGGTGGCCACGAACACCGTGTCGTCGCCGGCGATGGTGCCGAGCACCCCCTCGATGCTGGCCTGGTCGACCGTCTGGGCCACCACCGAAGCAAAGGCGAGGTCGGTGCGGATCACCACCAGGCAGCCCCCCGCAGTGACCTCCAGCGCCTGGATGCGCGAGGCGAGCTCCAGCTCGGGACCGAGCCGATACACCCCGTCGACCTTGCGCGCCCCGAGGCCCGTGAGCTCCCGCGACACCGAGGCCTGGTTCACCCGCCGGCCCGTGCGCGCGTAGATGGCCCGCACCAGCTCCCGCTGGGTTCGATACGAGCCGGTGCCGATGAGGTCTTGAAGGACCGAGCGCCACGCCATGCCCGCCCCTATCGCGCGGGCTCCGCCCAGCCCACGACCACATCGAGGTCGGCGCCCTGCGGCTCCCCGTGCACCAGACGCCCGCCCCAGCACACCGCCAGGTCGTCGCAGGCCTGCCACTGCGTGTCGTCGACCGCCAGCCCGTCGTCCGCCGACACGCTCACGTGCATGCCCTCGCGCAGCGCACAGTCGATCACCTCGACCACGTCACGCTCGCTTCCGCCGTCGACCCACCGAACCGCGACGTGCCGCCCGCGGAGGCCCCCGAAGGTGTCGCGCCAGCTGGCCACCAGGCTGGCGGCGGACAGCACCTGGGGTTCGACGGTGCGATGCACGGAGGAAGACACGAGGGACATGGACGCTCCTGAAGCGATAGCTACGCATACTATGCATACCCCAACGGAGCAACCACGCATATTCGTATGCATATGCGCATCTGGCGCATGTGTGGGGCCGACCGGCGCTTGCGGGATGAGGGCCGCGCGTCGGGCGGCTACAGGGGGTTCATGTGGACCACCCTCAGCGCTGTCGCATGGGCAGGAGCCGTCACCCTCGGCCCCTCCTCCGACCTGGATGGCGCGGCACAGCGCCTGGCCGAGGTCACCGGTCGCCCGATCGAGCGGGCGCAGATGCGCAGCGTGGGCGACTGGTCGTCGTCGCTGCCGGTCACCTTCGACGGAGGCCAGGCCAACGGGTGCTTCGGCGGTTCCGTGTCGGCCGAGCAGTTCGAGGCCTCGCTGCGGGTCATCGAGCGGCCGACCATCGAGGAGCGTCCCGAGGTCTTCATCGAGCTGTTCCATCGCTTGGAGGCCGAGCTGGCCTGCCTGAGCGAGCCTGTAGCCGTCGGCCGCTTCTTCGTCGCCAAGGCCCGTCACGCCCTCGCGCAGGGCGACGCCGGGGTCGCCCAGCAGGCCCTCGGAGATGCCAAGGCCATGGGCGTGCCCGCCGAGCGGATCCCCGCCGAGCTGGCCGACCTGTTCGAGGCCATCACACCACCCCAGGGCGTGGTCCCCGTGCGGCTGCTGCCCTACCCCGAGGCGGTGTGGGTCGACGGGGTGCGGATCACCCACGGCGAGGAAGGGGCCAGCCTTCCACTGGGCCGCCACCTGATCACCCTGCGCGGCACCCGCACCACCAGCGTCGATCTCCGCATCGACGGCCCCGGAACCCTCGTCGCGCCGGGGCCCTACGACGACGGCGTGCTGGGCGAGCTCGACGTCCCCTATCGGGAGCGTGCCATGGCCGAGCTGGTGGCGTTGTCGGCCGCGCGGGCCGTCTGGCTGTCGGATGGCGTGAGCGTGTGGAAGGCCACCCACCACGGCGTGCGCGACCTCACCGGCCCCCCTCGCCGCGACGCAGGGGCGGTGCGCCGGCCCGGCGACGATGTCGTGTGCCTGCCTGGCGGTAGCTTCCTGATGGGCGACGACGAGGGCCCCCGACCAGCCCGGCCCCAGCACGTGGCCTATGTCGACGCCTTCTGTGTCCTCGACCACCCCGTCACCCAGGCCGAGTACCTGGCCCTCACCGGGCTGTCGCCGTCGAGCCACCCGGCCTGCCCCACCTGTCCCGTCGAGACGGTCAGCTGGTCCCACGCCGCCTCCTACGCCAACGCGCTGTCCCGCAGCCAGGGGCTCGACCCCGCCTACGATGATGGTGTGCTGCAGCCCGAGGCCAACGGGTGGCGCCTGCCCACCGAGGCCGAGTGGGAGTTCGCCGCCCGCGGAGGCCAGCCCCATCGCTTCGCGGGGCACAACGAGGCCACGGCGGTGGGCTGGGTCGACGTGGAGCACCCGCAGCCGGTGTGCACCAAGCCTCGCAACGGCTTCGGCCTGTGCGACATGACGGGCAACGTCCGTGAGTGGACGGCCACGTGGTCCCATCCCTACTCCGACGTGCCCGCGGTCAACCCCCTCGGCCCCGACGAAGGCCACCTGCGGATCACCCGCGGCGGCAGCTGGAAGCGCGACGCCGACGCCGCCACCGTCACCTACCGGAGCATGACCACCCCCACCTCGGTGTCGGGTGAGGTCGGATTTCGGCTGGTGCGCACCCGCTGACGATCCGAGGAGGGGGCACGCGAGGTCCCCATGCTCTGGTCGTTGCTTCCCTGTGCCCTGGCTGCCGTGCCCACCCTCGACGACGCCGCGTGGGACGAGGTGGTGTTCGACGAGGCCGACGAGGCCGCGTGGGACGAGCTGGTGGGTGTCAACGGCGGCACCGATGTCGTCGAGGGCGACTGGTCGGCCACCGCCGCCATCCTCTACCAGGGCATGAGCGTGCAGTGCAGTGGGACCCTGATCGCGCCGCAGCTCGTGCTCACCGCCGCGCACTGCGCCGAGGGCATCCGCGGCGTCCTGGTGGGGGCCAACAGCCTGTCCAACGGCACCGGCGAGCTGCGCCGCGCACGCCGCGTGAAGGCCTATGACCGCGCCTACGCCGACAGCTACGACCTCGCCCTGGTGCAGCTGTGGAGCGACGCCACCGTGCCACCGGCGCCCCTCGCCCTCGACTGCATCGCCGACGACTACCTCGTCGACGGCCAGGGCCTCGTCGTGGTCGGCTTTGGCGCCGTCGACAGCCAGGGCTGGCACTACGTCGACGAGCTGCAGCAAGGGGTGGTGGAGGTGCTGGACCACGACTGCAGCGAGGCCGCCGAGGGATGCGTCGGGGCCATCCAGCCCACCGGCGAGCTGATCGCGGGGTCCTACAACGGGGTCGACAGCTGCTACGGCGACAGCGGCGGCCCGCTGTTCCTCGACGTGCCCGAGGGGCGCTTCCTGGTGGCTGCCACCAGCCGTGGCACGGTGTCAGCCGGCGCGTCGTGTGGCAGCGCCGCTGGCGGCATCTACGTTCGCCCCGACGACGTCGTCGTGGACTGGATCGAGGGCCTCACCGGTCAGGCCCTCCCTCGACCTGTCTGCTCGGCACCTCCTCCCGAGGCACCCGCAATTGCGCCCGCAGCGCCCCCTGGCCCCGAGCCCGATCCTTCGGCCTCGAGCCACTGCCAGGTGGGAGCGAGCGGCGGCGGCTGGGCGATGGGCATCCTGCTGTTCCTGCTCCGCCGCTCGCGACGCTAGACCACCACCCCCTCCGGCATGGTTACGCTGCTAGCCGGAGGCTGCATGAGCGAGGCGTCCCCCCGCTACCTCGGCATCGATCTCGGCACGACCAACTCCGCGGCGGCCGTGTTCGACGGCGACGAGGTGGTGTTGGTCCGAAATCGGGATGGAGCGGCCCTGACGCCGTCCATCGTGCGGGTCGACCGCAAGGGCCGGTTCACCGTAGGCCCGCGCGCCCGGCGCTACCTCGACAAGGATCCGGCCAACACGCGGGCGGGCTTCAAGCGGCTGATGGGCACCGGCAAGCCCATCGACTTCCCCGCCAGCGGCACCGCCTTCACCCCCGAGCAGCTGTCCGCCGAGGTCCTCCGGTCGCTCCGCGACGATGTGCGCGAGCAGCTGGGCTTCGTCCCCGAGTGCGCGGTGATCAGCGTCCCGGCCCTGTTCGAGCTGCCCCAGACGAGCGCCACCTCCGAGGCGGCCCGCCTCGCCGGCTTCGAGCGTGTCGAGCTGATCCAGGAGCCGGTCGCGTCGGCCCTCGCGGCGGGCTGGTCGGCCGACGAAGACGGCGGCGGCGCCTGGCTCGTCTACGACATCGGCGGCGGCACCTTCGACGTGTCGCTCCTCGAGACCCGCGACGGGCTGCTTCGGGTAGTGGGTCACGACGGCGACAACTTCCTGGGCGGCCGCGACATCGACCGCGCCATGGTCGACTGGGTGCTGGCCCAGCTCGCGGCCGACGGGGTGGTCATCGACAAGGCCGACACGAGCCATGCCCCCGCGCTGCGGCAGCTCGCCGCGGCCTGCGAGGAAGCCAAGATCGATCTCAGCCGGCGCGACGAGGCCGAGCTGTTCCTCGCCGAGCTGTTCGAGGTCGACGGCGAGCCCGTCGACGTCGAGCTCACCCTGCGCCGCGAGCAGCTCGACGAGCTGGTCGCCCCCCTCCTCGACCGCTCCATCACCGTCTGCCTGCGCCTGCTCGCGGCCCACGGCCTCACCCCCGACCAGCTCGACCGGGTCGTGCTCGTCGGCGGCCCCACCGTGATGCCGTCGCTGCGGGAGCGGGTGGGCCACGCCCTGGCCACCCGGTTCACCGACGGCCACGACCCGATGACCCTCGTCGCCCGAGGTGCGGCGCTGTACGCCGCCACGGCGGGCCTCGACGCGCGCCCGGCCACCGAGCCCGAGGGCCCCAAGGGGCGCAGGCTGTGGCTGCAGTATCCAGCGATGTCCTCCGACCTGTTCCCCCACGTCGCCGGCCGCCTGCTGGAGGGCGACGGCCCCGCGCCCCGCGCCATCCGCTTCCGCCGCGCCGACGGCGGCTGGCACAGCGACTGGGCCGAGCTGGGCCCCGACGGGGGGCTGGTGGTCATGCTGGAGCTGGTCGCGCGCAAGCCCAACGTGTTCCACGTCGAGGGTCGGGCCCACGACGAGTCGCCCGTCGCGGTGGAGCCGCAGCGCATCACCATCGTGCAGGGCCTCACCCTGTCCGACCCACCGCTGTCGCGCAGCGTCGGCGTGGCCCTCGCCAGCGACCAGGTCCACACCTACCTCGAGCGCGGAACGCCGCTGCCTGCGAAGCGCACCTTCGTGCACCAGACCGTCTCCACCGTCGCCAAGGGCCTGGCCGACACTGTGCTGGTGATCCCGGTGGTCCAGGGTGAGCTCGAGCAGGCGCACCTGTGCCGCCTCGTCGGCCGCATCGAGATCGGCGGCCAGGCGCTGCCCGAGACGCTCCCGGCCGGGGCGAAGGTCGAGGTGACCATCGAGGTCGACCGCGGCGGCAGGCTGGCAGCCCGCGCGCTGGTCCCCCAGCTCGACCTGGTGTTCGAGCACGTGGCCCACCTCGTGGTGCCCGACGCGAGCCCCGAGGAGCTCGCCGGCCAGATCGAGCTGCTCCGCACCCGCCTGCGCCAGGTGCGCACCCGGGCCGTGCGCCAGGGCGACACCGCCCTGCAAGACAAGCTGTTCGACGTGGAGTGGGCGCTGCAAGACGCCGAGGAGGCCCTGGCGGCCGCTCGCGGAGGCGACGACGACGCCGCCCAGCGCGCACGGCGCAGCCTCCTCGACACCGACGCGACCCTCGACGGGCTGGAGCAGGCCCAGAGCTGGCCCGAGCTGGAGGCCGGCGCCATGCAGGAGCTGGCCAGCGCGTCACGCTGGGTGGGCGAGTTCGGCACCGATCAGGAGCGGGCGCTCCTGGTCGAGTCGGGGGCTGCCGTCGACCGGGCACGCAAGGCGAAGCAGCCCGTCGAGCTCCAGCGCCAGCTCCGCGTCGTCCGCGACCTGCGCATGGCCTGCTTCTATCGCCACCCCGATGCCTGGCGCTGGTCCTTCGAGCGGGTCAGCGCCGATGTCACCCAGTGCACCGATGTGCCACGGGCCCGGCAGCTGGTCGACCAGGGGCGCCAGGCCCTCGAGCGCGACGACCGTGACGGGCTGCGCACCGTCGTCCACGAGCTGTGGAAGCTGATGCCCCACGACGCACGCACCCAGGAACTCAGCCACCAGTCGGGCCTGCGATGACCAACCCCTTCTGGGTGCTGGAGCTCGGCCTCGACGCGACGGCCCACGAGGTCGAGCGGCAGGGCCAGAAGCTGCTCGCCATGCTCGGCGTGGGCCTCGAGCAGGCGACGCACTACCCCACCCCCCATGGCCCCCAACCTCGCACGGAAGACGACGTGCGCAGGGCCCTCGACGCCCTGCGCGACCCCGACCGTCGGGCCACGTGGGAGGTGTGGGCCCGCATCCCCGCCGACGCACCCGCCCCCGAGGCCCAGCGGGCCTCCGCCCCGGCTCCCTGGCCCGACGCGCTCACCGCGCTGGGATGGCGCTGAGTGTCCTGGGGCCTGGGCATCCTGGTGATCGGCCTGTGCCTCGCGAGCTACGCCGCGTTCCTGATGCGGCTGATCTCCGACGAGGTCGACGGCAACGCCAGCGGGGATGCCACCTGGGGCTTCCTGCTGCCCATCGCCGCCTGGGTCACGCTGGGCTCCTTGGGGCTCGGCGCCGCCAGCCTGGTGCCCACCTGGGGCCTGGGCGGCGTCGCGCTGATGGCCGTGGTGCTCGTGCTGGCGGTGCCCTGGCCCCTCGCCCTGGCCGTGGCGGTTCCCCTCGGCTGGCCGCGCACTGCCTACGTGCTCGCGCGGCTGTCGACGGTGCGGGCCCGGCGCGACCCGGTTGGCCTGGCCATGGTGGTGGCCGCCCGCGCCGCGAGCCGGCAAGCTCAGGTCGACCGGGCCGTGCAGGCCTGGATCGTGGGCCGGCGAAAGAAGCGTCCCGTGACACCGGGGATGGTGATGGCCCTCGGGTTGCTGGCCGCCAGCCGTGGCGACCGGGAGGAGGCCCGGCACTTCCTCGACGTGCTGCCCTTGTTCGATGCGCGGGTGGCCGACCCCACCGTCGTGCGCTGGTCGCGGGAGTGGCTGGTCGCCGAGGCGGCACAGCGTGGCGCCTGGGCGGAGGTAGAGGAGCGCGCCGGCAAGCTGGGTCCCACCACCCCCGCGATCGAGTGGCTGGGGGCCGTGGCCCAGCGGCTGCTGGGGTCTGCCGAGGGGCCGAGCGACGACCGGCTGGAGCTGCTGTGGCGAAAGGTCGCGGGCCGGGCGCGCACCACCTGGCTGCACGAGCGGGCCCTGCGCACCCAGGCGCCACGCAAGCACGACGAGCCGCTTCCCGACGACCCCGTCGAGGCGGCGCTGCAGGCCGATCTACGGCTGCAGGCGAGCCCCAGCGCCGACCGACTCGATCGCTCCGCGCGCTGCTGGGAGGCTGCCCTGCCGACGCTGGAGGCCCAGGTTCGGGACCGCGCCATCGCCCTGGGAAGCCACCAACCGGATCGTGCGGTGGCCCGATTCCGCGAGCAGGTGAGCGAGCGACTGCAGGCCGCCTCGGAGCACACCGGCACTGCCGTTCCCGCCGTGGGAGGGCTGTCGGCCAGGGCCGGTGGGCAGCGCCGAGAGGCCCTGCTGCGCTCGGTGGAGCTCGCCGCCCGCGCCCTCGAGCAGCGGCTGGAGCGCGGCGGCGTGCTCCCTGCCCCCGACGAGCTGCGGGAGTGGCTGGCGCTGAAGTCCCTCATCGCCGAGGTGGAGCAGCTGGGCGGCGTCGAGATGCTCCGGGTGGCCTTCCGACCGGTCTACGGGCCCTGCTGCACCCTGTCGGTCCGGCTGTACAACGACGACAACGAGCCGTGGCTGTCGAACGCCATGACGCGCTGGCTGCTCCACCTCGCCCACCGCGCCGGCGACCAGCGCGCCGTCGCACTGCAGACGAAGAACCTCACCGCCGTCTCCAGCCTCTGATCTGCTGGTCGACCCGCGGCGCGGGCACTGCTATCGTCGGGCCGGAGGTGAGCTCGTGGCCGACTGGGCCGACCTGGCCATCGCGGTGCTCGTGCCCTGCTACAACGAAGAAGCCGCCATCGCCCAGGTGGTGAGCGACTTCCGTGCGGCCCTCCCCATGGCCACCGTCTACGTCTACGACAACAACTCGTCCGACCGCACCGTCGAGGTCGCGCGAGGCGCTGGGGCCGTCGTGCGCACCGAGCCCCTGCAGGGCAAGGGCCACGTGGTGCGGCGCATGTTCGCCGACATCGAGGCCGACATCTACGTGATGGTCGACGGCGACGACACCTACGAGGCAGCCGCCGCCACCGGGCTCATCGACGCGCTGGCCGAGCACGGCGCCGACATGGTCAACGCCATCCGGGTCACCGACATCGACAAGGCCTACCGGCCCGGCCACGTGCTCGGCAACCGCATGCTCACTGGGGTGGTGGCCTGGATCTTCGGCGACCGCGTCGACGACATGCTGTCGGGCTACCGCGTGTTCAGCCGCCGATTCGTGAAGTCGTTCCCGGTGCTGTCGGCCGGCTTCGAGATCGAGACGGAGCTCACGGTCCACGCGCTGGAGCTGGCGATGCCGATGAGCCAGGCGCCCACGGCCTACAAAGACCGCCCCGAGGGCTCGGTGTCGAAGCTCAACACCTTCCGTGACGGCTTCCGCATCCTGTTCACCATCGGCCGCCTCCTACAGCGCGAGCGCCCGCTACGCTTCTATGGCGCACTGGGAGCCGCCCTCGCCCTGCTGTCGCTGGTGCTCGCCTTCCCGCTGCTGCTCACGTGGCTCGAGACGGGCATGGTCCCCCGGTTCCCCACTGCCATCCTGTGCTCGGCCATCATGATCTCGGCCTTCTTGTCGGTCACGGCGGGCCTCGTGCTCGACACCGTCACCCACGGTCGCCGCGAGGTGAAGCGCTTGGCCTACCTGTCGGTTCCCGGCGTGCACGCGCGCCTGGGTGCGGCGGCCAGCAAGCCCGTCGAATCGGCCGCGAGCGCGTGAAGACACCCCGCTTCGACCCCCTCGCCGCGACCGCTACCGCCCTGGTCGTGGCCGCGATGGCCGTCTTCTCGACCTACCGTCTCGTGCCGGTCGACGTGCCATGGCATCTCGCCACCGGGCGATGGATCCTCGAGCACGGGTTCATGACCACGAACACCTTCTCGTGGACGCACCCCGATCACCCGCTGTACCAGCAATACCCTCTGTTTCAGGTCCCGCTGGCCCTGATCGTCGACGGGCTGGGCTGGGAGGCCGGCAGCCTGTTCTTCGGCGCCCTGTGGACGGGCGCGTTGGTGGTGTGGATGCGCTGGGGAGCCCCCCTGCGCGAGGCGAGTGGCTGGCCCCTGCTGTGGCTGGGCGCGGCCGTCGGCCTGCAGCGTCACTGCGTGCAGCGGCCCGAGGCGCTCACCATCTTGCTGTTCGGCCTGCTGCTCCTCGCCCTCGACCGCTGGCGCACCCACGGTGACCGTCGCGGCCTGGTCGCCGCGGTCGGGGTGCAGTGGATGATGGCCAACAGCCACCAGCTGTTCCCCCTGGGTCTGGTGGTCCAGTTCGGGGTGTTCGCGCAGCTGCTGGCCGCTCGCACCGAGCTGGGGCGCAGGGTGGGGCTCGACCCGACCGACGCCGACCGCCCCGTGGCCCCCATGGGCTACACCCTGCTGGCCTCCGTGGCCGTGCTCATGCTGTCGCCGCTGGGCCCCACGATCTACGCCGTCCCCCTCCAGACCATCTCGACGGTGCTGGAGCACGGCCAGGGCAGCGGCGGGGGCAGCCTTCCCCTCGAGCTCGGCCCGGTCTGGGGCGACCCCATCGCCGCCTTCGTCACCGTCACCGTCGGCGGATGGTTCCTGCTCACCACCGCACGTTCCCGAGGCCAGTGGCGCCTCGACGAGGTGGGCACCGGGCTCATCGGCCTGCTGATGACCCTCGCGGCCCTCCGCGGCATCTCGTTCCTGGGGGTGTGCTGCGCGGCGGCCTCGGTCCGCATGGCCCGTCGCCTGCCCCCCCTGCTCCCCGAGGTCTCCGTGGTGCACGCCGCGACCAGCCTGTCGGCCATCGCCGTCGGGGGGCTGCTGGCCGCCGTCACCCTGACCGCTCCCCCGGCGCTGTTCTCGCTGCAGTCGGGGCTGGGCAAGGCCCACGGCGGCTGGGGCGAAGACCTGTGCACCTTCCTCACCACCGACCCACCCCCCGGCGAGCCCATCAACCTGGGGTGGGCCGCCGGCAACCCGCTCATCGGCTGCGTCTTTCCCACCAAGCGCGTCTTCGTCGACCCCCGCTTCGAGGCCTACCCCCGCGACTTCCTGTGGGAAGGCACCCAGGCCTCGGAAGACCCCGCCCTGCTGCAGCGGCTGCTCAAGGAGTGGAGCCCGTCCTTCGCGGTGGTCGAGCTGCGGCTGGTGTCGGCCCAGACCCGCCTCGGCGAGCTCGTCGACCAGGGCTGGGGCCTCGTGCACGTCGACGCCGAGTACGCCGTGCTCACCCCGCCGGGGCCCTACCTGCAGTCCCATCCGGTGACCGAGTGGGCCTTCGCCGCCCCCGTCGACGACTTCCCGGTGCTCCGAGGCCAGCAGCTGGTGCACCACGCCGCCCTCGTGCAGCGGCTCGGCGTCGCCGACCCGACCCCTTCCCTCGCCGAGGCCCGCGCGGTCGACCACCCCGCGGTCACCCAGGCCCTGCGGGAGTTCGGCTTCGACTGACGCTACTCGACGGGCGGCAGCCGGTGGTAGTCGATGAGCACCTCCGACCCCGCCGTCGGCGGCACCTGCAGCACCAGCGTGTAGCCCTCGTCGACCACGTCGTAGGCATCGTTGTCGAGGACCTCGACGAACCCGGCCGGCCCGACGACCTGCACCAGGATCGGGCGGGCCAGGTTGGCCTGGTGGTCGAGGGAGTAGTGCTTGCCCAGCCCGTCATCCGCGGCGAGCTGGCCGGTCACGAAGAAGAAGGGCTCGTAGGGGTCGGTGCACACATCGAGGGTGACCCCGTTGGACTGGTCGGCCAGGGTGACGTAGCTGGCGCCGAACGACCCATGCACATCCCCGGCGCACGGCTCGTCGTCGAGGCGCGCGATGGCGTGCATCGTCGGCGCCACGGCGAAGCGGTCGTCGATCTCGTCGAGGAAGCCAGCGACCCCCAGGGCCGACTGGTCTTCCTCACGGGACAGGAACATCACCACCAGCGGCGTGGCCGCACGGAAGAAGGTGTTGTTGCCGTCTTCCCCACCCGGGCCCAGGTGCGCCACCACCGCGTCGCGGGCCCTCGGCGGCCCAGGGTGTGGCTCATGGTCGGCCAGCGCGCGCCGCAGCCAGCCCTCGGCCTGCTCCAGCGACGTGGTGCTTCCGTCGAGCCAGCGGGCCCCTCCCACCGAGACGAGCTCGCCATTCTGCACGCCGTCGTAGGGCTTGCCGCTCCCCTTGGTGCCGAAGGTGGTGGACTCCGCCTCCTCGTCGTCGATCGCCATGGTGATGACGCCGAGGCGCGTGTCGTAGCCAGGGCCCAGCAGGTGCTGGGCGAAGTCGTAGGCGGCGGCGCCGGCTCGACGCAGGTAGGGCTCCATCCCCTCGGTGGTGTCGACCACCATCAGCACGTCGAGCTGCAGCGACTGCTCGAACCGGTCGCGCACCGTGCACACGCCCAGGTTGTCGACCTCGCCGTCGCAGTCGTTGTCGAGCAGGTCGCAGGTCTCGGTGAAGGCGAGGGCCGGCCCCACTCGGGGGTCGCTGTCGTCGCAGTCGCCCTCGGCCGTCGTGAAGCCATCATCGTCGGCATCCACGCGCACGGCAGGCGGCGCCGGGGCGACCGGCTCGGGATCGTCGATGCCCGTCTGCACCACGCAAGCGGGCAACACGAGCGTCGCCAGCAGCATGCGTAGGTTCAACGGGCCTCCTAGCGGCGGCACGCCCTCCGCACGTCAGCTCGTTCACGAGCGGGGAGCGAAGCGACGAGCGCGACGGCATCGTCGCACCTCTCCAACCATACCAGGTTCTCCGCCCGGGTGCGCAGGATCTCACTGCGTCGCAGCGCCATGGACGGCCGCTCCTGCAGCCTGGCAGCGACCACCTCCACCCCCTCGTGATCGCCCAGCTCCACCCGGGCGCGCAGCAGCCCGAGCTCCGCCTCGTCGAGGAGCCGACCTGAGGGGTAGGTCGCCAGGTAGGCCTCGAAGCCCAGGGCGGCTTCCCCGGGGCGCCCGTCGCTGAGGGCCCCCGCCGCGGCATCGAAGGCCGCCAGCTCCGCCGCCAGCCCCGACAACGGCGGCGCCTCTGCGGCGGCATCGGGGGCCGGAGCCGGCTCGTCATGCCCCGGCTCGGGGGGCGTCGTCGCTGCCGGGCTCGCCTCCGCCTCCGCCGGCAGCTCGCTCCGCTCTGCCTCCATGGCCGGTGCAACCGGCGCCTCCACGCGCTCCGCTGGGGCAGCCCCCACGGGCAGCACGACCTCGGGGGTGGCGGCGGGAGCCGTCGGACCAGCCGCTGGTGCAACGGCCGGCACGGCGGCCGGCGCGGGGGGAGAGGCCACCATCGGGGCCACCTGTACCGCCGCTGCCTCGACCGATGGGCCCGAAGACCACGCCCACAGCAGGCCGCCGACCAGGAGGACTCCCCCAACCACCAGGCCAGCGCCCCCCCACGACATCGCCCCCCGAGAGGCCGCCTTGAGCGGCGCCCCCGCCGATGGTGCCTGCACCTCGGCCAGCACGGCTCCCTTCATCGCAGGGAGGTCGTAGCCCCCCACCGCGAAGGCCTCGTCGGCCAGGTCGCAGCCCGTCTCCCAGGAGAAGTCGGGGTCGTCACGTAGACGGCGCGGAGCCCCACTCATGGCGTGTCCTCCAAGTCGACGAGGGCCGACCAGTGCTTTCGAAAGGCCGCACGCGCCAGGCGCAAGCGACTCCAGACCGTGTTCACCGACAGCTCCAGGATCTCGGCGATCTCGGCGCCCTCCAGCTCCTCGAGCTCGTACAAGACGAACACCTCGCGCTGCTTGTCGGACAGCTTCTGCACACAGGCGTGGATGAGCTCCCCCCGCTGCCGCCGGAGGGTCGCATCGTCGGGGGGCGTCGCGCTTCCGTGCCGCTCCGGGTGGGCCTTGTAGCCGTCGAGCAGCCGCTGGTAGCGCACATGGGACCGACGCCCGTGCCGGACATGGTTGACCGCCACCCGGTACAGCCAGGTGCGGATGCCCGTGCGGTCTTGCAGCTCGTGGCGCCGCCGGTGGGCGACGAGGAATACCTCTTGGACGACGTCTTCTGCGGCCGCAGCGCTACCGGTGAGCCGATGCACCACGCGGCACAGGTAGGGCGCGTGGGCATCGAAGAGCGCGCCGATGTCGACGGGCTCGGCCCGCGGGGCAGCGCCCCCCGGGAACGGGACGACATCGGCAGGGGTCGGGTCGGAGTGAGCCATCGATCGAACATGCCCCCTCCTCCGCCGCGACGTCACCGCCCACCTCGCAGCCGCCCGCGCACCCCGACCCGGATCCCGCCTCGGATCACCGCCTCTCGCAGCGTCTCCCCGGTGCCGACGTCGTTGATCTGCACCCTGAGCACCGGAGCATCGACCCACACCGAGACCATCCCCGCGCCGGGACCCACCAGCGAGCCCTGGGCCTCGATCCGCGCGCCAGGCACCACCCGGGGGCCTGCCAGCTCCAGCGGCTCCTCGGGGGCCACCAGCACGGGGCCCGCCGACCAGGTGAGCCCCAGCCGGAGCCTGCGCGCTCCGCGCCCGACGTCGATGGCGGGCCCGATCCGGGCGGTCGCGCCGAGCAGCTGGGCGCCACGCCCACCCCGCGAGCGCACCGTCGAGGCCAGCAGCTCCGCCCCCGCCTGCCAGCGGCCCCGCCCCGACAGCGGCCCCGTGCCGACGACCAGGGCCCCCCACGCGAGCGGCGCCGGCGTCGGCGACACCCCTGCCGTCACCGCCACCGCCAGGTCGGGGGGCAGCGCCGTGGGACCCGCGAAGGCCCAGTCAGGGAGCTCGGCGAGACCCTGCTCCACACTGCGCGCAACGAGCAGGTGCAACACGTCACAGTCGCCCGCCTCCACCGACAACGACCGGGCCCACAACGGCCGCTCACCCTGATGGACCGCGAGCTCCAGGCCCGTGCCCAGCCGCACCGTCACCGTGGCGGACTCCGCCTGCGCCTGCCGCAGGACCTCCCCCAGCTCCAGGCGCAGCGCCTCCTCGTGGACACATCCTGCGGGGTCGTCGAGCACCACACCGGCCCACGCCGAGGCCAGCCACCAGACCATCACGAGCCCTTCGGCTCCGACGCCTCCGCCCGCTCGCGACGCTCCCGCTCCCGCTGGGCCTCCTGTCGCTCTTCCGCCGAGCCCAGCATGCCCGCCACGATCGCGCGGGCGCTCGCCAGGTCGGCCGGCACCGCACCCTCCTGTGCCGGCGGGCCGTCGATCTCCACCAGGTGACTGCGCACGGTGCGCCCCTGCCGCTGGTAGATCTCCGCGTAGACCTTGGGCAGGGGCTCGGGCCGGATGGTGCCGTCGGGGGCGACCAGGAACTCGTCGCGGAAGCAGCCGGTGACCAGCAGCTTGCGGTCGGCGTAGCTCCACCACAGCGGGCGGTGGTGGTGGCCGATGCAGCGCACCCGAAAGCGCGGGTCGCGGCGCAGCCTCGCGTGGTGGACCTCGCCCAGGCCGATGTCGGGGTCTTGGCTGCCGAAGCGGTAGAGCACCTCGCGAAACATCGTCCACGAAAGCTGCTTGATCGGGTCGCCACCGAACACGTCGCGCAGGTAGTCGCGCGTCCAGTAGGTCCAGAAGGCGTGCATCAGCACCTCCCTCAGCTCCGGGAGGTGCTCGAACACCGTGGCTCTGGGCTTGAGCCGGTCGGCCCAGTGCAGCTGGGCCTGCATGGGCATCGCCACCTCGAGCAGCGCGACCGCTCCCCAGGGCTGGCGGAGCATCACGTGCCCCTCGTGCATCAGGAACGGGTCGGACGGGGGCACACGGAACATCCCGTCGGACTGCGATCCGTGCTCGATCAGCGCGTCGCCGATGGCCACCCCATAGCCAGGGAAGTAGACCCCATCCGGGTCGCCCAGGCGCTGCCGGATGAGCGCCTGCACCTCGGGAAACACCAGCTCTGCGTCGTGGTTGCCGGTGATGAAGAACACCCTTCGGTTCCGGCCCTGCAGCACCTCGGCGACCGCGTCGAAAAACGAAGCATGCACCGCCATCACCGCGTTCATCTTCGCCAGCGCGACCTCGGCGGTGACCCGCACGGGATACGCTCCCTCGACCGAGGTCTTGAGCAGATCGAAGGTGTCGCCGTTGAACACCAGATCGACCGCCACGGAGGCAAAGGCCTCCGACGAATACGAGCGCACCAACTCCGCGAGGAAGTCAGGGTGCGGGAAGTCGTCGAGCACACCGCCGGCGCCCATCTCGATGTCGCTGAGGCAGACGACCAGGCGATCGGCTACCGCCTGCCCCGGCAACGATGGTCGCTGCACCCCCACGCTTCCTCCCGGTCTGCACACCCCTATCCGCACCCTCGGGATGCGTGCATGAGCGAGCACCGCAAGATCGCCCACGTCGACATGGACGCCTTCTACGCCTCGGTAGAGCAGCGCGACCGGCCACACTTGCGCGGGAAGCCCGTGGCGGTCGGCGGCTCGCCCGAGGGGCGCGGGGTGGTGGCGGCCGCCAGCTACGAGGCGCGTCGCTTCGGTGTGCGCAGCGCCATGTCGGCCCGGGCCGCCCTGCGGCTGTGCCCCCAGCTGGTGTTCCTGCCCACCGACTTCGCCCGCTACCGAGCCGTGTCGCGACAGCTCCACGACATCCTGCACGACCACAGCGACCGCATCGAGCCGCTGTCCCTCGACGAGGCCTACCTCGACCTCACCGACGACAAGGCGGGCCTCGGCTCCGCCACGGCCGCCGCTCAGGCCATCCGCGCCCGGGTGCGCGAGGAGCTGGGGCTCACCTGCTCCGCCGGGGTCGCATCCCTCAAGTTCGTGGCCAAGATCGCCAGCGATGTGCGAAAGCCCGACGGCCTGACCGTGGTCCGCCCCGACCAGGTCGATGCCTTCATCCGGCCGCTCCCGGTGCGTCGGCTGTGGGGCGTCGGGCCCGCCACGGCCAAGCGCCTCGAGGCGCAGGGGCTGAAGCGAATCGGCGACCTCGCAGCCCTGTCCGAGGTGGAGGCGCTGAAGCGGCTGGGCGCCCGCGGTCTATACCTGTGGCGGATGAGCCGGGGGATCGACCCGCGCGGCATCGGCCGCTCCGGGGGTCGGAAGTCCCGCGGCATGGAGCGCACCTTCCCCCACGACCTCATCGACCGCGACGAGCTGCTCGGTCGCCTCGACCAGCAGGTGGCTGCGCTCCATCGCGACCTGCAGGCAGCGGGCGACCCGCCGCGCACCGTCACGGTCAAGGTCCGCTACGACGACTTCGAGACCATCACCCGAGCCCACACCCTGGAGGCGCCCACCCTCGACCACGGGCTGCTGCTGGCCGCGGCCCGTGACTGCCTGGGCCGCACCGAAGTGGGGCAGCGGCCGGTCCGGCTCCTCGGCACCAGCTTCTCGGGCTTCGAGGAGCGGCAGACAGGTCCACAGCTGCTCCTTCCCTTCGACGACGAGGCCTGACCACCCCGACACAGCAGCGGCTGCAGCCCACGATACATTCGCCCTGACGGTCGGGCCTTCCGGCGGTCATAGGTAGAGCGGAGGTCTCCTTGCTCATCACGATGTGGCTCTTGGCGTGCACGACGGCAGACACGCCCGACAAGACGAGCGTGCCCACCACGCCGACCGACACCGACCTGCCGGTCACCGAGCCCACCCTGCCGACGCTCACCGTCGACACCGACGTGGTGCTGGAGGAGTGGCCTTGCGTGCTCGCCGACGGCGAGGAGCCCGACTTCGCCCTGCAGGTGGGCTGCCAGGCCGACTTCGACGTGCTGGCCTCGCTCCCCCTCGACGCGTCCATCCCCGGAGCTCGCTCCGTGAAGACCGTGGTCGACCAGATCGACGCGAACAGCCTCTACTTCATGAACTCGGTGAAGTACCCCATCCACTGGGAGTTCGCGGTCGCCAACCTGTCGGGCAACGGGCTGCCCCTGGTGCCCGACCTCGGAAGCTTCAACCTCACCGAATACTACTCCCCCGACCGCCGCTTCCTCCTCGGCGCCGTCACCTACTACGAGGGCCCGCAGGTGTGGGCCTACGAGATCGCGCCCTACGACAGCGCCAGCGCCGAGATGGTCGAGACGGCCTTCGATCTGATCCGCGACAACGCGTGGTTCGGGCCCGCCCTCGCCTTCCACCCGTCGTCGAAGAACATCGAAGACACCGTCGTGCCCCTGCTGCCCGGCGACATCCCCATCGTCACCACCGACGACCTGTTCGCCGGCATCGACTACCAGCCCCTCAACCTCGGCGACTCCATCGGCACCCTGGCCTTCTACGAGGCCGATGCCCTGCGCGATGCCTACGTCAACCCGTGCGAGATCGTCGTGCTCGACGCGGTGCCCAACGACATCAGCATCACCGCCGGCATCATCACCGAGGAGTTCCAGACCCCCCTGGCCCACATCAACGTGCTGTCGCAGAACCGCGGCACCCCGAACATGGGCCTGCGAGGCGCCTTCACCGACGAAGAGCTCCGCGGGCTCGAGACGAAGTGGGTGCGCCTCACCGTCGACGCCTTCGACTACACCATCGAGGAAGTCACCGCCGAGGAAGGCCTGGCGGCGTGCGAAGCGAGCAAGCCCGAGCCCCTCGAGGCCTCCGACATGGACCTGTCGGTCACCGAGATCACCGACGTCGAAGACATCCTCGACCTCGACAACCTATGGCTGGGCGACGCCCTCGACGCTGCGATCCCGGCCTTCGGCGGCAAGGCAAGCCACTACAGCGGCCTCACCCACATCGGGCCCGAGGTCCCTGTCCCCGATGCCTTCGCCATCCCCATGTTCTTCTACGACCAGTTCATGAAGCAGAACGGCTTTTACGAAGACATCGACGCCCTGCTCGCCGACAAGGCCTTCCAGAGCGACCCGGCCCACCGCGCCGAGGAGCTCGAGGCCCTGCAGGTGCGCATGATCGCCGCCCCCCTGAACACCGACTTCCACAACGCGCTGCTCGACAAGCTCTACACCGAGTTCCCCGACACGCGGATGCGCTTCCGCAGCTCCACCAACGCGGAAGACCTCGGCTCGTTCACCGGTGCGGGCCTGTACACCTCCATGTCGGGCGACCCCACCGACCCCACGCGGCCCGTCGACATCGCCGTCAAGACCGTCTGGTCCAGCGTGTGGGGGCCCCGAGCCTACGAGGAGCGTGACTGGTACGGCATCGACCACCGCAAGGTCGGCATGACCATCCTGTCGCACCGCTCCTTCCCCGACGAAGACGCCAACGGCGTGGCGATCACCGCCAACATCTTCGACACCACCGGTCTCGAGCCCGGCTTCTACGTCAACGTGCAGGCGGGCGACGAGTCGGTCGTGCTCCCCGAGCAGGGCAACACCACCGACCAGTTCATCTACTACTTCGACAGCCCCGGGCAGCCCATCGTCTACCTCGCCCACAGCAACCTCGTGCCCGAGGGCGAGACGGTGCTGTCGACCGAGCAGGTCTACGACCTCGGCGTGGCCCTGGCCGCCATCCGCGACTACTTCTACCCGGTCTACGGGGTCACCGGCGGCTTCTACGGGATGGACACCGAGTTCAAGTTCGATGTCGTCGAAGACGGCCAGCCCGCCCAGCTGTTCATGAAGCAGGCCCGCCCCTACCCGGGCTGGAACGCCGCAGGGCAGTAGGCCTCAGCCCTCGAGGCGGTAGCGCAGCGAGGTTGGCTTGCCCCGGCGGGTGAGCTGCACCTCGATGAGGTCGTCCCCCTTGACCTTTGTGTAGACGATGAGGGCCTGCGGAAAGCTCTTCACCGAGCGTCCATTGACCTTGTGGACCACATCTCCGCTGCGCAGACCGGCGAGATGGAGGTCGGAGCCACAGCGCACCCCGCCGATGAGCATGCCGTCGTTGCGGCCATCGTCGCCCTCGTGGGGGGTCGACCAGCCCAGGCTGTTCAGCTTCTTGATCGAGCGTGCGTAGGACTGCACCAGGTCGCGCTGCACCGTCCACGCCCCCGAGCCGGTCTTCTCGATCGCGGGGTTGGGGTCCGGGTCACAGCCTCGCGAGCGCTTGGTCCGCCCCTTCGACGAGCTCGAGGTCACCGCGGCCGCAGGGTTCGTGGTCGTGAGGGTGGGACCCCGGGGGCGGGCTATCGCCATGGAAGGAGTCGACAGCATCGAAGCCGTCGACGCCGTGCCCCGCTCCGTCGCGGCGGGGGCGACGGCAGGTGCCGGCTCGTCGGGGGCCTCGATCTCCGCGAGCTCGGGAGGCACGGGCAGCGGCGGGGGCGACGGGGGCACGCTGGCCCAGAACACCGGGGGGGCCGCTGCCGGAGCCGCGTGGGCCTCGGGCGACGCCAGCGAGGTCCACTCGTCGTCGCCGCCGACGAAGCCGACGAGGGGTCCCACACCAAACGCAAAGGCGGTGAGGAAGGCGGCTCCGAGGAGCTGCAGCGGCAGGGGGGTGTGCTTGGTTCGCAAGGTCATGGTGCCTCCGTCGTCGCGTCTCCGACGGATCGCCCAGGCCCGTGTTCGGGGTCGAGACCAGCGCGGGCACACGGTGACGCTCCGTGACCCGACGTGGGCCTCGCTTCGGGAGGCGGTCCCGCGGTATCGTGAGCGCCGCCCCGAGGAGCCCCGTGGAGGACAGCCTCCGTTCCCTACAGGCCACCGGTTCCGCGTCGCGCGCACCCGGTGGCACCGTGCAGCCCATGAGCGGGCCGAGCGGCCTGCACCTGGTCGTCCGGTTCCGCGAGGAACTGGTCGGCCACCACCTGCTGGGCGAGGGCATGCGGGAGGTCGTCGGCTTTGTCGAGGCACCGCAGGTCGACGGAGTAGCCGCGCTCACCGCTTGGGACGAAGCGACCGCCGCCTTCGCCTACCCCACCGGACCAGGCAAGCTGCTCGCCGAGGCGCTGTCGGGTCCCCCCTCACCCCGTGCCGCCTTGGAGCTGGTCGCCGCCCTCGCCCCGGTGCTCGCGAGGGCCGCTGCCCGGGCCACCGACGCCGGCCTGTACGCCCATGGCGGGCTGTCGCCTTGGCGGGTGTGGGTGTCGCCCGGCGGTCAGCTCACCCTGCTCGGCTACGGCCTCGCGCCGGTCGAGGTGCTGGCCTGGCTCGACGAGGAGACCGACGAAGTCCCAGTCGAGAGCCTTCGCTACGCCCCTCCCGAGCGCATCGAAGACAAGGGCGAAGACGTGCGCTCCGACCTGTTCGCCCTGGCGATGATGGCGGGCGAGCTGGCGGTGGGTCAGCCCCTGCTGACCGGCACGCCAGAGGAGATCCTCGACGCCCAGGTCGCGGGCAAGGCCATCGAGCGCCTGGAAGACCTCGCAACCTCCCTCCACGACGACGCCCTCGACCTGCTGTGTGGGCTGCTGGAGCCGGCGGTCGCGCGCCGCCCCAAGGCAGGCGCCGAGCTCGCGGAGCTCGCCGAGCTGCTGGGGCGCGACACCAGCGGCCCCTCCCTCGCCGACCTGCTGTTCGACGACAGCTCCCTCGATGCCGCGGCGGAGATGCCCCTCGACCCCGTCTTTCTCGCTCTCGTGTAAGACCACCGCGGCCTCTTTCACC
>CBDUIC010000103.1:0-25281 GCA_965367245.1 uncultured bacterium | reverse complement strand
CAGCGCATCCTCGACGGCATGCCCCGCCACGACGGCTAAGCGCCTCGCAGCTTGAGCAGCAGCGACGGCTCCTTGCCCAGGCCCACCACCGCCGCGACGCGGATGGTGTGGTCCAACACGAAGGGAGCCGAGCGCACGCCACCATGGATGGACTGCGCCGCCATGCGACGGGCCTGCGCGCAAGGGCCTCCGTCGGCGCAAGCGCCGGGTGCATCGGGGCGCAGCACATCGTGGAGCATCAGCAGCGTGGTGAGCACGCGGGTCTGCTCGGGGGTGAAGATCTCGACCCCGAAGGTGGGCCCCCCTCGGAAGCCCGCCAGGAACAGCGGGTGCTCCAGCGACTTGGTGTGGGTGATCCCAGCCACGTTCGACGACACCCGCAGCGGCGCCCGATCCGCCACCCAGGCCTCCGCCGCCATCATCTTCGCGAGGTACTGCGCCGCCAGGTAGGTCGGCCCCTGCAGCGGCACGATGGACTTCGCGATCTGCACGTCACCGACCGCCTCGTACGACGGCTCGGCGAGCACTCGGGCCCTGGCCAGCGCACGCTGCCAGCGAGGCGCCTGGGCGCGCCGGGTGGCACGGTCGACCCGGTCTTCGGGCTGCACCTCCCCCGGCGTGGTCGGCGACACCAGCATCGCCACCGAGGCGGGCTCCGTGGCGGCGGCGATGCCGTTCATCGCCGCGGTGAGCAGCAGCTCGCGCCCCTTGCCCGGGGCATAGGCGAACAGCCCCAGGTGGACCTCGCTCTGAGCCGCCTCGCGAGCCACCGCCTCGCGGATGGCGCCGGGCTGCATCAGCAGGTCGCCCGCGCCTGCGTAGTGCACCAGCGTGCCGGCGAAGCGCGACGGGGCCAGCTTCGGGGCCTGACGGTCGACCCACAGCACCCGGGCCCCAGCCTGAAGCAGGTAGGTGGTCGGGGCGAGCTCGGCGCCAGCACCCAGCAGCGCGAAGGTGTGCCCGGTCAGGTCGACCGGGGCCTGTAGCAGCTCCTTCGCCACCCACTTCAGCGCGTCGGCCGCAGCGGTGGTCAGCTGGTGGTCGGCCCGCAGCCGGTCGGCGAGGGCCGCGATGGCCGACCCCTCCCAGCGCTGCCCACGGTAGTCGAGGGCCGGAACCCAGCCGGGCGCTGCCTCGCCCGCCTGCTCGGCTCGCTCACCGGGATCGCCTGCCGCGATGGCCTCGGCGAGAGGCTCGTCGCCCCACATCGTGCGCTCGGCGACGTACGACGACAGCAGCCGCGCCAGATCGACCCGGTGGGGGCTCGCGGCCCGGCGGGCCTCGAACCGAACCATCACGTCGGGCAGGCGCTTGCGGGTCGTCTGCCGGTCGGGCAGGCCGAAGCCGGCGAAGGCCGTAGGGTGGGCACGCATGGCCGCCTCGAGGGCGCCATGGAGGAGGGAGGAGCCGGTCTCCCCCTCGGGAAAGCAGACAGTGGGGTGCGACATGCGCCCCAGCTACACCGTGGGCACGCCTTCGTCGAGCCTCGCGAGCCTCAGACGTCGAAGCCACCATCGACGAGCCGGGTGCGGAGGAACCACACGGCCCCCTCTCACCCCGCGGGCGTCGCCTCGGCCGAGGTGCACAGCGGCTCCTCGCCGGCCCAGGCGGCCGCATCCGGGCCCGATCCGGTCGTGCCCTCGCCCCAGAACGACAGGTCGACCTGCCACACCCCGGCCGCCCAGTAGCCGAACACGTGCAGCTCGCTCACGTCGGCATCCGCCCCCCAGCTGGGCTGGGCCGTGCCCTCCCACGACACCGACGAGCCAGCCACCATCGCTGTGTCGGAGCCCGTGCCGTCGAGGGCCTCCCCCGCCTGGGTGTAGACGAGATCGGCTGCCAACCACAGGCCCAGCGCATCGTCGGCGTCGACATCGACCTCGACCGGGAACCGGTAGTGGTCGACGCACGGCCCGACCTCCAGCACCTCGACGTCTTCGGCTGCGACCTCGTCGGCGGCGTACCTGCGAGCCCGCACGAGCAGTGCCTCGCCAGCCTCCTCCACCGCCCAGGTGAACGGCGTGCCGTCGTCGAGGGCGCCCCCATAGGTGCCCGCGACCGCAGCCAGGGCCTCCTCGGGTGTGGCATCGAAGCCCTCAGCTGCCACCCCTCCGTCCGCCGCCTCGAGCGTCGCGCCGCACCACCCCTGGCCGACGTCGGTGGCGATGTCTTCCCCCGCGTTGGTGCCATCGGATGACGAGTAGGGGGCAGGCTCGTCGCGGGACAGCTCACACGCCCCCACGGTCAGGGTCAGCGCAGCCAGCAGCATGGTCGAGCGAGTCATGATTCCTCCGTCGTGCCCACGCTGATCATGGCCGGAGACGGAGTCCCCCGCATCTCACTCCCGAACATTCTGGGGGGCAGATAGGCGCCGTTGCGCTCGAAAACGGGGAAGCACTACTCGCCGGAGCAGTCGTCATCGGGATCGGCCACCGCCACCACCGTGACCTCCTCGCTGTCGGACCGACCCGTCTCCGGGTCGGTGAGCGACAACCAGATGTGCAGCTCCTCGCCCACCAGCGAGCAGATGTAGGGCTGGTCGACCCCGCCCGGGTCGTCGAGGTAGGCGATCATGCCGGTGAGGGTTCCCTCGCAGGCTTCGTCGTCGTAGGACAGCAGCCGCATCCGGAAGTCGTTGTCGTCGCCGGCGAGCTGGATGCCCGTCGACACCTGGGTGATGCGCACGGCGACATCGAGGGTCTGGGGACCATGCGCGTCGCCCGTCAGCCCGATGTGCCAACCTCCCTGGATCCCGTGGACCATGGTCGCGGGGTCACCCTGGTCCCACCGGGCGCCGGGCTCGGTGAGGAAGAACAAGTCTGGTGGATCGGTGCAGGGCGGCACCTCGGGCTCCGTCGGAGGGGTGGTGGCAGGCAGCGTGGCGGTGTCACCCGACGAGCCGATCGCCGCGGTGTCGCCGCTCGCCATCGAGGTATCGACGGGCCGGATCGCCGGATCGTCGTCGGGCGCCGTGCAGCCCCACAGGCACCAGCACAGCACCACACCTCGCATCGAGACCTCCAGAAGGTACACTTAGCCACGGAGGCCCGATGCGCACCCTTCCCCTCGTGATGATCCTGGCGGCCGCTTGCTCGGGCCCCAACGACGACGACGCTGGCACCGCGGCCCCCTGGGTCCCCGAAGATCTGGTGCCGAGCGAGCCCGACCGGGTGGTCGACATCAACGCCGCCGACGACGTCTACGAGACCCACCTGTCGGCCCGCGAAGCGAACATCGACATCGGCGGGGGCGAGGTGGTCAAGATGCTCACCTACGGCGCGCAGCTGCCGGGGCCCGAGCTGCGGGTGCAGCAAGGCGACCGGGTGATCGTGCACCTCGACAACGAGCTGCCCGACGACTTCCCCACCACCATCCACTGGCACGGCATCGAGGGCACCAACGCCGCCGACGGCACCCCGACCACCCAGGGCCCCATCCTCCCCGGCGACCGGTTCACCTACGACTTCCGCGTGCCCCGCCCGGGGATCTACTGGTTCCATCCCCACATCCGAGGGGCCCAGACGACCCACTCCGGCCTGTACGGCACCCTCGTCGTGGAAGACCCCGACGAGCCGGCGCTGATCGAGGCCGGCATCCTCCCCACCACCCGCTACACCTGGGTGCTGTCGGATCTGTCGGTCTACCAGCAGGCGCCGGTGAACACCGAGCTCGACGACGACTTCGCCCTGATGAACGGCACCGAAGGGGAGCACCTGCTCATCAACGGCGAGGTGATGCCCACCTACGACGTGCCCGCGGGGGAAGGGGTGCGCCTGCAGCTCCTGAACACGTCGATCACCCGCTACTGGCGAGTGTCGGTGCCCGGCCACACCATCTACCGGGTGGGCGGCGAGAACGGCCTGCTCGAGCACGTGCGGGTGGAGGGGGGCTCGGTCGAGGGGGAGAAGGTCGACCGGTTCACCGGTGAGGTCCTCGGCACCGAGACCATCGAGCATGGCTACGAGCGAGGCGAGCTGCTCCTCGGCCCGGCCGAGCGTGCCGATGTGGTCATCGTGCCCAACGGTGAGGTCGGCGACGAGATCGTGGTCCGCTGGGAAGACTTCGCCCGCGGCCGCCACGGGATGTGGATGGAGGGTGACGTGATGATGATGGGCGACGCCCTCGACGACGGCCTGCGCCCCGGCCACGACGTGGCGAAGCTGCGGATCGTCGAGGGGAGCGGTGCCAGCTACGCCCTCGCCGAGGGCGACCCCGTGCTCGCGGCCGTGGGGCGGCGGGTGCAGCCCATCGACGACAGCGGCGACATCCTCGACTTCACCGACGGCCGGGGCACCGAGCTGGGCGAGTCGATGGAGATGGTCCTCGACGAAGACGGCAAGTGGATCCACCTCGCCGACTTCTTCATCGACAACCGCAGCTGGATGCCCGACCCCATGGCCGGCCCCTCCCAGCCCATCGCCCCCAACGCCCGGGTGGTGAAGCTGGGCGACCGCATCCTGTGGGAGGTGCACAACACCACGATGATGTCGCACCCCTTCCACCTGCACGGCTTCAGCTACCAGCCCGTGGAGTTCCGCCGCTACGAAGAGGAAGAGGAAGACCACCGCGATGCCCACGACCACTACGTGCGCTGGCCGGTGGAGCACGTGGAGTTCGAAGACACCACCCACATCCCGTCGAACACCTCGCTGGTGTTCCTCGTCGACATCGCCGACCCCAACGGCGACGGCGGGGCCATCGGGCGCTGGATGAAGCACTGCCACATCTTCCAGCACGGTGAGTCGGGGATGATGTCGGAGCTGGTCGTCGAGCCGTAGCTAGGCGCGCACGAGCTTGATGTTGAAGTCGGCGTGGCCGAACACGCCGTACAGCCGGGTCCACAACAACAACCACGCCTCGAGGCCGCGAGAGGCCTCGATGCCGCCCATGTCGATGGGGGTGGCGTGGCCGAACGACTCGATGAGGGCCACCGCCTGCGCCTTGGCCTCGGCGTCGTTGCCCGCCACGAAGGTGTCGGTGGGCTCGGGCAGCGCGCCGGGGTCGACCATCAGGGTGTTGGCCAGGGTGTTGAACGCCTTGACGACCTTGGCCGCAGGGGCGGCCCGCTGGATCTGCTCGCCGAGGCTGTCGTCGTTGAGCACCGACAGCCGGGGCGGGAAGCCCTTGGAGAAGTCGAGGGGGTTGGTCAGATCGATGAGGACCTTGCCTTCGAGGGCCGCGCCCGCCGCCTCGACGACGGCGAGGGCGTGCTGGCCGGCGACGGCGAGGAACACGAGCTGTGCCCCCGAGGCCGCCTCGGCGAAGGTGCCCGCAGAGCCCAGTGGGCCCACGGCGTCGGCCCAGGCGTGGGCTCCTTCGTGGTCGGGTGTGCGGGAGCCCATGGTGGTGGGGTGACCCAGGGAGACGAGCTTGCTGGCGATGGCCTGACCGACCATGCCGGTGCCGAGGACTGCGACGTTCATCAGGAACCTCCGGTTGACAACCACAACCTACGACTCGGGGGAACGCCGAACCAGCCCCCCATCGCTCACCTCATGGTTAACCAATGGTTGATGGTTTCCCTGTCTGGCATCGAGGCCTTCGTGGCCGTCGCCGAGCGGCGCTCCTTCCGGGCCGCCGCGGCGCACCTGGAGCGGTCGCCTGCGGCCGTGAGCAAGGCCGTCGCCGCCCTGGAGCGGCAGGTCGGCTCGCCGCTGCTGGTGCGCACCTCCCGCTCGGTGAGCCTCACCGAGGCCGGCGCCCGCTACCTGCCTCGGTGCCAGACCGCGCTGGGCGCCCTCCGCGAGGGGCAGCAGGCCCTCGACCTCACCCGGCAGCGCCCCACCGGGCGGCTGCGGATCACCGCCCCCCACGTGCTGGGCGACGCCGTGGTCGACGCCATGGCACCCCTGCTGGAGCATCCGCAGCTGCTGGTCGACCTGCGGTTCACCGATCGCCACACGCGCCTGGCCGAGGAAGGCATCGACATCGCCCTGCGTATCGGCGACCTCCCCGACAGCGACCTCGTCGCCCGCCGGCTGCGCACCCTGCACTGGGCGACGGTGGCGTCGCCAGCCTGGGTCGCGCGGCACGGGCTCCCCACCTCGCCTGCGGCCCTCGCCGACGTGCCGCGGTGGGGCTTCACCCGCCCCGGCGGGCGCACCACCGACTGGGTGTTCGCCCCCACCCGTGGCGGGCAGGGCCAGGTGGTCCCCCTCCCCCCGAGCCATCGCATCGACCACGGGCGGCTGCTGGTGCAGGCGGCCCGCGCGGGCCTCGGCGTCGCCCAGGTGTTTCGCCTCCGGGTCGAGGCCGACCTGCGGGAGGGCAGCCTCATCGAGCTGCTCCCCGACCGCGCCGCCTCGGGCCCCCCGCTGCACGCTCTGTACCAGCAAGGCCAGGGCGACGACCCTCGCGTGCGGGCCGGCCTCGATGCCCTGGCCGACGCGCTGTCAGACCTCTGACAGGATCCGACGCTTGAGCTCGTCGAACTCGTCTTGGTCGATGAGGCCGGCCTCCAGCATCTCCTTGCCCCGCTTCAGCCGCTGCACGAGCCCCTGGTCGTCGGCCGGCGTGTCGGAGGGCTCGTTGCCCGTGGCGACCGCCTCGCGGGCCTGCTCCACCACCTCCTCATCGCGCATCCTCTCAGGCTTGAAGTTCGACTTCGCCGACTTCATCGCCTTGTTGTAGACCGACTTCATCTCGCTCTCCGACATCGAGCCGTCGTTGCGGAACCACTGGTCGGCCACCGCGCCGATGGCCAGGGTGCTCGCGAACATGAACGGCGCGGCGATGAACCCACCGAGCCCCGGCAGCGCGAACTTCGCGGCGGTGGTCGCGAGCCGACTGCCCACCAGCGACGCGCCCACGGTGGTGCCGATCTGCAGCAGCAGCTCCATCGCCGTCTCGCGGGTGAGATCCTGCCCGTGGTGGTGGCCGATGCCGACGACCATGCCGACGTGCAGCGGCATGACGCCGATGATCTCGGAGCCGGGGATCGGCAGCACCGTGAGGGCCGCGGTCGCGTAGCCGCAGCGCTCCACGAGGGTGTTCACGTCGGCATCCGGGCTGATCTGGAAGAAGGACATCGGGTCTCCGTCGGTGAGGGCACACGCTCCGTACGTCGGGCGGGCGCACCCCTTTCATCGCACCGTAGCAAGAGCACCCGACGTCGCGGGGGTGGACCTGACGTGAATCGGTGCGAGCGGAGCACAGCTCGTTGTGACAGACTACCCGCCGGGAGGGACTCTTGCTCATCACGATACTGGCACTTTCGGCGTTCGCCCAGCAGGTAGACAACGGAACCTTCGACACCGACCTGTCTTCGTGGTCGGCGTCCGATGTGACGTGGGAGGTCACATCGGGTGCCCCATCGGGTCTGGGCTTTGCCCGGCTGCAGGCACCCGAAGACGGCACGGCCACCCTGGAGTCGACACCGTTCCTGATCACGACCGACGAGCTGTCGTGGTACGCCCGCGACGACGGCTACGAGCTCGAGCTGTTCGAGGTCGCCGGCGCTAGCCTCGTCCTCGTCTCCGACAACCCGCCCAACGGCACCTTCACCCTCGACGCCCTCGACACATCGGCCTGGTGCGGCACCCTGGCGACGGTCACGTTCCGCAACCTCGACGAGGCGGTCACCGACATCGACGACGTGGCCCTCACCGGCACACCGTGCCCCGACTACACCGACACCGACACCGACAACTGGTGTGCCTACGGCGTCGACCTGAACCTCGACGGCGACTGCGCCGATGTCGGCGAGCCCACGGCCACGGTGCAAGACTGCGCGGTCGACGACCCCACCCGCTACCCAGGCGCCTCAGAGGCCCCTGCCGACGGCGTCGACAGCGACTGCGACGGCGAAGAGCTGTGCTACGTCGACGGCGACGGCGACGGCTACGGCGAGGCGGCCACGAGCGGCAGCCCGCAGCTCGACTGCCTGGCACCCGGCTTCGCCGACAACCCCGACGATATCTGCCCCAAGGGCGACGACGACCTCGACGGCGACGGCGACACGGTGCCCGACGCCTGCGACCAGTGCCCCGGCGACGACAGCGCCGACGACGACGGCGACGGCGTGTGCGACGGCAACGACCTGTGCGAGGGCGACGACAGCACCACCGACAGCGACGGCGATGGCTGGTGCGACGACGTCGACCTGTGCGAGGGCGACGACCTGTCGGGCGACAGCGATGGCGACGGCACCTGCGACGACGAAGACCTCACGCGCTACGGCACCACCACCAACACCACCGACACCGGCGGCGGCACGCCGGGCACCGGCACTGGCGGCACCACCACCGGCACCGGCGGCACCACCACCGGCACCGGCGGCACCACCACCAACGGCACCGGCGGCACCCAGACCTACCCCCCTACTCCGCCCACGACCGGCACCAGCGGCACCTCCAACACCGGCGACAACGTGCCGACCACCGTCGACGACGACAACAAGGCCGCGGCCGGCTGCGGCTGCCAGGCCACCGGCTCGGTGGGCTGGCTCGCCCTGTGGCCCTCGCTGCTGTGGCTGCGACGCAGGCGCTGATCGCCACACCATGATCGTCTCCTCCCCGCCGACGTCGACGTCGAGCTCGCCCTGATCACCTACTACGGGCTCGTGGCGGAGCCTGTTCTCGAGCCCGGCATCCATCGCCACCTGTTCCACGCCGACCACACCGACCCAGCCCATGCCGCACGGCTGCAGCGACACCTCGTCGCGTCTGGCCTGCGCCTGCTGGGACTGGAGACCACATGAGCCACGCTGTCATCACCGGCGCCTCCGCCGGCATCGGGGCCGCCCTCGCGCGGTCCTTCCACCAAGCGGGCTACCGGGTCACCCTGGTCGCCCGAGGCCGCGACGCCCTCGATGCCCTCGCGACCTCCCTCGGGCGCGACACCCACGTCGTCGAGGCCGACCTGACGACCGCCGGCAGCGACTGGCTGCACGAGGCGGAGGCCGCGCTGGGCCCCATCGACGTGCTGGTCAACAACGCAGGGGTGCAGGTCATCGGCCCCACGGCGACCATCGACCTGGAGCGGGCCGAGCTCAGCCTGCACCTCAACCTCACGGTGCCGCTGCGCCTCACCCGCGAGGTCCTCCCCGGGATGCTGGCCCGAGGTCGGGGCCACATCGTGAACATCGCGTCGATGGCTGCCCTGGCTCCCACCCCCGGCATGACCTGGTACAACGCCGGCAAGGCGGGCCTGGCTGGTGCCTCGGAGGCGCTACGGGGCGAGCTCAAGGGCAGCGGCGTCGAGGTGCTCACCGTCTACCCGGGCATCATCGACGACACCGACATGGGCGCCAAGGGCATGGAGCAGTACGGCGGCGACGATGTGTGGGTGCTCAAGATGCAGCCGACGGGCACCGCGGAGGAGCTGGCCCGGCGGGTGCTTCGCGCCACCGAGGCCGGCCACGCGCGCCTCATCTGGCCCACGATGAACGCCCTGGCGCGACACCTTCCGGCCCCTACCCGGTGGCTGATGGATGCCTTCGCGCCGCGGCCTCGCCCGTGAGCGTCGCCCTACGGCGAACGAACTACAGCTCGATCCGGATGCGCCGATCCCGCGCGCCGACGGGCACGATGTCTTGCTCGCCGTGGGGCCAGTCCACCACCAGATGGTCGACCTTGGCGGCCCGGTCGAGGCCCAGGAACACGTCGGGGCCGTTCTGCGCACCGAAGCCCGAGGCCGAGCGCCGGCGCGCGTAGACCCACCGCTCGGTGCCGTTGGCCTCGATCACCTTGGCCGCCACCCGGGTGCCGATGGCATCGAGGGGCACCTCGACACCGTCGCCCACCAGCTCGACGCGTAGCCACCTGCGGGCCTCGGCGAACCGGAAGCGGAACAGCCGATTGGGCTCCTGCATCTCCAGGTCGTCGGCCCACGTCGGGCCGCCGTTGTGGATGGCGAGCTCGTACAGCCCGTCGCCGTCGAAGTCGGCGAACGCCGAGCCATGCGACCGGTAGGGATACGTCGAGACGCCGTCGCCGTGGCGCTCCAGATCGTGATCGCTGGCCACGTCGATGAGGCTCGACCAGCTGGTGTAGACCGGCACCGTCACGTCGCCCACCCCATCGATCGGCACGGAGCGCACCCCATCGGAGACCATCAGGTGGTTCGCCTCGCCCCCATCGGGGCTACCGTTGCCCATGAACAGGTCGGGGAAGCCGTCGGCGTCGAGATCGCCCACCTGGCAACCCATCACGCCCACCGACCCGTGGGACCGGTACGCCGAGAAGTCGAGGTTGGCGCCGGTGTGGTCGCCGACCTCCACGAACCCTTCACCGTCGACGTTGATCCACACCATGTGGCCCTGTGCGTGCACGACGGGCTCGCCGGCTTCGTTCTCACCACGCCGGAACACGACCAGATCATCGAAGCCGTCTTGGTTGAGGTCGGCGGCGATGGATGCCTGGCTGGCCCGAATGGTGGGGTACTGAAGGTCGCCGCCGCCCAGCGACATGGCCGACGTGACGTCGACGAAGGACACCTCGCCGGTCTGTGCCAGCTGGTTCTCCCACAGGCGGTTGGGACCCATCCAGTTGTTCTCGTAGAGGTCTTGGTCGCCGTCGTTGTCGAAGTCGATCGGTGTCGAGTTGCGAGTGGACCACTGCTCGCCGAGCCCCACGAGGCGTGCTTCGTCGACGAAGGTGCCGTCGCCCAGCCCCATGTAGACGCCATTGGTGCCGGTGGGGTCGCCCGCCGGGATGTTGCCGGTGGCGGAGGCGGGGTTGATCGGCCGGTTCACGAACACGTCGAGCAGGCCATCTTGATCGACATCCCACAGAAAAGCGCTCGCTCCGTACGACTCCATGGCCACCCCGTTGGGCCTCTCGAGCACGACGCCGGAGTCGGCCACCTCGACCAGCGTGCCGCTGCCATCGTTGACGAACACCCGATCGTAGCCGGGATAGCCCCTCTCGTTGCCGCCCACAGACACCACGAGGTCGACATCCCCGTCGTTGTCGAGGTCGCCCGAGGTGCCGCCCCACATGACCGTCTCCTCGCCGAGCACCTGCCCGGGTCGGAACGCCATCGTGGTGCCCTGCGTCTCGTTCATCAGCAGGTAGGAGGTGTCGCCAGGGTTGCCGACGAACACGTCGAGGTCGCCGTCGCCATCGAAGTCGCCGGGAACCACCGCGCGCCCCCGCTTCAGCTCGCCGAAGGCCTCGTCGACGTAGCCACTGGTGACCGCGACGTCGTCGACCAACACCTGCCCTTCGGCGGTCATCGTCCACTCGCCGGGCCCGCCCGTCGTGTCGGTCGACTCGGTGCTGCTCTGCGCGGTGACCGCTCCACCGTCGCCGCCGCCAGGGTCGGCCCCCACGGTGCGGATGTGGATCACATCCGGGGAACCACAAGCGAGCAACGACAACCAGAACACCAAACTCGACCTCCGTGACGCCCATCGACCCATCGACGACGTTCCTGAGACCACGGTCTCATACGGGGGCGCTCCGACCGCCAGGCCGCCCGAGGGCGACGAGCCCTGCTACTTCGTGCCCTCCTCCGATTCGGCCTCTGCCTCCTGCCCATCGCCAGGACTCGCTGTGGCCTCAGGCGTGGCTTCCGGCGGAGTCAACTTCTCGTCAGCTGGCTCCGTACCGATAGAATTCGGGGCATACGCCGGCAGTGTGGCAGGGTTCGCATCGATCACCAGCTCGATTCGATTGTTGGTGGACTCGGCCTCCCGGCCTTCCCCGGCGATCAACGGCCGTAGCCCGCCGTAGCTGGCCACCGACAGGGCCACCCCGACCTGCTCGCTCTCCATCACCCGAGCCACCACCAGCGCCGACGCGAAGCCCCGCTCCCAGTTCGACGCGAACTCGGCGGAGTGACGAGGGCGGGCGTCGGTGTGCCCCTCGACCCGCACGTCGCGCCCGGGCAGCTGTCGAAGCGCCTCGGCCAGATCCGCCGCCAGCACCTCCCCACGCGGGCTCAGGGTCGTCCAGCCTTCCTGGAAGAGCTGGCCGAGGGGCACCACCGCCACCACGACCCCTCGCTCCGGCTCGTCGCGGAGCGTGAGGCGGTCGGAGGCCACGATCGCCTCGAAGGCGTCGTGCACCGCAGCCGCCGCCCGCTCCGCTGCTGCGGCCGCCTCTCGCTCCCGCTGCAGCGCATCGAGACCCGCTGCCAGCTCGGGGTCGACCTCGACCCCCGGAGCCTCCGGGTCGACGACCGCATCGCCACGCAGCCCCTCCAGCTCGGCACGGAGGGTGACCAGCTCGGCGTGGACCGTGGCCATCGCCTCGTCACGCTCTCCGGCCGCCACCAGCAGTGCGTCGAGCTGTGCCTGCCGCTCGGCGATCTCCTGCTCGAGCTCGACGATCCGCTCCTCGAGGGCCCGGGCGTCTTCCACCCCTTGTGCCGAGCGAGCCGACATCGCCGTGCGCGTAGCATCGAGCTGGATCTCCAGCAGCTCGTAGCGCCCCTTCGACACGCACGCCGTAGACAACAGGGCGGCGAACCACATCCATCGCATCGTCGCCTCCATCAGAACAACGCCCACGACGCCCGCAGCAGCACGCTCTGCTCCAGCTGGGCGGTCTCGATGACCTGCGGGAGCAGGTCGACGTTGAGGTAGTAGTTGAGCGACAGGTTTCGGGTGAGCCGCAGGGTGAGGGTGTTGCGCCACTCCGCACTCGGGCGGCCGAAGTCGGCGAAGTCGGCGAACAGCTCCAGGTCGGTCGCGTAGACCGCCCAGCCAGGCAAGCGCGCGGTCGCGATGATCGTCGACTCGATGCCCTCCTGGTTGAAGGACTCGATCTGCACGTACTCGATGCGCTCGGTCGTGGCCGGGTCGTCGTCGAGCAGCCAGGCGCCGGAGTACAGGTTCTGGCGCAGGCCGAAGCCCACCCGCCAGTTCAGGGTGACCCAGCGGTTGTTCACGAAGCGGGAGTTCAGCCCGATGCCCTCCCGCAGGATGGTCGGCTCCCATGGGTCGGCCACGAAGAAGGTGTCGTTGGCGGCGACGGTCTCGGTGACCACGTCGCCGTTGCTGAACTGCCGGTTGAGGGTCGTGTCTTCCGTCACGAGCACGTTGGTGCGGAAGGCCTGTGACTCCCCCGCACTTCGGATGTAGGGGCCGAAGGAGGGGTTGACATACCAGGTGTACAGCAGGTCGGTGCGGATCCGGTCGCGGGTCTTGATCAGCGGCAGCGTCTCCCCTTCCTGCGGGCGAATCTGGCTCACCCCCTCCTCAATCTGCAGCAGCCCGCTGACCCGATGCTGGTTGACCGTGTAGGCGAGCTGCCCGTCGAGGAACATCGCCCCGGCCAGGGAGGTCTGGTTGCTGACGCCGACGACGTTGCGCTGCTGCACCAGCTGCCCATTGGCCCCCAGCACCAGGGAGCGGAACAGCCGCTGATCGACCTTGCGCGGGGAGCCGAACTCTCCGGGAATGAGCACGCCGGAGCCCTGGAACTCGCCAGTGTCACGGTCGAGCACCAGCCGGTAGCGGACGAAGCCTCCCTCGGTGACATAGACGGTCGCGAAGTCGCGCAGGGCCCGGTAGTTGCTGCCTGGCTTCACGATCCGGTAGATGCCCGGAGGCAGCAACCAGGTGCGCAGCTGCTCGCCCTGCAGCGTGTCGGCGCCGAAGCCCGTGCCGTAGGGCTCCCGGTTGTCGGCACGGATGAGCTCGTAGCCCCCGCGATGGGGCACCCGCCGGTCGTCGGTGACCTCGACCCGCAGCGCCCCCCAGGTGACCGGCACCACCGTCGTCTCGCCCTCCACCACCTCGATGGCCTGGCCCACGCCCTGCGCTGGGGTGCCCGACGACACGATGACCACGTAGTTGCCCGGGTCGACCAGGAAGCGCTGGCCCGTTCGCACATCGAGCACGTCGTCGCTGCTCTCGTCGACCAGGATCACCGGCGGCTCGTTGAGCGACCCGGTCATCGACGGCACGAACACCGCTCCCTTGCCGATGGGGATGGCCGTGCGGTCGTTCTCCAGCTGCTCTTCGACGGTGGGCTCGGTCCAAGCGAAGGGGTCTTCGCCGGCCGATGCCGCCGTCGACCCCACGAGGGCCGCGGCCAGCAGGGCCAGAACGCAGGCGCGGGTGGGGGTCATTCGATGGCGCATGACGGGCTCGCCTCCTTCGCGAAGCGCGTGATCGCTTCGATGTTCTGCCGCACGCCCTTCGTGGCGAACATGGACGCCATGCCACCGGGGATGCGGCCTCCCGGATCGGTGTGCAGGAAGTACTCGACGTAGGTGTGTCGGTCGTCGATGGCGACCAGGAACCACCCGCCCTTGGAGAAGCCGATGGGGCTCGCGTTGGCGATCATCTTCTTCCCCGACGAGCTGGTGACCAGCGACTCGTCGACCGAGGAGGTGAACGCGAGCTCCCGGACCGCACCGCCCGACTGGCTCTGCAGCTTGTGGTTCATCGTGATCACCCCCACCCACCAGCGGTCGGAGAGCATCGGCACGGGCAGATACTGGAGGACCTTGCGCCCGCTCTTGCACACCGAGCCGCTCACCAGCTCGCTGTAGTCGACGGCGGTGTAGCCCGGGTGCCGCGTCTCGTCGTTGAGGGCCGCCCAGAACTGGCCGATGCCGATGGGCACCACCGCCACCCCGTACGCCTTGCTGCCGGTGCTGCTCGACAGCAGCCCGGTGATCACCGACCCCGACGCCGCCTTGCGCGCATCCGACATGTCGGGCGTGGGGGCTTGGTAGAGCCGCCACGCGCGCATCTCAGCGACCTCGGACAGTCGGGCCTCGAGGCTGTCGGCATCGACAGCCCACGCCATCGACAGCCACATCCAGAGGACAGAGAACAAGGAACTCCCGCGCGGACCCCGCTAGTCTATCCGACGGCAGCGAACCGGCGGCGGCGAAGCGCCAGCACGCCCAGCCACAGCATGCCCAGACCTGCCGGAACCGGCGCGCTCTGGCACCCCGTCTCCTCGGTCGGCTCCTTGGTGCCGTCGTCGCGCACGTCGCAGTCGAGCACCTCGGCCGTGTCGGTCGTGTCGTCGGCGGCGGGGTCTTCGTCGACCTCGAAGTCGCAGTCGTCATCCACCTCGTTGCACCGCTCGGGGGCGCCCGGGTAGACGTTGTCGTCGTTGTCGTTGCAGTCGGTGGCGTCTTCGACGAAGTTCAGCGGAGCGACGCAGGCCATGCGTGTCTGGTCGGTGGCGCCGAAGCCATCGCCATCGAGATCCCCGTAGTACAGCATCTCGCCCTCGGCGCCTGGGTCGTCGATGATGCCGTTGCAGTCGTTGTCGACACCGTCGCACACCTCGGGAGCCCCCTGGTAGGCGGCGGCGTCGTAGATGTTGCAGTCGCACAGATCGGGCACCCCGTCGCCGTCGAGATCGGGCTGCTCTTCGTTGTTGTCGGCCTCGCCCGGGCACAGGTCGCACACGTCGCCCACCCCGTCGCCATCGGCGTCGGCCTGGTCGGGGTTGTTGATGTCGACGCAGTTGTCGCAGGGGTCGCCGATGCCGTCGTAGTCAAGGTCGACGTCGGGCGGCGCCGTCGGGCACAGATCGTCGAAGTTGCAGGTGCCGTCGCCATCGATGTCTTCGGGGGGCGCGTCGAAGGGGCAGGCGTCGCACAGGTCGCCCACGCCGTCGCCGTCGGCGTCGCGCTGGGCCGGGTTGACCACGTCGAGGCAGTTGTCGCAGCCGTTGGGCACGCCGTCGAAGTCGCGGTCGGCCGAGTCGGGGGAGCCTTCGCACTGGTCGTCGCTGTCGCACACGCCGTCGCCGTCGTCATCCGAGCCGGGGGGATCGAGGGGGCAGACGTCGCACGCATCGCCGGGGCCGTCGAGGTCGGCGTCGGTCTGGTCGGTGTTGGGGGCGTCGGGGCAGTTGTCGCAGGCATCGGGAACCGCGTCGCCGTCGGCATCGATCGCGTCGTCGAAGCTCGGACACGCGTCGTCGATGTTGCACACGCCGTCCCAGTCGGAGTCGTTGGCGCGATCGCTGGGGCAGGCGTCGCACGACGAAGGGATGGTGTCGCCGTCGACATCGGGACCGTTCCCGGGCGTGTTCGCCGTGAACGACAGGCTCCATGCGATGGCCTGCTCGAGCACCACCCCCGCCGGATGCCCATCGGCGACCAGGCGCTCGACCGGCAGTGTGGTCACGACGGACATCCCACAGCCCAGCGCACGCATGAACATCAGGGAGTCGGCGCCCGACACGATGAGGTCGACATCGTTGAAGTCGCCGGTGATCGGGAACGCGCCCTGGGCCAGCGGGGTGCCGCTGAGGGTCGTCAGCGGGGTCGTGACGGGCTGCAGCGCGAACAAGGCCGAGGCCGTGGTCACGGACTGGCGCACGTAGGTCGGGCGAGGGCCCGGAGGCTCGGGGATGACCGCGCCCGTGAGCGGGCCACAGTCTTCGACCGAGGCGTGGATCAACAGGAAGCCGCCGTCGGTGACCCAGGCCTCCACGTCGTCGACCCGATCGTTGAAGCTCTCGTACAGGTCGTTGCCCTGGCACGAGGGAACGACGATCACGCTGTAGGAAGACAGGTCGGCGGTCTCGAAGGCCGCCTCGTCGACGACGGTGGGCGTGAGCCCCGCAGCGGTGAGCGCCACCGGCACCGCGTCGCTACCGAAGGGGTCCTCGTCGCCGACCACGAGGGCGGCGTCTTGAGCCCACGCGGGGGCAGCGAGTGCGACGAGGATGGACAGCACGAGACCTCCGGAGGGCGCAGCATACAGCGCCGTCGATGTATCTGCATCCGACGCTCCGCGCTTCACGATGCCCTCATCCGACCCACGACGTCAGCCCCCCGGAGCCGCCACGAGGCCCAGGCTGACCGGCACGGAGCCCGGAAAGCCGCCCGCGGCCGCTCGCCACCCCTCGTAGGCCTCGACGTAGCGGTCACGGGCATCGAGGATGCGCTGCACCCGGGCCGCGACGCGGGGGTCTTGCAGGGTGCGTTGCTGCACCTCGCGCTCCACGGAGTCTGCAAAGGCCACCGCCGTGGCGACCCGCTCCGGCCCGCGAGCGTCGAGGTAGCGCTGATACAGCTCCTCGAACGTGTGATCTCCGCCAAGCTCGTAGACCACCGCCGACTCGTTGGCGAGCACGGCCGTGAATGAGTCGGACGCGGCGTCGGTCGCCGAGCGGGCGTACATCACGTGCCCCGTGCCGGCCAACACCACCAACAGCATCGCGGCGATCAGCGCGCCGACCAGCCCGCCCAGCACCCGCACTACGCGGGGGTCGATCGACCGCGCCTCGTCTTCTCGGGCCTCCCGGGCGCGACGCGCGACAGCGTTGGCCCGCCGGTTCTCCTGTGCCACCGCGGCGGCAAAGGCAGACTCGCGCTTGGCTTCCCGCTCGACCTCGGACGCATCGAGGTAGGAGGGCAACGCCTCGGCCGGGGCCATCGGCACCGGGGCCGGGCGACTCATCTCGTATTGCCGTCGCGGCGAGGGAGGCACCGAGGGCACGAACGTGGGCTGATCGAGGTCGAGCCCCAACGAGCGGTTCAGGTCGTCGAGGTCGAGCCCCTCGGGAAGGAACTCCGGAGGCCCCACGGGCAGCGGACCCGCCGGCTCCACCAGCTCGGGGTAGCCGCCATCTTGGGACGGAAGCCGCGACAGCGCCGACAGCAGCTCCCCCTGAAACGACAGCACGTCTTCGTAGCGGTCGTCGGGGGCGTACTGGCAGGCCTTGATGATCACGGGGCGAAACGACTCCGGCACGAACTCCAGGATCGCGTCGTCGTCTTCCGCGATGAACAGCTCTGCCGAGGTGCGCGCGGTGAGCAGCGTGTACAGGCTCGACCCCAGCGCATAGACATCCGCGCGCAGATCGACCCGCTTGGTGTCGGAGCGCTGCTCGGGCGCCATGAACGAGAAGGTGCCGATCTGCGAGCCGGTGGCCGTCATGCTCGTGTGATCTTCGACACGGGCGATGCCGAAGTCGGTCAGCTTGCACACGCCCTCGTCGTCGAGGAGGAAGTTGTGGGGCTTCACGTCTCGGTGGACCACCCCGTGCGCGTGGGCGAGGTGGAGGGCCTCGCACATCTGCACCAGCACGTCGACCGCGAGGCTGGGCGGCATCGGCCCGTGCTTCTTGACCCAGGCCATCGCCGAGCCACACCGAGCCAGCTCCATCACCAGGTAGGGGGGCGAGGCATCCATGTCGTGAAACAGGATGCGCGCCACGTTGGGATGGTCGAGACGGGCCATCGTCTGGGCCTCGGCCCGGAAGCGCTGGATCAGCCCGTCGTTCTTCAGGTGGGAGTGCAGGAGGGCCTTCAGCGCGCACCAGCGGCGCGTGGTCGTGTCCCACGCGAGGTAGACGCCAGCGGTGCCGCCGTCACCCAATCGATCACACACCACGAAGCGCCCCCCGCCAAGACGGGGGGGTACACGACGAGTCGGTCCGGCGCGCTCCATGAGCGCCCCTATCCGCAGCGCCCCCACTCCGCGAGCCTCTACCGGCGGATCTGACTATGAGCGCCCCCTGGAGCCGCAGGAGTCGCCATGCCGCCCGACGTGCCCGTCCTCGACTACGCCGACCTCCTGTCCGACCGACCCGAGGCCCTGCAGCGGTGCGCAGATGCACTGGCCGTGGGGCTCGGCCGCTACGGCTTGGTCTACATCCGCGGTCACGAGATCGCCCGAGACGAGGTCCTCGGTCTCTACGACCGCTTCCTCGAGCTCCTCGATCGGCCCGAGTCCGAGAAACAACAGTGGGGTGGGAGCGACATCTGGTACCAGCGCGGGTGGACGCCACCCAACACCGAGCAGGCGGTGGTCGCTGGCGGCCAGCCCGACTTCAAGGAGTGCTACTTCGCCGCGCCGATGGCCCTCGACCCGCTGTGCAAGCGGTGGTTCCCCGAGGTCTACATCGACAACGTCTGGCCCGACGACGCCGAGGCCTTTCGCGCGGGCACGCTGCGCATCGGGCGCCAGCTGCACCTGCTCGGCTTGGCCCTGCTGCGCGCCTGCGAGCGCGCCCTCGACGTGCCGGCAGGCAGCCTCACCGCCAAGGCGGAGGGGGGCGCGCACGTCAGCCGCCTCCTCAAATACCTGCCCCTCACCCAGGAGCAGGTCGACAACGGCCAGTTCGAGGTCGGCGGTCGCTCCTCGGTGCTGTGGGGCGAGGAGCACACCGACTTCAACGTGCTCACGCTGCTGCCCGGTGGCAGCTTCTACCGCGGCGACCAGCGCGGTGAGCGCCCCGACGACGCAGGCGGGCTCTACCTGCGCACGCCGCCCTCCGATGAGCACCCGCGGGGCCAGATGATCGCGGGCCGCCCTCCTCCCGGCTGTGTCGTGGCCCAGGTCGGTCAGCAGCTGGAGGTGCTGTCCGGTGGCACCTTCCTCGCCACCCCCCACGTCATCACCGCCCCCGCCGAGGCCGGGTGGACTCGCACCTCCATGGCGCACTTCGTCCACCTCAACGGGCGGGAGCGTGTCGAGCCGCTGCCGGAGTACCGAGCGAAGGCAGGCGATGCCTACGCCCCTCCCGTGCTCGCTGGCAACTACGCCATGAAGACGCTGGTCGACATCGGCCTGGCCCCCAAGGGCACCCTTGGCCGCCTCGGCTACCGCCACTACGACCGCCTGGCACGCATCCGCGACGAGGGATGAGGCCTCCGCTCACCGTCACCGACGCCGAGGCGCTGGTGGCCGAGGTGCGGGCAACGCACCGAGAGCGCGTGGAGCGGCTGCGGGCCGTTGCCGCCGATCAGGCGCGCATCGAGCAGGAGCTGTTTCCCCCTCCCCCCACGGCCCCCACGCTGTGGGAGCGGCTGTGGGGCAGCCTCGGTCGGTCGGCCCCCGATGCGGAAGCCGACGAGCTCGAGTCCCTCGAAGAGCAGGTGGAGCTGGGCCACCGGCTGGTCGTGCGCCTCGCCCACCACCTCGACATGCTCCACATGGACCGCCAGGCCCAGGCCCACGAGCGAGCGACCCACGCCGCGCTGGCACAGGCAGCCGCCGCCGAGGCGGAGTCCCGTCGCGGCACCACCGATGCGCTGCCTCACGCCCGGGTCGCGGCCCGGCTTCGCAGCGTCGTCCGCCTCCACGACGAGGTGCTGGAGGTCGACCGTCGGATCACCGAGGGGGTGGCTGCTCTCCATGCAGCCGCTACCGAGGCCCTCGACGCCATCGACCTGCAGCTCACCCGCGCCGCCGCCGAGGCCCGCGCCCGCGACCTCGCCACGCTGCTCACCGAGACCGGTCCTCTACACGACGCCGTGCGGCGCGTCCGCCGCCTCGCCGGGGAGGCCACCGTCACCGTCGATCGCGGCGTCGACCGCCTCGCTACAGAGGTCGACCTGCTCGCCCCCGCCGACCCCGCCGCCCTCGACGCCGAGGCCGAGGTCGCCGCCTTCCTGCAGCGCGACCCCTAGCCCCACGGCTCGATACGGCTCGCCATGCCCTCCCGCACCCTGCGCCCCGAGCCCCCCTACGATCTGCGCGCCACCGTGCAGTTCCTGCGCACCGGCCACCGCGACCCGACCTTCCGCCGCACCGACGACGGCTTCTGGCGTGCCGCCCACTACCCGAGCGGTCCCGCCACCCTCCATGTGTGGACCACGCCCCAAGCCGTGCACGCCGAGGCCTGGGGCGCCGGAGCCCACGACGCCCTGGAGGCCCTGCCCCGCCTCATCGGCGCCCACGAGGCGCCATGGGAGCTGCCACCCCACCCCCGGCTCCGCGACCTCGCACGCCGCTTCGCTGGCCTCCGCCTCACCGACACCGGCGACGTGTGGGAGGCCATGGCGTGCACCATTCCCCAGCAGCTGGTCACCTGGGCCGAGGCCGCGGCGGGCTGGCGTCGCCTGTGCGAGCTCGCCAGCGACGACGCCCCGGGGCCCGAGGCCATGGGCCTGCCCCCCACCCCCGCCCAGGTTCGTCGCCTGTCGCGGGCGCAGGTGGCGTCCTGCGGGATCACCGGCCGACGGGCCACCACGCTGCTGCGAGCCGCTCAGGTCGCCCATCGGCTGCAGGAGGCAGCGGCCATGCCCGACGGACAGGCCTTCGCGCGGCTCACCGCCCTGCCCGGCCTCGGCCCGTGGACGGCGGGCAGCGTGCTGGGTCACCGCCTCGGCCGCCCCGACGCGGTGATCACCGGCGACGTGCACCTGCCGAACACCGTGGCCTGGGCCCTCGCGGGGGAGCCCCGGGGCACCGACGAGCAGATGCTGGAGCGCCTCGCGCCCTTCGCGGGCCAGCGCTACCGCGTGCTGCGGCTGCTCTCGGCAGCGGGCGTGGGGGCGCCGAAGCGAGGTCCACGTCACGCCCCACGATGGCACTAGAACGAGCCATGGGAGGATGACCCCATGTGGACTCTGCTCCTGCTCTCCGCGTGCGCCGCCAAGGTCAGCTTCGACAGCCCCCTGCCCCCCGACGGCGGGCTGCCGTACGAGCCGGCCACCGGCGACGAGCTGGCCCGCTACGAGGCGGCCGCTGCGTACTCCGAGGCCCATCGAGGCCGCGCCTTCGTGGTGGTCAAGGGCGACGCCATCGTCTACCAGAGCGGCCAGAACGGGCACGCCCTCGACGCCCCGCACCACCTGTTCTCCGGCACCAAGACCTTCTCCTGCCTGCTGATGGCCGCCGCCGACGCCGACGGCCACCTTCAGCCCGACGACCGCGTGCGCAAGGTCCTCCCCGAGCTTCCCAAGGAAGCGCGCCGCCTGACCGTCGACCAGCTGCTGCACCTCACCAGCGGCGTGAGCCACGACTTCCTCCGCCTGTCGGTCGACGGCATGCGCGCGCGGCCTCGGGTCGACGACAAGGCGGCCATCGCGCTGTCGCAGCCCTGGCGCCACGACCCGGGCGAGCGCTTCGCCTACGGCGCCACCCACTTCTTCCTCTTCGGTGAGGTGATCGAGCGCTCGGTGGGCCTCGACCCTGTCGACTACCTGCAGCAGCGTGTCTTCGAGCCCATCGGCTTCCGCACGGCGGGGTGGATCCGCGACCCGTCGGGCACCCCGGCGCTGTCCTATGGCGCCTTCACCACCGCCGCGGAGTGGGCCGAGATCGGGGTGCTCCTGCGAGACGACGGCATGTTCCGAGGCCAGCGCGTGCTCCCCGAGGGGCTGTTCGCCGGCTGCGCCCAGGGCTCCGAGGCCAACCCCGCCTACGGCCGGGCGGCCTGGCTCAATCGCGATGTGGATCGCGACACCGTCGATCTGGTCGCGGTGCGGCGGCTGGAGCCGACCGGGCCCATCGTCAGCAACGACGCCCCCTCCGACCTGCTGGTGGCGGCAGGCCACGACGATCAGCGGCTCTACGTCATCCCCAGCCTCGATCTGGTCATCGCCCGGCTGGGCGACGGCGGCTGGAGCTTCACCGACCGCGAGCTGCTGGCGCCCTTCCTCGCTTCCCCCACCATGCCGTAGGCTCGCCCCATGGAGCTCGCCGCCGCCGCCCGCGCCCTTCGCCTCAACCGCTCGTTCCCCGACGTCGACCGGTTCGTCACCCACCTGCGCCACGCCGCGGCCCTCGGCGACCCACCCGACCCGCACACCGGCATGCCGCCGGCCCGTGCCTGGTCGCGGGTGCGCGCCGAGGCGCAGACCGCCCCCGAGCGACTCGCCTCCCTGAAGGCCCGCGCCCCTCGGGGGCTACCCGCCGAAGCGCAGGCCGAGCTCGAAAGCCAGCGGAGACGACTGGCCGCGATGGCGTCGGCCGAGCTGCTCCCCGCTCGGCAGGTGCAGGTGCAGCTGCGCCACCGCGAGGGGGCCATCGCGTCGTATCGGGTCACCGTCGACCGCCTCGACGTCGCGACCGCGCTGGCCGCTCGCTACACCATCATCCTGCAGGACCGGCCGGGGCCGCGGGTGCCCGAGGGCCGCCTCGCCCTGCGCGCCAGCGAGGCCTTCACCGACCGTCTCGAGCTCCTCGGAACCCAAGACGCCGCGCTGGCCTTCGCCGCCCTGCAGGCCGAGGGCCTCGACGTGCACGAGGTCGTGCGCGGCGCCATCGGGCCCGCCGTGCAGGGTGCCGCGGGCCCACAGCTCCTGCCCCTCACCCGCCCAGCCCTGTCCGCCGTGCTCGAGCGAGCCAGCCGCGACCTGGAGGCGGTCCGGGTCGACGACCCCCTCCCCGACGCGGTCACCCTCCCCACAGCGAATGCTGGCTTCGGTCTCGTGGCGGCGAGGAAGTGGGCGGTCGCGTCGCCCGACCTCGCCCCGGTGAAGGGTTGGTTCCGAGCGCGTAGCCTACGTGCCATGGTCTACCCCTACGTCTTCGACGGCAGCGTCGGATAGAGTGGCGCCATGATCCTGCTTCTGTCACAGCTCGCCTGGGCCAACTGCTCCCTCGAGGCCCTCGACGCCGAGCTGCAAGCCGCACGCCTCGCCGCGGTAGACGGTCGCTTCGACCGACGCCGGCGCCGCGTCATCCTCGACCAACTCGGCTGCACGAAAGAGCCCGTCGACCCCGCTCGCCTGGCGGAGGTGCACACGGTGCTCGGGCTGTACGAGCAGCAGCGAGGCGACCTCGACCTGGCCGCACGCCACATCCTGGCTGCCTGGGAGGCGGCCCCGCTGGTGCCCCCCGCCATCGACCTCGACGACGAGCTCACCCAGGCCTCGGTGACACTCCAGGAGCAGCACTTCTTGGCCCCCCGTGCCATCACTCCGGTCGCAAGCGCACCGGTGCGGCGCGTCGACGGGCTTCCTGCGACATGGCACACCACCGGGCTGCCGGCCCTCGTTCAGCCCGACGGCCTCGGGGTGCAGCTGGTGTCGCCCGCGAGGAGCAGTGTCGCCGCCGCGTCCAAGAGCGGGCCCAAGATGCCGCTGCTGATCGCGGGGATCGCCAGTGGCGTGGTGGCAGGAGGCCTCTACGGCGGGGCATGGGCAGCGCGAGGCCAGTACGACAACGCCCTCGAAACGGGCGCCGGCGACGATGCACGGCGGAGCGCCCACAGCCTCAACCGCGGCCTATCCGTCGCTAGCGTCGGGGCCCTTGGCCTCGGGGGCGTCCTCGTCGGGCTCTCCTTCTGACGCACCGGGCGGGTCGGGCGTAGCCGAGGCAGGCTCGGGAGAGGAGCCGGGGCCCGGGGCGGCGACCGGCGCAGCCCCGGGAAGCGACGAGGCGAAGGCACCCGCCTCCACCACGAACGAAGCATCGGGCAGCTGGTACTCCCCCGCCGGCAGCAGCCCCACGAACACCCCTGTCTCGGCGACCTCCTCGCGCGCATGGGACACCGCTGCCATCTCCTCGGGGTGGAAGCGCACGGCGGCCGTGAGCTCGGCGCCCGGAGATGCCGACAAGCGAACCGTTCCGTAGCGACCCGCCAGCCCGTCGAGCAGCTCCCGGACCAAGGAGGCCTGGGGCGCGTCAGCCGGGACGCGTTGATACCGCGCGACAGCCTCGGCTACCTGCCCCTCGGCGAGGGCCGCGTCGGCGGCGAGCATGTGCAGCTCGGGGTCGACCTCGGTGGTGAGCGCCAGCAGGGTGCGGTACTGCCGCAGCAGGGGCTGCCGACGCCCTGCCGCAGCGTGGGCCACCATCTCTTCGCCCACACGCCGGACCTCCGCGGTGGTCGCCTTGTCGGGCTCTGCGTGGGCCAGCATCATCAGTGTCCACAGACCGATCATCTCCGCGCACTCCTCACGGGTCGGGCTCGCACACGACCGCCGTCCACACGACGTCGACCGAGCCAGGCATGTTGCGCGTCAGCGACACCTGCGTCGTGCCGCTGTCGCCGATGAACACCTCTTTGTCGCTCGTCGCACCGTTGTCGTTCTCCGTGGCCGCTCCGCGGGTCACCGACAGGTCGAGATCGCGGTTGTCGTCGTTGTCCAACAGCAATCTCAAGACCGGGTGGTTGCTGTCGAGCTGGAACTGGTCGTCGTCGGTGGAGTGGTCGGAGTCGCCACAGACGACCAGCGCGCCACCAACGAAGCCGACCAGCTCGTTGGTGCCCGTCACGTCTTCGGCGGTGATCCTGCGGATGGGAGGGCCGGTGGTCCCCACCTGATGCCCGGCCAGATCGAACACCTCGATGGCGGCGACGGTGTCGAGAGCGTAGGCCGCGTGGTCGGCCGCCGCAGCGCAAGCGGGTAGGCCGAGCGGCACCCGCAGCCGCGCTACCCCGGACACGAAGGGGGCAGCCACCAGCGGCTCACCAGGCATCAGCGCCGTGGCCTGGTCCAGATCGCCATCGACATCCGAGGCGACGACCTCGATGTGCACATCCTCGCAGCCCATCGTCACCGACAGGCCGAGGATCTCCGGCGGCACGCCCGGCAGCCCCGTGTCGATCGGTGCGGTGTCTGCCGTGGGCGCCGTGTCGGTGTCGGTGTCGGTGTCGGTGTCCGTGTCGGTGTCCGTGTCGGTGTCCGTGTCGGTGTCCGTGTCGGTGTCCGTGTCCGTGTCCGTGTCCG